>NZ_NIJM01000040.1 GCF_002836945.1 Shewanella chilikensis
CCGACTTCGACAGGCCCCGGCATGCCTTCAGTCAGATGCCTTGAATGCCAATTGCTGTGTAAGCCACTCTCTACAAAATAGAGTGGCGCGAGGACTTATTCGCACCTTCCTTGGGATTTAATAACAGATGAATAAATAGAGGCCGGGCTTAAAACGCCTGCAGCAGGATGACCAGACTGGCGCCGAAGCCGGGATGATGATTGTCATAGCCGCTGCCCTTCGCGGGCCTTGTCGAGCACCTTGCAGATGGCCTCAACACCTTCCAGCGCCCTTGGGGTCGCCCGGTGCAGGAGATCGGCGTTAAGTGTGTAGATTTGTTCCATTTTCACTGCAGGGATCTCCTGCCATTGGCTCCAGTCCAACCGCTTGCCATCGCCCTTTTCATCCGTCTTGATGATCACCTCGGGTTGACTGAGAAGCACATTTTCCATACTTACCTGAGGATAGGGTGAACTGCTGTCCTTGAAGACATTGTTGCCATGGCAGACTTCCAACAACTGCTGGATCCAGCTGTCCTGGGCCACTGTCATCAAAGGCTCGGACCAGAGTTGATAGAACACCTTGATCTCCGGCTTGGCGGCATTGTCCCGGCGCAAAGTTGCCAATTGTTGCCGGTAGCCGGCAGCCACTTCCCCGGCCTGCTGTCTGTGGCCGGTGAGGCGCCCTAGCTGTTCCAGCTCTTCGGCAATGCCTTCCAGGGTCTTGGGGTCACTGCCGTAAATGCGATACCCAAGCTTGGTCAACTGTTCGATATCTTCGCTGCGGTTGCCCGTATCCCAGACCACCACCAGATCCGGATTCAGCTCTATCACTCTTTCTATCTGTATGCCGTAGTAGCCGCCTATGCGGGGAATGGCCTTGGCGGCCTCGGGGAAATCGGCATAGTCTGTGGTGGCTACTATCTGCTCCCCCGCGCCAATGGCAAACAGCATCTCCACCGCATGGGGAGAGAGCGCCACTATACGCATGGCCGGCCTGGCGCTAACGCTTTTATTGACCGCTTTGTCGGGCGACTTGGCCTGGGCAGCAGGGCTCAGAGCCAAACTGCAAAGCAGGCAGAGTATCAGTCGGTTCACCTGGTTTCCTTGGTTATTCACAAAATTGCTTCAAGCATACCTCAAGCAAGTTGTGAGTAAAACGCGCGCCCCAGGTTCTGCGTCTCCGGTTATGCGGCCGCAAAAAAGCGCACCATTTGACCAATAAAAAGTCAGCCAATGTTCAGTTTTGAGACGGCACAAGTAAAACTTGTTAAACATTGGCATCACAGGTTGACCGAGAGTAAATAATTAATTTTAATACCCTGTTTTTATATATAGTTACAGAGCACCAAGGAATACAAGTGCGCCTCTTTTTTGTCCTGATATTTTGCTGTTTCGGCCTGCTTGGCGGCTGTAAAAGCACCCCATCCGCCCCCGAACCTCAACCCGTGGATCCGCAAAAACTGGCGCTGGAACAAGCCTTCAACGCCCGAGGCTTTACTCTGTCAGCACTGGATAACATCAATTATCTGGGTGCCAGGCAGTGCAGCAACCTGGAGCTCCAGGCCCACAGAGGCTCGATACGTTTTCCGGAAAACTCGCTGGAAGCCGTCATAGATGCCCTGGATAACCAGTTTGATGTGATTGAAATCGACGTGCGCCTGACCCGGGATGATGTCTGGGTCATTCATCACGATGGCCGCACCGGACGCGAAACCGGCACCATAGACAATAAGCGCCGCAAGATAGAGTCGATTCGCTATGAGAAAGAGTGGGGCTATCTGCGCCAACGGGACATGCAAACCGGCGCCCTCACAGATACAGTACCGCCCAACTTTCGCCAGCTGGCGCAGGTGTTCAGCCGCTATGCCCATAGCGGACAGAAGCTGAATATTGAGATCAAGAGTCGCGCCGGCAGCCGGGATCTGGAGATGCTCGACTATCTGGCCTTCAGTATCATAGGCCAGGGGCGCTACTTCTACAGCAGTCTGGAGCTGGAAAACCTCAAAAAAATGAGGAAGATAAACGACGCTGTTTTCCTGTCCTTTATCCAGAGCCCCGCCAAGGCCTCGATGAACAAACTGGCGGCCGATATGAAACGCGGCGCAGGTCAAGATCCCATCTTTTTGCGTAATCAATCCATGCTGGAGGATATTCAGGGTTACGCCAACCGCCGCTACCGGGAAAAGCGTTATGACTCCTCGGCCGGACTCAATAAGCTGAAAAAGGCGCTCAAGTCCAACTTCGGTATCGCCCTGGACATACGCCACTATCGGCGAAACGCCCAAGGCTTCAAGTCATTGGCCCATAACCGCGGCATTCCTGTGGCCAGCTATACCATAAATGGTCATGATTACCACGAACAGAGCCTGCTGGGGCTCAAGCGCAGTCAACTACCCGACTCTGTGATTATCGACGACAGTCTCTATGGTTTTTGCAGCCGCTTCGCCCTGCCGCCCATGCTGCCTTATCAAGGCAGCACTGAGCTGACCCGCAAGCTGGCCACGCTGCCCAAGGATCTGGATCTCTCCAAGCTCTCTTTGCTGGAAACCTACTGGCCCAACGGCCTGTATCCGGCGGTGGATGGCAAACTGAAGTCCTTCAAGACAGGCGCTGTGGCCAATAAAGGCAAGGCGTCCGAGTCTGGCGGCGGCTTTGTTCCTGTGATCATGAAAACCCAGGCCGGCCCCAGAGAAAACCAGACCCAAGTAGACCTCACCGCAGATGACGCAGTGAAAATAGAGCTGCGCCGCAGCGAGCAGCAGTGAGGAACCAAGGATGAAAAAACTGTCCTGGCGGGTATTTTTCCTGCTGCTGAGCGCCGCCTATCTGATCCCAGAGGCCATCTTCAACGCCCAACTGGTTTCTTTGGTGGGCTTGGGCACACCCAAGCCCGAGCAACTCGAACACCTGGAGATTTACGGCCGCACCATTTCCGGGATAGGTGTGACCCTGCTGCTGGCCGATCTCTTGCCGGCGCGGCTGTTCAAAACCGGCCTGAGAGGCAGCCTGACCCTGTTGCTGCTCACCTTGTGCGTCTGGCCCAGCGTGTTTTTCGGCCAGAAATACCTGATAGAGCAATGGTTGATTGAACCCTCTACCCCGGAGCAGCGTCAATACGCGGCCTACAGCGCGGCGCTGCGTGATGCCCTGGCGGTTAACGCGGTCGAAGTCGAAGGTCTCAACTACGACCCCAAAGAGCTGCACAGCTCTGAAAACCTGACCTTTCTGGCCCTGTTCGGCGGCCTGGCCTATGCCGACCACAACCTCACCGACAACCTGGATGATTACAAGCAGAAGATCATTCACAACTTCGTGCAAAAGCGGGCCTATCGCGACTTTGACCAGCACTATCACGACTTTGGTCAACTCTATGATGAGCTGTCGGCCAGCTATCGCAGTTATGCCGAAGGCTCCAACCGATACAACCAGACCCTGGCGGGGATCCCGGAGCGGGAGATGGGTTACTGGCAAAACATAGAGCAGGAGGTCAATCAGGGATGGGGCAAGTATCAACAGGCGCAAAAGGCCCATGTGGCCAAGGCCGGTGCCAGGGCCCAGGAATACGGCCCCAAGATCTTCTCCTACCATGAAGACACCAACCGCTGCCAGGAACGCTACAAAAAGTCGTCCCAGAAAGAACGTCGCTATCAATGTATAGAGCGGGAAAACGCCCGCTACAAGACAATGATCTCCAAGGCGGGGCTCGGCTACATAGATCCCAACTACTGGTTGATAGTCGAAGATATCAGCACAGGCGAAAACCTGCTGTCCAGCGCCCTTTTCGGGGTGATGACCGCCGGTGTCGGCACCGCCATGCAGGCGCTGAGTCTGGCTACAGGTGGCGATGGCGGTCTTAAGGACAAGCGCTACAAGTACACAGACGATCCGGATCATTACCAGCGCCTGTTCTTGGCCCATCCCAAGTTCCAGGCGATGTTTGAAAAGGAAACCGGCTATCCGTTCAACATAGGGTCACTGGCCGACTTCAGGGTGCATCCTGTGACTCAGGTGAAACTGCGCCGGGCCCTCAAGGCCAAGGGGCTGAAACTGCCGAACAGCTGGCATATCAGCAATCGTCCGCTGTTTAGCCAAAGCGTGGCCAAGACGGTTAAGGCCGAAGCCGATGCCCGCTGGCAAAGCGAGATGCGTAAACGCGGTTTGGACTTGCCTATCAACTTAAGTTGGAACGCCTTTCAGTTGCATCCGCAGATCCAACGCAAGATAGCCGCTCGCATGGGCGATCTCTATGTACCGAACGTCCGCGCCGACTGGAACCAGGCCAACTTCAAACGTCATGTGCTGGATCCCAACATCCAGAAGCGTACCCAGAGTTACCTGCAGATGTTGGCCGAGTCGGAACGTGAATTTGCCGATGGCGGCCGCTATGCCGAGCAAGGCAAGCAGGCGCTGCGATCTGTGATTATCCCGCCCATCTCCATGTCACTCAGCCTGTTTTTGATCTGTATGACCTTTATCAAACTGCCGCTGAAGACGCTGCAGCTGTTCCGCCCCGGCGCGAGTCAAGCAAGTGCCAGCGAAGACAGTACCGGCATAAATGAGAATGCCACTGAAAGTGCCAAGTCCGGCAAACGCCGCTGGCTGGCATTGACTGCCAAGCTGTTGCCGCCCCTGTTACTGCTGACCTTGCCGGTGCTTTTGGTGCAAAACCGCTACACCCAGGATGATACCAGCCCGGTGAACTACTTCCTCACCAAGGTGGAACAGTCCGGCAATATCGGCTTTGCCTACGCCCTGCGCTGGACACTGCACGCCCAGCCGCTGCTGCATCCTTTGGGGCTGAGCTTTGAGCAACACACGGGTATCTATCAGGCCTTCTCGCCGCTGGCGCATTCACTGGCCAAGATAGACTTGCTGCACAAGAGCACTCCAGCGCCACTCAAGGCCAGCGAGCTGGCACCGACCGAGACACGCCTCAAGGTCGAAACCAATGTGAACAACGCAAATATCAGGATCATGAACATCGGCCCCAAATATCACCCTGGGATCCGGCTTAAACCGGGCAACTACGATGTGCAGGTAAGCGCCCCCGGTTATCAAACCTACCGCAAATGGCACAGCCTGAATGGCGGCGAACAAACACTGACAATCCGTCTTTTACCCAATTGACAAGGAAACTGAATGCACCATTGCAATCAACCCATTTATGCCAAGGAAAACTTCTGCGGTCACTGCGGAGAGTCCCTGCCTGAGCAGCCCAAACTGAAGAACATTGAGGATGTCGCCCCTGAGATCCTAAAAGATCTTAAACCCCACTATTCCGGCGCCAGGACGTTCACCGGCCGGGTCAACTCCAGTTTCCTCTACAAGCGGCGCCGGGTAGACAGTGGCAATAACCTCACCTACAGCTACTGGTGGCTTGAGCTGGAAGACAAGGACGGCAACATAGAGCGGGTCAGTGTCAACGCTGAGAACAAGTTCTACGACCAGCTTCGCCGCGGCGATGTGCTGACCTTGTTCTACCCGACAGACTACACCCTGAATTACCGCATCGAAGGTAAAGACGCCAAACGCCTGGTCAGCCATAACCATATGGCTCCGGCCGCGATCAGTCATGAAGCCGACGGTCAACGCTCCACCATAGTGCCCAACTATGAGCCGGGTAGCCAATCCAGCGCCTTCTGGTGGCTGCTGCTGGGGATTGCCAGCGCCTTGTTGCTGTACTTTGGTGCCAAGCAACCCACAGAAATCGCTATCGGGGTGGCCGTGGTTCTGTCTGTGGTGTGTTTCATTCTGGAACGTCAACGCAACCAGAAGAAGCACACCAGGGAACTGCGCCGCTACGAGGCGCTGCAACTGGCGATGAAACGCCTGTTGTCTGTCACCCAAGAAGCGCTGGGCTACCATATCGCCCAGCGGCCGAGAAAAGACTCGGATATTTTCTGCTTCAAATGCCAGAGTCGCATCGACGGCGAGCACGGCTACTGTGTTCAGTGCGGCAGCTCGCAGCAGCAAGCACCGGCAACGGCCGCCAACAGCCTCAGTGTCCGCGATGAGGAAGAGGCCATGATGCAGCAATACAGCCTAAGTTACCGTGAGCCCTATCTGCACAAACATGTCTTGGCCAGCGATGAAAAGGGTGAAGTCAGCGTTTCCTGCATCATGGGCAAAGTGCTCGACAGAAGTGCCAGCGCCAGTGTCGATGACTTCACGGTCACCACCACAAAAACCACCACCACAGACCATTATGTGGGTAACAGATTCTCCCACAGCACCACAGACACTGAAACCAGCAGCCATCGCAGCCGCAGCTCCAACGTTGATGGCGAAGTCTTGCTACAACTGGCCGATGGCGAAGTGCGGGAGATGCGCTTCGGCGAAGATCTGCTGGGGGATCTGGATGTGGGCGACTGGATGGTTTACGCCAGCTCAAGAGCCAAAATGGGCGTTGATGACTATAACCGTGAGTACGCCTACAACCTGACCAAGAACAAACGCTATAACAACACATCTTTCCAGCAATACGGCAAGCTCAACGGCGCAGGCACTTGGATCTTGTTGGCGATTGCCGCCTTGGTCTTCAACTTCTGGGGTCCGGATTATATCTGGTATCCGCTGTTCGATATGCTCTACTTCCCGCTGCTGGATCCCATCTACAGCACCTCCTTCTTTAGACACAACCTGACCCTGGTGGTGTTTATCATGGTCAGTGCAGTACTGCTGGTTTGGACCCTACTGTATGGTCGGCGTAACCAAGAGCGTAAGCGTAAACTGCTGTCACGCCTGACCGACCATATCGACGGTTTTACCCGCGCCATCCCAGAGTTGAAGGAAAAGCTTAAACGTATGGGCTAACGCCGGTTTATACTCCCCCAAGCCACCTCACGAGGTGGCTTTTTTGCCCCAGAGAAAAATATAGAGAATTGAGAATGCAAGTAGCCTATATAAACGAAGACATGAATGAAGGGGATTCACTATTTAGTGCGGTCGATATTCGCTCGTCACTTTATGATGACAATGACTTTATCCCAACAAGTTGTCTGAATGAGATTGTATGGCAGGACACTGACATCCTCGATATTGAAGCGCTGGACTTAATCAGAGGGGGCGCTTTTAATGTTACCAAGGAGATAGCCGAATTAATCATGAGCTTTGACCCTTACGGGGTCGAAGTCTATCCCTCCAAGTTAACCTGCGCCGGCACAGGAGTTTTAACCGATCGTTATATACTGGCAGTAGACAACTTGGTGGATGCCGTCGATACCGAAAACAGCATCAAAATAACCAACGCTACCAGCCGGTTTTTCTTATCGGCTGAAAAAATCAACAAACTCCCCGAAAGTAAGAGGCACGTATTCAAACCGATAGGAATGACGAAAACATTCTTCTCTATTGAACTACTTGAAGCCCTCATACGCCTGGACGAGGAAGGAAAGATAAACACCAGCATTGTGGCTTTCTCATTTGATACATCCGAAGAAGCACCTAGAATATAAGCCTTTAAAACGGATGCGCCTGGCTATGAGTCCCACTAAGAATGCCGCTATGAATATAACCATGAATGATTACGCGCTGCTGTCCAGACAATCTCTGGCTGAATTTGCATTCCAGCCAACCCCGAAATCCACAGTCACTCTTGAACCAGACCTGCTTCTGGAAATAACATTCTCCCCCAAGCTTTTTATTGTCAACGATATAGCAGAGAGAATCGCGGAACGGGTCCAACATGGTGTCGAGTGGCTGGACGCAAGGGTAGATTGCTCACCAAGCCAACCATCAAAAGATCAAATAAAAGTATTTGAAAACTTCCGTATGCCGTACATACACCAGACTTATCGGCTAACTAATGAAGAGAAGCAATATGGCAAGTTAAACTGGTTGGATTTGGAAACCGCAAAGCTGGATTTTTCACGCCTGGAAGGTGTCCCACTTGAAGAGCGACTAATATTTAAGCTTGAAGAGGATTTCGGTTACCTGTTTATCCATAACAGCGTGGTAGCTTTGCTTAAAAAGCATGTAAAAACAGTTTGGGTAAGAGATGTATAAAAAACACGTTTATGCATTAACAACTGCCTATTGATGCCCCCTGGTATGACTTTTTTCGACCCGCGAATTTCTTTCGCGGTAATTTGCCTTGCTATAACCCAAAGTTGAATATCAAGTACAAAATAAACAAGAGTATTGCCCATATAGCCAGTTTGAAAGCCGCTCTGATTTCAGTGATTAGCGCTGCCAACTCTGAATGATACAGGGAATGACGTTCAGCTTTTCCAAACAAGATCCCCATATACAGATCATAGTCGCCTAGTTGTTGGCCTATTTGTCCCCAAAATGTCCTGTTTTTATCCTGATTGGTCTGAGTCAGTTTATGCAGTTTCAGACATGCTCTTACCCAAAGAGAGAGCACCACTGAACATAGGAATAAAAAAAGTAGATTCAGCCACTTATACTTTCCTTGTAACGCTTGCGGTAAGGGTTGAAAACCTTATTTTACACCCGATTTCAACAACTCTGCCCATTAATTCGCACAGGCGCAGAGCGAAGCCGAGTTGACCACTTTCCTGACAGACAAACCGGCCTGCTTTAAGCGCCAGAGCCACTATAGTCCCTCGGCGTAACAGGTTGCCGAAGGGCTCAAGCTGCAGCGCAAACAGCTTATTGCGGCAATCATTAAGCCCACACGGCTAAACCATAAATAAAGCCTCAACAGCCAAATAACAGCGATGAGGCAGAGCTATCGCAGCCGCTCTCGACCTTAAGCTCATCGTCGTAAACATCACGACTGCCCAGATACTCACCGTGTTCGAACGTTTGGATATAGTAAGCTTTACCCTGGATGTAAGACACGGTTTCGCCATGCTCCTTACCGTCCTGATAACGGGCGACCTTGTTCAGTAACCCGTCTTCGGTGAAATAGTAAAAACTGCCCTGCGCCTGTCCTTTAGCGTCATATTGCTCCCGCCCCAGTTCATAACCCGCAGCAGAGTGCGCCAGCCAAGTGCCGACTTTTTTGCCGTAATGATACTCCCCTTGCCAGAGGGACACTTGGGTTTCATAGGGATCCTGGTACTGCCACAGGCCATGCCTTTTGTCCTGGCTATAATTTCCCTTGGCTTGCAGCTCGCCTTTTTCGCTGTAGGTTTGGTATTCCCCCTCAAGCTGCCCGTGCCGGTAATGCGCCAGCTGCAACAATTGGCCATCGTGTACCTGGATTTCTCTCACTTCACCGTGCAACCGCCCCTGGCTGTCACGCTGTTCTGTACGGCGGTTACGGGCATCTTGATAAGTCCAGAACCCCACCTTTTTGTAATGGGCATATTCGCCCTGCTCCAGCAGCTTGCCGCTGACCAGTTTCTTCTCATAAGCGCCATGGAGCTGACCTTTTTTGTAGTGACTGGTCTCTATATAGGGCTCATCATCCCAGAGCCCCTGATACATTTGCACGGCCAGCCCCTCGCGCTTGCCCTTGATTTTTTCCTCTCGTTCAATGACAACGCCGTTGGCATCAAACTTCTGATATAGTGTCCACACCCGAGCCATATCCTGCTGCATTCTTGAACTGAGCTTGCCGTCTTGGAAGTATTGCCTATCGAGGATCTGCTTATCTTTGACAAAACGGGCGCTGAACTCCATGGTCTTGCTGCCGTCATCGGCAAACTTTTGTTCAAAGACCAAGCGGCTTTTCTCGTCAAAGCGCTGTAACTGCTGCAGCTTCGAGCTACTGGTATAAAAGGTTTGCTGCTCGCCCACCTTTTCGCCCTGCTGATAATGTTCGATTCGTGTCAACTGTCCCTTGGCATCATACTGGCGGCTTTCCCCGTGCTCTCGATTCTGCTGGAAACTGGTTTCCCGACTAAGCTGGCCATTTTTATGCCAGCGTTTGGCCGGCCCCTGCCGCTGGCCATCCACATAGACATACTCGGCCTCTTGGACACCTGTATCCCAGTATTCATAGGCTTTTCCCTGCTGACCTTTAGGGCCAAAGGTGTCAATGGAGGACAGCTCACCATTGCGGTGATAACGTTTGCGCTCCCCTGTCAGTTTACCCGCCTGATACAGGCTGCGCTCACGCAGTTGCCCACCCGGGTAGTATTCCAGTTGCTCCCCTTCCGGCAGACCATTAACCAGCGAGTGCTGCGCCTGCAGACTGCCATCCTGGTAATAGTGGCTGTCTTTACCGACACGTTTGTCGCCCAACTGCTGATAGACTTCCTCTAACTGACCGTTACTGTAAAAGTTTTTCTGAGTGCCTCTTTGTTCACCATCAACAAAACCGGCCTCCATGGTCAAGACGCCGTCTTCATCATAGAAGCGGATCTGGCCTTCCATCTCGCTGTTATCGTTATAGTTGCCATCGGAAGATAGCTTGCCGTTATTGTGAAAGAACTGGTAGTTACCCAGGGCATTTTGGAAGATCCCCGGCTTGGCAAAGCTGCCCTTGAATCTGGGGGTATCCGAGCCGACATAATAGATGGTGGTCTGCCAACCATGCTGATCCTGGATTTGCGGATCTTTAACATAAAAACTGGCCTGGCGCTCACTGTCGACCACTTGCCAATCCTCATTCAGCCACACTGTCTCGGCGCTGGCCATCCAGCTCATCAGGCCACAAAGTAATATCAATACACGCATTTTCTTGTCCTTAAGGCAGTGGCGGGAAACTGTTGACCCAGCGGATATCCAGGGGCTCGCCCTGGTACTCGAGTTTACCGATACGTTCCACACTATCGGCAACCCTTAGGTATTTGTCTTCCATGACGGCTTCGCTCAGCGGGATATCCTCTGAGCTCAGGTAGCGCGCCTGCTTGTCCAGCAACGGCAGTTGCACGTCATCGGCACTGTAGAGATGGTAACTCTGTAGGAATTGCTGCACAGATTGCTGCAGATCCAGCTCGCCAAACACTTCAAGGGGCACCAACCAGGCACGTTCACCCGGGGTATAGTCGACAGAGTGCCATACCGGGCGACCATCACAGTGCAGATGACTGGGTATTTCCAGACCATAGAAATAACGGCGAATGCCATCCTCGGTACTCAGTTGGTACTCGACTTGAGTCGTCATGCGCTCGTTAGGCTTTGCTTTCCAGACCAAAGCCGATGGCCCTTGTTTAAAATCGCCTTCAATTTGCAGCTGGCAGATACCGGCCCAGTCCCGCGGCAAAGTCAGCTTGGCACCCTGCGGCGTATCGGCCTGAGTCGCAAAGGTGGCCGGATCAAAATCGACCGCCTCTTCGCCGGTATCATTGTAATAAAGGTAATGCTTGCCCATGGGAGGCAGGGTGTAATCGGCGGCAAAGGCCTCACGGTTCACCCAGCGCACCTCGCGGCTGAAACCGGCTTGTTGCTGATCCAAGATGGCATGAAAGGTTACCTCTGCTGCTGGCTTGGTCAATTTCACCCGAAAGAGTTGTTGGCCGCTAAACAGCAAACTGCGATCCATGCTGTTGAGCCACTCGGGGCCACCTTGCGGTGTCTGATAGCGAAACTCGCCTTCAAGCCCATCGAAAAACGGCACCAGATAACCATCGGCGCCGCTGAAATGCAGCAGATACTCGTCCTCTTGCTGCGCTACCGGGGTAATAATGAGTGTGCCACCGGCCAACGCCAACTGCTGCTCCTGCCCCGACTGCCATTGGCTGGAAACCGATACCAACTCGAGTGGCCTATAGTCTGCCACGGCACTGAAGGAGGATATTTTTTCAAACTGGTTTCGCTGCTCCCATCCCAGGGGCACAATCGCGGTACTGGTGACTAACGCACCACTCTCCTGATAGGGGCCCAACTGGCTGAGTATGCTCCACTCCATTGCAATGGGTTTATCTTCGGCATCCAGCGCCTGCAGATCTCGGTAGCGGATTTCCCCCAACACTTCTCTATCGCCTTCAGTCAGCAAGAGCTCCAGTTGCAGATGTTCAGACTCGCCACGAAATGTGCCCTTACCATAGCGGAATAAGCTTTCGGCACTGAGCTCAAGCCCATCGGCAGGCTTGGGGGGCGATGCCATGATGGGGTTCCAGTTGTCCATATCATCGAAGGCGATTTGTTGCCTCAGATCGCCCACCTGATCGAGCAGATCTTTGCGCGACATCACTATCTGTATATGGTTGTTGCCTTGTTGGCCCATGGCGTCAATCTTGCTCTCAAGCACCAACACCATTTTCTGCAACCAGCCACTCTCACGCGCCAGGCGCATATGACCATACAGACGACTAT
The DNA here is from genome assembly GCF_002836945.1 of Shewanella chilikensis. Taxonomy (GTDB): domain Bacteria; phylum Pseudomonadota; class Gammaproteobacteria; order Enterobacterales; family Shewanellaceae; genus Shewanella; species Shewanella chilikensis. The sequence continues at coordinate 12,153 of NZ_NIJM01000040.1, forward strand.
CGCCGCTTTCGGCGGTCAACTCTGCGTCCACTATCTCAGGGGTCACCTTAGTGACCAATAGTTCCGTTTGCTGACCATTAAACCCCTCGAGTATCAGCTTACTGCCCTCTTTGGCGGGGATCTTTTGCAACACACCGGGAGTCTCCATCCCCTGAGTCAAATGCTCGATTAACTCAGGGCCCGAGCGTGCCAACATCTTTTGCCAGCTCTCTTCATCCTTGCCCTTAAATGCCAGTAATTTGCCGGAGTCTTTATCCAGGGTGATTTCAAAGCCGCGGGAAAACATCTGTTGCAACTCGGGCTCATCGTTTGCAGCGGTAAAACTACTAAAACTATTGCCGCCACCGGACATAGTCATAAACTTGGGCACCAGCTCCAGCTTGAGTGCAGGCGAGGTCTCAATCACCTCATAGTGCATCAGAGAGTTGCTGTGCTGAGTAAATACCCGTCCGCCAATATCTATGCTGGCTTTTGTCTGTACCCAGTAATCGACTCGATCGCCTTTTTTGGGGTCAAACTCAACATGGGAATTGGGGGAACACGCGGATAAGAGCCATAACAGGCCGAAGAGGGAAAGATACTGCTTCATTTCATTCCTTGAAGAAGAACGCTTAAAAATTAGCGCCACATTATGCCAAACCAGAAGTCATAATTCTCCTGCTATTCGACCATATACGCGGTATCGAACTGAACCCCAAGACTACGACTAAAAACAAAAAACAAGCCCCATGACTCTTGGCAGGTTTTCTCTCAGCCCAAGCTTGAATAGAGTCTTTAAAAATAACCCAAAACAGCTTAATTTTGCGATGCCCCAGTGAAGGTGCCAGGCGTTTCTTCTGTTAAAATCAACTCAATCTGAATGCTTGAAACCAATGAGGAACTTATGAACCCTATTATTGCCCTGCTGAAAGAGCACAATATCAGCGATGAACAAATAAGCAGCCTGTTCCAGAGCCTGACCGAAAATCCCCTGATGGCCATGGGTACTCTGGGGCAGTTGGGATTACCGCCGGAAAAGTTGCAGGGGTTGATGATGCAAGTGATGCAGAACCCGGCACTGATCAAAGAAGCCGTGGAAGAACTGGGACTGGATTTCTCCAAGGTTGAAGCCGCCAAAGCCCAAATGAACAAGTCTGTTTAATCCTGTGCGCCCTCAAGGCCTGACTCATTTGGCTTTGAGGGCCGATTTCATGTTCTGTCATGCATCCAGTATTAGGCTGATAAATTGGCTGTGCCATCAGCTCAGTTCGCTGCAACGCTTAGGAAGGTGCGAATAGGTCCTCGTGGCACTCTGGCTTACACAGCAATTGGCGCTCAAGGCATCTGACTGAAGGCATGCCGGGGCATGTTGAAGTCGAATAACGCAGAGAGCCGGTTGCTGTGAAAGCCCCGAAGGGCGTGGCTTACAGATCTGTCTGCTGTGTTGTGCTTCTTGCAAAGGACTAGGGCCATTTGCTGCGAACCACGCCTTGCATCCAGGCCTGTAAGCCGACGCAGAGCACACATGGGACTTGTTCGCACCTTCCATTTTTGATAGTTCTCTGAAGCAATACCCGTATCAAGCGCCCGACAATTTCTGCAATAACTTTGATGCCCGTCCGGATTGGCCGCGGTCACACGTGCCGGCGTATTACCAAAATCAGCGGGATAGGGATGAAATATATGTTCCTCACCATGAGTCGCAGAACAGTTGGGACACGACTTAAACTTTCGGCCGCTTCCCGGCTCCTGCTTACGTAACATTCCGCTATTCAAACGCCCACCACAAAAGTTACAGCTCATCAGCTCTCTCCATGTTATTAACTGATATTCAGCATGGCAAACAGCTCACGCTGAACAAACAATAACCAAAGGCCTGTTGAAAGCCAATCTCTTATCTCTCCGTGATATTTTCCTAGCACAAGATTGAGACAAATCGTGTGCGTTTAACAAACACGCTACAAAACGCTACATCATTTGCCGTGCCACCCACTGAATCGGCGTGCTTAAGTAGGTGCTCGGTCAATATTCGACCAAGGAAGTATGGGTCGATGATCGAAAGCTGAATTTATCCCAATCATACAGGAGGTATTCCAGTGACAAGATCCCAGTGGTTCAAGCGTCTGTCGGCGCTATGTCTCGTCTCAGCCAGTTTGCTGCTGACACCGGCAGCCGTGGCCCAAAAACATCTCAAACAAAATCTCAGTCAATTGACCAATCAAGCGTCCAGCATAGTCTCGGGCCAAGTGGTGTCTGTGACCGATGGCTTTGATGAGCGCAAACGCCCCTATACCCAGATAACCATTCGGGTAGGTATGGATGCCAAGAACAAACATAAAGCCGGCAGCGAATATACTTTCCGCCAGTTTGGTTTGCTCAAGCCCCGCTCCATGGGTAATGGCAAAGTCTACCTTGGCGTATCCCCCGAAGGGTTCGCCCGCTGGTCGGTTGGCGAGCAGGTAGTGGCCTTTATGAATCCGGATCTCGGTGCTGGCCTGACTTCTACCGTAGGGCTGGAACAAGGCAAATTCATTGTGCAAAACGGCAAAGTCAGCAATCAACTGGGCAACATAGGCCTGTTTGATGGCATGAACACCCAGTCGCTCAGCCCTGAAGAGCAGAGCCTTATCACCACGGCAGGTGCTGTGGATGCCGCCGCATTTATGTCTCTGGTTGGCAAACTGGTACAGGAGGCCAAATAATGAAGCTTTCAAGAATTGCCACGGCCTTACTGTTGGGCTCAGTCTCCTCTGCCGCGCTGGCCGGTGGCCCGCTGTATATTCACGAACCCACAATGCAGCCCTATAAGTGGGATACTTCCAAGGGGGCGATTCCCGTCTATACCGACGGTGGCCCTGTGATTAAAAACAAGGATGGGGTTGACGTACAAACCTTCACCATTCTGGAAAAGGGGCAGGTGTTCAATCTCGACATCACACTACCGGACGGCACTGTAATCCCGGCGGGTACTGTGCTGGACCGGGATTACACCTTCCTCAGCATAGCTCAAGCCAATGCCATTACCGCCAAGGCCGTGGGCGAATGGTCTGCGGTGGAAACCTCCACCTTTGAGATGTCGGTGCAGGGCACCATTGAACAGCAAACCGGCATCCAGGACGTCAATCAAACCAATGTCGATCAGATCTATTCCGCCGTAAACGGCTATGGTTTCTGGGTCAACTATGACACCGATGGCCAGATACTGGAACAGTATTTCGGCGTACCACGCAGCCAGGTGCTGGGGATAGCCTTCCCCGAGTGGGCCGATGAAGAAACCGGTGAAATCCTTGAGGCCACTGCCTTGATGAACGGCTGGTACGTGGGAATAGATGACACAGAAGGCGAAATGATTGCCGGGGTATTTACCCATGAATTCGGCCACGCCCTCAATATGTCGCACTCCCAGGCCAATGGCCATCTCAGCTATATGTCGGCCTCTTACAGCCCGCAATATGACGGGGTACCGGGTTGCGCCATCACCAATCAATACACCAGCGCCAGCCAGATAGCGCCGGACACTATTGAAACCATGTTCCCCTTCATCAATGTGTTGGGAATTCAGGGCGCCGAGCAATCAACGGTCAATGTGCGCGACGACATAGTCAACCTGTCAGATCTCTACCCTACAGCGGAATATCGTTCTGGCTACGGCTCGATTTCCGGTACCCTGTACACCAAGGAAGGAGTGGATTATTCGGGCATGAACATGGTGGCCCGCAACCTGGATAACCCACTGTACGATGTGGTCACTCAACAGTCCGGCAACCTGACTCAAGGGCTTGTAGGCCCGGATGGCAAGTTCACCATCAATGGTCTGACACCCGGCGGCCGCTATGTGCTCTACATGGAGACCATCAAGGCCGGTGGTTATCCTACCCAACAAACCGCCCTCTTGTCAGAGGCCGAATACTGGAACAGCAATGAAAGTAGCAATCCGGCCAGCGATAGCGCCTGTGATTTCACTCCTATCATTGCCGAAGCCGGAGTAACCAAACAGGCCGATATCTATTTCAACGGCTACACAGATGGCATCCAATATACCCCGCTGGTAAGCGCCTTTGTGCTGGATCATGCCAAGAACGGCAAACGTGCCATGGGGATAACCGGCACTACACCTTTCCTCTATGACAGCACCAAGAAGGCCCTGTTCGAGCTGCACCCAGCCGGTAATGCCGTGGTTGCCGGACACCCCACCATGAACAAAAACGCTACCAAGGCCGGTGTCATGGCGGACTTCAGTGGCAACGGCATCAGCAATGCCGCCATCTGGGATCTGCGCAGCGACAAACTAACCTCGCTTGGGGATCTCAACGGTAACAGCTGCGGTGGCTCGGGGCAGTCAGGCACCAACTCCAGCTATGTCTGGGATATGGACGATAGCGGCGACACAGTTGTTGGCACAGCCTATCTGGATACTGACGGTAACGGCGCCTGCCAGAGTGCATTCAAGGACGAGATAGTGCCCTTTATCTGGACCAAGAAGGCCGGTATGCAGCAACTGCCTTACCAATTTGCCGAAAAGGTTCAATGGCTGCGTGCCGACAGGATAGCCGGCAACGGCAGTACCATTACCGGCACTTATGATGGCACCAGTCAGGTTGCCTGGGTCGATGGCCGCTTCCACGACACCTCGGCTGAGTTTGGCGCCCAGGACTCCTCGGTGATATCCAACGACGGCAGCACGGTTGGCTTTGGCACTCGCACCGGAGTCACCCTGTGGCATACGGACTCGGGCCAACAGGAGAACATAGGTAGCCTGCGCTGGTGTGAGCAGGTACCTTTCAATCACTTCTTCCTGGGTAATCTGTGTGCCGAAGGTTGGGATCACGACAGCATCAGCGCCGAGTTTGGCGTACCGCGTATGCTGCTGCTTGATGCCAGCGACGATCTGTCGATGATTACCGCTCGCTCCGGTAGCCTGTTTACCGGTTTCAGTGGTGGTATCTACCTGGAAGGTTTGGGCTGGATGAGCACCAGGGAGTTCTTCGCCAAGCAGGGCGTTACCGAAGCCAAGGCACTGACCATAGATAACCCATTTGCCATCAGTGCCAACGGCTCTGAAATGATGGGGGGTATTGCAGGCGCTGTCTTGTCTATCGATGTCGATCTGAACAAAGCCTTTGTCTGCCGGGATGGCCAGGATGTTCAGCTCAGCTTCCCTAAACAGGTTGTTGCTGCCGTTAAAGGCGGAGCCGAGTTTGGTCGCTGTGCCCACCTGAACGATTGATGCAAAGTTGAAGTAAACAACTGCCAACGGGAGCCTCAAGGCTCCCGTTTTTTCTATAAAACAAAAAAACCGACTCAAGGTCGGTTTCTGTTCTCTCTAGGAGAGATGGTACCAGAGGTCGGAGCGACGGGGCTGGCCTTCCAGCCGACACGCGCGTGGCGCAATAACTTGCTCAGACCTGACTCGGAGCTGAAAACAAAAAAACCGACTCAAGGTCGGTTTCTGTTCTCTCTAGGAGAGATGGTACCAGAGGTCGGACTCGAACCGACACGCTTTTAAGGGCGGGGGATTTTGAATCCCCTGTGTCTACCAATTTCACCACTCTGGCACATATAGATTGTTTCGCGACGAAGTCTCATCGGCGAGTGAACGGCATTATACCTGTGCTCACTTCAATGGCAAGCGCTTTACGAGCCTGTTTGCCAAAATCCTGTTCGGTTGGACAAAATTCGCTCTGACTACTGGGCTCCGCGGGCAATTAGGAAACCTGTGTACTCCTTGTCGCTACCCTGAATATGGTTGATAAGCCAGGATTTGAGGAAGGCCATCAATTCATCGGCAACATCTTCACCATTGGCCACTCGCTTCTGGAAATCCAGTACCTTAGCCACCAATTGTTGGTGCTTGAGCTTGTGCTGTTCGGTTTGCGGGTAACCGAAACGGGCAAATAACTCCTCTTCATAGGCGAAATGATTGGCAGTGTAATCCACCAGCCCCTGTACTATGCGTTTAATAGCTTCCAGGCCGTAAGCTTCTTCCAGAGTGCGGTGCAGTTCATTGATCAGGGATACCAGACGTTGGTGCTGACGATTGATCTCTTCCATGCCGAGATCCAATTGCGGCCCCCACTCAACAAAACGATGACGTTTCTCCAGCTGTTCCATCGCCCGTTTGTCGACATGGAAGCGACCAAGCAGGGAACTGATCTCCTGCGACATATTGAATACTTTCAGACTGGATAGGTTGGTACTGTGGGTTTCTTTGGCATTCTCGACCGCCACTTGCGCCATGGAGGAGATATTGCTGCTGATCTCTTCAGCAACTGTCTGCTGTTGTTCCGAAGCCGCCGCTATTTGATGCGACATGTCCGTGATGCTTTCAATCTGCGCCACAATTTGCCCCAATGCCTGCTGCGCCTGATGAGCCATCGCATGGCTGGCGCTGGCCTGCTCGACACTGGTTCGCATCACTTTCACGCCTTCATCGGCCCCTTGTTGCAACTGCAGTATCTGCTGCTGGATATCGACCGTAGCTGTGGATGTTCGCTGTGCCAGACTACGAACTTCATCGGCAACCACGGCAAAACCTCGGCCATGCTCGCCGGCGCGGGCACTCTCTATAGCGGCGTTGAGCGCCAGCAGATTGGTTTGCTCAGCCACTTGGGAAATGGTGTCTATAATGGTGCTTATGTTGTTGCTGTCTTCGGCCAGGCGGGCAATCACTTGTTGAGTTCGCTCAACCTGAGCCGACATATCATCTATCTGCCTTACCACCTCTTTGACGGTTTGGTCACCGCTGCGGGCTGCCTGCATGGCTTCCTCCGCAGCATTGGCAGCACAAGCTGCGTTACGACTGACTTCCTGCACGGTAGCAACCATCTGGTTCATAGCGGTCGCGGCCAATTCCGCTTGTTTTTCCTGCTCCTCCACTCCGGTATGGGCGGCATCGCTGATAGATTTGATATCCATGGCCACGCTCTTCATCGTATCGGCAGTATTGACCAAAGACAGAATCGTGCGGCCAACATCCTCTCCCATACGGTTGATGCCGTGAACCACAGAATGGAACATGCCGGCATCCTGCTCCGACAACTGATAGCTGAGATCGCCTTCTCCCAGGTGACGGGCAGCGTTTTCCAAACGCTTAAGATTGGACAGCTGTCTGGCACCAAGCCAAGTCAGCACTATCAAGGCAACCAATAGAGAACCAAAGGCGAGATAACTGCCGCCGTGTAACAGGCTCCACAGGGGGTAAAGCAACAAGAGCAACAGCAGATAAAACTGCCACCGGCTTAATATCAATTTCGAAAGACCTTGGGATGTTTGCATCGCACGCTCCTTGCATGAACAATCTCAGCCCAAGCCACCCTACTCCTTTAGTGTGATAATGAATATTATCCTTTGCTCCTATTCCCTTCAGTGAAATAACGCCCTTGCTTCCCCCTCCGCTAATTTAAGCAAAACATGATACAGCTCATGTTTTAACAAGGCGATTTACCCAATTAACAACTCTGACAACATTTGTTGATCGAGATCAGCTTCAGTTTTAGCAAATTTGATTAGTTTAGCTTTGACTTTACAAGAAAGAGGACTTCAGTGATGGCATTCTGGTTAGATCTAATGTTCGGAAACCCCATAGGTTTACTGTCGATGATAGTTATCTTCAGTACTATCGGGATCATCTCCTACATTATGTGGATGTTTATTGTAAAGTCAGCAAAGCCTTAGCTTTGACTTCCATGTTCTTTTAAATGCAATGACATTTTTGAGTATTGCTTGGGCAGCCCTGTGGCTGCCCTCTTTTTTAGTGCGATTAAGCCGCGTGTTTCCGCACCTGGGCAATAGCATTGATAAATTGCGGTCTTGCCTTGATAAGGTATTGCAACTCCTCCTGACTCGGTTCTCCCGGAGGAAGGCGCAACACTCTTCGATTTAAATGCTTACGGGCTGCCATCGCTATCTTGTACTCGGCGGTGGGGCCTTGAATAGCGTAATGGCGTTCATTTCCCAGGCTCTCGAGTATATGCGCCTTGAGCAGCGCCTGTACGGGAGCCTCATTTTGCGGCAGGGTCAAAACACTGGCTCCCTGCAAAAAGAACTCTCGTAACAAGGCCCGCTCGGCCGGATCCAACAACTTCACCTTAGCTTCAATCATTTCGTTGATTCGGCGCTCACTCAAACGACTTATCGCTTCATCCAACAAAAAGTTGACAGCCAGCGCGCCGATATAGGCCAAAGCCAGTAGCAATGTCAGGCCAATATAGTGGGCATTGGTATCTACCCAGGATTCCAAATGCAACAGAGCCAACAAGGACTTTGGCATAAACAGCAGCAATGTGGTGATCAGCAGCACCCACAATGTCAGTTGCAATGCAGCGGCCTTGAACTTGCCCTCTTTCAATACCTCAAATTTCAGTCTCTTCATGGCTCTATCCAGCGTCAGAAAATTGTTCCAATCACTAATCAAGCAAAACCAATGCCAAATTCATTCAAAGTACCGCGGCTTAATATAACGACAAAAAAACCGCGAAAGTCAGATGCGAAGCTATGCTTAAAGCTATCCAAAGCAAGCACTTAAAATAGTTGATATTAATGCCAGATTTTATACAACAGCTCATCAGTAGTCCCATAGGCCGCAGGCTGACTCTGGCTATTATCCTGTTCAGCTCTCTGATCACTCTGGTGACCACAGGTTTGCAGTTGGTTTCTGATTACAAGGGGGACATTGGCCGAATCAACGATGAGTTTGCCAATATTGAAAAGGCTAACCTGGATGTGCTGGCGGCAAGTATCTGGGTGATAGATGAGAGACTTATCAAAACTCAACTCAACGGTCTCAATCAACTGCCGGATACCAGCTATGTGGTCATAAAAGATGACAGCGGTAAAGAATGGACAGCCGGCGAGTACAGAGACCAAGGTGTAATAGAGAAGCGCTTTCCTTTGGTGCACAAGACCAGCAGCCAGAACTTCAATGTCGGTGAGCTAAGAGTTCAAGCCGATCTCTCCAAAATCTACGACAGATTGGTGAACAAGGCCTTACTGATACTAGTGGCCAATGGTATCAAGACCTTTCTGGTGGCCGGTTTCATTCTCTATCTGGTTTGGGCCACTATTACCCGGCACCTGTTGCAACTGAGTGAGTACTGCTCACAGCTCGATTTGGAGCAGGATTATCAACCACTGCAGTTTAAGCGCCGGGACAAACAGGGAGAATTTACCCAGGTTGCCCTGGCCATCAATTTGATGCAGCAACAGCTGCGCGCCTCCTTCACCCAGTTGAACCGCTCCCGCTACGAACTACAAGAAGCCCTGAGCGACAGGGAAAGACTACTGGAACTGGAACGCAGCTATAAAGATGAGTTGGCAAGGCAGGTCAAAGAGCAAACCAAAGAACTTGAACAGTCGCTGTTGGTGTTGGAACGGGCTCAACAGGTGATGGTCGAACAGCAGAAAATGGCCGCGCTCGGCGGTCTGGTATCCGGCATAGCCCATGAGATAAACACCCCGATAGGTATCTGCCTCACCGCTGCCAGTAGTCAGCTACAGCATATCAATGAATTGGTTGAGCTGTTGCAAAACGATGGCGCTACACTAGAAGAGCTCAATACCATCCTCAACGAATATCAACAAAGCTGTGAACTGATCATCAGTAATATTACCCGCGCCAGTAACCTGATCCAGAAGTTCAAGGCGATTGCTGCCGAGCAAGGCAATGAGGTGCACGAACAGATGCTGCTACCCCAGGTATTGCAGGAATTTGCCGATGCTGTAGCGCTATCTTTCAAGCAATTACAGGTAGATGTGGAGATTCAGGTCGAGGCCGATCTTTGGCTTACCAGCAGCCACAGCCTGCTGAAGCAGATAGTGATCAACATACTTTCCAACGCCTATGCGCACGCCTTTGAGGGTGATTCCAACCATAAGATCAGCATCAGCGCACAACAGCAGGGTCAAGAACTACTGCTGGATATCGAAGACAATGGCAAAGGAATCGCACCCGAGATTGCCGGCCAGATCTTTGAGCCTTTCTTTACCACCAGTAGACGAACCGGCGCCACCGGGCTTGGATTGGCGGCGGCCTTCAATGCCGTCACACTACTGAAGGGCAATATCACCCTTGCCAATGACTCAAACCTCGGCGGCGCTCACTTTAGGGTTCGCTTCCCGGCTGTGATAGAGTCCCGCCCCGTTGATGACGACAGGGTGGAACTCTTTATTTAGATTACTCGGCGTATCTCTGAGTCGTTAACCTGGCGATATTGATGATCACCTCTACCGCCTTTTCCATTGACTCAAGGCAGACATACTCATGTTTGCCATGAAAATTGTGGCCGCCGGCAAAAAGATTGGGACAAGGCAGTCCCTTCCAGGACAATTGCGCACCGTCAGTGCCACCGCGGATAGGTTTGATATCCGGTGTGATGTTTGCCATCTCCATCGCCTGACAGGCAATATCTGTCACATGAGGCACAGGCAATATACAGTCCTTCATATTGTAATAGCTGTCGCTGATACAGATCTCCAGACTACCGGCCTGCAGCTCAGCATTGCATTTAGCCACAGATTCTTGCAGCCAGGTTTTACGTTGCTCAAACTGAGCGCGGTCAAAATCCCTTATCAGGTATACCAACCTGGCTTCTTCTGTCTGGCCTTCCATGGATAACAGGTGGAAAAAGCCCTGATAACCTTCGCTGGTCTCTGGCGCATCATTGAGTGGCATTCTGGCATGGAACCTGGCGGCCATGGTCAAGGCATTGACCATCACCCCATAGGCACTGCCGGGATGACAATTATTGCCTCTGGCGGTGATCACCGCAGTGGCGGCATTGAAGTTTTCATATTGAAGTTCGCCAACTGCGCCACCATCAACCGTATAGGCCCAATCTGCACCGAAAAGCTCGAGATCCAAACCATCAGTACCTCGGCCTATCTCCTCATCGGGTGTAAAACAGAGATTGATCTCACCATGGGGGATTTCAGGGTGCTGCAATAGATAGTGTAGTGCCGTGACAATTTCGGCGATACCTGCCTTGTCGTCAGCCCCCAATAGCGTAGTACCATCGGCAGTGATCAGTGTTTTATTGAGATAGTTCAGCAACGAAGGAAACTGCTCAGGACTAAGCTCTTCCCCCTGCTCCAGTTCAATAACTTGTCCTTGATAGTCAGCGATCACCCGAGGTTTGACCCCGGCACCGGAGTAATCCGCCGCCGTATCCATATGAGCCAGAAAACCAATTGCCGGTACCTTAGCAGTATTCGCCGGTAACTTGGCATAAAGGCAGCATGATTCACTGAGGAAGACATCATCAAATCCCAGCTCGAGCAGTTCTTGTTGCAACTGACTGGCGAAGGCCACCTGGCCTTGAGAACTGGGAACAGATAGGGAATTCGGATCAGCTTGTGTATCCTGTTTGACATACCGCAGGAAACGATTGAGCAGCGCTTGTCGCATAAGCTTAATATCTGTAGCGAAAAAGTGTCTGGATTCTAACAACCCAGACACTTGCCACATTAGACTCAGATCATGTTTTGTGCTGTTTATTCAGCCTTGGTATTGCCGCCGGGAGTACTGGCTTCCTGCGCCAAGCGCGCCAAAACCCGACTTGCGGCCACAAAGCCAAAGCTGCCGGTCACCATGGTCACAGCACCAAACCCTGAGGAGCAATCCATTCTCATACTACCTTGGGCGCCAGCCTTAGTGGAACAAACACTGCCATCGGTCTGAGGATACTTGAGGTGTTCACTGGAAAACACGGCATCAACGGCAAAACGCCGCTGTGGATTCTTGCTGAAACCATATTCTTTGCGCAGCAAGTTACGTACCTTAGCCAGCAATGGGTCCTGAAAAGTCTTGGCCAGATCCGTTTGCTGGATCTGGGTTGGGTCTGTCTGACCACCGGCACCACCGATAGTCACCAACTTAATCTTATTGCGTTTGCACCAAGCGATTAAGGCCGCCTTGGGCTTTACCGAATCTATGCAGTCCACCACAAAGTCTATGCCCTTGTCCTGCGACAGATACTGGCTCAGATTATCTGCAGCAATAAAATCTTCTATTTCATCCACCCGGCACAATGGATTAATCGCCTTAATCCGCTGCGCCATCACAGCAACCTTGGACTCTCCTATGGTGTCTGCCAGCGCATGGATCTGACGGTTGGTATTGGTGACACACACATCGTCAAGATCCATCAGGCTGATATGCCCGATTCCACTACGAGCCAAAGCTTCGGCGACCCATGTGCCGACGCCACCTATACCTATCACCATCACATGAGCCTTGGAAAAGGCCGCCAGTGCAGCAACACCATATAAACGGGCGATGCCGCCAAAACGCTGTTGATAGGCTTCCGCCTCCAACAGCTCTGAGTCTGTATCTTGCATAACTTGGTTCCCAATTTTCTTCGGCGGCATTTTAGCCGAATACCCGACTATCCCCAAGCCAAGGGTGTAACAGGATCAAAGTCTCTCTGTCATAAGGCATATTAACCGGCACTTGAAGAGATTTGCGTCGACTCTGTCAGGAGCTGATTTGGCGGTTCAAATGAGAACCAGTGCACATAAATGTCATTTTTGTGCTGAAAAATTTCACTTTTATTAAAACTTCATCTATCACTAATTTACAATTTGTTTTATTAAAAATAACCAACAGATACAGTCCTTCATACTGCAAAATTATCTTTTTATAGCGAAAAGATGAACATGCTGATTTTGTGAACAATAGCTTCTGGGTGGTTTTTGAACCAAATGGACATTTTTGTCACAGATTGACGCTTTTCCTGGCGAAATGGGGCAAAAAGTTTGATCTAGGCCACAATCTTGAAGAAACAAAACTGTAAGAATCAGCGCAGCTTTGCGACGGACAGGATGTCCGCTGCAAATCCAGGAACACTCGTTTGTTAAATAACCATAAATACATGGATTAGAACTCAGGTTCTAGGGAGCACAACACATGAAGAAGACCCTTATCTCTGCGTCAGTAGCAACAGTTCTGGCCGCAGCCTCTTTCGGTGCGCTGGCTGATGGCCCAACTCTGTATGGCCGTTTGGATCTGTCTGTAACTCATACTGACACAGGTGCCACTCTGCAAACTGGCACTAATGGGATTGATACCAATAATTTTGCCAACGAAAACAACTCTGGTACTTATATTGAAAACAACTTCTCAAACCTGGGTGTAAAAGGTTCCGAGAAGCTGACTGATGGTGTAGACATCATCTATCAGATGGAGTTCCAGGTAGAAAACACTTCAGGTACAGGTGACACTTTCAAAGCCCGTAACACTTACCTGGGTGCCAAGACCGCCTATGGTACTGTACTGGTCGGTCGTAACGACACTGTATTCAAGCAAGCTGAAGGCGGCGTTGACGCATTCGGTAACACCAACGCGGATATCGACCGTTTGGTTGGTGGTCAGACCCGTAGCGCTGACGGTTTCTGGTACTACTCTCCAAAGATCGCTGACCTGATCACTCTGAACGCCACTTACCTGGTTGACGATAACAACGAAGGTAAAAATGAAAGCGACGAGAGCCAGTACGCTCTGAGTGCCACCCTCGGTGACAAGAAGCTGAAGGCTCAGAACTACTATGCAGCTATCGCCTACAACAAAGGCATCAGCAACATCGACGCTTACCGCGCCGTAGGTCAAGTTAAACTGGGCGACTTCAAAATCGGTGCTTTGTATCAGAACTCTGAAGATGTTATCAAAAAAGACGATAACAACACTTACTTCGTCAACGTAGTTTACAACCTGAACGGCGTTAACCTGAAGCTGCAATACGGCTATGATGAATCAGGTGAAGGTAAGTACTATGGTAACGACATCAAGTACACCAAAATCAATGGTGATGTTGTAGAAAAGCACAAACTTAATGGTACCGATATCGAAGTGACCAACATCACTGTGGGTGCCGACTACCGTGTGTCCAAGTCAACTCTGGTATATGGTCACTATGCTCATTACGAAGGTGAGCACGTAGTAGAAGGTGTTAAACAGGACCTGCAAGACGACAACGTATTCACCGTGGGTGTACGTTACGACTTCTAATCTCTGTTGAGATAGTAGTTATAGACACTAAAGGCGACCTCAGGGTCGCCTTTTTGTTTATCGAGCTTTTAACCAAGCGCTGTTCACGCCTTCAACGCTTATCTTCGCCAGAGAAACTTATTTACGTTTCAAAAGATAAGCACTCTCATTGAGCCAAGGCACCTCTTTGGCAATGAACCTGGGGTTATCGGCCAACACATCGGCTTGCTCCAGCAGAGAGACCTCAAACCACTGGCTCATATGCTCCCTTATCCACTCCCGGGTCACACTGAATGGCGGCCCCTTGAGCATATCCTGAGGATATTCCAGAGTGATCAACAGGCCACAACAACCACTCGGCAACAAGGCAGCCAGCTTGGCGGCATATTGCAAACGCATCTCCTCAGGCCAGGCGATTAACGCTGCCCTATCGTAGAAAGCACCTACCGACGCCAATTGCTGAGCCTGCAATGCAAAGAGATCTCCCTGTAGCAAGGTCATCTGCTCACTGGAAAACGCCTGCAGTTCGCCAAAGGCTTTCTGTTGATACGCAAGGCGATTCTCTTCAAAGAACTGCCTTACCGCCAACTCGCTCAGTTCACAGCCGAGCAGATCATGGCCCTTCTCGGCCAAATAACACATGTCCAAAGACTTGCCACAAAGTGGAACAAAAACCTGCTCATTGCCCCTAAGCCCGAGTGTGGACCAGTACTTTACCAAGAAGGGGTTAATATCCTGCTGGTGAAAACCTATCTGCTGTTTGTGCCAGCGTTCATGCCAGAATCCGGGTTCCATCTATCCATCCTGTTCATCAGAAAATCTTGATACTCTAGCGACTCGCGTAACGGATGCAAAGTCCGACAGGTGTAAAATAATAGGCTCAGGTAAAAGAATAGGCTCACAGTTTCAGACTGAAGACGCACCAACGCTCAGCTTGAGTAAATCGATGAGAAGCCGAATTGGCTGCCCACTTTCCCCGACTCACTCAAGCTGTTCGCCATCAGGAACGCCGCCCCCTCGCAAAATAACCAAGATCATTTTGAGAGCTCTGAGGCCAATCAAAAAAGGGGAAAATGGAGTTTAAAAGTCCAAGAATTAATGCTCACGCAGCCAGTTGAGTTTAAAGAATGAAAAGATTTTTTAAACAGTGAGTTAATTCACTTCCCTTTTATAAGGGCCATGCCAGAATAGCCGCCATATCCGAGTATTGTGTTGTTTCGGTGAAAATCATGTCCAGCTCTCTCAAGGGAAACGCTCTGGCGGCCTTCTCTTTCGTGCTTTGGGGAATATTACCCCTCTACTATCAATTGCTGCCGGATGCGGCCATCTTCGAGTTGCTGGCCTTCAGGGTCATCTGGTCTGTGCCCTTTATGCTGCTGGCCTTTGTCCTGCTGAGACGGCCGTTACCTGCCTTTGGCGCGCTGTGGCGTGATAAACGCTCCTTGCTGCTGTGCTTTGCCGCCGGGCTTATCATGTGTATCTCCTGGGTCAGCTTCACCTGGGCCCTGACCCATGGCCAGGTACTGGCGGCCAGCCTGGGATTCTTTATCAATCCTCTGTTTGCCATCGCTCTGGGGGTACTGTTCCTCGGCGACAAGCTGAGCAAGGCGCAACTGGCCGCCGTGGTGCTGGCCATTGCCGGTATTGGCTGGCAGGTATATCAATATGGCAGCCTGCCATGGTTGTCGCTGGTGATGGGCAGCTTTTTTGCCCTCTACGGGCTGCTGAAAAAGTTTATCCGCTTTGACTCCTTCACTTCGGTCACACTGGAGGCACTGCTGCTGACGCCCTTTGCTTTGGGCTACCTCTGTTATCTGCTGGCCACAGAGCAAAGCGCCGCACTGGCTGGCGGCAGCGAAGGCATTATGCTCTATATCGGTTCGGCGCCCGTGACGCTAGCGCCGCTGATCCTATTCAGCCTGGCGCTGAGATACACGAGTCTGTCCATGGTGGGTTTGCTGCAATACATTGAGCCCAGCCTGCAATTTTTGCTGGCGGTGGTTATCTTTGGAGAGGTGTTTGACGAGGTGAAACTGGTGAGTTTCTCCCTCATCTGGGCCGGACTGCTGCTGTGCTCGCTGGAGGCCTTGCCCGGCCTGCGTCGCAGCTTAAAGCGGGTCTAACTTCCAGGCGCGGGTCATCTCGCGCTTGCCAAGGGCGCCGGGGTAAGCTTTTACCTGAAAACCGGCGGCCTTGAGATCTCGCTTGAACTGGCCATTGGCGCAGTAAGACACCAACAAGCCGCCCTGCTCCAGCAACCCATAACACTTTTTGAAGTTATCCAGCGCCCATACATCCGGCTGCTTGCTGGGGGCGAAGGCATCGTAATACACCAAGTTAAAGGGTTCGCCCTGCCACTCGAGCTGCTCCAGTTTGCCCTTGACCTTACGCAGCACAAAACCCGGCATGATTTCCACATCCTGATCCCAGGGGGCGGCGTGCAAGGCATCGAACAGCGGCGCATACCAGTCGGGCAGCATGCCCTTGTAGTTCAGTCCTTCAATCAGCTCGGCGGACAAGGGATAAGGCTCTATGGTGACATAGCGCATCGGCAGCGGCGCCAAGCCACTCTGCTGACGCGCCTTTGCCAGCTCCAGCGCCTTCCCCAGGGTCATGAGGGCATTGAGCCCGGTGCCGAAGCCCACTTCCAGAATCGCCAGATGGTCAAAGTCCTGCAACACCTGCTCGAGCCCGGCGTGGATAAACACATAACGGGATTCTGCCAACGCCCCCTTGTGGGAGTGATAGGTCTCATTGAGCTCGGCATTAAATAGAGTATGTGACCCGTCTTCGGTCAACTGCAGGCTTACGTGTTTCATCTCGACTCTTAATCATCTGTGCGGGGAAAGCCGGGGCGCTCGCCCCGGCGACAGGCAATTATCCCAGAAAGGCGATAACTGCCGCAAGCCAATTACCCTTGGCGCTCCAGCACCTGCTGCACCACGGCCTTGAGGGTGGCATAGTCGATATAACCAGGGATCACCTCATCACCTATGAGCAGAGTCGGCGTGCCGCCAAAGCCCAATTCAGAGAAGACTCTCACATTGGTATGCATCAACTCGTCGGCGCGGCCGCTGGGCTTGAGGTATTGTTCTGTGCCCGTGGCCTTGGCGACCTGCTGCAGTGAATTCCCTGTGTGCATGCCATTCTTGGCCATCAAGAGTTCATGTACCCGGGGGAAATCCTTACGATCCTGCCGCCAGACTTCGAGGGCAAAGGCGCCGGAAGAAAGCTCAGTGCCCTGGGCCTTTATCTGCCTCAATGGCACAAACACATTGACCACCTGCAAGTTTGGGAACTCCTTTAAAAGCTTGGCAAATTCCAGTTCCATCCGCTTGCAGTAGGGGCAGTTATAGTCGGTAAACACCACCAGCTGTAACTCAGGCTTGCTGCTGCCCATAGTCGGCATCTGCGGGTTATTGAACAGCCAGTCCTTGTGCTTGGCCAGCGCTTGCTGCTGCAACTGCCGCTGCTCCACATAAGACTCTATGCTGCCAAGCACGCCGGGAATGATCTCCGGATGCTTGAGCAAAATGCTGCGGATCTGCCCCAGTTGCTGTTCCTCTTGTTGGCTCAGCTTCTGCTCTGCCGCCTGTAAACTGCCGCTGGCCGCCAGCAGCCAGGCACTCAATACTATCCAATACTTCATCTTGTTATTCCTCAAATTAAATTCATTTTTGTCAGCCAGAGTCGCAGCCAGATCCCCGGCCAACTTGTGACTCCTGTGGTGCTGCTGCGGATTTCGCCCTGATAAATAAACAATAGCGTCGGTGTCGCCGACACTCCAAGGGAGCGCGCCAAGGCGCCGCTGGGATCATTAACTACCTCAAAGCCGTAGCCCTTGTTTTGCAGGTACTGCTTAACCTGGGTGTTATTGCCCGACTGCAGCGCCACGGTCACCACCTGCTCACTGTCACTGAAACCATCTACAGTGCCGGACACCAAGGGACAGACGCCACACCAGCTGGCCCAGTAGTACAGAATGACCGGGCGCTCCATACTCATGGCGGCAATATCCAGCTGACTGCCGGCCAGGCTCTGAACCGTTTGCAGCGGCAGGGTTTCCGGCATCTCACGGCTGCGAAAGGCATCGAGGGCAACACTCACCACCAGAATGAATAACCCATAACCGAGCAGGGTCTTGAGCCATTGAAGCCCCTTGTGGGCCAGTTTATTTTCCTGGGTCATTGTCTGCTCTCCGCTTCGGCCAAGGCCGCCAATACTCCATCGCTGCTGAGGATTACCGGTAATGGGTTACCGGCGGGGGTTCCCGGGCCATAGACCTGATTAAAAGGCACTCCAAAGCGTCCATTGGCCTTGAGGTAGGCGGTAATTTCCTCGCTGGGTTTGGTCCAGTCACCACGCATCAGCAGCACTCTGTCATCGCCAAGGGCATCATAGACAGGGTTTTGCAGCAGCACCCCCACCTTGTTGGCCTGACAGGTAATGCACCAGTCGGCCGTGACATCGACAAACACTGTCTTGCCCTCATCGACTGCCTGTTTGAGCTGCACCAAATTCAGCGGTTGCCAGTGGTGATCCGAAGGCAAAGGGCTGACCCAGGCATCCCGGGTCAGATAACCAACCCCCAGCGCCAGGCTGGCAAACAGAAAACTGCCGCCAATGGCATACACCATTACCTGAGTGCCGTAACGCTTGCCCAGCAGTCCCAGTGTCAGCAACAACATCAAGGCGCCCAGCCCCAAGATAGCCGCAACGGAGAAGAAGCTTTGCAGCAGACTCAGCAGCCAGAGACAGGTTGCCAGCATCATCAGCGCGAACACAGGCTTGACCCAACTCATCCAGCGCCCGGGCTTGGGTAAACGCTGCGCCAACGCCGGCCACAACGCCAACATCAGCCAGGGCAAGGCCATTCCCAGCCCCATGGCGCTGAAAAGGGCAAACAGCATGGGATAGTCGGCGCCGAGGGCGAAGGCCACCGCAGTACCGAGAAACGGCGCGGTACATGGCGTAGCCAGCAGCGTGGCCAGCATCCCCTGCAATAGGTGGCCGAGGCGCGAATCATCACCGGCACCGGCCAGGCGGGTTTGCCACTTGGAAGGCAGATTGATTTCAAACATCCCCAGCAGGTTGAGGCCGAAGCCCCAGGTCAGCAACACCATAAAACCGATAAACCAGGGCTGCTGGAACTGTATCCCCCAGCCCAGCGACTGACCGGACAACTTCAGCAAGCTAAGACCGGCGGCAATCAACCAGAAGGACAGCAAAATACCCAGTGCCGAAGCCATAAAATGGCCGCGAACCTGACTGCGACTGCCCTGGCTGCTCATCATGACCCCGTGCACCTTCATACCCAGCACAGGCAATACGCAAGGCATGATGTTGAGAATAAGGCCACCGGCCAGCGCCATCAGAAACAGGCTCCACAACGGCAGGCTCGGCTGCGGCTTGGCAACATGACCTGTGGCGATGGCGCCGCTCAGTTCGGCCGAAAGGTGTGTGTCGGCCAGGTGAATCAACAGTGGCTTGCCCTCCAGATCCGGCGTTCCCAGCCAGTGTTTAACCCCGAAAGTGGCGGTCAGCCGTTTGCCATCTGTCTGGATCTGCGGCCGGGAGAAGATTAGCTCGCTGACTGTCTCATCCTCGCCGAACAGAAACAGATCTGCCTGTTGCCAGGGGCTTGCGGCTTCTATAGCCAGTTGCAGCAACTGCTGCTTTTCATCCCAGACAATCGACTGCAATACCGCGCCGCCATTGCCCTGTGGCACCTTGGCCATCGCCTCGCCCCACTGGTGCAAAAAGCCATCATCGGCCTTAAGCCCGGCGGCCTGAGCGCTCAGCTCCACAGGGTAATCGGTCAACACACAGACATTGGTGCAGGAAGACAGGGTCAGGGTGCCCTTGAGCCGAAATGGCTGCCCGGGATCCTTGAGGCGAATAGTCAGTGGAAACAAGGTATCGCCCTTGTAACCCAGGGTTTCTATGCCCTGCAACACATAGCGCTGCGGCAAGGGCCAGTGCCAGTCGACCGCGGCAATGTTCTCCGAGGCGGACCAGTCCAGGGTCGGCGGGATCCCGCCTTCCCCCGGCGCACGCCAGTAGGTTTTCCAGTCGCCGCTCAGGGCCACATCGAGCAGGGCGTTGAGCTCACCGACTTGGTCGGCATCAACATCGGCCAGCGTCAGTTGCACCTTAACCGGAGGATGATCCGGGTGCTTGAGCCAGCCACTGCTCAGCGGCTCTGCCAAGACTACTTGGCTGAGCAGCATCAGACATACCGCGAAGGCATGCCATATTCTTTTTAAATACATGAAATTAGCTCCAAAACAAAACATCAGAACCCGGTGTTAACCGGCAAGAGTTCAGGATGTTTTCATTCCAGATACACGCACAACACTGAGTGTCGCCTTCGTTTGGAGACTATGGGGTGGGAGAGATAAACACTGAAAGGTCGGGTACTGCCGAGCCAGTTGAGCAACAGCAGAAACAGCAACAGGGCCGTGAGTCCCAGTTGCAACACCACAGGTTGCAGGTTCAGCATATGGGAAGACAGATGACAGGGCTCTTCATTGAGCTGCGCCTTGCTCGCATCATTGGCGTGAGTCGGCGCAGTATCAACACCAAGTTGCGTCAGCTGATGTTGGGCCTTGAGCGGGCAGGAACCAAACAGCGAAAGCTGCTGACCAAAACAGAGCAGGATCACCAGCAGACTGATGATCAATGACACCAGCGCCCTGTCTTTGAGGGAAAAGCGGTTAACACCGAGTGAAAACCCCATGCTGCACTTTGCTCTGTATGGCCCAAGAATGCCGATAGGGTTCCATGATTGACGACAAAGGTCAATCATGAAACCGCGGCTGCAACCAATCCTTGCTTGCCATCTGCGCCATTGGCAGGATAATTCCTCCACCAAGCCCTAGTTTTCGACCCCAAGATGCAGCTTAAACCTCTTACCCAAGGCAGATACTCCCAGGAATGGCAATCAGACTACCCTCTGGTGGAGCGGGTATTGCTCAGTTGCGTCAGCGAGCAGCGCCGCTTTGCGCCGGGAGAGGCCTTGATGCAGCAGGGACAGAAGCTGAATCAACTGGTACTGGTGCCCAGTGGCAAAATCGCCATGAGCTACAGCGCCCGCAACGGCCGCAACTTTCAACTCGGCACCCTGAAATGTGACTCGCAGCTATTCGGTGAAATGGAGTTTTTCACCCAAAACCCCTGCCAGTTGGACATTCTGGCACAAACCACCCTGACCTGTGGCATTATTCCCGCCGACAAGCTGCAGCAGGCCCTGGGGGAGCACCCCAGGCTAGCGCTGTTTTTCGCCAGTGCCATCGCCATAGATTATCAGGACACTGTGGACATCTTCACCCGGCGAATGCTCTACCCCATCAGCTACAACATTGCCTACGACCTCTATCACCAGCAGCTGGATGACCTGCCGGTATCTGGGTTCAATAAGGGCTATCTGGAGGCTGAGCGTTTCGGCACCACCGCCAGAGTTTATCGCCGGGCGATACAATCGCTGGAAGATGCCGGATTGGTTCGGCGCAGCAAGGGCAAGCTGGAAATAATGGATCTCAAGGCGCTGCAGGATTTTGTCGAGCAAGGGGAGCTTTAGCTCCCCTATTCGTTGAAAAGAGATTCAGACTCAGGCCGCAGCCGCCTCGGCCTGACGCTTAAAGCCCAAATTGGACACCAGCAGCATCAGCAAGATCACCCCGTAGAGCACAGGAATGGCATACATGACGGTCTGCAAGCCCACTATCTTTTCCGCCATTGAGCTAATCGCCGGGCTGAACATGGCACCGGCACTGCCGCTGATCAGAATGAAGGACACATTGCGGCTACTGGCTTGTTTCACAAAGGAAACCCCATAGGCGATAAAGGCGTTATACAGCGCGGCGCAGACAAAGCCGTAGCCATAGGTCAGATACCCCAGGGTTTCCAGATCGCCACTGCTGACAATCCAGCTGGTGAGCAGCAGTGCCAACGAGATGATCATCAACAGGAAGTGGCGGATCTGCATCCGGGTCACTATCAGGGTTGAGATCAAGGCGCCCACCAACGCCGCCGACCAGTACTGGGTGATGATATTGCCCGCCTCTTCAAACGGGATCTCAAACTTCTGCTTCACAAACATAGGCGCCCAAGTGAGGAAGGTATAGAGCGCCAACATGCCCAGAAACAGCCCCAGACCGCCGCTGATAATACCGAAGTTCCACTCGGAGCGCTGAGCGGACTGCGCCTGTTCACCCTGGCCCTGCACCCGGCTAAATGAGGTGAAGGCCGCCAGTGCCAGGGTCAGCAAGGCCACCAGGCCTACTGCCAGATAGCTGTAACTCCAGGCCAGTGAGTGTGTCAGCGCATAAGTGGTGATCAGCGGAAACACCACCCCGGCCACGTTAAAGGTGGCATCCTGCACCACCAGCATGGTGGACTGGATTCGCTCCTGCCACAGGGACACCACCAGAGTACCGGCGATACACAAGCCGATGCCGCCGCACAAACCCACCAGCGTCATGGCCACCATGACCACTGTCAATGAGGAACCCAAATGCAGCGCCAGCGCCGACAGGAAGATAACGGCATAGCTCAGCAGTGTCATCGGCTTGATACCGACCTTTTCAATCAACAAAAAGGCCACAACAGTACCCGCCAGGGCGCCGCCGTTCAGCAGTGAGAAGATTGAAGCCACATCGTTGACATCGGCCCCGAAGCGGGTGGCTATCGGCTCTATCAACATACCAAACTGAGAGGCGAAACCCGCCATGATAAAGTTGGCCAGAAAACTGATGGCCGTCAGTGTGATTTTACTATTCATTTCTTATCATCCATCAACGTTAGGCCACGGCCAGCGCCAGCGAGATCATCTGGTTAAATGACAGCTGGCGCTCTTCGGCACTGGTTTCTTCACCTGTGAGGCAGTGATCCGATACAGTCAGAATCGCCAAGGCCTCGATGCCGAACTGCTGCGCCAGGCCATAGAGACCGGCCACTTCCATATCTATCCCCAGAATGCCGAAGCGCTCCAGCGCCGGGATCAGATCTTCATCCGGGTCATAGTAGAGATCGCCGCTGAACACATTGCCCACTCTGACATTCAGCCCCTGGGCCTTGGCTTGTTCCCAGGCCTTGAGCAGCAGCGGGAAGCAGGCCGAAGTCGGCATATGATAACCTGCGCTGCGCTTGGCGTTGGTGACTGAATCTGTCCCCGCCGCCTGAGCCAGGATCACATCACGCATCTGCACCTGACGCTGGGTCGCCCCCAGGCTGCCCACCCGAATGATACGCTCAACCCCGAAGTCGTTGATCAGCTCATGACCATAAAGCACCATAGAGGGGATCCCCATGCCGTGGCCCATTACGGAAACCGGTTTACCCTGCCAACTGCCGGTATAACCCAGCATATTGCGCACCGAAGTCACCTCTCGGGCATCATCGAGAAAGTGCTCGGCAATGTATTTGGCCCGCAAAGGATCGCCGGGCATGATAACTGTCTTGGCAAAATCGCCTTTGGCGGCGTTGATATGTGCTGTCATAAGCTGTTCCTCGGATAAAAACTGGTCCGAGTCTACCGGCGAAGCCAAAAAAGCCTTGAGGACAAAAGTCCGCTTGCGGGGATTTGTTTACCAAAATGCCACACTCCTCTCAGCCAACTAAACGGCTATTTTAAGGCAGGCACAGAGCCGAGCCGGCACTATAAACTTTGCAAACGGCGCCAGCGCTGCTTTAGCTCCTTGTGATTACTGCGCACCAACTTCCAACGCTCACAAGCATTGAAACGGGCATAGTCGGCAATGGCCCTGGTAAGTTCGGCCAGCAATCGATCATCCAAAGGCCGATTGGCATACTCGGGCTCCAACACCAGGTTTTGCAACAGCAGGCATTGGCGCGGCCGGTCGGCCTTGACATCGACCCGGCCGATAAACTGCTGGCACCAGAGGATGGCCAGGCTGAAATAGCCGTAAACTCGCTTTTCCTGCGGCAGGTACACTTCCAGTTGATAGTCAAAGCCAAACCATTGCTTTAAGCGGTTACGTTGAATAACCAGGTTATCGAAGGGATTGAGCAGCCAGACCCGCTCCGGGATCATGGGCGCCGCACTCAGTTCTGCCGGGCAGAAATACTGCTGACCATCGACCTTAAATTGCTGCAGTTCACCGGCCTCCAGCCCCTGGGCCAACACCCGCTTGATAACCGGCCGCATGCCTTTACGCAGATAGGCAAACTGGACCTCTGAGCCAAAACCGTTGGCATTGAGAAAGCGGTTCACCAGATACCGGCCAAACTCCTCATCGTCGGGCACCCGGGTATCTATGCCCGGCGGGAGTACTCGCTCGGCCAAATCATAAACCTTTTGAAACTGCTCCCGCCGCAGCACCATTAACTCGCCGCGCATAAATAGCTGTTCCAGCGCCTTCTTGGCCGGTTTCCAGTCCCACCAACTGCCACGCTGATCACTTGGGTGTTCAAAATCACTGGCCTTGAGCGGCCCCTCGGCGCGCACTCTGGCAAGCACTTCCCGCATCAAGGGCTCGTCCGGTTCAAACCAGTGTTTATCCCCCTGGCGCAGTTGCTGTTTGCGCTGCAGGCTGTATCTGTAGTCACTCATAGGCAGGTAGGCCGCGGCGTGAGCCCAGTACTCGAACACCTCTTTACCGACCATAGCCTGTTGCAGCTGCTCGGGGTGATAACCGGGCAACCGATTGTGCAGCACATGGTGATGGGCCCGCTCGACCACATTGATGGAATCTATCTGCACATAACCCAGCTGACGGATCACGGCCGCCGCCGAGTTCGCCTGTTGCAACAAGCCCTGGCGCTGCAGGTTAAGCCTGAGCCATTCATCGATGGTCAATGGTCCATACAAGGGTGTATCCATGGTGCCTGGCTCCCGATAGCCTTGGTTTAGCGTGGCGCTATGATGACAGCTCAATGCCGCTGCCAATGCGAGTAATCAGTTTGCCCTTTTCATGACTTTCGATGCAAATTTGTACTCAAGCTCACAAAAAATACGCTTTTGCCAGGCACCAGAGTTGAATGGAAAGCCGGATTATGCGCATATAGCTGCAACCTTTATTAGAATCGACAATAACCAAGGTAAATTATGAGCTCACCTTCCTCTGCGCGTTGGCCGCGACAGATCCCTTTTATCATTGCCAGTGAAGCCTGCGAGCGTTTCAGTTTTTACGGTATGCGCAACATTCTGACCCCCTTCCTAATGACGGCTTTGCTGCTGTCGGTGCCGGAAGAACTGCGTCAGGGTGAAGCCAAAGATGTGTTCCACTCCTTTGTGATCGGGGTGTACTTCTTCCCTCTCTTGGGGGGCTGGTTGGCCGACCGTTTCTTCGGCAAATACCACACCATTTTATGGCTCAGCATAGTCTATGTGATTGGCCATGCCTTCCTGGCGATTTTCGAAACCAGCAAAACCGGCTTCTACTCGGGCCTGTTCCTGATAGCCCTGGGCTCGGGCGGCATCAAGCCGCTGGTGTCCTCTTTCATGGGCGATCAGTTCGATCAGAGCAATAAATCGTTGGCGCAAAAAGCCTTCGACATGTTCTATTTCACCATCAACTTCGGCTCCTTCTTCGCCTCGCTGTCGATGCCGCTGCTGCTGAAATTCTTCGGCCCTTCAGTGGCCTTCGGTATTCCTGGGGTACTGATGTTTATCGCCACGGTATTCTTCTGGGGTGGCCGTAAACGTTATGTCCACCAGCAACCCGAGCCCAAAGATCCACACGGCTTCCTGCCGGTGCTCAAGAGCGCCATCTTCACTCCTGTGCCCGGCAAGGCCAATACAGGTTTGCTGCTGAGTGCCATAGGCATACTGCTGGCGCTGTTTTCTCTCACCCAATACGACAGCCTGGGAGTGGTGACCGCCTTGTGTCTGGCAATGGTGCTCTTGATGGGCTTTGTCGGCATAGGCGCCTCCATGCAGCTGGAACGGGCCCGCAATCAACATCCACTAGAGGCGGTGGACGGTGTGCGCGCCGTATTCCGCATCTTAATCCTGTTTGCCTTGGTCACTCCCTTCTGGTCACTGTTCGATCAAAAGGCTTCCACCTGGATTTTACAGGCCAACGACATGGTCAAGCCGGATTGGTTTGAGCCGGCCATGATGCAAGCGCTTAACCCTCTGCTGGTTATGCTGCTGATCCCCTTCAATAACTTTGTGCTCTACCCCATGCTGGAGCGCAACGGCGTGCGTCTCAATGCCCTGCGTAAAATGGGCGCCGGTATCGCCTTCTCCGGCCTGTCTTGGATAGTAATAGGCAGCATTCAGCTGATGATGGATGGCGGCACCCCCATGTCCATCACCTGGCAAGTGCTACCTTATGCGCTGCTGACTTTCGGTGAAGTACTGGTTTCTGCCACCGGATTGGAGTTTGCCTACAGCCAGGCACCCAAGTCGATGAAAGGCAGCATCATGAGCTTCTGGACACTGTCGGTCACTGTGGGCAACCTCTGGGTGCTATTGGCCAACGCCAGCGTCAAGAGCGATGCCGTGACCAATCAGATTGCCGAAACCGGCCTGAGTGTCACCGCCTTCCAGATGTTCTTCTTCGCCGGCTTCGCCCTGCTGGCCGCCTTGGTGTTTGCGCTCTACGCCCGCTCTTACACCATGCAAGATCATTATCGGGCAGTGGAACCGCAACAGGCTTAAGGCGTTTGCCGCCAACCTGAGCGGCAAAACCTCGTTGATTCCCCCCCAAAGACCCAACGTGAGTTGGGTCTTTTTCATTGCTGATGCTCCCCGCTTGGTCGAGTGTGGGGCGGCGAGTGTCGCGTAGCGACATGCTTACGAGCGAGAGCCAGGGATGGCGAGCTGGCCGTTATGCATGGATGCATTTGCTCCACGACTTTAGGCCGCTGGCACAGCGGCTATCATGGCTTTAAGCCAAAACTCACCAATGAACTTGGTCTTAGCTGCCAACTAAGTTGCAGCCCATCACCTGCGGTGCGCTCTCGCACAGGCGATCCTGTGACACGGCGAGAGTTGCGCAGCAACGTGCTTTCGAGCGCGAGTCATGGATGACGAGCTGGCCGTTAAACAGGGAAGTTATTCGAGTACATCCTTGTAAGCTCTGCCTCGCCATCCCTGGCTCGGAAGGTCACAGTTCCGCCTGTGCCTGGAATTAGGCGTATGCCTGTGGGTCTATCTGCAATTTCAAGCAACGCTATCATTACAGAATTGCACCGTTACCCCTCCGGAGCCGCCGCGGGCGTTGTTGCAAATTGGCGTAGCCGAGACAGGGATGTCGAGGCTCGAAGGTCGA
>NZ_NIJM01000041.1 GCF_002836945.1 Shewanella chilikensis
GATTGCGATTTACTTCCCGGCTGATTGTGCTGTGACTGACTTTCAGACGTTTTCCTATCTCCCGATAACTGAAACCCTCGCGTAAATAGGCCTCAATCTGGTATCGTTGTCCCTCGATCAACTGCTTGTAATTCATGGTAACTACTCATGTTTGTTTGGCGACTACAGAGTATCACCAACAGGCAGTTGATCTCTCCTCACCGTTTAACCATGAGTGGTGCACTTATTATCTGAATTCGGGCTTTCCATATTTGAGAAATGGAATGAAATATATAGAAAAATATTTTAACAAAATTCAAAAGGCAGAAGCTTAAGCCCCTGCCTATTCCTCTTATCAATCCCTTTAAATATACTATCAATAAAGAGAGGCTCATACTCAACTTAATCACCAAGCTTGATAGAAGTCCTGTGCCAGATCCAATTCTGCTCTGAGGACCTGTGGATTCTGTTTTATTGAACCCAAAACCTTTAACAAATCGCTTCCATCCGGTGCAGATAACAGAAGGAGGTTATTATCACTTCGCCAATCCAAACGCAAATTATGCTGTTGAGAAAATTCGGTAGCCGAGACGCCTTCTGCCAATTTTATAATGAATTTCCCTGTTGGAATCGCAATAACACCACCAGCAGAATCAACCAAAGGTTGCCCCTTTGATAAAGTCTCTGCCTTTACAACTCTATCATTAATTTTTACCAATAGGGTATCCATATCATAAACTTCGGGAGCGACTTTATCCAATAAAGAATCATCTTTCAAAAAAGCTTTAGCCTGCACTGTCATAGACATAGCAGAAATAAGTAACGAAACAACTATCACTGTGATATTTTTCATATTCCCCCCTTATTAAGAAGCGCTTACGGCTTGGTGACCGTGAATACGTAAAGACCAGGATTTGAGTACTCCATTAGCCTCATTTTCCAATAGTTTTTCTTCTAAATTTACCGTTCCTTCTCGGTAAATGTATCCCTGTTCGCCACTATTTACATCGATAACCTTTAAAGTCCAATTTCCTCTGGCATTTTCACCATAAAAAGCATTGGATAACATGGGAGTATTTGTGTATCCGGAGTTTCGAATAGGAACAAATCCATTGTAAGGCGTCATAAGAACGCTGCGAGTACCAGAAGGCGAAATTAACTCAACAGCCAGATCAGCCAAACGCTTATGCTCTGCTGTAAGATTAATTTGTACGCCTTCAATAATCCAATCTGAATCGAACCTCTGTACATCACTGACGCCTTCCAGGGAGGCGTCCGGTATTGCCGCATTCAATTCGGTACGAGACAAGCTATCGCTTATCCGATATTCGCCTAAATTCGCTTTATAATTTCTAGCCATGGCAACCGCTTTGCTGACATCAATGCGCCCGAAACCATAAAAATCATGGAATTTAAACCCGGCAGCATTGGTAAACCAAGCAGGCACGGCTTCATAAAGCTGACTAGCGTCCGTATTTAATGGAACTCTGATGGGCTGAATATTGACATCTACCTGCTTGGACGTCATGGCTAGAATATGCCGGATATCACGCCAGGAGAGTGATGGATTGACGCTCATTATCATGGCAATCGCACCACTGACATTCGGGGCCGCCGCCGAAGTGCCATTCATATTGGAGACATAGTCACACTCAAGATTGAGCGGATGCTGGCCCCCATTAAAAGGGGTTCTGGGGCGCTCTTGGGTAACCGAACTGCCTTTGTCACAACCAGCTCTGTCCGTTGTCACAATTGCAGGGTTATAAGTACCAAACTCCCCGCCGGGAGCGTTAACAAAAACATTGGCCCCCACAGATGAATAACTGCTGCGTTTACCATTTGCACTTCCTGCGCTGACCACAAGGTTATAGAGGTTGGTATTATTTGGAGACATGTTGGCATTGTGATAGGGTAATCCTTTATTGGCCGGCCTATTTTCATCTCTGGCTGTATAGAAGTCTTTTGGTAATAAATATCTAGGTTGCCCTGTAGCGTTATAACCCAAAAAATTATAATTATATCCATTACCGGCAGACTTAACGAAAACACTGCCCTTGCCATTAAAACTCTTGGTTGTCACCTGCTGATAAACTTCAAACTCATTTTCTCTCATTAGGCCTGGAATCACAGGTTGGTTTCCATAACTTTGGTTAAACACCCTGGCTCGGTCGCTATAAGCACTGGCGCCATGGGATTTGGCGAAATTTTCAAAGGTTTGTACATTGCGGATTTCGCGGCTAGGATCTCTATCCAGGAAGTTAAAACCGATAAGCTTAGCTTCAGGTGCAACTCCCCGACCACCTATGCCATTCCACCCGGCAGCGGCTATGATTCCTGCAACCGAAGTCCCATGTGACGCACTGTTGGAAAATGGTGTCGGGTCAACTGTACCTGTGATTAGATTATAGGATCCGCCCGCAATCACATTGGCACTGAGATCCGGATGGCTGATCTCCAGACCATCATCTACCACAGCGACAATGACGCCTTTGCCGGTAGCACCTGAAGCTATGGCATCATTGACGTTGATATCTTCACCGAGCACACCACGGTTTCTGGCAAAGGCATTTTGGCCGGTATTTTTCAAATGCCACTGATGCTGATACAGAGGGTCACCTCCCTTTATTCTCAAGGTTAATGCAGAAATAGATTCACTCTTACCGTCACTGACTTTGAAACGCACGACTTCTGTGCCTTCCAACGCATCTGTCTGGTAACTGAAACTCCCCTTGGCCGCATCATTGATGGTCAAAGTCCCTAGCTTGACTTCATTGGGATCAACCAGTGAAAAGGTGATCCCTCCTTCGGCATCTTTTCCTTCCAGTTGTCCATTGAGACGTACTGATTGACGAACGTCATAGGTTACATCCCGGCTTTCCGGAGGAGTATTTACCGGCTCAGGTGCCTTCTTGCTGTCACTGCCACAGCCCGCCAATAAGGCTGCAGCTATACTCAGTGAAATAACCGACTTATGCATGCTTCTTTTCCTTTTGATAATAAAACGTCATATCGCCGAAAACTGGTTTTCGGAAACAGCTAGTTAATAGGTATGACGTACTTTTTTATTGTTATAGTTTGGCCAAAATCAAGCCTTAACATATGTATCATATGTATCAACTAATTCAATAATAGAAAAACAACAAGCAGAAAAAATCCGACTTACGATACAAAATACGTTATTTTAAGTATTTTATAAAAACTAAAAAAAGAAATGGTAAACCTATAAATATAAAAACAATTTCCTATATAAACCAAATCGCAAATGTAATAAAAACAGCATGCCGTTTAAACAATTGGTTACAAATTGCCGGCTGGATTTTATTTTTAAAAGCCTGTTATTAACAGAAAGACATCATTTTATAAGAGAAGTTTTTCAAACACGGGGGTATTTGGAAGGTTATTCTATAGTCACCGTATAGATGACTATAAAACAAGAAAACTACTGAGCATCCGCTTGATTTTCAGGTGCGGCATCAATAAAGGCTGGCAACGTCAAGCACTCATCATTAATACGGCAAATATTGGGATAAGGAGACAAGTCGATATTAAAACGTTTGGCATTATAAACCTGGGGAACCAGACAGATATCCACCAGGCTGACCTGGTCGCCAAAACAATACTTGCCCGAGTACTGCTGCAACTGCTGCTCCAATGCGCCAAAGCCCTGTTCGACCCAGTGGCGATACCAATCATTCTTGGCCGCATCATCCAACTTGAGCGTCCCGGTCAGATACTGCAACACCCGCAAGTTGTTCAAAGGATGGATCTCACAGGCAATTCCCATTGCCATGGCCCTGACCAGCGCCCGCTGTTCAATATCACCCGGCAACAGTGCCTCACCGCCAAAGGCTTCATCCAGATATTCAATGATCGCCAGCGATTGGGACAACACCAACTCGGCTCGCTCGTCGGTGTCATCCGTCACCACCAAAGCCGGTACCAACTCCTGCGGGTTTAGCGCCTTGAAAGCGGCCTGATGCTGCTCGCCGCCATTGCGCACCAAATGAACCGAAAGCTGCTCGGCGCAAAGTCCCTTGAGGTTGAGCGCAATCCGCACCCGATAAGCAGCGCTGGAGCGCCAGTAACCATATAATTTCAACATTAAGTTGTTCTCCCAAAGCTCGCTAGCCTTAGATTGCGACTCCGCCCTGGTGACGCTGTATCCAAAGGTCTTAACGCTGACGCATTCGAAGGAAACACCAAGCCGGTATTAAAACCAACGGGGCTTCAAAGAGCCCCGTTTTGTTATCGAGTCATTTTACTCGGCGATATACTCAACTACCTGCTGATCTATCGTGCCGAAGATGCTATGCCCGGCATCATCCAGCATTTCGATTCTGACCCTGTCTCCAAAGCCCATAAATGGCGTGACGGCCTTGCCCTCGGCAATCACTTCCAGCATGCGCTTTTCGGCCAAACAGCTGGAACCTGCGCTTCTGTCATAGTTGGAAATGGTGCCCGAGCCTATGATGGCACCGGCACCCAAGGGGCGGGTCTTGGTGACATGGGCGATCAGCTCGGCAAAGTTAAAGGTCATATCCACCCCGGCATTGGGCTTGCCGAACAGCTCGTTGTTCAGATGGGTGATCAGCGGCAGATGAACCCGGGTATCCTGCCATTTATCCCCCAGCTCATCCGGTGTGATTGCCACCGGTGAGAAACTGCTGGAAGGTTTGGACTGGAAGAAGCCAAAGCCCTTGGCCAACTCGGCCGGGATCAAGTTACGCAGCGACACATCATTAACCAGCATCAACAGCTTGATGTGAGAGGCGGCGTTTTCAGCACTCACGCCCATGGGTACATCATCTGTGACCACGGCAATTTCCGACTCGAAATCTATGCCCCAATCTTCGCTTGCCAGCGGGATATCGGCTCTGGGAGCGATAAAGCTGTCTGAACCGCCCTGATACACCAGGGGATCTGTCCAGAAAGACTCCGGCATTTCGGCACCGCGGGCTTTGCGTACCAGCTCAACATGATTGACATAGGCGCTGCCGTCGGCCCACTGATAAGCGCGGGGAAAAGGTGACAGACAACGACTCTCGTCGAAGTCCTGAGTATTGTCCAACATGCCGGCATTCAGGGCATCGGAAAGCTCTCTGAGCTGAGGTTCCAGCAGTGACCAACTGTCGAGCAATTGCTGCATGGTCTGGGCTATGGCGGGGACAGCCACTGTCTTCTTCAAATCTCGGCTGACCAACATGAGTTGACCATCGCGGCGTCCATTGTCATATGTCGCTAATTTCATACCTGCTCCTTCCTGTCTCTGCCCGGATTAATGGTTTTCATCAGGCTATGTGCCCGGCTCAATCCGTTTCTGTTATCCCGCCAGTAATACCTCATGCCGCGGGCAATGAAAACTCTGTGACTCACTTCACGTTTAACCGCTTTGAGAACCGGTTTGTAAACTTTCACTGACGCTTGCCAACCGCAAGCGCCGGTAAAGGCTTTGCGGTCAAAGATAGCCTAAATTTCAGCCATTCCGGCGGCAAATCCGCTTTACAGGGCTTCAGCGCTTCTTGCTGATCTCATATTCCCTGAGTTTATTGGCAATGGCGGTGTGGGATACCCCCAACTTTTTCGCCAACTGGCGGGTACTGGGGTACGCCGGGTAGAGCCGCCTCAGCAAACCGGCTTCGAACTGTTTCATGGCCTGATCCAAGGTGCCTTCAAACTCCTTGTCGAAATAGCCAAAACCTTCGGCATAAGAAGGCAGTTTCAACTGTTCTATGGTCAATTCGGCCGAACCGTCCCACATGGATACCGCTCTGAATACAGCGTTTTTCAGTTGCCGCACGTTTCCCGGCCAGGCATAGGTCAACAGATGATCGCGACAGGACGCCGAGATCCGCCGCACCGGGCTGGAAAGCTGCTGGCTGTAGTGTTCAAGGAACATCTCCGTCAGCGGGATAATATCGACCCTGCGTTCACGCAGCGCCGGCATATGGAAACTCAGTACATGAATTCGGTAGTAGAGATCTTCACGGAACTCACCGGTCTGACACAACTCCGCCAAATTCTTCTGGGTCGAGCAGATGATACGGACATCGGCGCGCACCTCTACATCGCCGCCGATACGGCGGAAACTGCCATCCTGCAGCAAGCGCAACAATTTGACCTGAGCGGCCTTGGACATCTCGGCAATTTCATCGAGGAAGACGGTGCCACCCTTGGCTTCTTCGAAGAAACCCCGCTTAACCACTTCCCCCTTACTGACATAACCAAACAGCTCCTCTTCTGCGGCACTGTCGGGCATGGCGGCGCAGTTGATGGCAATAAAGGGTTTCTCCCGCCGCATGCTGGCATCGTGACAAGCCCTGGCCATCAGCTCTTTGCCTGTGCCGGTTTCCCCGGTGATCAGCAAAGGCGCATCCAACTGTGCCATGCGCTTGGCCTGCTTGAGTACCTCTTTCATCTTATCGCTGACAGCCAGCACGGAATCAAAGCCGCTGCTCTGGCTCTGCAGCGCGTTGAACTGTTTGCCCACCCGCGCCGGCGACTTAAGCGCCACCACGGCGCCGGCGAGAATGCTCTTATCGTTTTCATCCGGCAGATAGATGGGTAGCATCTCGGCCAGATATTCATTGCTGCCAATAGAGACCCGAGTGGCCTGCGCCAACACCTTGGGCTCACTGAGCCAGCGACCAAAATTGAAGCCTTGCACCCAGTGATTGAGGGATTCCTCTATCACTTCATGTTCGGCCATATCCAGAATAAGCAAGGCCGACTCGTTGACGATACGAATTCGCCCCTTTCCGTCGAGAGAGAACACGGCATCCGGCAGGGTTTTCAATAGGGTTTTGAGGGCGTAATGCTCCTGCTCCGAGGGCATAAAAGAAACGGTTCTGACGTCGTGCACCCCTTCCACCTTACGGATTTGGGGCATCAACTCACTCAAGGTCTCAAAACCGACCTCGGCAAACTGCAAATATAAGAATCCCTTGTTACTGGCATCAATAGCGATAAGGTTAATCCCGTATCGCTCCAGCACCATTAAAATATCCTTGGCTAAACCAACGCGATCCTGACAACTAACTTCCAAGCGCATAACTGTCATTCCCTTTTATAATTCAGATTCTTTGGGATTATCGCCTGCTTTGAGAGGTCGGCAGGCGATGTAAAAATGCGCCCTATACGTTAGAAGGTTCTGACACAAGTGGCAAGCTCGCTTTACAGCGTATTTGTAACAAAGGGAGAGGGTTCAGTGTGAAGACATAATCAACACACTGAATATATTAGGAAAAGATTAATCCAGCAACTGGTCTGTCTTGGCAGCCATGATAAAGTCGTTACGGTGCAGCCCCTTAATGGAGTGCGACCACCAGGTCACAGTCACCTTGCCCCATTCGGTGAGGATCCCCGGGTGGTGAAACTCTTCTTCAGCCAAGTCCGCCAGCTTATTGCTAAAAGCCATTGCCTGCCGGAAATTTTTAAACTTGTAAACCCGCTCCAGCTGCATGATGCCATCGCGCACCTGTACGCCCCAATCCGGGATCATCCGAATAAGCTCGGCAAGCTCGGCATCTGTCACCTTGGGAGCATCGGCGCGGCATGCTTCGCACTTCATATTGGCCAGTTCAGTCATAACATCTCCTTGAAAGTGGCCTGCACTCTTGCACACAGGCCATTACCGCCAGTATCAGCTGGCTTTGGGTTGAAATTTGGGGGTAAAGAGTCCCAGTCGTTTGGCTTGGGTAACCGCCTTCATAATGTCCATGCGGGCGATTTCATCGAGAAAATCAATATGCTCTATCTCGTAATAGATGGGCTGCATAATGTCTATCCGATAGGGAGTGCGCAACACATCCAGCAGCTCAAAGGGTCTGCGCTCCGGCGTGTCGCTGAAGGCATACAGTGTCTCGCCGGGCGAACTCAAAATACCGCCACCGTAAATTCTCAGGCCGTCGGTCTGGGTACGCAACAAACCAAACTCCACGGTAAACCAGTAGAGACGCGCCAAAAAGACTCTGTCTTCCTTGCTGGCATCAAGCCCCAACTGACCATAAATATGGGAAAAATGAGCAAAAGCCGGGTTGGTCAACAAAGGACAATGACCGAAAATCTCATGAAAGATATCCGGCTCCTGCAGATAATCAAACTCCTCCCTGCTGCGGATAAAAGTCGCCACCGGAAACTCCTTATTCGCCAGGAGTTCAAAGAAGCGCCCGAATGAGATAAGCGCCGGCACCGCTGCCGTCTTCCAGCCAGTGGTATCCTGCAACACGGCATCCAGCTCGCCCAGTTGCGGGATCCTGTCTTTAGGCAAGTCCAACGCCTTGAGCCCCTGCATGTATTCATCACAGGCACGGCCAGGCAAGTTGTGTTCCTGACGGGCATACAGCTCCTGCCAGATGGCGTGCTCGTCCTGCGGGTAATCTATTCGGCCATCACTGCCCGGGTGACGGGCCACATATTGAGTTGCTTTACTCATAGTCCATACTCACTGCCTGAATCGTTTCTGATTTCATGTTCACTCAAGGCCGCACTTTTGTTAACCAGCTCACACTTTATTTCCGGAGGCGAGCGAAGAAGATTTGTAAAGAATTGGTTACAAAATAGTATTTGGCTCGGTAAGTTCAGTAGCTTACTCTTGCAGCCCAGGCAGGATTTTTTGCAAGTTTCCAGCAAAATTAGCCCTTTTTGCAAATGGCTTTTCGGTGCCACTGCATTACAATAGGGGCTGATTTATCCCGAGCACCCAAGGTATCTGAATGCCGATAAAATCGACCACCATCCGCAAGGCGGTAATCCCCGTTGCGGGTCTTGGCACCCGTATGCTGCCGGCCACCAAGGCCATTCCCAAAGAGATGCTGCCGGTAGTAGATAAACCCTTGATCCAATATGTTGTCAGCGAAGCCATTGCCGCCGGCATCAAGGAAATCGTGCTGGTTACCCACGCCAGTAAAAACTCCATTGAAAACCATTTCGATACCAGTTTTGAACTAGAAGCCCAGCTGGAACGGCGGGTAAAGCGGCAACTGCTCAATGAAGTGCAGTCCATCTGCCCGCAAAATGTCACTGTGATCAGCGTCCGCCAGGCTCAGGCCAAAGGGCTGGGGCACGCCATTCTCTGTGCCCGTCCGGTAGTAGGTGATGAGCCGTTCGCCGTACTGCTGCCGGATGTGTTGATAGACGATGCTGCCAGCGATCTTTCCCGCGATAACCTGGCCGAAATGGTCAGCCTGTTCGACCGCACAGGAACCGGGCAGATCATGGTCGAGGGTGTACCTCACGAGAAGGTAGACCAATACGGAATAGCCGATGTCAACGGTCACGACCTTAAGCCGGGCGAATCCCAACCTCTGCTTAAATTGGTTGAAAAACCGGATATCGACGAAGCCCCCTCCAACCTGGCTGTAGTGGGTCGCTATGTGCTGCCTGCCGCTATCTGGCCCTTGCTTGGCAAAACCCCAGCCGGTGCCGGTGATGAAATCCAGCTCACGGATGCCATTGCCATGTTGATGCAAAGCCAGCAGGTCAACGCTTACTATATGCGTGGCAAGAGCCATGACTGCGGCAACAAGTTGGGTTATATGCAGGCAACGGTGGAACATGCATTGCGCCACCCCGAGCTTGGATGTGAATTTGCCGCCTATCTGGGCGATTTGATAAAAGGATGTAAAGCATGACAATTTTGGTCACCGGCGGTGCCGGCTATATTGGCACCCACACACTGGTTGAACTTCTGACCGCGGGCAAAGAGGTTGTAGTAATAGACAACCTGAGCAACTCAAGTGTCGAAGCCCTGGCCAGAGTCGAAGAGATCAGCGGCAAGAACGTACTCTTTTATCAAGGTGATATCCTCAACAAGGCATTCCTGCAGAAAGTCTTCAGCGACCACAGCTTCGAAGCCGTGATTCACTTCGCCGGTCTTAAGGCGGTGGGTGAGTCCGTTGCCCAGCCGCTCAGATATTATGAAAACAATGTCACTGGCACCCTTATTCTGTGCCAGGTAATGAAAGAATATGGCGTTCGCAACCTGGTATTCAGCTCATCGGCCACAGTTTACGGCGATCCCGCCAGTCTGCCGATCACCGAAACTTTTCCTACATCGGCCACCAACCCTTATGGTCAGTCCAAGTTGATGGTGGAACATATTCTGGCGGATCTGGCCGCAGCCGAACCCAACTGGAACATCGCCCGCTTGCGTTATTTCAACCCGGTCGGCGCCCACAAGAGCGGCCGCATCGGTGAAGATCCCAACGATATCCCCAACAATCTGATGCCCTTTATCGCCCAGGTTGCAGTCGGCAAGCGCGATAAACTCAGCGTCTTCGGCAATGACTACCCCACGGTAGACGGCACAGGTGTGCGCGACTATATCCACGTAGTTGACCTGGCCATAGGTCACCTCAAGGCTCTGGACAAGCTCGCCACCAATCCAGGTCTGGTCACCTATAATCTGGGAACCGGTCAGGGCTACAGCGTACTTGAGATGGTTAAAGCCTTTGAAAAAGCCTGCAAAAAGGCGATCCCCTTTGAGTTTGCCCCACGTCGCCCCGGCGATATCGCCGCCTGTTATGCCGACCCTACCCATGCCACCAAAGAACTGGGCTGGAAGGCTGAGCGCAACCTGCAGGATATGGCCGACTCCAGCTGGAACTGGCAATCCAACAATCCTAACGGTTACAAAGGTTAATCATGGATCTGTCCCGCAGACGCCTGTTCAGTCGCCGCAAGAGTGATGTGGTTCGGCCGCCCTGGAGCAAACCGGAAGCGGAATTTACCGACGCCTGTACTCGCTGCGGCGCCTGTGTGGATGCCTGCGAGACTCAAGTGTTAATCAAGGGGGATGGTGGCTTTCCGGAGCTTGACTTTCAGCGCGCCGAATGCAGCTTTTGTCAGGCCTGTGTCACCCACTGTGAACAGCCGGTATTCAGGCCTCTTGGCGAAGCGCCTTGGCGGCTCATTGCCCAATTTGCCGACAGTTGCCTCGCCCGCCAGGGGATTGTCTGCCAGAGCTGCAAGGATGCCTGCGACGAGCGGGCGATCCGCTTTCCGCCCCTTTTAGGGGCTACCGCCCTGCCGGTATTGGATGCAGAGCGCTGCAATGGCTGCGGCGCCTGCGTTGCGCCCTGCCCCGCCTCTGCCATCAAGCTACGAGAGCCAAACCCCGACTGACTCCCATCCGGGAGCCAAAAATCTGACTCCCACAGCGCCAAATATTAGTGGTTTTGTTACTTTGCGATAACAGGTAATATCGAGTTTCCCCTGATAAAAACCACTAAAAAGTACTATGTTTGGTAAAAATAAAAAAACGGCAGGGCTCACCTATATTGCCCAGGGCAGCAAGATTACCGGCGAAAGCCACTTCGATGATGAGACCCTAATCGGCGGCGCTATATATGGAAAGGTAACAGCTGAAAATAAGCTGATCATAGAAGCCAATGGCCTGGTTGATGGCGAACTTAACTGCCAAGAACTCAAGGTATCAGGGGTATTTCGCGGTAAACTCCATTGTGAAAAATTGACTATCTGCGGTACCGGCACGGTCGAGGGAGAAGTCGCCAGT
Source organism: Shewanella chilikensis (assembly GCF_002836945.1). Taxonomy (GTDB): domain Bacteria; phylum Pseudomonadota; class Gammaproteobacteria; order Enterobacterales; family Shewanellaceae; genus Shewanella; species Shewanella chilikensis. The sequence continues at coordinate 11,492 of NZ_NIJM01000041.1, forward strand.
AAGTCGATGGAGATCTTCGAAGGTGGTCAATTTATCGGTATCAGAGTCAAAGATGAGGTTAACTTGCTTAAAGAGCTTGGCGATGATAATCCCCCTATGACTGAACTTAAGCTCCAAGCTCAAGAGTAGTGATCAAAAAAGCACACAAACATGACTTTTATCACATTTTAATCACAATAAATTCGAAAAGCGCACTGAATTGTGCTCAGTCACAGTAATCATATTTGTGCTGGTCTAGCATCTATCTCCAAAGAGGTATAAATCCATAGGATGGATGCTAATGTCGAGTCGATTATTGAAACAGCTGTGTGAGCTGGATATCTTTACCCTCATGGTGTTCAAGAACATCTATGAAACAGGGCACGCCAACTGTACAGCGCGAGAATTGGCAGTGTCTGCCCCTAAAATAAGCCGCTGCCTGGCGGCACTGAGATTAGCCTTTGACGACGAGCTTTTCTATCGCCGTCAGCAACAACTCAAGCCTACACCTCTGGCGGAGAATCTATACCAACCGGTTTGCGATTTCATCCACTCAGTGCACCGTCTGGAACAACAAGTTCATCAGAGCCGTCTGCCCTCGAGCGATATCTGTATTCATGTAGCCGTAGCGCATGGGTTACTTTCCTCGCTGGCGATGAAACTGGGACAGACGAACATTCAACAGCAGTTGGGCCAGATCAGACTCTATCCCTGGCAAGATGATTCAGCAGAAAAAATTCACCGCGGGCAACTGGACTTGGGGGTCTGCCTGGAGCACCCCGAACAGCTGGATCTCATTCTGAGTTCGCTCGGGCAAACCATGGGGGTATGTGTTGTCAGCCGCGAAGATCATCCCCTGTGGCAAAGATCGCCGGCCATCACCCTCGAAGATATCAGCCAATATACTTTCGTTTACTTGACCATCAAGGGCTTCAACGAGCGCATGGATCCCATGGAGCTCTTCTGTCAGCAGGAAGGCATTCCCCTATCCCAGGTGCACGCCGTACACGACAGGGAAGAATGGCATGCTCATCTGTTGACCATGGGCAGTGTAGCCTTCAGCACCCCCAATGAAATGGCGCTTATTGAAGGCATGCCTGGCTTGAGAGTGCAACATCTGCCGGAAACCGAAGTAACTAAACTCCACCGAGCATTTTCGCTGCCAAGCTACTCCTTGGTGGAAAAGGCCCCCAGCTATCGCCGTTATTCCGAACAACAAAGAAAACTGTTGCTGAGCCTGGTCACTCAAGAACTTTACCCCAAGGCTGAATATTGAGAACTGATTGATTCCGGCTCATTACCTGGCATCTTTGCTACCTTCAGAATCAGCCCATTCTCCCATTTGTCCAAAACTATCTGCTACTTATAGCCAACTTCCGCTGGTAACTCTGTGCATTCGGTAATTTCAAAAACTGAAATTACCGATTTCGCTACCCGCCATTTCTTTATCAATTTATTAACTCGCATTTCACAAATAAAACAATAAATCAAAACTACTACTTTAGATGTATGTATATTCAAATAACTGCAAAGGCAGTACCCATAATTTGAATAAAGGGACGCTATGATGAAAAAACACAATAAGTCATTACTGGCGCTGGCTCTGACCAGTCTATTGTGCCTTACCGCATGCGGGGACGGTGAGGACGGAAAAGACGGAGCCCCCGGTGAACCTGGTATACCAGGCGAACCCGGACAGCCAGGTGCCCCCGCAGGTTCAAGTACTTCCACCATTATCAGTGCCGGCGATGTCAGTTTCGAGATAGTGCCGGCCGACAACACGCTGGCAGGCGGCGAAACCTTCGCCCTCAAGTTCAAGGCTTCGGCCACCAACAGCTCAGGGGAGCGAGTCCCTCTGACTGGCCTGGATCAGGTCGCCCTCTACTCTATTACCGCCATGAGCAATGACTCGGGCAGCGGTGCACCGCTGCAATGGGTCAATAATGCCACGGCTCAGGAACTGGGCAGCTCCATGTATTGCACCCTGGATGGCACCTATAGCTCCAGAGGTCAGACTGGCGATGCCTGTCTCCTGGTTGAAGATCCGGCCGAGCCAGGTACCTATACCGGCACTTGGGCACATGACGGGGTCGCCCCCATTATGAATGCCAACGACAACCTCAGCGCACCTCATCGCCTGTTCCTGCGCGCCTATAACCTCAAGGATGCCAGTGGCACAGCCATAGCAGACAAGGTGCTCTCTACGCCGCTGGATTATATTCCGGCATCCGGCGAACTGGTTGAAGCCACAGGTAAAGACACGGTAACAGATGCCGCCTGTATTGCCTGCCACAGTGAAGTCGAAGGCCGCATCGCCAAGATAAACGCGCACCACAACTACCAAAGCACAGAGAAATGCGTTGCCTGCCACAACCCGGCTCTGGTACCGAACGAAGCCCAAAAAGCCGAAGGTTGGGTATTTGATTTCGGTCCCATGGTTCACAGGCTGCATGCCGGCCATCACATCGCTGGCTTCCTCTCAGGTGAAGCCAAAGAGTACTTCGGTGAAATCGGCTTCCCGGCAGAAATTAACAACTGTGCCAGTTGCCACAACAACGGTGACTCCTGGAACGCCAATATCTACCGTGAAGCCTGTGTCGGTTGCCATATCAATGTCAACTTTGAAACCGGCGCCGGCCACTCAGACTTCAACCTGGCCCAGACAGATGACAGCCAATGTCAGTCCTGTCATGGCAGCGGAGCACTCAGCCCTATGCAAGCTCACAAAGTGGGTAAACGGGCTGAATATGCCGAGCTGTTGACCGTTGAATTCACCTCTGCCACGGCTGTAGCTTCTACCACAGCCGGCAATAAACTAGTCACCATCACAGCCAATGTCAGCTTCAATGGTCAACCACTGACAGATGCAGCTCAACTGGCGGTGCTCAATAAAGACGCTACTTTGATAGGCAATGTGGATACCAGAGGCGAAGTCACCCGCTGGGGCAGCAGGCCCGGTCTAGCCAGCGGCAACGCCGTCAATGGCGTGCTGACCCTGACTGCTGATGTACCGGAAGCTCAGGCGATGGGCACCATTTACGTCGGTACCGAGGCTAACTTCTGTGTCGATAACTCAGGTAAGATAGCCGCCTGTGCCGAAGGCATGCCATTCGATGCCGTCAATCCGATTGGCGCCACTTCAAGCGTTAAGTTCTATAACCTTGATGGTGGTGATGCTGTCACAGCCCGCTTTGCCATTGCAGAACGGATGAGCGCCAGCGAAGCCAAGTGTAATGCCTGTCACGGCACCCTGGACTATATCAAGGGTACCCGCCACGGCACCTACACCTTCGATCAGTGTATGGACTGCCACAACAACAGCTATGATGGCTCCTATCACGGCACCTCCGAGTACAATACAGGTAATCTGGATGCCGATGGCAATCCTATATTTGCCGAAGTCCCCGGACTCCTGTATGCCAACCGGGATCTGATGACAGTTGCCCACCGCTTCCACAGTGGTAACTGGGGTGAAGCCGCCATCTTCCGTGACGCTTCAGGCGAGCTGCATGGCTACCCTGCAGTGGAAACCGAGTGTACCGCCTGCCACAAAGACGACACACCGCTGTTCGCCGCCGACGGAGGTCTGACATCCGCCAAGCGTGGGATCAAGATTTCAGCAACCGAGTATATCTCCCCGGTTGCCGAATCCTGCCGTACCTGTCACGCTCACTCTGATGCGGCCGCTCTGGCCCACTTCAAGAGTAATGGTGCCTTAGTTGCCGGTGATGCTGCCACAGACGCCAACCTACCGGTTGAGTCCTGTGCCACCTGTCACGCCGAAGGAAAGACCTATGGCGTAGATAAGGTACACGCAGGGGGTGCTCACTAGTACCGTACCTTGAGGGCTGTCCCTGCAAGGCCCTCCCTCAACTCTGCAACAACAAGGGGACCCAACCGGGTCCCCTTGCCTTTTCTCAACTTACTTAAGCCATAACTTACAACTCAGTAGCCGACACCCTCTGCTGCCACAGCTGTCGCAGTTTATGGACAAAGCTCTCCGGCGGTTGATCCAATGCATCCACGGGAATATAGAGGTGATACCCCAAGTACTTGTCCAGCGTCAGGCAGCGGCGACCAAACATGGCCAATACACCTCGGTAGCGTTCATTATTGACCGTCAGGGGTTCAAACTCGGCGCTGAGTGCCGCTTCCAGTGTTTGCAGTTCTTCATCCTGGGCAGCAGCTGTCATCAGCAAGGGCCGCTGCTCCGACAAGAGCCCGGTCGCTAACCTCGGGGAAATGGCATCCAGTAATGGGTTGATACGTTTGAGCTTGAGCCCTATATAGGGCAACGTCAGTTGCTCCATACCTTGGGTGACTCTGGGCTGATCCAGCCGCTGAATATTATCCCAAGCCACAAACAAGCTACCGCGGCGATGGAAGAACCTCAGCCCTTCGGCGCTGAATTCAAGACTGACATGGGGCTCGAGCTGCTTGGCAATACCCAGCACCAAAGACACGGCCCCCAGGGCAAAACACGCGATTCCAGGGGCAAACATCCAGGGCCAACCGATAAACAACACCAACCCCAGGACTATGCCCAGCCCTCCAGCCAGAGTCAATGTAATGCCATTGCGCTTGCTGCCCGGCTTTATAGTGATAGTTTCCATAACGCTTTCGCTCTATTATCAGCGGCTTGTCAGCCGTTTATTCATTTCATGACCAGGGTTCAGAACCATTAGCGGCCGGTAACAGTCAACCAGGCCAATCCCAGGTATTCGTGCAGCGCCTTTTGTGAATCATCCAGATTGGATGTGCTCAGGCGCCACCAGTGATCGCGCCTAAGCAGAAAACCGGTCGGTGCCGCCTGAGGTTCAAGCCCGGTCGAACGGAATATTCGCATCGCCCTTGGCATATGGCTGGCAGAAGTGACCAGGATCAGTTGTCTGCCACCCAAGGCATCTATCCCTTTATCATCAGTGCCAGCACCGAAGGTCTGCCGCAACGCCTGGGCTTCCTCTATGGTATCGCGGGCCGACTCCAGCATCAGAATTCGCGATGGCTCGGCCCCCAACTCGATGGCAGCCTCGGCCATTCGCCGGGCATGACTCTGCTGCTCAAGACCGCCGTTCCAGCCACTGACCGCCAACAGGCAATCTTTGCTGTTGGCGGCCTTGAGCTGCGCCACCCCTTCACTGAGACGCTCAAGCGCCGTTGCCGACAACATATGTCGCGCGAGTCCGCCAACCTGATCATCATGGCCAGACCCCAGTACCATCACCACACAGGAGCGCGCCGGCGCAGCGGTATAAAGTGGATACTGACGCTCAAGCCCCGCAAGCAAAGTGCTGCTGCCGATAGAGCTGGAAAGCAGCAGCAACCAAGTTATGGCAAAAACCATCAGAGCGCGCGCTACTCCCGGCCTGCGACGGATATAAAAACAGGCCAATAGCAGAGTGACCAAGGTTAGCGGGATGGGCATAAAGAATTGAGATAAGATTTTTTTCAGCCAGAACACGCTTGATATCCGAAGGTTGGCAAAAGTAGCCATAGCTTACAGAAGCCTTACCCGACTGACCAGTGATTGGCGAAGGGCTATGGACTCGCTTGCCCCAATACATGTTCGAACGCTTTTCCCTTTTGTCTAAAGTGCCTAGAGTGTCTAAAGTACCTAAGTCGAATATCAGTAACACGGCCCGGGCGCCTTGCCAAACTCAGTCCCGGCCCCACAACCAAGCGGCGCCGCGTACCCCGGAGGAGCAGCCGTAGTGATTGGCCAACACAGGGGTTCGGCACTCGCCGCCGACCACATAGCGCTTGAGTCTTTCCGGCAATGCCGGATAAATGGCCTGCACATTGGACATACCGCCGCCAAGTACAATGGCGTCCGGATCCAGCAGATTGATCACATGGGCCAGAGAACGGGCCAGACGGTCAAGATAGCGCTCAAAGGCCGCGCCGGCCTCGGCATCCCCCTGCTCCAGCAATGCCATCACCTCGGCGCCCGAGCTGAGCTGCGTCCCGGCGGCCTGGTTATAGTCGCGAACAAACCCGGTTCCCGAAATAAAGGTTTCGATGCAATCGTGCTTGCCGCAAAAACACTCAGTGCTGTTGAACTCTTCGGCACGTATCCAGGGCAAGGGATTATGGCCCCACTCACCACCTATGCCATTGCCACCCTGATGCACCTTGCCATTGATGGCTATACCGGCACCACAGCCTGTGCCTATGATCACCCCGAACACCACCTCTTTACCTGCGGCGGCGCCATCCAGCGCCTCGGAGACCGCAAAACAGTTAGCGTCATTGGCAACCCGCACTTTGCGCCCCAGACGCTGCTCAAGATCTCTATCGAGCGGATGACCATTTAACCAAATGGAGTTGGCATTTTTCACCAAACCGGAAAAGGGCGAGATCACTCCGGGAATGCCAATACCCACAGTTCCTGTCATTTCCAGCTGCGTCTCGGCTTCATCGACCAAGGCACAGATGGCCTCAAGGGTCGCCTGATAGTCTCTGGGGGTAGCTATTCGCTTGCGAAACAGCTCACTCCCGGAATCACCCAAAGCCACCAATTCAATTTTAGTGCCGCCCAAATCAACGCCGATACGCATCATGCTTGCAACTCCGGTGTGTATATCTGCTTCAATCGCAAGCCCAATCGGCACTGTATGCGATAAACCAAGGATTGAGGATAGTTTCTTTTTGGTTATATTTTAAGTTGTTGCCGGCTGGATATTCCAAAACTCGGCCACCGGCACTCTCAAGCACGGCCTGAGCCGCCGCCGTGTCCCATTCACTGGTAGGGCCCAATCTGGGGTAGATGTCTGCCTTGCCCTCAGCAAGCAGACAGAATTTGAGTGATGAGCCGACACTCTTCATTTCGTGCTCGCCAAGCTGCTGCAGATACTCGCCAAGCCCCGGGCTCGAGTGCGAGCGACTGCCGACAATCACAGGAACCTGGCGCTTAACCCCGGCCCTGGCATTCAATTCCACCCGCTGGTATCCAGCCGCATTTGGGGTCTCACGCCAGGCACCAAGTCCCAGCGCGCCCAAATAGCACACGGCTGTGGCGGGCACATAGACAACACCGGCGACCGCCTGGCCTCGGTGAATAAGCGCAATGTTGACGGTAAATTCGCCGTTGCCCTTGATAAACTCCTTGGTGCCATCGAGAGGGTCGATAAGCCAATAGGTTTCCCAGCCCCGCCGCTGCGCCCAGGGGATATCCGCCGCTTCTTCCGACATCTGTGGCCAGGCTGGAAACTCACGCGCCAGCGCCTGTTGCAACACGGCGTGACTGGCAAGATCGGCAGCCGTGACCGGACTGTCATCGGCCTTGCGCTCAATCGCCAGTTCGCCGCCCTGATAATACTGCATTATCGCCTCACCGGCAGCGCGGGCCATCTCGGCCAAAAGTGTCAGCTGCTTGACATCAAGCAAGGTCTTGGGGGGATTATTCGACAAGGTTTCATCCTTTGGATCAACAAGATAGTTTATTATGCCAGCCACCCGGCTTTGGCGGGTATAACCTTTAGCTACTGGTTATAATCTACAGCCGGTTTTGCCTTACTTTTCATCCTGTTTAAGCCGATTCAACCCAAGGAAGATGCACCAAGCCCCGAAAGCATCAGCGCCAGCTGCGCCTGCCAGGAAAGCCAGATGGGTGACGGATAATCTTTTGGCAAATAGCAGCGAAATGCCGAAGGCATGGCCGCCATGGCATCTTTGAGAGCGCTTGAGTCGAGCGCCGAATACGCCGGGCGCGGCGCCTGCGCTCGATTCAATAAGGCGCCGTATTCTGCTGTGCTGACAGGCGTTATCCGGCACCTTGGCGTGATTGGCGCCGGGTTTGCTGGTGAATGTAATGTAGCTTGAGATTGCAACGCGGCTTGAGATGGCGACGCGGTTTGCAATGGCACCGCCGCCTGAGAGCTTGGCGCTGAATTGCACTGCTGCTTGGCGATTTGCTCGGCTATCTCTTGGGTGAAAAGATACCAGCTGCACTGCCCCGTTGCCGCGTAATGAAAGCAGCCGCTCAGCACCGCGGACTTCTCTGGCTTAAGATGAAACCAGATGAGCAACTGCCAGATAAGCCGCGCCAACGCCTCGGCCCAGGTTGGCGTGCCGACCTGATCCGCCACCACCTTGAGCTCGGGGCGCTCGGTCAGCAATCGCCCCATGGTCAACACAAAGTTACTGCCAAAACGGCTGTAAAGCCAAGAGGTTCTCAGCACCAGGGCGCCGGGATTGGCCTTAAGCAAGCGCTGCTCGCCGGCGAGCTTGCTCTGACCGTACAGGCTCAAAGGCTCGCAAACATCGCTCTCGGTCAAGGCTCTGGGCGCATTCCCGAGCATATTGGCAGAAGCATTCCCAGAAACGTTTCCGAAAACACTTCCCAAATCATTCCCGAAGACATTTCCGAAGACATTCCCGAAGACATAGTCGCTCGAAATATGGATAAGCCAAGCCCCCTGTTGCCGGCACCAGATGGCCAAACGCTCCGGCGCCTCGGCATTGAGCGCCATGGCGGCAGCCATATCCTGCTCGGCCGCATCCACGGCGTTGTAGGCGGCGCAGTTGATTATCACATCGGCATTGATTTCACTGAGCCGCTCGGGCAAATCTGCTGAAGTTAAATCCAGCTGCTGATGCCCGAGCGCCACTATTTCAATTGCGCTGCCTGGTGCTATAGCACTGCGGGGTTTTACAGCACTGCCGGACACCAGGCTTGCCTCAGGTATCTCCATTCGCAGCCTGGAAGGCGAAAACTCGGGCAACCAAGGCAAATTCGCCAGCAGTGCCTGTCCGAGCTGGCCATGAGCGCCGGTGATCAATATTCGGGTAGTCTTGGCTTTCACGATTCGGGATTCATGGCTAATCAGTTGATGGATTTTGTGGCTCGTATCCTCAAGGCAGGCGAACCAGGTTAGCCCGCGGCCGCCTCACTCTTAAAGTAGTCGATTAACTCACCAAGCGTCTTGTGGCCTCGCTGCTGCAGGAAATTCAGCAGCGCCAATGGTTCGCGATTGAGCAGCCTGTCTCTTGGATAACCGGCGGCATCCACTATCTCAAGCGCCAGCGGGAACTCCCCCAGACTGAAGGCAACATGGGAATCTGATCCCATCACCAACTGGGCGTCGAATCGTTTCGCCAGTTTGGCAATATTGAGGCAGCTGTCTTCACTGCCCTTGCGGGAGCAGGCAAAAGAGGAGTTATTGATCTCCAGCGCCACATTATGCTCGGCGGCGGTGCGGACAATCAGCTCCTGATCCAATGGATATTTGGGGTTGCCTGGGTGGGTAATGATATCGACCTTGCCGCTGCGAATGCAGTTCAGCAGCGCCTGAGTATGGCTGTCACTGTCGGCGGGAGGGAATACCGGCTCGTGAAACCCGGCCTGCACCAAGTCCAGCTCCTTCAGGAACTCACCAAAGAAGTCGATTTCCCCCTCCAGATTGGTAATATTGGCTTCAATTCCGCGCAATATCCCTACGCCGTCGACTATCCGCGGCAATACCCTGAGATTCACGAAATGCCAGAAATGCGGCGCATCGGCCATCGCCGGGCCATGATCTGTGGTGGCAAACAAACGGATCCCTTTCTGCTTGGCCACTGCCAGGTAATCATGGATCGTGCTGTAGGCGTGAGTAGAGGCAACTGTGTGGGTGTGGGTATCGACTGCGAACATGGCTCCCCCAGGAGACTGTTTCTTGAAAACCGGGCCACTAGCTTAGCGCAACTGACCCACTTTAGCGAATGAACCCAATAGCTTTCCTGCCCATCGGCCACCCCAAAGATAAAGGGTATGCATCGACTCAAACGGCTTGAACAGCATAGATTTCCAATCCACACAACTATCGAGCACCTGCCGTGGACTTTCGTCCTAACGGCTTCTCGGCACGCCGTGAAATCATCCCTGATGGCTCTACTCTGGCATCCATGCCAGAGTAGAGCCATCAGGACCAGAATACTTGTGTTGTTTGCACTTACGGTTGATTAACTCAAGTAGGCTCGACTAAACCTGACTTGTTATCTTTTACCAAGCGCTCTCTTGCGGGCACGTTGCTTTTTGGCGGCTTTACTCTGGTTTCTCGGTGCGTCAAAACTGCGGTTGAGATCCGGCTCAAACCCGGGCAGCCATTCTCTGGGGAGGCGTCTGTCGAGCATGGCTTCCAGCTCTTCGAGGAGGCGCTCGTCGTCACGACTGAATAGGGTGATGGCGAGCCCTTCCATGCCGGCGCGGCCGGTGCGGCCAATGCGGTGCACATAATCTTCGCGCTTGAACGGCAGCTCCAGATTGATAACACAAGGCAAAGCAGCTACATCCAGGCCTCTAGCGGCAACATCTGTGGCCACCAGCAAACGGCATTCACCCGCCTTGAACGCCTGATAGGTCTGCTCCCGCTGAGCCTGACTCAGATCTGAGTGCAGCGCACTGGCGGCCAAGCCCTCGGCACTGAGCTCACAGACCAGTTTGTCGGCCCCCTCCTTGGTGCGGCTGAACAGCAACACCTGACGCCAGTCGTGCCGGCGACAAAGGGCGGCAACGGCGGCGGCCTTACGCTCGCTATCGAGCTCAATCAATCGCTCCTTGATACTGCCACCCTGCTCCGATGCTTGCAGCTCCAACACTTTGGGAGACTGCAGCAAAATCTTGGCCAGACGCCAGATGTTGTCGTTGAAGGTGGCGGAAAACAGCAGAGTCTGGCGCTGTTTGGCCATCTTTTTCATCAGCGCCGAGATCTCATCTTCAAACCCCATATCCAACATGCGGTCGGCCTCATCAAACACCAGGGTCTCAACCTTATCCAGCCTGAGACTGCGCTTTTTAAGGTGATCCAGCAGGCGCCCGGGTGTGGCGACCAAGATATCGACGCCATCCTTGAAGTTCTTTAGCTGCCCATCGAGTGGCACGCCGCCATAGGCAATGGCAATCTTCAGCTCGCAGCCCTTGGCATAGCTTTTAATGTTATCGAAAACCTGCTGCGCCAACTCCCGGGTAGGCACCAGCACCAGAGCCTTGGGCGCTGCGGGTTTTACTGCTCTCTCAGCCGTAGCGGGCAGTAAACGCGCCAGCAGCGGCAAGGCAAAGGCGGCGGTTTTCCCTGTACCCGTCTGTGCCTGCACCAGGAGATCGCTGCCGGCGAGCACCATAGGAATGGCCTCTGCCTGTACTTGGGTTGCCTTGCTAAAACCCAGTCCGGCCAGATTGGTCAGTAGCGGTTCGGGCAGAGAAAAAGCGGCAAATTCCATGGAGAGTCCTTCAAAGATAAAGCTTAGGGCAAACCGCCATTATACCCTGCTACCCGGTGACGAGTAGGCGTTATCCCTGGGTTCAGGCAGCAAAAATGGTTTGCGGGTGAAAAATTAACCGCCCGAGAGACTTATTCGGCTTGACGTTTGCTTTAGGCTGCAGCGCATCTTATTGTCATAAAAAGCAGTTTTACTTTTCTCTGCCCTATTTGAACAAGGAAGCGCCCATGGCCGTCACCAGCTTAGATGCCAGTCAGGTATACCGTCCCGCCAATCTCGACAATCTGGGTGATGAGGTCAAGTCTACCCGAGAACTGGAGCCGCTGGATGACATCATAGGCCAGGAGCGGGCCCAGAGTGCGGTGGAATTTGCCATGTCCATCAAGGAGAAGGGCTACAACATCTATGCCATAGGCCAAAATGGTCTGGGCAAACGCACCATGATGCTGCGTTATCTCAAGCGCCATGAATTTACCGACAAGACACTTAACGACTGGTGTTATGTGGCCAACTTCGACCAGACCCGGACCCCCAAGGTGCTCAAACTGCCCGCCGGCAAGGGCGTCACTTTCAAGAAAGAGATGGAAAAACTGGTTCTCCGGCTGGTCAAGGCGCTGCCGTTGGCGTTTGACAACGAGATGTATTACCGCCGCGCCGACAAGCTCAAGAGTCAGTTGGCGCAAAAACAGGAAGCGGCGCTGCTGGCTCTGAGCGAAGAAGCCAAGGGGATGAAAATAAGCCTCTCCATCAACACTCAGGGCGAGTATCAGTTGATGGCGCTGAACGGCGAAGAGCCACATACCGAGGAAACCTATCACGCCCTGCCAGAAGCCGAGCAGCAGCTGTTTGAACAGAATATCAAACACTTGGAATCGCGCCTGCGGGGCATTATCCGCCAACTGACCGAATGGGAAGAGGAGTTCAGCACCAAGCAGCAGGAGCACGATGAACAGGTGGCCCGCGAAGTACTGAGTCATTTCTTCAAGCCGCTCAAGGATGAATACCGCAGCCTGCCGGAGATCCGCTCTTTTCTGACGGCGATGCAGAAAGATATGCTCGGCAATCTGGATATCTTCCTTGAGGAGAGTGAAGACCAACTGGCGCTGGCCTATGCCTCGCTGGAAAAGAAAATGCCCAGGCGCTATCAGATCAACCTCTTGGTAGAACAGGAGGAGCAGAAATTCCCTGTGGTGGTAGAGGAAAACCCCACCTATCACGGCCTGTTTGGTTATGTGGAAAACGCCACTTACCGCGGCACCGTCTTTACCGACTTTTCGCTGATCCGCCCCGGCAGCCTGCACAAGGCCAATGGCGGGGTGCTGCTGATGGATGCGGTCAAGGTGCTGGAACGGCCCTATGTTTGGGACGGACTCAAACGGGCACTGCGTTCCCGCAGTCTGGATCTCAGCTCGCTGGAGCGTGAAGTCTCTCTGTCCGGCACAGTTTCATTGGCGCCTGAGCCTATCCCTCTGGATGTCAAAATCGTGCTCTTCGGTGATAACCAGACCTACCAGTTACTGCAGCATTATGATCCCGACTTCAGCGAGCTGTTTCGGGTAACCGCCGACTTTGAAGATGTGATGCCAAGAAGTCCGAAGGCCGAATGTTTCTATGCCAGATTTATCTCCTCGATAGTGCATGACAACCAGATGTTGCACTGCGATCGCAGCGCCATTGCGCGGATAATCGAATTCAGCTCGCGCCAGGCCGATGACCAAACCCAGCTGTCACTGCACTCAGCCAATATCGCCAACCTGCTGCGGGAGACCCACTACTGCGCCAAGGCGGCCAACGCCCGCAGTATTCGTCTCGCCCATGTAGAGCAGGCTCTGGCGCAGCAGGAGCAAAGGGTATCGCGTCTCAGGGACCAACTGATGCAGAGCTTTCACAAGGGCACCACCCTGATTGATGTGCACGGCAAAGTCTGCGGCCAGGTCAACGCCCTGTCGGTCATCGCCACCACAGATCATCAGTTTGGCCTGCCCAACCGTATCAGCGCGACCACAGCCTTTGGCAAGGGCGAAGTGTTGGACATTGAACACAAGGTGCGCCTCGGCGGCCGTATTCACTCCAAGGGAGTGTGGATCCTCTCGGCCTATATCAAAACCCTGTTGGGACGCGAGGCCGATATTCCGCTGACCACCTCCCTAACCTTTGAACAATCTTATTCCGGGGTCGATGGCGACAGTGCCTCCATGGCCGAATGCTGCGCCATTATCTCTGCAATCGCCCAGGTTCCCCTGCGCCAGGATGTCGCCATCACAGGCTCAATGAACCAGTTCGGTGAAGCCCAGCCCATAGGCGGGGTCAATGAAAAGATTGAAGGCTTTTTCGATGTCTGTGCCATCAAGGGGCGCAGACATACCCAAGGGGTAATCATTCCCTCGGCCAACGCCCACAACCTAATGCTGAAAAAGCCGGTGGTGGACGCCATCAGCAAGGGCAAGTTCCATATCTGGACGGTCGAGCATGTAACCGAGGCGATGGCATTGCTGTGCGATATGGAAACCGGCAAGGCCGACAAGCGCGGTCATTACCCGAATGGCAGTTTACTGGGACTGGCCTCGGCCAGGCTGTCAACCCTGAAAACTAAAAGCCAAGACAAGGCTTAAACCCAGTCGGGGCAAAACTCACTCTTTTCCCAAATAATGTAAAACCTCGGTGGACAGGCAGTGAAATCAAATAGAAATCCCCGCCATTACCAAGGCGGGGATTTTTTATCTGACTATTTTTCCAGGCGAATCACCAGGATTGGGCTTAACGCCGACGTCGCAGCAACCCCAGCGACAAGAGCAATAGACTCCAGCCGAGTGAACCACCCGAGTCTGACTCTTCCAGCGGCGGCTCAGGTGGACTCACAGGGTCAACCCCATCGGACTCCACCTTCAGCATAAAGCTAGTGCTGGCGGCATCACCTGTGTTGAGGCTATCACGCACTGTCACAGTGACCTGGGTTTCACCGTGGAAATCTGCCTCCGGGATCAGGTTGAAGCTATCACCGTTAATCTCGGCGCTGATGTGTTCACCACTGACCTCCAACAGATTCGGCACCTTATCGGCATCGATATAGGTCACGGCGATACCGTCTATGCGGCCATTTTCGGCAACGCTCATGTCACTGAGAGGTGCTAGTTGGATATTGCCTTTAACCTGAATCTGATGGCTCAAAGTGCCCGGCTCGCCGCCCTCGAGATCGTAATCCAGTGTCATGGCAAGCGCCTTCCCGGTAGCGCCGGGTTGAATCGCCGCCTTGAAGCTCAGCTCGACCCGGCTCTGCTCAGGCCCTGAGTAATCAAAGCAGATTACCAGATCGTCCTTAAGCAAGGTATCCAGGTTATCGAAGCCCAACATCTCATACAGATAGCCATTCTTCGGCCCTGCATCGCTGGACCAGGTACTGTCAAAACCTTCGATAAACACAGCCCCATCGGCCACATCGGCCCCCAAATTCTGGTAGGCATAGATGATCTCGTACATGCCGGGATGATCGTCGATACCACTGCGCAGTATGGTCTGGAAGTCAAACTCCTGACCTGTCTGGCGGTCGGTAACATTATCAAACTCGAGGAACAACAAGTCCCCCAGATCCGGACGCTCTTCCTTGTACTGAGTGGCTATGGTCAAGCCCCAAGGCTCTTCCCAATGACGGCGGTACTTCATCTCGAAACTGCCACGCCAGAAGGGAGCCAGCGCCTCGTAGAGGAAACCCGGACCTCGGTGCGCGCCCATATACCAGTAGGCAGTATTAAACTGCAGTGCACCCACAGTGTGCATCCGCATATAACCGGCATTGGCCTGGTTGTACACCTTAAACTCGGCGCCCTCTTTATAGAACAACCAATCGATAGGCACATCGACACTGGTTTGAGAGTCACCAGCCAACCAGTCGGCGTTGGGCTGCATACCAAACTCGCCGAAGAGATCTATGTAGCCACCTGTGGAGTAGTCATCAATCATAGGTGTGCGACACATGGCATCGTTGAGGTTGGTACTAACCTTGTATTGCCGCTCCACCAAGCGGGTGCTGGGCTGCAAGCCTGTCAGCGTTAGACCGTTTTCATCGGCAACAATCGCTTCGGCAACCGTAGGATTATTGCTCTTGATGGTCGCCGGCGCCAAACGCATGCCTTCGGGTAACTTGAGCTGCAGCTCATAGTTGCGATCGCGGGATTCCAGGTTGGCCGCCAGTTTAACGGTAACATCCACCACATCTTCGCTCAGCGCCTTGTCCTGATTGACGGACCAACTTACGGCATCCTCGCCGCGGCGGATATTGAGGGCACTGAAACCGAACGAGCCTTCAGCGCCAGGGCCGGCACCGAGATCCATACCGCCATAGAAGACATCCCCTTGCTTGGCATCGGGAATATTCCAGTTAAGGGTCAACTGATAGTCACCATTGCCATCATGCGATGCCGGGCCATCCAGGCTCAACATACCGAAATCGTCATCGGCCATGATCACCGCATGGCCGGTCACAGCTTCCACTTCCCCCTTGCCATAGACCATGGCGGTGGCAAACCAATAGGTGCCGGGGGCCGGGTTTTCCAAGCTACAGAGGTTGTGCTCGGCTTGGCTGGAGGAGAAACACACCAGCTCGGCATCGTATTCTGCCTTGAGCGCCCTGTCATCCTGCTCCATCTCCTCTTGCGATGGGATAAAGCCGTTATTGCCGTTGGCATCCCGCCCCAGGATCACAAAGGGGAACACCCCTGAATAACGGGGGTTCATCTCCTCAAGCGTACTGGTGCGCTTGGCGCTCTGCACTTCCACCACCAAACGCTTGGCGCCTTCGGGAACCGTGACGGTTTGAATATCCCAGCCCTTCTCTATGTATTCCAGATCAAGGAATGGCGCCACGGCTTCCAGAGTGGCAGTTTTTAGTTCAGGCTGCACCGGGCCGTAGAAACGAGGCGTCAGTTGAGCATAGGCCGAGGTATTCATCTTCAGGGTTTCACTGCCCTGAGCCCGGCTGATCTCCAGGTCCATGGATACCGGCATCTGATCAGCCTTACTGGCCACGACTACCGGCATATGCAACTCAGGGGAAGTGCTTGACGCTTCAGTGAGTCTGAGCTCACCGTTGAAGAAGGCGTCCTTGTTTTGTACCTGCTGCCAAGGCGCTCCCGGCTCACCCGGATTGACGTTGGACTCAATCAGCGGCGGCACTTTGGCCTTGATCACCAGGGTCTGACTCTCCCCCTTGGCCAGGGTAAAGTTCTCGGGAGATACACTGAGCTCAAAGCCCTGCTCCTTACCCAAAGCCTCGGCACTCCAACTGCCGTCACGGGTGGCAGTAACTGTGCGCATCCAGCTGCAGCTTTGCTCACAGGCCATTTCCACCATGGAAGGCAAGTTGAGCCAGTTGACTATCCCGCCGTTTTCCGGGTTGGCATTGCGGTAGTTTTCTATGGTCTCATCCATCACCAAGCCGGTATCGGCCGCGCGGGCAACATTAATGGCACCGGCGCCGGCCATAAAGTGATAGAAAGGCTCCAGCAACTCATAACCTGTATTGAGATACACAGGTCCGGCTGTCATCATCAGCGCCGACTGCACTTCGGCAGGGGTCCACTCGGGATGCAGCTGCATCAACAAAGTCATGGCACCTGTCACATGAGGCGCCGCCATTGAGGTGCCGCTCATAAAGGTCCAGTCGGAGGCATCCGGCGCGCCGGTAAAGGGTTGATCATCGGCGTTGGCAGCGTAAATCTGTACCCCGGGAGCGGTGAGATCCGGTACCAGGGTGTTGTTGGTGCGGCTCGGGCCCATTGAGCTGAAAGGCGCCAGGTTATTGGCTTGAGCATCATCAAATAGATACTCGTTGCTGAAATCCGAGATAGTCGCTATGGCCGTGCCTGGCTCACTGTATCTGACCCAGTTTTTCAGCTTGTATCTGTCGCTCTGCTTTACCTGGATCCCAGGGATCACAAAGCTGTCGGCCACCAGATTGTCGACCTGATAGTCCACGTTTTGCAGAATAAAACCACCGGCGCCGCCGGCCGCCACATTCTTGGCCTTGTCCACTCTGGGAATGTCACCGCGCTCACAGATGACTATCTGGTCATCGCGGAAGGTTCCGGCAGGGAAAGGAGCGTTACAGGAAGCGGCGTTGAAATCATCACTGGGATCAGGGTCGGCATAATTTTCAGCCAATACCACCTCACCGGTAATGCTGCCGGAGAAGCTCTTGCCTGCAATAGGCTCGGACGGGCGATAACGCTCGTTGCCGCCGAAATTGTCTATATGCTTGTTACCGGCTTCCAGCACCCTGTCGTGGGTGGTGGCGCCAACTGTCGTCACCCAGGGAGAGCTGTGATCCGCGCTCCAATAGGCACCGGCATTACCTGCGGCAACAGCCACAGAAATTCCCGCCTCACGGGCTGCCAGAAACGCCAGCTCCATAGGGTCGGCCCAAGGAAGAGATTCTGCGCCACCGATGGAGAAGTTTATCGCATCGACCCCGTCGGCAATGGCATCTTCAAAGGCCGCCAGAATCGCCGACTCGGGACAACCGGCATAGGGATCACCACCGTTGCCTGGCCAGCACACCTGGTAAGAGATGATATGCGCCCGCGGCGCGACACCGCTGGTAGCCGGGAAGTTAAAGGGTACATTGACCCCGTCACTGGTGGCCTCACCTGTTGCAGCCTGCAAAGGCGTATTGTCCAGATGGTTACCTGCTACTGTGCTGGCGGTGTGGGAGCCATGGCCGTTATAGTCCTCACCATTGGCCGGACGCACCATGACAGGCGCCCCCCAAGGGTTGGCCTGAAATTCCGGCGCGCCGTAAACATCTGTGATCTCGGGATAGGAATGAACTCCCACCAGTTTGTTGTTACACAGCTCAGGGCTGTCGACACAATCACCGGTAAACTTGTTGCTGCCAAGCGGATTCAAACGCACATAGTCTTGATCCTCGGCAAAGGCCGGATGATCTGTGTTAACCCCGGTATCTATGATCCCGACCAGCATACCTTCACCCTTGGCGGCCAGGCCTGTACTCGGGTCCTGGCCAAGCCAGATCCGGTTGGCGCCGATAAACTCAGGCCCTCTGTCGGTACGCAGTTGGAAAATGCGGTTGGGGGTTATCCGCTTGACGCCGCTCTGGCGGGCAAGAATTTTGGCATCTTCCTGAGTCATCTCCACCACCATAGCATTGCTGGCAATGGTGAAGCGCTGTTTCAACTGTAGATTGGCACCGGCCTGACGGGCGCGATTGACGAAACTGTCCTGACGCTTTTCCAGGAAACGGCTGTAAGCCCTGGCATCAGTCGTATTGACACTGACCCGACCTTTGGCGATCAGCGAGCGATTTTTCGGTGCCTTGGTAGCCGCTAGCCCTGAAATACTGCCGTCATAGGTTGCCAGAGGTTCTTCATTGAGCTGCACTATATAGCTCTGAACGCCACTGACAGATGGATCCGGCTGAAATATCTGTTCCGGCGTCCGTTGACGCAACACCTGATTAAGCACTCCCGGCTGACCGGCATAGATATCACCTTCAAGACTCGCCTTGCGAGCCTTGTCTGCCGCCAATACCTGTTCTTTGGTAAAGCTTGGCTGATAGAAATTGCCTTTCCCCACAGGTTGCATCTGAACCTGGGCACTGGCGCTCATCATGCCGCCGAAATAGAGCGCGGTCAGACTGGCCAACGCCGTCTGACGGAACCGCGTTCCAAGTTGATTATTTGTTATAGTCATAGGTCCTCTTTAAGACTCTTGCTTTCAATTACACAGAAAATCTGCACTACAGATATAACAAACAAAAACAAACAACTTCGTAGCATTTAGTAACCTTGCAATTACATGCGGATTTATGGGATGCTGATGAAACCTGCAACTTTCTTTCGCCGCTTTTGGATTACAAGCCTCTGATATGAAGGTTAAATATGAAACTGACTTGGGTAATTGCTCTGTTGTTTCTACTACAGCCATGGCCGACCAGCGCCAACTGTAATCCAGCAGCCCCTTTAACTTCTGAACCGGCATTGCAGCTGCATCTAACACTGACCAATGATCCCTGGCCTCCTTTTATTGAGGCCGATGGCAAAGCCGGTTTGGCACTGGAAATAGTTCAGAGCGCCCTGGCGGTTCACTGTTATCGCTTACAGGTGGAGTTAAAGCCCTGGGCACGGGCACTGAGGTCAGTTAAAGAGGCCAAAACCGATCTGTTGCTGGCCACTTGGCATACGCCGGAGCGAGAGCAAATACTAATGTTTTCAGAGCCATATCTGCAAAATCGCCAGCGTTTCATCAAGCGCCGTGGCGATCCCTTTGAATACACTGAGCTCGACAGCCTCAAGGGGAAAAGAATCGGTGTGGTACGCGGATACAGCTATCAAACCGGTTTTCGCGCCGCGAGCAACTTTATTCGCGTACCCAACAACAGTCTGGAGTCCAGTCTGAAGATGTTGGCAGTGGGACGTTTGGATTTGACTCTGGAGGATGAAATTGTCGCCACAGATACATTCTGGCGTCTGCAACAGGAAGATAGCTTCGACTTTACCGGTCCACCACTGGATATTCGCAACCTGCACCTTAGCACCAGTCGCCTTCATCCCCATGGCGCCAAGTTGATAGCCGAGTTCAATCAAGGGCTGGAGACAATCAAAAAAAACGGCGAGTATGCCAAAATACTCGCCAAATATGGGGCAATTCTACAAGGACGCCAGGCGCCGCCGGTACTGCATCTCGATGGCGCCATGGCAAAGTGGATTAGGGATGAGAATCTGGCCGGAGTGCTCTGCTTCAGTCAAGAGTGGCCAACATCTCATCCGAGTAATCCTGCAGGCTCTCGCCGCTGCGAACCTTGGCGATATAGTCAGGGTTAGCAATAAAGGGGCGGCCTATGGCGATCAGGTCAAAACGCCCGGCAGCAATCGCCTCGGCGGCCGTTTCCGGGCTGTAACCACCCACACCCACCAGATTGCCCTGGTAGTAACGGCGCATGTAATCCGATACCCGGCCATCAAGGAAGTCGAAGCGCATGCTGTCGTCAAACATGCCCTCGTGCAGATAGGCCAATCGGCGGCAGCCAAGCTCGGCGAGCAGATAATCAAACACCTGACGGTCACGGGGATCGGCACTCATATTAAAGTATGCCCCGGGTGACAAACGCAGCGCCGTGCGATCTGCACCTATGGCGGCTATGGTGGCATCCACCACTTCCAGGGCAAAGCGGCTCATGTTTTCAGGCGTTTGGCCGTACTCATCTTCACGTCGGTTGCTGTCGTAATGCAGGAACTGATCGATAAGATAACCGTTGGCACCGTGGATCTCCACACCATCGAAACCGGCCTCAATGGCGTTTTCTGCCGCCTTGGCGTAATCACGCACCAGTTCGGCAATCTCGGCCTTGCTGGCCGCCTTTGGAGTTTGGTAGCTCAGCTCGCGCATTCTCGGCACTGTACCTTCAACGCCCACGGCAGATGGTGCCAACACATGTTCACCATTAAAGAAGTGCGGATGCGCTACCCTGCCTGTGTGCCACAGCTGGGCAAAAATCTTGCCGCCCTTTTCATGCACGGCATCGGTTACCCGGCGCCAACCGGCAATCTGAGCCTGAGTGAAGAGCCCTGGAGTGTTGGGATAGCCCTGCCCATCCGGGCGAATGATGGTGGCTTCACTGATGATCAGCCCAGCCTCGGCGCGGCGGGCGTAGTAAGCCAACATGGCATCTGTCGGCACCAAATCGGCATCGGCCATACAACGGGTGAGCGGCGCCATCAAAAAGCGGTTATTGAGTGTGATGCTGTCATTGAGACGATACTGTTCAAACAAGTTCTGGTACATGGTTCCTGCCCTTGGCGAATTAACGGCTCAGTCACTGGCATTCGCCTTATTCAGAGCCTGAGGAGCTGAGCCCCTATTTGAATGTTCGTTCAAGATAAAGATTGTTGAATGATCATTCAAGCCTTTTTTGAACAAATATTCAAATTGCAGTAAACTCGGCGCATCACAGTGGGAAATCATCTTATGAGAAACGCCGAATTCGATCGCGAGAAAGTGCTGCGTAGCGCCATGAATGCCTTTATGGCCAAGGGTTACAGCAAGACGAGCATGCAGGATCTGACCCGGGCAACCGGCTTGCATCCGGGGTCTATCTATTGTGCCTTTGACAATAAGCACGGGCTGTTTCTGGCGGCAATTGATCAGTACCACGCCGATCGCGAGCAGCAGTTGCAGGGCTTTTTCCCGGCCGAGGGTTCACGACTCGAGTGCCTGCGGCGTTATCTGGACAACATAGTCAGCGAGTGCCTCAGCTGTGATGCCAGTCAGGCCTGCCTTTTGGTCAAGGCCTTGAGCGAAGTGGGTGAGCAAGATCTGGCTGTACAACAGAGAGTGAGCCAACATCTACAGCAATGGCAAACGGCGTTGCAGCAGATACTGCAGCAGGCCCAGGTGCAAGGTGAACTGGGCGCCGATAAAGATCCGGCGCAGCTGACCCGGTTTCTGATGATGGGTATTTATGGCCTGCGCACTTATGCCCATACTCATCCGAGCGCCGATGAACTCAGTGCCCTGGCAACAGAGCTGTATGAGCATCTGAGTCTCTGAGCCAGCCGCAAGCCTTGAGCGCCCAAGGCGCCTCCGCACTTCAGCATCACTGGGCCTTGAAGCCTATCCGAAAGCCACCCCAGTGTTTGCCCTTAACATAAATGGGCACAGAGAGATCGTGCATCACCTCGCCCGTGTCACGCTTATAGGTCTGCAGCAGCACCGGCTCTGTGTGCTGGCCGCAGCGGATCCCTGTGGGGTCGTTGAACAATCTCTTGGTGCGGTTTTGCAGCATATCCCGCTCCCTATCACCGGTCAGCGGCTGGCAGAAACGCTGATTGTGAGTAGGAAAGTAGCCCTTCTTATCGACCGCACCTGCGTAAATCACCTCCCGGTGACGCTCCAGTATCGGTTCCTGCAAGGCCGGAAAGTGCTTGTCGGTAAAACCGTCAAAGGCGGTGTTGTATTTGGGCGGCTCTGTCGCCGCTATCGGCCGATATTGCGGCGAAAACAGCTGCTGCTCAGTAAACTTGCCTTCCACCAAGGCTTGCTCCAGCGCCTGGGCGCAAGCCTTGGCGGCCTGCTGCGCTTCTTTGAGAATAAGCTGATCGAAACTGCCGGTATCCCAATGCGAAAGCGCCCGGAACATTCCCTCTGTGGTCTGCGACAGCCCAAAGGCCTGACGGGAGATCTGCTCGCTGCGATGACCTGTATCTGTCAGCGACTCGCTGATATGGGTAATGGCATTGGAAATATCCGCCGTAGTGCCGCGATATTCACGTAAAGCCGCCTCAACCTGCTCTAGCGCCTGCGCCGAATCCTCGACACCCGAAGCGATACTGTCAAACCTCTGCTCCAGTGAATTCATGGCATCCACGGCGCCGGCCGTTTGGCTAACCACCTGATTCATTAGCTGTGAGGTGCCATCGGTCAGCTCTCTTATCTGGGTCAACATGGCGGCAATATTCTGGGTAGCCTCTGCGGTCTTGGCCGCCAAACTGCGCACCTCATCGGCCACCACGGCAAAGCCCCTGCCCGCCTCTCCGGCCCTGGCGGCTTCAATGGCGGCATTGAGCGCCAACAGATTGGTCTGGGCGGCAACACTGTCAATCACTTCGGTAATTTTGCCTATGGCATCGGCCTGCGCCTTGAGTTGTCCCACGCCGGAGGCGGCCTTGTCAACATCCAGGCTCAAGGCTTCAACCGCACGAAAACCACTGGCGGCATACTGACGCCCTTCCATGCTGACACTGCGCGATGCCTGTGCCTGATTGAGCACCACTTCGGCATGTTCACTCAAAGCCACGGTAGTATGACTCAGCTGATTAGCCGCCACGGCAATTTGCCCGGCTTGCTGGCCGCTGGAGTCCAGAGTGAGCTTGAGCTGGTCAACAAAGTGGGACACTTCGGCAGCGCCGATAGCAATACGACTGGCATCCCGGCCCAGTTGCTGCGCCGCCTTGTCATCACTTGCGCCCTCACTGGATGCTTGCTTGGCGCTTTGGACCACGGGGCGGGAAGCCCAGCGCAGCGCCAATACAGGGCCAAGAAGCGCAAGACACCATCCAAGCAGTGAAAGTAATAGATTGTCAGCACTTAAAGCCAGCTGAGCGCAACCCAGTGCCAGCGCCCCGAGCAGCAACCCCGCCAGCATAGGCAAAATACGGTTTTTCTCAGACATGCAGCCTCCCTTCCTATCCTTATTGTTGGTTTGTACCAAATAAGGGATCCTTGAGTTTTCAGCATAACCCAAAGCACGGCGCTCTGCCGAATTGGACATAAGTCTATAGCGAGGTAATGAGCTTCTACGGCCGGAGACGGTAAGCATGATCAGGCGTGGCTTCACACTGCCGGCAGCCCGATGGGCCGACAGGTGCATTTAGTGCGGGAAAGCTGCTAGAATCTGCCACTCTTTTTCAACGCATTGATGAGACATTGCAAAGATGGGCAGAGCATATCAAAACCGCAAGGAATCCATGGCCAAAACGGCTGCACAGAAGACCAAGGTCTACTCCCGTTACGGGAAAGAGATCTACGTGTGTGCCAAGGGTGGCGGTGTCGATCCCGACGGTAACCTGGCACTGCGGCGCCTGATTGAGCGCGCCAAGAAAGATCAGGTACCGGCACACGTTATTGACCGGGCCATCGACAAGGCCAAAGGTGGTGGCGGTGAAGACTATGATACTGCCCGTTATGAAGGTTTCGGCCCGGGTAACTGCATGGTGATTGTCGACTGTCTGACCGACAACGGCAAGCGCACCTTCACCGAGGTTCGTCAGGCCTTTGTGAAGAATGATGCCAAGCTGGGTGGCCCAGGCACTGTGGCCCACATGTTCGATCACCAGGCGGTATTTGTCTTCCCCGGTGAAGACGATGAAGTGGTGCTCGAAGCCCTGATGATGGCCGATGTCGATGTTGCCGATGTCGAGTTGGAAGACGGCATGATCAGTGTCTACGCCCCCAACACCGAATTCTACAAGGCCAAGACGGCATTGCTGGAAGCCTTCCCCGAGGTCAACTTTGAG
The DNA here is from genome assembly GCF_002836945.1 of Shewanella chilikensis. Lineage (GTDB taxonomy): Bacteria > Pseudomonadota > Gammaproteobacteria > Enterobacterales > Shewanellaceae > Shewanella > Shewanella chilikensis. The sequence continues at coordinate 35,695 of NZ_NIJM01000041.1, forward strand.
ATGGAAGAGATCACTTTCGTACCACAGAACATGGTGGAAGTGTCCGGTGAAGATGTCGCCCTGTTCGACAAGTTTATTGCCGCGCTGGAAGACTGTGATGACGTGCAAAATGTCTATCACAACGCCGAGATCATCGAATAATCTCAAAGATTTAGAATATGAAAAAGGGACCAGATGGTCCCTTTTTCATTTCTGCATCAAAGTTAAGTCCTTGAATTAACGCAGTTCCATTTCCTGGATGATCTCGTGGGCTATTTCCGGGGTGGTCACCTCGGGCTTTTCATGAAGATCGGCTTTGAGCTGTCCCTTTCTGTGCTTGAGCGCCGCTTCCAGTTTTTTGCCTGCCTCGGCGATAGCCGGATACATGACTTCGTTCTTGCCGGAGGCCGCGACCGCCACCCCCTCGTAATTGGTTCGAATATCAACCTGATGTACGCCATGCTCTTTGGCAATAATGATGTCCAAGCCAATCAGGCTGGGAAAATGCTTGGCGATTTTGGAAAACTTCTCTTCGATATGGCTACGTACTGCTGCTGTAACTTCAACATGATGACCTGAAAGCTGAATTTTCATAGGTTTTCCTTTTTTCTGCTGATTCACTTATAGAGCTTGGGGCTTTCAGCGTAAAACACAAGGGGCAATGTTCAAATAAAGCTCGATAAGTGCCTTATTCTGCTCTTGTATGGTCAAAATTAATCCAGAGTTCATCATACTCCCTGTTTAGTGCTGTTTTTATCGCCTGTAATTAGCTCGATTTAATTCAGTTCAATATTTTCAGCCCCTTCATTATCAAACCCTGGCCAACTTGATACAGGCATCATTTACAAGTAAAACACGAATGCTAATGTTTATCATTAAGCATTATTAAGATAGAATCAGCGCATCTCTTTCCCTTGATGACCAATGCACTATCCGCAGCAATCATGAAATCTTTATCTCTGTTACAGTTTCCCAGGCGCCATCCCCAAGCCCTGACCATTATCAGCCGGGCGCTGGCATCTATTATTGGCGGTTATCTTATTGCGTCTTTGGCCTGTGCCCTGTTGGCTGTGAGCCTGCCTATGAGCCGTATCGACAGTACAGTGTGCGCCATGATGCTGTCTTTTTTGATCTACGCCCTGGTGGTTATCAGGGTATTTTGCATCAAACGCAGTTTGCGGGCCTGGCAGGAACTCCTGCTGCTGGCGGCCGCCTTGTTTGGCGTGCTGAAACTGCTGGGGGCTTGAGATGAAAGACAGTTTTTTCCGAACTATGACCTGGCTACACACCTGGGTAGGCCTGCTGGTTTGTTGGGTGCTGTTATTGGTGTTTTTTGCCGGCACCCTGAGCTACTATCGCCATGAAATCAGCCTGTGGAATCAGCCCGAGCTGCACAAGGAGGTGTTCCAATCCTACGATAACACCCGCCTTGCTGAGCAATTGAGTCAGGGCGAGAATTATCTCAGGCAAAATGCGGTCAACGCCCAGCGCTGGCTGATTGAATTCCCCACTGAGCGTCATCCCATGTTGAGTTATGGCTGGCAACAGCCGCCGGAGCCGGGACAGCGCCGCGGCGCCTTCAGTGAACATGCAGTCAAGGCCGATAACAGCGGCTATGTGACTGAAGTGCGGGAGAGCCGCGGCGGCAACTTCTTTTATCGCCTGCATTTCGATCTGCACTATATCTCGGCCATCACGGCGCGCTGGATTGTCGGTTTCTGCACCATGTTTATGCTGCTGGCGATTATCTCAGGAATAGTGATCCATAAACGCATCTTCAAGGACTTCTTCAGCTTCCGCCCCGGCAAGGGCAGTCGTTCCTGGCTCGATGCCCATAATGTCAGTTCGGTACTGGCACTGCCATTCCATTTGATGATCACTTATACCGGGCTTATCACCCTGATGATCATCTATATGCCCTGGGGCATATTGGTCAACTATGACAGTGACCGCCGGGAATTTATCAATGAAGCCCGTCCCGGCAGCAGCTTTACCCGCATAGCTGCCGCCAATGAAGCCGCGCCTCAATTGCCACTGGCAAGCTTCCTGCCCAAGGTGCAGCAAACCTTTGCCGAACTGCCGCTCAAGTCGGTGTCAGTGATCAACCCGGATGATGCCAACAGCCGGGTAGTGGTCACTTTCAACACAGGCGAGCAGGTCACAGAGCGGGAGCTGTTTATGGTGTTCAGCGGTACTGATGGCGAGCTTCTCTACAGCGCGGACAAGGACATCAGTGCCGCCAAGGCAACTCACGACGCCATGATGTCCTTGCACACCGCCCGTTTCTCCGGCCCCGTACTGAGGGGGCTCTTCTTCCTTCTGGGGCTGAGCGGCTGCGTGATGATAGCCAGCGGCACCTTGATGTGGGCGGTTAAGATTCGCCAGAAACAACAAAAAGCCATCAGTCAGGGCGCCAAGCCCAGCCTGGGTCTGCGCCTGGTGGAAACGCTGAACCTGATGTTTATCCTCGGTCTGCCCCTGGGCACAGTGGCCTTTTTCTATGCCAATCGCCTGCTGCCGGCCTCTTTGCCTGGCCGCAGTCAATGGGAGGTTCACAGTTTCTTTATTCTGCTGGTGATCAGTGGCCTGCTGGCTATCTGGCGCCGAGACAAAGCCATGTGGCGCGCTCAACTGGCGGCGCTGACAGCCGCACTGGCGTTCTTGCCGCTGCTGAACGCCCTGACCTCGCCAGCCAACCTGCTGAGCAACTTCACGGCCGGTCAATGGCAATTGGCAGGATTTGATCTGCTGGCGCTGGCCTTCGCTGCCCTTGGCTTATTTGCCTTCAAGCGTTTGGGGAGACTGCCAATGAAACAAACGGCCAAGGCCCAAAAACTTCAGGCGGTGCGCGGATGATGATTGCACTTATTGCGTTGACTTATCTCGCCTTTGGCCTGCTGGCCATGTCCATGTTCGGTCATTTCCGTGAGGCCATGGGGCGCGCGCCAAAAACATTGGAAAGCCAGCTATTGTATGTCAGTGGTTGGCTGACGCTACTGATGAGCCTGATACTGTGTGTCACAAAATATGATTGGGGTTACGGTAGCATACTGTTTTTCGGTCTGATGACGCTGGCCGCCCTGCCTGTGGTTTTACAGCTCAGCTATGCCAGCCGTAGCCTACCAAAAACGTTAATATTGGCACCTGTCATCCTGATAGCGGGTTGGTTTATCTAACCAACTCTGCCTCAAACTCGCCATGAAAAAGCGCTGCAACTGCATAATGCCGATCAGTTAAGACAGATCGCTTGACGATCTCACTGAAAGGATCAAAAT
>NZ_NIJM01000042.1 GCF_002836945.1 Shewanella chilikensis
CCCTGCATGACGGCGCTATAAACCCAGCAATCCGCTAACCGCCTATACCAGGCTATACCAGGCTATACCAGGCTAATCGCTATCATCAAAACTGAGATGCGAAAAAGCCCGCCTGTTTACACAAGCGGGCTTCTCTGAATATGGTGGAGGAGCAGGGATTTGAACCCTGGATGGGCTATAAACCCATGCCGGTTTTCAAGACCGGTGCATTCAACCACTCTGCCACCCCTCCGGAACGAGGCGAATAATATATCCAACATAAAGGCGTGTAAACCTTTAATAAATCATTTCGTTCCAACTGCTTATTCGTTAGGCAAAGCGGTTTTTAGTTGAACAATCCAGCTTTGTAAGCCCTTGAAAATGTGCTGACGATATAGAGTTCCCAGTTTTGCCGCTCTAATGAATATGCTTAAAAAAGCAAAAACCCGACCATAAGGTCGGGTTTTTTTAATCTGGCGGTGAAGGAGGGATTCGAACCCTCGATACGTTGCCGTATACACACTTTCCAGGCGTGCTCCTTCAGCCACTCGGACACCTCACCGCATCGATACTATTTACTGTGTGTATCAACACATTCACCAAGAGACATATCTCTATCCCCTTGATGGAGCGGTACTTTACGCAAAAGGCGAATGCCGGTCAAGCAAAAATCCTCCTTAATCTCCGTTTGCGCGTTTGCTGAGCAGCACGGTTCATAAATGGTTCAATCAATGTTCATTGAGCCTGAATTTACTCACTTCATCGCTCATCTTGTTGGCGTCTTTAATCAACAGCTCATTGAGTTTGCCAAGCTCATTGGCAATATCCTGGGTATTGCGGTAGATATCGCTGATCTGCATCGCATTGCGATTCACCTCTTCTGATACGGCAGACTGCTCGTGGGTCGCGGCAGCTATCTGTTCATTCATGCTATCGATAACTTCCACGTGCTCAACTATTCGCCTGAGTTCCTCACCGGCGCGGTTTGCCTCATCAACACTGATACCAGCCTGAGCCTTGCCTTTGGCAATAGCGGCTACCGCCACTTCGGCGCCCTGTTTGAGCCTTTCTGTCATATTCCGGATATCTTCGGTGGAAGATTGTGCCCGCTGCGCCAGATTGCGCACCTCATCGGCCACCACGGCAAAACCGCGGCCCATTTCGCCGGCCCTGGCGGCTTCGATGGCGGCATTCAAAGCCAGGAGATTGGTCTGCTCAGCTATGCCACTGATGACCTCCAACACACTGACAATGCCGTGAATATCTTTATCCAGTTTGGAGATGGTCTCTGCGGCATAACTGATTTCTTCAGCCAGTTCATTGATAGCCGATGCCGTGCGCCCCACTTCCAGGCTCCCTTCCCTGGCCTCAGTGCTGGCTTGATTGGAGGCTTCAGAGGCCCGTACTGCATTGGAGGCAATTTCCTGTACTGTGGAACTCATCTCTGTCATCGCCGATGCCACTTGCTCTGTCTCGCTGTAGCCAACCGCTACATCAGCCTGCATCTGGGTCGAGTGCTGTTCCATCTGTTGTACCACTCCCAGCAAGGTCTTGCTGCTGGAGCGAACCCGCAGTATCACCTGCTCAAAGTCGGTCATCATACTGTTGAAGGACTCGGCCAGCTCGCCAAACTCATCTTTGCCCGTATGGGGCAAGCGCACACTCAAATCATAATCTGCCCGAGCTCGAGTCACCCCCTGGTGCAATTCCCGCAAACTGCCGTGTAGATACTTAAGAATAATGCTGGAAACAAGACTGACAATGATTAAACCAAACACCATAATCCCAAGTACTATCCAGGTCTGGTTAGTAGCATTTTGCTGTTTGCTCAAGGTCTCGGCCAGGAGTTTATTCGACAGTTTCCGCTCAAATTCATGTAACAGATTGATGCGTGCTGTCGACTGATTAAACCAAGTTTCCGGAGACTGGGACTTGAGATCCTCGGCTTTCTGGCCATAAGCCAAGTCCCTCAAACGAGCGACTTCGGCAACAGCAGCTTGCGCTTGCAATGCCTGTAAATCCTTGAGTGCGGTTTCATCAGCCAAGGCCACAAACCTTTCCTGGTAAGCATTTTGCTCGGAGACCAGAGTGATAAATTTACGGTAGACACCGGGTTTGAACTCACTTTGACCGAAGGTAGAGCTGAGAACTGCCCGCTCGATACCGGCACGTTCCTTCATCTGCAAAAACGCCGAGAATGCTGCAGCTTGCATGGCAATTTGTTGATCGCCGCCCTTCTGCACACTGAGATCGACTATCGAAAGCAGCAATCTATTCAGCTCAGTGTAAAATGCCACTTCTTCAGCAACGCTTATCCCTTGTCTATCAACCTGGCTGCGAATTTCTCTCAAACGGGCAATGCTGCTTCTGGCCTGTGCTAAATCCGTAGCAAAATCGGCGGGAAGCTGATGACTATTCAGAAATTCATTAAATTGTTGTAACTGTTTGTCGGTCAGTTGCCGCTGGCCAGGCAACTTGTCGGCAAAACTTTTGCCCTTGGAACCAAGATAACCTGCGCTCATGCCGCGCTCTTTTTGCAGTTCATGTACCAGCGCCGAGTTGACCGCTGCAAGCTCACTGAGATCCAGCACTTCTTCCAGGCCATTGGCGAGCGACAATCGATCGCTGAACAATAAAATACCAAATAGAGTTGCCGCGATAAAAGGCGGCAGGATAACCAAGAGAAATTTGTGTTTCAGAGGGAGATTTTCAATCCATTGCCATTTCATTGATGCATCCTTTAAGCAGCTAACTTACTCATTTATTACTATGAAATTCAATTTTCAGCATACGTTGGCAAGTATAGTCGATGCTAATGGATGTCAATGGAAAAAGAGCCTACAAATGTAGGCTCTTTATTGGCTTGTCGAATAAAAAACAGTTTGAGCTATTCAGGCGTTGCCTTTGACCTGCATATTGAGGGTTTTGGCAAAATCCAGCATCCGGGTCAGAGGCACCAGAGCGCCTTGACGCAGCGCTTCATCGACGAAGATCTCATGTTGGCTGCTGTCCTGGTTTTCCAGCGCGCTGGCAATCGCCTTGAGACCATTCATTGCCATCCAGGGGCAGTGAGCACAGCTGCGGCAAGTGGCACCTTCACCGCCGGTTGGGGCTTCAATCAGGGTCTTGCCCGGCGCGGCCTGTTGCATCTTGTAGAAGATGCCTCTATCGGTGGCCACGATAAAGGTATCATTGTCCATGGTCTGGGCAGCTTTGATCAACTGACTGGTTGAACCTACGGCATCGGCCATTTCCACCACACTCGCCGGAGATTCAGGGTGAACCAGAATAGCGGCGTTCGGATGCTGCGCTTTTAATTGACGCAAGGCCCTGGCCTTGAATTCATCGTGAACGATACACTCGCCCTGCCACATCAACATCTCGGCACCGGTTTGCTTGGCAATATAACTGCCCAAGTGACGGTCTGGCCCCCAGATGATCTTCTTGCCTTCGCCGTCCAGGTGTTCCACGATTTCCAACGCTATGCTGGAAGTCACTACCCAATCGGCCCGGGCTTTGACCGCAGCCGAAGTATTGGCATAAACCACTACCGTGTGATCCGGATGCGCGTCGCAAAAGGCACTGAACTGCTCAATAGGACAACCAACATCCAAAGAACAGGTGGCTTCCAGAGTCGGCATCAGAATGGTTTTTTCCGGGCTCAGGATCTTGGCGGTTTCCCCCATAAACTTAACCCCGGCAACGATGAGCGTTTTGGCGGGATGATCACGCCCAAAACGCGCCATTTCCAGCGAGTCGGAAACGCAGCCACCGGTTTCCTCGGCCAGAGCCTGAATTTCAGGGTCCGTATAGTAGTGGGCAACCAGCACGGCATTCTGCTCTTTGAGCAGTTGCTTGATCCTGGCTTTGTATTCGCTTTTTTCCTGTTCAGACAAGGGAACCGGTTTTGGCGGGAACGGATATTGAATATTTTCTATGCTTGGTGCTACCTGACTCATAACAGACCCAATGCGACTAATACTGTTGGCAATTATACGAAATCTGCCATCAAATCGTAACCACTTTGTGCTTGGGATCAAATAAAGCCATTGCCTTAAGAAGGCAAGAAGAGTGCAGCTCCCGAAACACACCTAAAACAAGGCCCCGCATTGCAGGGCCTTTATGATTATCTCATCGCCAGCAGCATTTCCTGCGGCTGCTCGAGATACTGTTTCCACAGATTACAGAAGCGGGCAATGGTGCCGCCATCTATCACTCTGTGGTCACCGGACCAACTGACCTGCATCAGTTTACGGGCTTCTACCTTACCCTTGGCATTGAAACGCGGCAGGGTTTGCACCTTACCCAAGGCCACAATCGCCACTTCGGGTTTATTGATAATAGGTGTTGCCACAGTGCCGCCCAGCGCGCCTATGTTGGAGATAGAGATGCTACCATCTTTAAGATCGGCAGGTGCCACTCTACCTGAGCGCGCGGCCTGGGTCAGACGGGTAACTTCGGCGGCAACATCCAGAATCGACTTATCCTGCACATCCTTGACGTTGGGCACCAACAAACCGACCTTGGAGTCAACGGCCATACCTATGTTATGACGGCCAAGATAGGTGAGCTCAGTGCAATCGGCGTTCACTCGGCTGTTGATCACCGGAAACTCGGTCAGCGCCAGCGACATGGCCTTCATAAAGAAAGGCATCATGGTCAGCTTGAGCTCGTCATTGGAGTACTTGGCCTTCATCGCTTCACGAAGGGCGATAAGCTCGGTCAAGTCCAGCTCTTCGCAGTAAGTAAAGTGCGGAATGCTGGAAACTGATTCCGTCATCATCCGCGCCATCACAGCGCGAACGCCCTTGATAGGCTCTACCCTGTCGTTTGCAGTTGCCGCTGTGCCGGTTTGCACTTGGCCCTGTGGCAAAGTTTGGGGTTGGGCTTGTGCCTGAGGAGTCGCCCCCTTAAGGAAACGCTCGATATCCTCTTTGTAGACCCGGCCGTTTTTGCCGCTGCCGGGCACTTTGGCGATATCGACATCCAGGCTGCGAGCCATACGTCTTACCGCTGGGCTCGCCAGTGCCTTGCCTTGGGGCACCATACTGCTGCCAGCAGTTTGCGAGCCGCTCTGGGCTTGAGTCTGGGCTTGAGAGACGGCAGATGCTGAGCCTGATGGAGCACTTGCTGCAGCGGTTTGAGCCACAGGTGCACTGCCTGATTCTGCGGCAACTTCAATGGCAAACAGTGGCTGATGCACTTGGGCCAACTGCCCCTTACGGTAGTGCAGCTTGACGATTTTACCGGCCTTCATCGCCGGGATTTGCACCAGTGCCTTGTCTGTCATTACATCGCAGATGGGTTGATCTTCAACCACAGTGTCGCCTTCTGCGACCAGCCACTCCACCAGTTCGCACTCGACTATGCCCTCGCCGATATCCGGCAGCATAAAGTCTTCCACCTGCCTGTCGGCGCTAGCCGTAGTGTTAGTGCTAGACGATGCGGCAGTATCGGCGCTGGCTGCAGGTACAGGCGCTTCGCTGTCTGCAGCGTCCACTTCCACGGCATACAAAGGCTCATGCACCTTGGCAATTTCACCCTTGGCGTAATAAAGCTTACTGATAACACCGGGGAAAGGCGCTGGAATTTGCACCAGTGCCTTGTCTGTCATCACATCACAAACAGGTTGATCTTCGGCGACGGTATCGCCCTCAGCCACCAACCATTCCACCAGTTCACACTCAACAACACCTTCGCCTATGTCGGGCAAAATAAAATCTTTAATCATCCTGGCTCTCCTAAAAATTCACCGAGGCCTTGATGGCTTCAAAGGTTTTAAGCGCATCCGGCATATATTCTTTTTCGTGGATCAATGGATATGGCGTATCCAGACCACAAACCCGGCTGATGGGCGACTCCAGGTACAGGAAACATTCCTGTTGGATGGTAGCGGCAATTTCACCGGCAAAACCACCGGTCAGCGGCGCTTCGTGGTTGATAAGCAATCTGCCGGTCTTTTTCACCGACTCGGCCACGGTTTCCACATCCCAAGGCGCGAGAGTACGAAGGTCGATGACTTCACAGTCGATGCCTTCCTCCTTGGCCATATCGGCCGCCTTCTCAATGATTTCCATCTGCGCGCCCCAGGCGAGCAGAGTAATATCTTTACCTTCACGAACCACTTCGGCTTTACCCAGCTCCAATTGATAATCGCCTTCCGGCACATCGCCGACAGAGGCGCGGTACAGGCGCTTGGGCTCGAAAAAGACCACTGGGTTGTTATCGCGAATGGCGGCCAGCAGCAAACCCTTGGCTTGGTAGGGGTTACGGGGAACCACCACCTTAAGACCGGGTGTTTGGGTAAAGTAGGCTTCCGGTGACTGGGAGTGATAATGACCACCGGCAATGCCGCCGCCATAGGGGGTTCTGAAAGTCAGGCCGCCGACATCAAACTCGTTGCCGCTACGGTATCTGAACTTGGCCGCTTCGTTGACGATTTGATCGAACGCCGGGAAGATGTAGTCGGCAAACTGGATTTCCGCTACCGGCGTCATGCCGTTGGAAGCCAGGCCGTTGGCAAAGCCGGCAATCCCCTGCTCGGTAAGTGGAGTATTGAAACAGCGCTCACGGCCAAACTTTTCCTGCAAACCGGAAGTTGCCCGGAACACACCGCCGAAATGGCCTACGTCTTCACCGAAAACCAGCATCTTGTCGTCGGCTTCCATCGCTATGGTCAGGGCATTATTGATGGCCTGTAACATATTCATCTGTGCCACGCTTATGATCTCCCTGCTGTTTTAGGATAGGCTTTCGGATACTTGGCAACGTGGGCCTTAAGCTCGGTTAATTGCTGCTTGAGCGCCGCTGTCGGCTGATCAAAAACATCTTCTATGATGGCTTCTATAGTTGGTGCCGGAACCTTTTCGGCCACTTTTACCGCGGCCAGCACTTCCTCGCGATACTTCTCATACAGCTCGGTCTCGTCGCTTTCCTTGAGCCAGCCTTTGTTGATCAGCCACAACTTGAAGCGTTTCACAGGGTCGTGCTGTTGCCACTTGGCTTCTTCTTCTTTAGAGCGATAACCGGATGGATCGTCGGAAGATGAGTGGGCTCCCAGGCGGTAGGTCATGGCTTCAATCAGCACAGGCGCGTTGTTTTCAAGCGCGAAGGCTCTGGCTTGCTGCGTTGCGGCCAGAACCGCCAGCATATCGTTACCGTCGACTCTGATGGTGTGCATGCCATAACCAACGCCGCGGCTGGCTATGCCGTTACCGGCGTACTGCTCTTCCGTAGGGGTTGAGATGGCGTAGCCGTTGTTGCGGCAGAAGAAGATGACCGGCGCTTTGTGAACTGCGGCCATATTAAGACCGGCATGGAAATCACCTTCAGAGGCGGCACCTTCACCGAAGTAACAGATAGCGACATTACGCTTGCCCTGCATCTTCAGCGAGTAACCTACACCGGATGCCTGCGGGATCTGAGTCGCCAGCGGTGAAGAGATGGTTTGATAGTTGAGTTCACGGCTGCCGTAGTGAATAGGCATCTGCCGACCTTTGCCCAGATCTTTCTCATTGCTGAACATCTGGTTCATAAACTGCTCAGTGGTAAAGCCGCGATAACGCAGTGCGGCATGTTCGCGGTACTGGGCAAGGATCACATCCTTGTCATCCAGCGCGGCGGCACTGCCGATAACGGCGGCTTCTTCACCGATACAGGTCATGTAAAAACTGATCCTTCCCTGACGCTGGGCGCCCAACATACGTTCGTCCAGGACACGGGTGAAGACACAGGTATCGAATATCTTGCGTGACAGGGCTTCATCTATGACGGGCAATACTGCCTCTTCATAGGTGGTGCCGTCGGCCTGAAGTATTTTGAGTACAGGGATATGCAGCGAGTCCTTGTTCAAAAAACTCACCCGGTGCACCGTCTCATTCATCTTTGTTGCGTTGCTCATAGTGTGCTCTTGTTATCTCTGGGTTTGTCCGGCTCGAAACCGGCCCTACCGATTTTTTCAGTACGCGCCCCGAACATTACGTTAACGTAAACTAGCAAGCAACTCCCACCTTGGATGCTTTGCCAACTAGCATGGGAGCGGCGCGTATATATTGGTTTACAATTCAGGCCAATGGCACCTCTGTGGCCTGAACCAGGCAGATCACCGTTCGTTGGCCAATGGGCACCTTGGCGTTGGGAAACACCACGGCTTCCGAGTCCTGCTCTACTCGAATATCCCGGCCCGCTTCCCGCGCCAGCACATATCCCTTGGGGAAAGCGGTGAAGTTTTCCACATCGCTGGCAAAGGTAAATTCAAAGTCGTCGGCCTGCTTATTGATGACCCTACAGACCTGATAGATATTGACCCGCTCAAGCGCCTGCTCCTCGAGTTCGAGCGGTTGCTTGCAGATCAAACGACTCAGCATCTCCCGGGTGGCGATAAAACGTGTCATATCGTTTTGTCCCATGGGGTAAACCTTGCCAAGTTCAATGGTAAAGGCGTCGGCGTCAAACTGATTTGACGAGAAATAGCTGAAAGTGGTTGTGGGTTCGTGATGGAGCAACAGGGTATCGACTCCGGCCGCCTCCAGGAACATCAATTGTTCACGGCTGTAAGCCCTACCTGGTCGATAGGGATAGATGGCAAACTTTTCATGCTTGGAGCCGCGAATGGCGGTGTGCAGATCGTAATGGATCCTCTGTCTTGCCCCTTGTGGTGCGTCTTCGAAGAAACGTGTGACATAAGTTTCCAGTTTCTTGGCGCGGATCCGCTCCGGGTTCACCAGCCCGGGCGGATTGGAATGTTCGCCACTGAACAGCCGGTTGAGGTTTTCATCGACAATACGAGTGCCACGGTTAATTGCCGCCGGGTTACCGAACATGAAAAGTACTCGCTGCCCTACCCGTATCTCTTGCTTTAACAGCGACTTGATAATGCCATTACACAGTTCGATAGGTGCAGTTTCATTGCCGTGTACCCCGGATGACAACACGATATCTTTATCACTCTGGTTGTTCAGAGGTTCAAACAGCAAGACTCCTGTGTCCCAAATCGCTATCCGGGTGTGGTCGCCAAGCGTGCCACTGATACTCTCCAATGAATTGGGGTTATTCAGAGTCAATGACAGGAAGTCAGGATTATCCTTCAGGGCTTGTAACACGAAATACTCCTTCTTATTGCCGATTTGGCTGTTGTTTCCATTAACGCTGTCTCCTGGGAACTTGTTGCAATGCGTTTGCTTGTTGAGACCAGCGCCAGAGAGCAAGATTTCATAGTACCACAGCTTATTAAATTGGTGATGTGACTAAAGCTATCCAATGCCAGGCTCGCGAACTGGTTTCAGATAGTTCTTATCTAACTAAGGAGCAAAAAAGCCACTCCGACAAATACACCACTTGCGCCGGAAAAACTTATCACGCATAATTTTGGCCATCTGGACATCTAGAGGTAAATTCAATGGCGATAGCAACATTCGGTGGCGGTTGTTTTTGGGGGGTAGAGTATTTCTTTCGCCAAGTGCCCGGGGTATTAAACGCCAGCAGTGGTTATATGGGCGGTGATGATAGAATCAACCGCTATGAAGAGGTAAAACAGGGAAACAGCGGCCATGCCGAAGTGGTTCAGGTGGAGTTCGATGAAGCCCAGGTTTCATTTACCGAGCTGCTGCAAGTTTTCTGGCGTAATCACAACCCCACCAGTCTCAATCGCCAAGGAGGCGATATCGGCACTCAGTATCGGAGCGTGATTTTTTTTCATAGCAAAGAGCAGAAAGAGCAGGCTGAGGCCTCAAAGCTGGCATTAGCTCGTAGTGGCAAATGGGGGCAGCGACACATAGTGACGGAAATTGTTCCAGTGAAACAGTTTCATCGCGCAGAAGAATATCATCAGGATTATATCCAGAAGAATAACCTGCCCAGTTGCCATCTTGAATATTGATCCCCGGGAATAAAAAAGCGCAGCTGTGTTCACGGCTGCGCTTTTTTACTCAGCAGGCAATCTCTTAAGCTCAGTTCGGCTTGCCTTTTAGGGCGCTGGTTATCAGAGCTCTCGCCTGTTCCAGTATCTGCTGCAGATGCTGCTCACTGACAAAGCTTTCGGCGTAGATTTTATAGAGTGCCTCAGTGCCTGATGGTCTTGCGGCAAACCAGCCGTTGTCGGTTAGCACCTTGATACCGCCAATGGCACCATCATTGCCGGGGGCCTTGGTCAGTACCGCCTCAATCTTGTCTCCGGCCAAAGTCTCTGCCCCCAAGGTCTCTGCATTGAGGGTGGCAAAACGCGCCTTTTGCTTGGCATTGATGGGGCTGTCTATCCGTTTGTAGAAGCAATGACCGTGTATCGCAGCCAGTTCTGCATAACGCTCGGCTGGGTTTTTGCCGGTTACGGCGAGGATTTCAGCGGCCAGCAGCCCGAGAATAAAACCGTCCTTGTCCGTGCACCAGGTTGTGCCGTCACGCCGAAGGAAGGCGGCACCTGCGCTCTCCTCGCCACCAAAGGCCAGACTGGCGTCACTCAAGCCACTGACAAACCACTTGAAACCAACCGGCACTTCACAAAGCTTGCGACCATGTGAGGCAACTATCTTGTCTATCATGCCACTGGAAACCAAGGTCTTGCCGATTTGCAGCGTCTGCGGCCAATCGGGTCTGTGCTCCAGCAGGTAATCTATCGCCACCGCCAAAAAGTGATTGGGATCCATCAGCCCTGTCTCTGGGCAGACTATCCCGTGTCTGTCGTAGTCGGGATCATTGCCAAGGCAGATATCGAACTCATCCATGTGCTTAAGCAGGCCTGCCATCGCAAAAGGCGATGAGCAGTCCATGCGGATTTTGCCGTCTTTATCCAATGGCATAAAGCCGAAGCTGGGATCGACCCGGTCGTTGACCACTGTGATATTCACGCCATAACGGTGGGCAATATGTGGCCAGTAATGGATGCCTGAGCCGCCCAGGGGGTCGACACCTATGCGAATGCCGGCATCTTTGATGGCTTGCATATTCACCACAGAGGCGAGATCGCCAACATAGGGTTCAATAAGATCGGTTTCTTTGATGAGTCCGATACTGGCGGCTACGCCGTAGTTGAGTTTCCTGACCCCTTCCAGCTGCGCCTTGAGATAATCATTGGCTCGCTGCTCAATCCAGGCAGTAATCTCACCTTCTGCCGGCCCACCATGGGGCGGGTTGTACTTAATTCCGCCATCCTGAGGCGGATTGTGGGACGGAGTAATAATAATGCCATCACTGAGCTCAGCGGCTTTTCGGTTTGCGGTAACATTTCGGTTTGCGCTAACTATGGCATGGGAGATGACAGGCGTAGGCGTAAAGCCTTGGCTCTCTTGCACCACCACTTTAACATTGTTGGCCAGCAAGACTTCGATGGCTGATATATAAGCAGCCTCGGACAAAGCGTGAGTGTCCATGCCCAGATAGAGCGAACCTTCAATCCCCTGAGATTGGCGATAATCTACCACTGCCTGGGTAATGGCCCAGATATGGTTTTGATTGAAGCTGCCATTGAAGGAGCAGCCCCTGTGTCCTGAGGTGCCAAAACACACCCTTTGGGCAGGATCATCACAGTTGGGGACAATCCTATAATAATGGCTCATCAGCCGCGGAATATTAACCAGATCCTTCTGCATGGCCCTTTTACCGGCCCGCTCATGAATAGCCAAAATAGTGCTCCTTGATGACAGATGTTGATAAACAGATTTACGCTTTAAGCGGCAGCGCCAGATCGGCTATCGTTTTGGCCTTGTCGCCATCGCAGCCCATCTTTTCCAGTACTTCGGTCAAAATAGTGTGCTTCTTGGCAGTGTTGTTATTGGTAGTTACCCAAAAACCACTGCTGCCGACTTCTTTGGGGTTGGCTGATTTACTGGCCTTGAGCAGCGCTTCCTTCGAGGTGGCAAAGTAAAGACGGTCGCGCCCTTGAACCTGAAGTACCTGCTCAAACCCATGTTGATCCTGGTTATACAGGCATTCAAGGGCAAACAGAAAACGGCCAACAGCACCCTTTTGGGTTTCGATAGCCGCACTGGTGAATAGATTGTCAAAGTCCAGGGTTGACTCGGCCTCGGGTAATGTATTGGGACGATAACCCTGCTCCATGCTTGGCTGGCTAATGTCAGCCGGAGCCTTGGGTTCAACAGCAGTCGCATCCAAGCCCAGCAGTCGACGAAGAATGTCCGATGCACTTTCACCTATCCTTTCGGTTTTCCCGGCAATAAAGCGATACAGTTCCTCATCCACCTCAATATATTTCATGGCCCGATTCCTTTAGTTTCAACTTGTTCTATGTAGCCATTATGACATTGCCGTCACAGCACTCGTGGGCATGGCTACGAGATTTGGCTCAAAGTATGCCATAACTCGCCTGCGGGGGAAGGCTGAATCGCGCCAAAATGAGATAATTGGCTTACAAACCTAAGACTTGCACTGCAATTTGTTGAAAAAGCAACCAAAGCGATGTTTAATCCGCATCCATCCTTGTCAAATACCGGCCTTTGTCGCAGAATTTGCCCCCTGCTGAAATACTGGCAACAAACTCACTGTGAAGGGGGCTGTATGCACTTTATCTCGACCGGAAGCGGTAGTCCGGTATTGCTGATCCACGGCTTATTCGGTGATTTGGATAATCTCAAATCGCTCGGGGCCCTGCTTGAGCAAAATCACCAAGTGATAAGAGTCGATTGCCCCAATCATGGTCAGAGCGAGCATTGGCCGCAAATGGATTATCCCGGGCTTGCAAACGCGCTTGTGTCCCTGCTTGATGAACTGGCAATAGACAAGGTGCATCTGGTCGGCCATTCCATGGGCGGCAAGATTGCCATGGCAACGGCGCTGGCTTATCCGCAGCGGGTACAATCCCTGACCGCCGCCGATATTGCGCCTGTGGCCTACTCGCCGAGACATGAAACAGTGTTTGCCGGCCTGAGCAGTATGCCGCTGGATATAAAAGACAGACGTCAGGCGCTGGCACATCTTTTAAATCATGAGATCGACGAGGCGACGGCGCAGTTTCTGCTCAAGAGCTTACGCCGCAGCGAATCCGGCTTTGAGTGGAAGATGAATCTGCCGGGGCTGATTGCCAGTTATCCGGCTATCATAGGTTGGCATAATGGTTCTGAACGCTGCGGCGGCCAACTTAGCTATCACGGGCCCACCTTGATGATCCGGGGCAGTGAGTCAAACTATGTGACCGCCGCCTACAAAGAAGAGATTGTGGCTCAGTTTCCTAAGGTCAAAGCCAAAACCTTGGAAGGGTGCGGACACTGGTTGCACGCCCAAAAACCGGCGATATTCAACCGTATTGTGTCTGAATTCATTGACAGTAACGATTAATATCCAAGCCCTTGCTGAGGGTAAATGCGGTAGCAGCCCCTGAACCAATATGCTATATTCGCGCCTCTTTTTGGCTAGGGGACACCGGGAGGCTGCAGCGTGTTGAACCAGTATATGCAACAGATAGAAGCCGTTGGACTGGATCTGTTTTTCGCAGCAATTTTCTTTTTTATCGGTATGGCCATCAGGGATGTACTCAATCAGGGTAACGTGCCTAAGTTTGGTCGCTTTATTGTTTGGTTGGTACTCTTCCTTGGCTGTGCAGGCTTTGTCGTCAAGGGGATAATTCAAATGACCTGGGAAGGCTCAGGTATAGGTTAAACATCAGATTTCAAATGGCAAAAGAAGCAACAGATAGAACAACCATAGACCTTTTTGCCACTGAAAAGCGCCGCGGACGGCCCAGAAGCAATCCTCTGCCCCGCGAGCAGCAGCTCAAGGTAAATAAACGTAACCAGATCATGCGGGATCGGGCGAAGGGTCTGAAACGAATAGAGTTAAAAGTGTCACAAGATTTATATGACGCCTTGAATGAGAAGGCTTTGGCCAGTAACATCAGCCGCAGCCAGTTAATAGAATTGATCCTTCAGGAGCAGCTAGGTTAGCCCCTGTCAGGAAAGATCGAAGTAAATAGCGAACTAGACATTAAAGGAAAGACAATGGCAACTGTAGGTCTTTTTTTCGGTAGCGATACAGGTAACACCGAAGCTGTAGCCAAGATGATCCAGAAGAAACTGGGCAAGAAGATGGTTGAGGTGAAAGATATCGCCAAGAGCACCAAAGAGCAGATCGCCGAATACGACCTGCTGATCTTTGGGATCCCAACCTGGTACTATGGTGAAGCTCAATGTGACTGGGATGACTTCTTCCCTGAGCTGGAGCAGATTGATTTTACCGATAAGCTGGTAGCCATTTTCGGTTGCGGCGATCAGGAAGACTACGCCGAGTACTTCCTTGATGCCATGGGCATGATCCGCGATATCGTTGAAGAGCGCGGCGCGATAGTCATTGGCCACTGGCCGACTGACAGCTATAATTTCGAAGCTTCTAAAGGGCTGGTTGACGACAAGCATTTTGTTGGTCTGGGTATAGATGAAGACCGCCAGCCTGAATTGACCGAAGAGCGTGTCGACGCCTGGGTTAAGCAGATTTACGAAGAGATGTGCCTGGCCGAGCTGGAAGACTGATATTCGCTCCCCGGTAACTCTCCGGCGGCCTATATGGCCGCCTTTTTATTGGCTATTACTCAGGAAACAGAAACAAGATGCAAGCCGATAATCTGCGTCATTGGGATATCTTCTGTACCGTGGTGGACAACTATGGCGACATAGGCGTGACCTGGCGCCTGGCGCGACAGCTGGCCGGCGAATATGGCATTGAAGTACGTTTGTGGGTCGATGACCTCAATAGCTTCGCGCACATTTTACCCGAATTAAACCCGGCACTTGTCAGTCAACACTTTGGTGGTGTTGAAGTCATCCACTGGCGCGCTCCCCTCCCCCAAATCTGGCAACCTGGCGAAGTATTGATAGAAGCCTTTGCCTGCGACTTACCCTCGGAAGTGCTGACAAGCTTGCCAGAGCTCGCCAAGGCGCCGAAATGGATAAATCTGGACTATCTCAGCGCCGAGAGCTGGATAGATGATTGCCACGGGCTCAGTTCGCCGGCACTCAAAGGGGTCAAGAAGACCTTTTTCTTCCCGGGCTTTACCCCAAAGTCAGGCGGACTCATCTGCGAGCAGTCCCTGTTTAGCGAGCGTGATGCCTGGCAAGCAACGCCTGAACATGCCATGGCACACTTGGCAAAGATGGGGCTTAGTGATATTGGCACTGA
This sequence comes from Shewanella chilikensis, assembly GCF_002836945.1. GTDB lineage: Bacteria > Pseudomonadota > Gammaproteobacteria > Enterobacterales > Shewanellaceae > Shewanella > Shewanella chilikensis. The sequence goes on from NZ_NIJM01000042.1 coordinate 15,097, forward strand.
TGATTACCTCATCAGCCTGTTCAGCTACGAGACCCAAGCCTTACCTGCGCTGCTTGAGCTTTGGCAACAGAGTGAGCGACGGGTTCAATTGTTAGTCCCCAAAGGGCGCAGCCTGAGTTGTATCGCGCCTTTACTTGAGCAATTTAACCAAGATTCAGGACCCAAGGTCGACTGGCAAAATCCTGCCAGTTGGCAAGCGGGCCAGAGTTTCAGCCGCGGTGCACTCAAGGTGCAAGTCCTGCCGATGACAGATCAAAACGGCTATGATCGCCTGTTGTGGAGTTGCGATTTCAACATAGTTCGCGGGGAAGACTCTTTTTTAAGAGCTCAGTGGGCCGCCAAACCTTTTATCTGGCATATCTATCAGCAGGAAGAACAAGCACATCTGCTAAAATTGGATGCTTTTATGGCACGATACTGCGATAATCTGCCTCCCCTTGCCGCCCAAATCTGGCAAACGCTGAATACCGCGTTCAACTGCGGCCAGGGAGCCCAAGCCAGCCAAAGCTGGCTGGCACTGAATTCTGCCATGCCGACATTGATGCAACACGCAAAAAAATGGCCGGCTGAAGCAATAAATGAAGCAGATCTGGCAAACAGGCTAGTGCTAATGGCCAAAACCCGCTAAGATTCTGCGCTGAATTGAAAAACCGCTTATATAGGAACATACGTAATGAAGACTGCTCAGGAAGTCCGCGCAGGTAACGTTATCATGGTTGACGGCAACCCTATGGTTGTACTCAAGACCGAGTTCAACAAATCCGGCCGTAACGCTGCTGTGGTAAAGATGAAGCTGAAGAACCTGCTGCAAGGTTCCGGCACTGAAACTGTATTCAAGGCTGACGACAAGCTGGAAGATATTCAGCTCGAGCGCCTGGAGTGCACCTACTCTTACTTTGCTGATCCTATGTATGTCTTTATGGACTCAGACTTCAACCAGTATGACGTTGAAGCCGAAAACATGGGTGATGCCATCAACTACATAGTTGATGGAATGGAAGAGATCTGTCAGGTCACTTTCTACGAAGGCAAAGCCATCTCTGTAGAACTGCCTACCACTATCATTCGCGAAGTAGGTTACACTGAACCTGCCGCCCGTGGTGATACCTCTGGTAAGGTAATGAAGCCTGCTTCTATCGTAGGTACAGATCTGAAGGTGATGGTTGCCGACTTCGTTAAAGAAGGCGACAAGATCGAAATCGATACCCGCACCGGTGAATTCAAGAAACGCGTCTAATTAAAGACTTTCTTTAAAAAAGCCAGCATTAAAGCTGGCTTTTTGTATTTGAGTTATTTCTCACTTCATCTAGAGTAACTCAATTATCCAGGCTACGCTGAGCCAGTACGCGCTCAACCGTATCGACTATGGTTTGAGTCTGACTGTCGATTTCAATATTCAGCCAGTCCCCTTCCCGATAATCCTCTAGATTGGTCAATCTGAGAGTCTCAGGAATAAGATGCAGCATAAAGCGGTTCCCTTTGACCTCGCCGATAGTCAGACTGCAACCATTGATACCGATAAAACCTTTATAGAAAATGTATTTCAACCAGGCTTCAGCCACTTCCAATTGCATATTGTAATGGCTGTCACTGACGTCCAGTTGCACCAACTGCGCTTGGGTATGCACGTGGCCAGAGAGAATATGGCCTCCCAGCTCGGCGCCAAATTTGAGTGACCTCTCTATATTAACCTTGTCACCCACCTTAAGGCCGACCAGATTAGTCACTGCCAGAGTCTCTTCCATTACGTCGAAAAACGCCCTATCATCAGCAAGCTGGGTTACCGTCAGACAAACGCCGTTATTGGCGACACTCGCTCCTATTTCCAATCCCTCGCGCAAGGCAGGAGGCAGAGCGACTTCGAGGGTATTTAACCCCGGCTTTTTCTCGATCGCCAGGATTTCACACTTGGCTTGAACAATACCTGTAAACATTTTCTCACTCGCTTAGTTGTTAGGGCTGCTTTCATGAATCACACCGGCTTTCAGGCCAAACGCTTAGTTCAACTGGCTTTGCCTGTGCTTATAGCACAGCTTACCCAGACAATGATGGGGTTTATCGATACCCTGATGGCCGGCAGAGTCAGTGCTGTCGACATGGCAGCCGTCGCTGTCGGAACCAGTCTCTGGCTACCTGCCATTTTATTCGTTCAAGGCCTGTTACTGGCATTTACTCCCATGTTCGCCCATCATCATGGCGCAAACAACCAAAAGGCGATTCAGCCACTTGCCTTTCAGGCTGCCTATATTGCCATAACAGGTGCCTTGGGTGTGATGCTGTTTCTGGCATCTGCGCCACATATTTTGGATTGGATGGAACTGGAGCCCGAACTCAAGCGCCTGACCATAGGTTATCTTGATGGCATTCTCTGGGGTGCACCGGCCTTTGTGCTCTATCAAGTGCTTAGGGGCTGCAGCGAAGGGATTTCCTATACACTGCCGACCATGGTCATCGGCTTTGTCGGTCTGGCGGTGAATATCCCGGCCAACTATATCTTTATCAATGGTCACTTCGGCATGCCCGCAATGGGCGGCGCCGGCTGTGGTGTCGCTACCGCTTTGGTATTTTGGGCCATGTTGTTTGCCATGGCCATCTATATGCAGTGGCATAAACGCTTTGCCGAACTGGCACCTTTCAAAGCATTTCATAAGCCTCATTTACACACCATTGTTGAAATGACCAAACTGGGCATGCCTATTGCCATGGCGCTGTTCTTTGAAGTCAGTCTGTTTGCGGTGATAGCCCTCTTACTGGCACCTCTTGGTGCTACTGTCGTGGCCGGGCACCAAATTGCACTGAACTTCTCCTCAATTGTGTTTATGTTGCCACTCTCCATTGGGATTGCCGTTTCAATTCGGGTCGGTTATTACCTTGGGCGTGGCCAGAGCGATGTGTCGGCACTGGTGACCAAGGTGGGATTGTCCATCGCCTTCTCTCTGGCCATGCTCACCGCAGTGGCGACTGTGGTATTCAGGTATGAGATAGCCCTGCTCTATAACGACAACCCCGAAGTAGTTGCTCTGGCTGGAAGCCTTATGCTGATGGCCGCCCTGTATCAACTGTCCGATTCAATTCAGGTGGTTGCCGCCGGTGCCCTACGCGGCTACAAGGATACCCGCAGCGCCTTTTTCATCACCTTGTTTGCCTATTGGGCTGTAGGGATGACCCTGGGTTATGTATTGGCGTATACCGATTTTCTGGTACCCGCCATGGGGGCCCACGGATTTTGGATTGGGCTTATCGCTGGTTTAACCGTAGCGGCCATACTCTTTGCCATTCGCTTGAGATATATACAGAAAAGCGGCAAACAGTTTGACGTCATCTCAGATGAGGCGACGAATTAAACCAAATGCGATCAAAGCCTCGGCAAGTTGTGCAGCAATTCGCCACTCAATAAAAAAATGTGTTTTTTTACTTGCAACTAGCGGCTGCTCGCCCTTAATATAGCGCTCGTTCGAGGGCGACAGCCTAAAAAACACAGTACACCCGTAGCTCAGCTGGTTAGAGCACTACCTTGACATGGTAGGGGTCGGTGGTTCGAGTCCACTCGGGTGTACCACTATCTTCAGATTTTCAAAAAAATGAAAATCATGCGATACACCCGTAGCTCAGCTGGTTAGAGCACTACCTTGACATGGTAGGGGTCGGTGGTTCGAGTCCACTCGGGTGTACCAAACAACCTGCTTAAAGCAGGTTTTTTTATGTCCGAAATTCCCCCTTACCTTCCATGCCAGTTTACTTTTCCTTCGACTCTGACCTTTCATTGCCGCTGAGAGAGTGACCACCTCTACTGAATGATATTTTTTGTAAATCAAGCCCGACTTTTTGCATATTGCTTACTTGCTCAGGCCATGGAATCATGGGGCATAGACCAAAGTCCTTTGTCGACAGGGAAATCCATGAGCCAACGTACTCTGCACACGCTGTTCAAACCCGGTTCCATCGCCGTCATTGGTGCATCTAATCGCGACAAGCGAGCAGGTAATGTAGTAATGAAAAACCTGCTCTCGGGAGGCTTTGCCGGGCCGATTATGCCGGTCACCCCCAAGTATCACGCTGTCATGGGCGTGCTGGCCTACCCCAATATTGAATCTTTGCCAATCAAACCAGACTTGGCCATCATCTGCACCCGCGCCTCCAGCGTACCTGCAATAGTGGAAACCCTAGCCCAATTTGGCTGCAAAGTGGCGATCATCATGGCCTCCGGCATGGCGGATGAATTAAACGAACAAGGCGAAAACCTGCTTGAACTGACCCAAGGTAACGCCAAACGTTACGGCATGCGACTCCTCGGTCCCAACAGTTTAGGAATGATGTTGCCACCTCTGGGTCTCAATGCCAGTTTGGCCCACGCAGGCGCGCTGCCCGGCAAGATAGCCTTTGTGTCTCAGTCTGCAGCCATCTGCACCACAGTGCTCGACTGGGCCAACAACAAAGGGATTGGCTTCTCTTCCTTTATTTCGCTTGGCGATGCCACTGACATAGACTTCGATGAATTGCTGGATTTTCTCGGCCGTGATTCCCGTACCAGCGCCATCATGCTCTATATAGATTCGGTCAATGAGAAACGTCACTTCCTGTCGGCAGCCAGAGCTGCAGCCCGGCATAAACCTATTCTGGTGATCAAATCGGGTCGCAGCGCCGAGGGCGGTAACGCTGCCAAACTGCACACCGGAGGTATAGCCGGTAATGACGCAGTCTACGAGGCCGCCTTTCGCCGCGCCGGTATGCTACGAGTCACCGACTTGGTTGAACTGTTTGCCGCACTCGAGAGCCTGGCTCACCTCAACCCACTCAATGGCGAGCGTCTGTGTATTCTTTCCAACGGTGGCGGCCCCGCCGTGCTGGCGGTGGATGAACTGGTACTCAAAGGTGGCAAGTTGGCGCAGTTGTCCGATACCACTGTGGAGAAACTCTCTCAGCTGTTGCCCTCTACCTGGTCCGGACAAAACCCGGTGGACATCATAGGCGATGCCGGTGCCGAGCGTTACAGCCAGGCGCTGTCTGTGTTGATGGACAGTGATGAGCTGGACGCCATCTTGGTGCTGCACTCCCCTTCGGCCCTTGGCGAAAGCGTCACCATAGCCGATGCCTTGATTGACACTGTCAAACAACACCCTAAACGTAATCGGGTAAGTATACTTACCAACTGGAGCGGGGAAGATGCCGCTTATCGGGCCCGAAAACACTTTTCCAAGGCCGGGATCCCAACATATCGCACACCCGAAGGCGCGGTGCGCGCCTTTATGCATATGGTGGAATATCGCCGCAACCAAAAACTACTGCAGGAAGTCCCACAATCGATACCGGATTCGATTCCCACGGATAGCGCTACCGCCAGAAGTTTACTGCAACAAGCCATTGCCAAAGGCAAACGGGTACTGGAAACCCATGATGCCCGCAACATACTCAACGCTTATGGCTTGGATACCATAGATACCTGGTATGCCAAAGATGCCGCCGAGGCTGTCGCTATTGCCGATAAGGCGGGCTACCCTGTGGCATTAAAAGTGCAATCACCGGATATCTTGCATAAATCAGACGTTCACGGTGTGATGCTGAATCTGACATCAGCGAATGAGGTCAATCAAGCTGCAGCGGCCATTGTCGAACGGGTCCACACAGCTAACCCTGCCGCTTCGGTCGAGGGCATGATAGTGCAGAAAATGGCACTTACCGCAGGCGCACAGGAGCTCAGAGTTGCGGTAATAAGCGATCCTGTATTTGGCCCTGCCATCATGCTCGGTGAAGGCGGCTCCGAATGGGAACCGACCCGGGATGCCGCCGTCGCTTTGCCGCCACTGAATATGGCGCTGGCTCGCTATATGGTAATCCAGGCACTCAAGACCCAAAAGATCCGCGATCGCCACTTACCCCAAGGCTTGGATATGCGCGCCTTGTGCCAGATGTTGACTCAGATCTCGCAGCTTATTATCGATTGCCCCGAAATCGAAAGCCTGGATCTCAATCCTGTATTGGCGGCGGGCGATAAAATTACTCTCTTGGATGTCAATCTGCGTCTGAATCCGGAAGTCACGGATAATGCCGGCCGACTGGCAATTTTACCCTACCCCAAAGAGCTGGAAGAAAAAGCCAAACTGCGTAATGGCCTTGAGGTGATGTTGCGGCCGATATTGCCGGAAGATGAACCCAAGCATCTGGACTTTGACAACTCGCTGACTGATGAAGACAGATACAAGCGCTATTTCGGGGTGCGCTCGCGTATGACCCACGAAGAGATGGCGGTACTGACCCAGATAGATTACGCCCGTGAAATGGCGTTTATCGCCACCATAAGAGATGACAATGGCGAAGAGGAAACCTTGGGTGCCGTGCGAGCCTCCATCGATCCGGACAACACAGAAGCGGAATTTGCCATGGCGGTTCGCAGCTCCCATCAGGGTATCGGCATAGGCAAGTTGCTGCTGGAGAAGCTGATTAACTACTACCGCACCACGGGCACTCAGGTGTTAACCGGCTTCACCATGTTCGAAAACCGCAATATGGCCAGTCTCGCCAAGAGCCTTGGCTTTACTGTCACCTTTGATATGGAAGAACACCTGATCAAGATGCACATGGAACTGACCGGCAAGGACACCTAACCCTTCTATATTGAAGGTGAACAAGCACACCTCAAAACCAAGAACCCGGCCAATGCCGGGTTCTTTTGATCATTTGAGCAGACTCGCTCAACGGCGACAAAGGGCTATCAAGTCCAACTCAGGCTGGTAAACCTTGCTGCTGACATCGAATAGCCCCAACAACGTATCGAACAGGTTGTCATGAGAAACACTCTTGGCGGCGGCTTCCCTTGCCAGGCAGTCATCATTCAGCCCCAGTTGCTGCTTGAATTGCTTGGAAAACCAAGCCAACCAAGGCACCCTGGTTTGTTCACTTGGCGCTATGGCGTAGGGAGAGCCGTGCAGATACATGCCCTTCTCCCCCAAGGATTCACCGTGATCGGACAGATACATCATTGCCGTATCATAATCGCCACTGCTGCCTTTGAGCTGCTCGACCACCTGAGAGACGATATAGTCGGTATACAGAATTGTGTTGTCATAGGTATTGGTGAGCTGCTCGCGGCTGCAGTTTTGAATGTCACTGCGCTGGCAATCCGGGGTAAAATGGCGATATTGTTCCGGATAGCGCAGATAATAGGTAGGTCCGTGACTGCCGATGATATGCAACACTATCAGGCGATCCTGGCCATTGTTCGGCTGCAACAAGGCTTGTTTGAGTTCATCAAGCAGTACCTGATCCTGACAAAACTGCCCATCACACAGCTTAGGGTCGGCGTTCAATGCTATCAACCTGTTTTCCACCCTGTCACACGCCCCTTTACAGCCGCTGTCGTTATCAAACCATTGCACTTTCACACCGGCATGGTTGAGCACATCCACAGCGGTATCCTGAGCCTTGGCAGCGCGGGAGTCATAATCTTCCCGGCTCATTCGGGAAAACATACAGGGTAAGGACACCGCAGTGGCCGTGCCACAAGAGCTGACATCTTTAAATACCAGTGGTGAAATCGCCTTGGTGTAGACATTGGTTGGCCTGTCATAACCATAGTATTGGTAATTTTGTGCCCGTGCGGTTTCACCGACCACCAGCACCATCAGTCTGGGTTTAGTTTCACCGGCTGGTTTTACCTGCTTGGCATCTGTACCCAATTTTTGATATTCGAGCGGCTTTTGCAAATAGTGCTGATTGATGTATTTGGCCGCCGAGCCGACAAAATAGGTGGGCACTATGTAGCGTTTAATTTCATCATGATTGCGGCCAAAAGCCAGATAGTTCTGCATATAGAAAAAGGCTATCACCACTATGATGAGGAGGTTCGCTATGATGTACAGCGCCTTATATACCAGCTCCTTACCTAGGGGCTTATAGTCAACCTGAATACGATACAAGAGTAGTGCAGGCAGCGCCCCGGTCAACAGCAGGTTTAATATTGATGCCCAGTTCACATAAGTCATGGCTTCGGCACTGTTGGTTTGAAAAGTGTTTTCAATCATGCCGGTATCAAATACCACGCCATACTTGAATGTGGCAAAAAATACCCCAGATGAACACAGCAGCAACACAATAAAGAAAGGTTTGAGAATATATTTAAAACTGAACAGGGAAAACAGTATCCCCAAGATTGAAATTAAGAAGATGGGAATGGTCGCCACAAACAAAGGGTCCACATGCGCTTGGTTCTCGAGTCCCTGTTTGACTATAGTAAAAAAAGGCACATTGAACACGGCCACAAAAAACAGTGCCAGTACAAAGGTCAGGCGATTGACGGAGATGGGATTCAATACACTCATTCCTAAATGACGGTTAAAATTGACGCAAGACCCAACAATTTCAACTTGTGGTTAACTAAATGTTAATCTAACAATTTTATCTTAAGGTTCCCTTATCGGTTCCGACTTCGCGCATGGGGCCGAATTAAGCTTTCAGACTCTGTGCCAATAGGAAAGTTCGCGATGCACCATACGCTAAAACTGCGGGATAAAAGGTTAAAAGAATCATTTGACAACTCAAGAGCCGCTTTGCACGTAAATGTCCCGCAATTGTAAGTTGTGCAAGCTTGATGAGTGTTCGGCGATTATTAATATTCTAGAAAAAGAAAGCGCCCAGAGAAGGCGCTTTGTGGTTTTATATCAGGGTAAACAGTCGCAATTAAAATTCGCTGTTGAGCCGCTTGAAGAATCCAAGCAGTTGCTCCAGCTCAGCATCACTGAATTTCGCCGTCATCTCACGGGTTAATTGCAGATGCAAGGCATCATGCTCCTTAAACATCTGCTCGCCTTTTTCGGTTAAGGATACCTGGATGGCGCGTCTGTCATTTTCCAAGGGCTGACGCTCGGCCAGGCCCGCCTTAACCAAACGCTCTACCTGCACAGTCAAGGTGCCTGTGGTAATACCGAGCTTTTCCGCCAGTTCCTTCATCTTCATAGGGCCGTGAGCGCCCAGGATCTCCACTGTGTGGATCTGCGCCAATGAAGCGCCTTGGTCTCTGACTACGCTCTGCTCCCAGGAGGATAGACGCTCATAAAACTCTATAATGGCGTGGTTGATTGACTGTTGCAGCGAATCCTGCCGCTGTTGCTGTTTCATCTATTTTTGCACCTCAATGATGATGGTGGTGATGTCCTGCCTCTGTGTGGCTCACTTGCTCACGCTCATTGGCTCTCGGCGTTGCCGCCTTATTGCAGTCAGCACACTGATTAACTTCAATGGTTAAATGATCTATGCGGTTAAAGTCCGCCAGCAACTCATGATAATAGTCGGTACTGTGAGGAGCGTGGCTCACCAAAGAGATCATGGCGGCGTGATGATCGGCACTGACCGGCCACACATGGATATCGGTTACCTTGTGATCTTTTTCGGCTTCTATCCGTTCCACCAACTTGCGACTGAACTCGGCTTCAACACCTGCATCGAGCAACACGGGACTGGTCTGACTGATAAGTCCCCAAGCCCAGCGGCTGATGATAACAGCTCCGACAATTCCCATCACGGGATCGAGCCAATTCAATCCAAAATATTTACCGGCCAACAGCGCGCCAATTGCCAACAAGGAGGTCAAGGCATCGGCTAATACATGGAAATAGGCTGCGCGCAGATTATGATCTTTGTGGCCGTGGTAATCCCCATGGTCGTGGTTATGGGCGTGAGTATGTCCATGGTTATGCCCATGACTGTGGCTGTGGCCATGATCATGACCGTGGTGATCCTTGAGCAAAAACACACTGACGATATTGACAGTTAAACCTATGATGGCCACCAAAATCGCCTGGTCAAAATGAATATCTTCCGGATACAGGAGTCTGGAGCCGGACTCTATCAGCATTAACAATGCCACTAACCCCAGAGCTATAGCACTGGTAAAACCGCCGAGCACACTTACTTTACCTGTACCGAAAGCAAACCTGGGGTTGTTGGCGTGTTTCCTGGCGTAAGAGTAAGCAAACAGCGTCAGCATAAATGCCGCAGCATGAGTTCCCATATGCCAACCATCAGCCAGCAGCGCCATAGAGCCATATATGGTACCGGCAACAATCTCGGCCACCATGGTAACCACAGTCAGCAAGAGCACCCACTTGGTACTCTTCTCTCCCTGCTCATTATGGTGGGTAAAGTCATGCTTATGCTGCCAGCGCGTGGTGGTGTGAAACTCTGAACTCATAGTAAGCCACTCTTATATTTTGACACTCAAACTATTTGATGAGCAAAGCATCTCCTTTTCCCTTCCCAATTTCAAGCCTTGAGACTGAAAAACTCACAAATACAACCAGAGAACTAACAATTTAATCCCCAAAATGGGGGCTATGTCTTATTTGTGTCACCTTTCAGTTATCTGGCTGTCATATGCCGTCATTAGTCTTTGCGTCGCATTTGCAATTCCTATAATGAAATAGAAGATCACGGAGTGAAATCTTATGAGCAAGGCGACTTTCGATCCGACGCGTTATAACAAGAGTCAGAACGAACCTTTTGCCCAGGTACTGGATAAGCACCTTTCCCGTCGTAACTTTGTAAAAAGTGGCTTGGGCGTCAGTGCCTTGACTGCATTTGGCGGCTTCGGCCTTGCCGGCTGTGGTTCCGACGACAATAACGCCTCTAGCACACCGGATCCTGTCCCCCCTACTCAGGTTCCACCCAGTCAATCCAGCGTGACATTAGGATTTGAGTCAGTTGCCGGTTCTCGCCTTGATGCAGTGGTTATCCCTGAGGGTTACCGCGCTCAGGTCCTGGCACCCTGGGGGACTCCGCTGAACAGTAAAGCCGGCGAATGGCAGGCTGACGGCAGTAATACCGCCCAGGATCAGGCTAACTCTGTGGGTCAAAACCACGACGGCATGCATTTCTTTCCGCTCAATGAGGCCGGAACCGATGGCCTCTTGTGTATCAACCATGAATACATTGAGCCAGATGCCCTGCACCCCAACGGCCCAACTGTGGATGCCGATACTGGCTTGAGAACCCTGGTCGATGAAGTTCGTAAAGAGATTAATGCTCACGGCATGACTGTAGTGCGTATCAAACTTAACGGCGGCAACTGGGAAGTAGTCAAGGATGACAAGCATAATCGCCGCTTCACCGGTGCTTCCACCATGGATCTCAGCGGCCCGGTAGCCTACACAGACAAAGTCGTAACCGCCTTCTCGCCCGATGGCAGCCAGACCCGCGGCACCTTGAACAACTGTGGTAACGGTTATACCCCTTGGGGAACTTACCTCACCTGTGAAGAGAACTGGCCCGGCTACTTCGTCAATAAGGGTGAGATGACCCAAGCACAACGCCGTATCGGTGTCAGCAGTAGTTCTACCCGCTATGGCTGGGCCGATCTGGCCGGTCATGCCGAAGAGCGCCTGGACGAATTTGCCCGTTTCGATGTCACCCCCAAGGCCAGCGATGCAATATACGACTATCGCAATGAAGACAACGGCTATGGTTATATCGTCGAAGTCGACCCTTACAACCCTAATTCCCGCGCGGTCAAACGCACAGCGCTTGGGCGTTTCCGTCACGAAGGCTGCGCTTTTGGCAAGCTGACTGAAGGCGAACCACTGGTATTCTATTCGGGCCATGACTCGCGCTTCGAATATATGTACAAGTTTGTTTCGGCGGCGCTTTGGGATCCCAAGGATGCCGACAGCAGTAACCGCCTGGCAACCGGCGCCAAATACATGGATGAAGGAACCCTTTATGTGGCCAAGTTCAACGAAGGTGGTCTAGGTGAATGGTTGCCGCTGACCCTTGATGCCATGACAAAGGACGGTAAGACCCTGGCCGATACTTTTGCCAGCCAGGCAGATATCATCATCAACACCGCAGGTGCTGCCGATTTGGTTGGCGCGACACCAATGGACAGACCCGAGTGGTGTGTGGTGGATCCTTTCACCGGCAGTGTCTATCTAACCCTGACCAACAACTCCAAGCGGACAGAAGCCAACGCCGCCAACCCAAGGCTTAAAAACAACTTTGGCCATATCATCCGCTGGGATGAAGGTGCCAGTGATACCGAGTTTAGCTGGGATATCTTCCTGTTCGGTTCTCCGGCCGACGGTGACGATGCCACCAACCTCTCCGGTCTGACTGAGCTTAACCAGCTGGCCAGCCCGGATGGCCTGGCGTTCGATGCCCGCGGTATTCTGTGGATCCAGACAGATAATGGCGCCAAAGAGGTGACTGAGCACACCAACGACCAGATGCTGGCAATAGTGCCATCCAAGATGATCGATGGCAACGGCAAGCCTCTGACAGTTACCGCCGACAATCAAACCGAGCTGAAGCGCTTCTTCGTCGGTCCCAATGGCTGTGAAGTCACAGGCTTTGCTATCTCGCCGGACTACACTTCGGTGTTTGCCAATATCCAGCACCCGGGGAATTGGCCGGTCTCTGCCAATGCCGCCGAGGAAACACCGATCGGCACCAGCATTCGCCCAAGAGCAGCGACCGTGGTGCTGCGCAAAGTCGATGGTGGTGAAGTTGGCATTTAAATAAATAGCTGCGTTAAATAAAACGTACAGCCGGTTCACACTAACCGGCCTAAACTGACGACGCCCGCCAGGCTACACCTGGCGGGCGTTTTAGCTCTCAATTACCTGAATTTAGCTCGGGTACTATTTTGATTTGTATGGCAATACAAAATTATTTATGATTTTTTGAAAATAAATAACCCTTTCTCAGCCGCTGACCGTTTAACTCTACAAAGCGCAATCATACATAGCGCCAATCCAATAGTTGATTTCAGCCCATAGCGGGCACATAAGGAGAAAACCTATGCTTAAGTCCGGCAAACTGAAACTGGCACTTATCGCTTCCGCTTTGTTATCTGCCCAAGTTTTGGCAGTCAGCCCGCCGCATCCACAGGGATACAACCAGAACATGATTACTGCAAACCAATTTGATGCCACCAGCTATCAACCGCAGGATAGCAGCAAGATGTTCCCCGCTCCCAAAGAAGGCATGGTGCAACACATACTGACTCTGCCCCAATTGGAAAACGAAGACGACTACATGGTTGAAATTCAGGTGGGCCAAACCCAGATGGTTGACTGCAACAAACACGGCCTGATGGGCGAGCTAAAGCAGATGGATCTCAAAGGTTGGGGTTACACCTATTGGGAGCTGGATGAAATTGGCCCGGGACGCTCGACCATGATGGCCTGCTTCGATAAGGCCAAGCATGAGGAGTTTGTTCGCATTCCGGGGGAATACAAGCTGAGATATAACAGCAAGTTGCCTATGGTTATCTATCTGCCTAAAGATGCCGAGCTGCGCTACCGGGTGTGGCGCGCCGACACTGTGTTCAGCTACTCCAAGTAACACAGCGACTTAAGATCACATAAAGCTGCAACAGACCTTTTCCCGGCTGTTTGCAGCTTTTTTGCTTTATTCTCGATTGCAGAACCTTATAATCGCTGCAGTTTTCCTTTAGAGCCTTTTTCGGATGAAACTCAGCTTTGTACTCGTCTCTCCTGCTCGCGCTGCCAATGTTGGCGCCGCCGCCCGCGCCATCAAGACCCAAGGGTTCAGTGAACTCATTGTGGTGAATTCGCAAGCTCACCGGGAAGAGGAAGCGACCTGGGTCGCCTGCGGCGCCGAGGACATACTGACCAACATCCGGGAAGTGGCCAGCCTGGAGGAGCTCAGAGAAGAGTTTGAGCTTATGGTGGCCACCACGGCAAGAGAGCGCGGCAGCCCAAGACACTATTTAAGCCCGGCAGAACTCGGCGAACAACTGAGCCATCAGCAGGAACAGCTGAAGCGCACCGCCATCGTCTTTGGCTGTGAGGCCAGTGGCCTGAGTAACGCCGACTTAGCGATTTGTGACTTGCTCAGCTACGTACCACTGGCTACCGAATACCCTTCCCTCAATCTGGCGCAAGCCGTAATGGTCTATTCCTACGCTCTGGGTCAAGCTTTGGCTTGTGCCGATGGCAACCTGGGGCTGAAAGATGCTCAATCGCCTTTGCCGCAACTCAGCGCCCTCAAACAAAAAGCCGCCACTCTGCTGGAAAGAGTCGATGCCGCCGATGATGCCAAGTTAAGCCTGTGGTTAAATGAAAGCCTATCTCGCTTAAGTGACAGAGACGCCAAAATGGCCCACCAACTGCTGGGCGATATCCTCAAGAAACTTACCTGAGCTTGCGATGATCCCAGGGTTAACTCTTCGCCGGCGCGCCACCACGCAAGGCACGGTAGAGGGCTATCATAGCCAGCAACTTATCGCGTTTTGACTCGCTCAATGACAGCTCGGCGCTGAAGTGTTGGCGCTGAGCATCCATCAAGTCAAGCGAAGTGGCGACACCGTTCTGGTATCTGAGCCGCGCCAGGCGCACGTATTCAGAGGAAGCATCGAGCAAGCGTTGCTGCTCTATCAGAGCCTGCTGTGTTCTCTGATAATCATTCATCGCATTACGCACTTCCATATAGGCGTTCAATACCGTGCTGCGATAAGCAAGCATGGCCTGCAGCTGCGCCTCGTTGGCTATCTCATATTCGGCGCTTATCTTGCCGGCATTGAAAATCGGCGCCGTGATCCCACCGAGCAGCGACCAGGTGAGCCCCTTTGAGCTGAAAAGGTTATCCAGGCTATCGGATCCGCGGCCATATTCGGCGGTAATGGTAAACCCGGGGAAAAACGCACTCTTGGCCACCCCTACCTCCGCCGTGGCGGCTACCAGAGCCAGCTCACTGGCACGTACATCCGGCCGGCGCGACAGTAACTGTGAAGGCACTCCAACTGCCAAAGATTCTGGAAATTCACTGCTCACCAATTTAGGAAGCTCTGGCAAGGGGTGATCATAAGCCCCCAGTAAGATAAGCAACTGATTGCGCTTGGCCTTGCTGTCATATTCGAGCTGAGGCAAGGTCACCATGGCGGTTTGATATTCCACTTCTGCCTGGCGTACATCAAGCCCTGAGATCATCCCGTTGGCTCGCCTGAGTTTAGCCAGTTGCAGTTCCTTGGCGCGGATCTCGGCCGTTTCCCGGGAGATCTTAAGTCTTTGCTCTATATCGGTCAGCTCGTAAAAGGCAGTAGCGATATCACTGATAAGGCTGATTTTGGACGCCTCAAGCAGCTCTGCCTGCGACAGAGTATTGGCCAGTGCCGCCTCACTGGCCCGGCGGTTGGCGCCCCAAACATCCAGCTCCCATGAAGCGACCCCATTGAAATTAACATCTGTCTCGGCACTGGGATCTTTATTGGTAATGGCGCTGCTGAGTGACCGTTCGGCTTCAAACTCCAATCCAAGTTCGGGCCACAGGGCCGCGTCAACCACCCGCCCTTCGGCTCTGGCGGCTCGCAGTCTACTCTGCATCATCGCCAGGTTGATATTGTTATTCAGCGCCTGACGAATAAGTATCTGCAGCTCGGGATTGAGGAAAAACGCCTGCCACTCATCTGCAACGGCTTCATCGGCCTCTACTTGCGGCAGCGCCTTATCAAACTGCGCCGGCATATTGAGCTCGGGGCGCTGATAATCCGGCCCCAGAGTACAGCCCCAAAGGCTTAAGGAAAGTATCAAAGCGACTAGCGCCGGTCTAGTGCGTTTGCAGCTGACAAGGCTCTTGTTCGGCTTCTCTTGGCTCATGGCTAATACTCGGGTCATCATAAGCCTTCCTCCGTGGCCGACTTTTGGCTTGCCGAGTCACCCTTAACCTTGGTGCGAACCCAAGCGGCTGTGGTCACAAAGAACAATGGCACCAGTACAATCCCTATGCTGGTGGCCAGCACCATGCCACCAAGGATGGGAATAGATACCGAGTGACGACTGACAGAGCCGGGTCCGGCGGACAAAACCAGCGGCAAGACACCCAGAATAAAGGCCATGGAGGTCATCAAAATCGGCCTGAAGCGCATCGCGGCAGCTTCCATTGCCGCCTCCAGTCTTGAACGGCCCTCTCGGTGCAGTTGATTGGCGAACTCGACAATCAAAATCGAGTTTTTGGCTGCCATCCCGATAAGGGCGATAAAGGCGACCTGGAAGAAGAGATTACTCTGCATACCACTGAGCAGTGTCGCCAACGAGGCTCCCAGCATGGCGATGGGCGCAATAAGCAGCACGGCCACAGGAATGGTCCAACTCTCGTACAGCGCCGCCAAAAACAGGAACACGAACACTAAAGCCAGCGTAATGGCGATACTGGTCTGGTTGGCCGAGCGCACTTCCTGGAAAGTGAGCCCGGTCCATTCATACTTGAACTCGGGCGGCAACATGGGCTTGGCCACCCTGTCGATGGCTTTTATCACATCGCCGGTCGCATATCCGGGCGCCGGAGTGACATTGATGGACGCACTGGAGAACAGGTTGTAATGGGTCACAGCCGCCGGCCCCACAGTATATTCATAGTCGGCCAGAACTCCGATGGGCACCATGGCACCATTGGATGACCGGACATAGTAATCTTTAATCTGCTGGGGAAACTGACGATAACTGTCTTCGGCCTGTACCCTGACCCGATACACCCGGCCAAACAGATTAAAATCATTGACCGTGGCCGAATCGGTAAAGGTCTTAATAGTGCTGTAGAGATTGGCCACATCTACCCCGATAGCCATCGCCTTGGCTTCATTGACCGAGAGGTACAGCTGTGGAATAGAACCCTGCAACGACATGGCCGCTGCCGCAACCTCAGGTTGCTGCTTGAGCAGCTCCACCAACTCGTTACTGGTTTCCATCAGCCCCTTGAAGTTGGTTCCCGAAGTATCCTGCAACACCATCTCCACCCCGGAGCCGTTACCCAGACCGGGCACGGCCGATGGCAGGTAGAGGTTGAACTCGGCCTGCAACACTTGGTTGAGCTGATATTTAAGCTCTTTCATCACCTTCTGCACTGTGGCTTGATTTTGTTCTCGCTCGGCCCAGGGTTTGAGGATCACTTCAAACTGGCCATTGGCCTGATTCGACCCAGAGCGGCGGTTTTCCCCCGCCAGGGTAAAAGACCAGGCGACAGCAGGATGAGCCAGCACATGGCGCTCGGCAATCTTGAGCACTTCTTGGGTGCGGTTAACCGTCGCTCCGGCCGGCAGCGTCATATCGATGAAGAAACGGCCCTGATCCTCATCCGGCATAAAGCTCGATGGCAAATGGCTCATGATGTACCAAACCGCCACCACCATGGCGCCAAACACCAGGTAACTGCGCCGCGCATGCTTGTTGGCTAAGCCTACCAGGGACACATATTTGTCGGTCAATTTGGAGAGGCGGTTGTTGAGCCAGAAGAAAAAACCGCTGTTGGCCGCATCGCCCGGGCGCAGCAGCAAGGCGCAAAGTGCCGGACTCAGGGTCAATGCCACCACAGTGGAGATCAGCACCGCCACGGCAATGGCGACAGCAAATTCGCGGTACATAATGCCGGTGATCCCGGCAAGAAAAGACACAGGTACAAACACGGCGCACAGCACTAAACTGGTTGCTATCAAGGCACCGGATAACTCTTTCATAGCGCTGCGGGTGGCCGCCATCGGGCTCATGCCCTTTTCATTGATAAGTCGCTCGACGTTTTCCACCACCACAATCGCATCGTCGACCACAATCCCAATGGCCAAAACCAGTGCCAGCAGGCTGACGGTATTGATGGTAAAACCGAAGGCCAACATAGCGGCCAATGTCCCAATCAGGGAAACAGGCACAGCAATCGCCGGGATCAGAGTCGCCCGCCAATTCTGCAAGAACAGGTACACCACCAGCACCACCAACACCAGGGCTTCGATCAGGGTTTGCACCACCTCATCGATGGATTCTTCAATAAACACAGAAGCATCGTAAAACACCTGCCATTCCATACCACTGGGAAACTTGGTCGCCAGCTCAGCCATGGTTTCCTTGACCTTACGGGTCACCTCAAGCGCGTTGGCTCCGGGCAACAGATACACCTGCAAGATGGTGGCATTCTGGCCATTGAGTTGGGATTGCAAGGTATAAGCCGAGGAGCCGAGCTCCACCCTGGCAATATCGCGCAGGCGAATGATGGATCCATCCGAATTGGCGCGAACTATGATCTCTTCAAATTCCCTGACACTGGACAAACGCCCACTGGCGGTTATCGGTAAGGTCTGGCTCAAGGCATCACTATTGGGCTGGGTACCCACAGTACCGGCCGGGGTTTCCTTGTTTTGTGCCTTGATGGCGTCAGTAACATCTGTCGTGGTCAGGCTATGTCCCGCCATGGCATCCGGACGCAGCCACACCCGCATGGCATAACTGCGGGAGCCGGTGTTCCGGGTACGACCAACGCCTGGGATCCGTCTCAGTGCCGATTCGATATTAATGGAGGCGTAGTTGGAGAGGTAAATTTCATCGAAACGGGGATCTTTGGAGGTCAATGCCAGCTTGAGCAGTTCCACCGAGGAATCCTTGGAGACAGAAACACCTTCGGTTTGCACATT
Organism: Shewanella chilikensis; assembly: GCF_002836945.1. Lineage (GTDB taxonomy): Bacteria > Pseudomonadota > Gammaproteobacteria > Enterobacterales > Shewanellaceae > Shewanella > Shewanella chilikensis. The sequence goes on from NZ_NIJM01000042.1 coordinate 33,497, forward strand.
GATTGGCAAATTACCCAGAGCCTGCTGAGTAGCATTCTGCACATCCACTGCCGCCAGATCCGGGCTTGTGCCTACATCAAAGGTAATGGTGACATTGGTGCCGCCGGAATTGGTGCTCTTGGAGCTCATATAGATCATATTGGGCACACCATTGACCTCCTGTTCCAGCGGTGTTGCCACGGACTCGGCGGCGGTTGTGGAGGCTGCTCCCGGATAGGAAGCCGAGATACTCACCTGCGGCGGCGTGATATAGGGATATTGATCCACAGGCAGCTGGAACATAGCTATTAAGCCCAAGAGCACAATAACAATACTAATAACAGCCGAGAATACAGGTCGGCCGATAAAGAACTGAGCCATCTAGTTACGCTCCTGTTCTTTTGATTGCTGCTCCAGCGCCTCTTTCTTTTCCTGCTCGTCGAGACGCTTTTGATACTCTTTGGCATCCAGCGGCTCAGCCAGTTGGCCATGACGCACACGATGCATGCCTTCGACTATCACACGCTCACCGGCGTTGAGACCACTCTTGACCACCACACCCTCCGGCCCCTGATGCTCAATCACAATAAAGCGCCGTTCTACCTTATTGTCCGGCATCACCACCATCACATACACGCCGCCCTGATCAACCTGGGTCGAACGCTGCGGGATCACTATGGCATTGTCTATCTCACTGAGTTTGATTCTGACATTGGTGTACTGACCCGGCAGCAACTCTTTGTCCGGATTGGGCAAAACCGCCCTCACCTCGAAAGTACCTGTGCTGGAATTAACCTGGGGGTCGGTGAAACTGACGTTACCCAGATAGCGATATTCACTGTTGTCCGGCAAAGTGATACGTACAAACCCCTCTACCGCCTTGCCTTCGGTTTCTGCTTCCTGTTGCTGGTTATAACTGGTCATACGACGTCTGGCATTGAGGTAATCCAGCGCCGACATATTGAAATTGACATAGATGGGATTCACCTGCTTCACCCGTGTCAGCAAGGATTGCCCCTGGCTACCGACCAAGGCGCCGATATCCACCTCGGAGCGGCTGACTAAACCGGCAATCGGTGCCTTTATCTCAGTGTAACTAAGCTCCAGCAGCGCTTCTTCCAGCTCAGCATGACCGGCGGCCAAGGCCGACTTGGCCTGAGCCAACGCCGACAGCGCATTGTCATAATCCAACTGACTGGCGGCATCCTGTTCATAGAGAGGTTTCAGACGCTTCACATCCCGCTGCGCCTTTTCCAATATCGCCTGCTGCGACTCGACATTGGCCTTGAGTCGGTTAACCACAGCGTTATAGGGCTTGTTATCTATCTTGTATAAGATATCGCCGGCATTGACCGCACTGCCCTCGGTAAAGAGTCGCTCCTCGACAAAGCCGTCGACTCGGGCCCTGACCTCCACATCCAATGAAGCTTTGGTGATACCGACATAATTACCGTAAACAGGCACAGTCGCCTGCTCGACCTCTTCCACCACCACCAGTTTGGGGGTAATGGCCACGGGTTCAGGTTCACAGCCGAGCAACAAAAAGCCACTGACAATAAGCAGTGGCAAGACAAAAAGTGGGACAGTCGAGTGATTAAAACAACCCTTGCGGGCAAACACGGGTTTTAGTGCAGTAACAACAAAGGACATGGCAGCTTCCAACATTCAATGGGCGGTCCTGATGGCTCAACAACCCGGCGTTTGGTGCCAGATTGTTTTATTTCCCAGTGTAAGTGCTTGAAGCTACTTGTCAATTATCATCCCTGGTTAGGGATGATAAGTTATCTGTTCAGAATACAAATCGGTGACCTGGCGGGCAAACTGCTGTTTGAGTAATTGAATTTGTTCTGGCTTGTGTTTTACCAAGCGACTGCGGGTTGCCAGACTGCTGCTGATAAAGAGCTTAAACCAGGTATCCAAAGCGTCGGCGCAGCCTTCTTCTCCTAAAGACTGCAGAGTTAATATCGCCACTTCGGCGGTGCCCATCTGAAAGTCGCGACTACCCTTTCTGAGCTGATAGCGAGCCAAGGTTTCGGCGCTGAATGACAGCATAGGTAATTGATGCAAATAACTACTCTTGCGGAACATCTTCACCGCCTCGCGCCAACTGCCGTCGAGCAAAATAAACAGCGGCCGCTTGGCTTGCTCTGGCTCTCCCTGATTAGCGAGCACCTCACTCAAAGCCTCAGTCACCACCTCTTGCCCGGGTAAGGCATATTCCCCGGGGAACACCAAATAAGGCTGATAATCCGGGTTTTCCAACAAGGCCAAGAGTTGAGGGTCCGGCTGAGTTCGCGACCAGAGAAAGGCATGGGTATCCGGAATGAGATCTGCTATCAAACGCCCACTGTTGCTGGGTTTCAATACCTCGGCATCATACATAACCAGAGCAAATGCCGCCTTGGAAGGCAACAGGCGCCTGTGCTCACAGGTACAAAAGCTCTGCTCCAACAGACAGCGACCGCAGCGAATAAGATTCTTACCCCTTGATGCATAAGGCTTGGTCGACAACGACTGACGGTATTCATACAAGCGGTGAACCGCGTGAGATTGAATTGACATGAATTTTCCGAATAACAATGACTTAATAGCTAGTTTGTGCCACGGGATTAGGTGCGGTGTTAAGGCTGTGACAGCCGAACCCAATGGCCGGCGCAGTTTACTGCCGCATCCTGGTTGCAGCAAGCGCTTTAACCTCACTCTTTCCAGGATGGAACACTTGCCGCTTGCCGATAACACGAATAACAGTGCTGAGTTCCAAAAATTAATTTGCCAAAGCAGAATGTAAACTTATTATTCCAAACCAATATTCAACTGCTGACTTCAAAACCAATAAAGCCGGGGAAAACAGGGGGCGCAGAGGTGACTTGTTGTTGGCCTTGCCCAAGAATCAACCCAACAAGTGTAAACTATTAATTACATACTGTTGTGCCAGATAAAAAGTTATCAATAATTCTAGTTTTTTCTTGTTTAACAGCGACTTCTGTCATTGAAATTGCAAAATTGCCGAGTATGATAGCGCCCGTCTCGGGGAGACCCCGAGCAGGAAGATGCGCTTCCTTATCCGGCACCCGTCTTTGCGTATCTTCCCAAACGATCTTTTAGTTCTGTATCAAGGTTGTGGAGTATTGACTGTGGTACCTGATGAGAATGTTTCCGGCGTATCCTTGAGCCCCCTGTTAATCATGCTGGTGATGATGGTCGCCTGCGGCCAGATAGCCCAAACCATTTTTGTACCGGCTCTGCCTATGATGGGTGAGCAATTTAGTGTCGGCGCCGGTCAGTTGCAGGCGATTATGGGCACTTATCTGTTGGCCTATGGCCTGCTGCAATTTGTTTATGGCCCGGTATCGGACAGATTCGGCCGCAAGCCACTGCTGCTTATCGGTCTCAGTCTGTTCGTCGTTGGCGCTATCATTGCCGCCTGCGCCGAGAGCTTTAACACCTTGTTGCTTGCCAGTGCCATTCAAGGCTGCGGCACCGCCAGTGCCGGCGCCCTTTGCCGTTCTATTCCAAGAGATTTCTTCTTCGGTGACAAACTGGTGCGCTTCAACAGTTATGTGTCCATGGCCGTGGTGTTCTCACCGCTGCTGGCTCCTTTTATTGGCGGGGTGTTGAGTATGCATTATGGCTGGCATGCCGTGTATTGGTTCCTGGCATTTTTCGGTGTCTGCGTGGTAATCACCCTGGCGCTGAAATTCAAGGAATCCCTGCCCAAAGAAAAACGCCAGCCGCAATCTGTGCTCAAGTCTTATGCCTTGGTGCTCAAACACAGAGCCTTTCGCGGTTATCTGCTGTCTTTGGTGGCTACCTTCGCCGGGATTGCCGCCTTTGAGGCCATCGCAGGTATTCTCTATGGTCAGGTGCTGGCCATGAGCCCCATGATGGTCAGTTGCTATTTCGTGGCGCCTATTCCGGGTTATCTTTTGGGCGCCTGGTATGCCGGCAGGCAGGCCTCACTGCATAAACTGTTTCACCACGGCGTAGCTCTGCTGGGCGCCGGGGCGTTATTTTTACTGCTGCCCGGCCTGTCAACTCTGGTGATAGGCTGGTGCCTACTGATTGGCTCTGTGCTCTTCTTTACCGGAGCCGGCATACTGTTTCCGGCACTGACATCGGCTGCGCTCGAGCCCTTCCCGCGCCAAGCCGGGGTTGCCGGCGCCCTGCTCGGCGGCCTGCAGAACTTTGCCGCCGGTCTCGCGGCCATGTTGATGTCGCTGGTGCCCATGATGGGGCAACTCAGCATAGGGCTTTTAACTTCTTCCATGGTGGTGCTGGTGGTGTTGGCACTTAACTATGCCAGAACCCATCCGGATATTGATGTACATACAGCTGGAGATCCACTCTAAACACGGCCACAACAAGGCGGGCTATCCGTCTTGTTGTAATGCGTTCAACAACAAGAAGCAGCTCTGGCTCACTAAGAGTTTGATGAAAAATGTTAAAAGGCGACAACAAAAAAGCCCAAGCTATTTATAAGCTTGGGCTTCTACGTTTGGCGGAGCGGACGGGACTCGAACCCGCGACCCCCGGCGTGACAGGCCGGTATT
>NZ_NIJM01000043.1 GCF_002836945.1 Shewanella chilikensis
GTCTGCGAGGAGACTTGTCCATCCTCTTTATAGACAAACGCCCTAAGCCAAATCGACCTAGGGCGGTAAAAATATCAAAGACCCGATACCCTGTTAATCACAAGGCAGCCCCGCTTAAGTGAACTACGTTGCCATCCAGCAGAGCCTTGTATCTGAGTGAAGACCTTTTACCGGCTCGAATCTTATTCCAGCGTCCTTCTTTACTTGTCCAAGCTACATAATGAGCCAGTATGAAGTCTTCAGTCTGGCCTATTTTCACTCTTTGCCCATAAAGCCAAACGCTATAATGAACACCACTGGCAAAAAACATCACAAAATAAACTTTTTCGCTACATTGGCATCAAACACCGCAATAGGGCAAACACAAAAATACCATTACCAATTGTTTTAAAAGGAAATTTAAAACTGGCACCAGTTTTGCTTTATCGCAACAAAGATCAAGATAAGGACTTTCACATGAAGCGTAACCTCACCTACACCCTGAGCACGGTTTTGCTGCTTGGGTCTCTGGCCAGCGGCTGCAGTGAACAGCAGCAGGAAGAAGAACAACAAGCCTTTGCCATTCCGGTCGAGACCAGCATAGTCACTCAAGGCCAGGTTTCCTCCTTCTACGCCACCACAGCCACACTGGAAGCGCCACAAGAAGCCCATGTGGTCAGCCGTATTGCCGGGCTGATAGAAACTCTGCAAGTCGAGGAAGGTGACAGAGTCAGCAAGGGACAGTTGCTGGCGGTGATAGACTCCCGTCGCCAACGTTATGAACTGGATAAGGCCGAAGCCGAGGTGCAAATCATCGAGCAGGAGCTCAACCGGCTGAAGAAAATGAATAATCGTGAGTTTGTCAGTGCCGATGCCATGGCCAAACTGGAATTCAACCTGCAAGCCGCCAAGGCGCGTCGGGATTTGGCCAAACTGCAGGTGGAAGAAAGCCAAATCCGCTCTCCCATAGATGGCGTCGTCGCCAAACGTTTTGTCAAACAGGGCAATATGGCCAAGGAGTTTGAAGAGCTGTTCTACCTGGTCAATCAGGATGAGCTCTACGGCATAGTCAATCTGCCGGAGCAGCAACTGAGCAGTTTGCGCATAGGTCAGGAAGCCGAAGTCATCAGTTCCCGCCAGCAGCAAGTGGCGGCCAAGGTGCTCAGAATAAGCCCTGTGGTGGAAGCTACCAGCGGTACTTTCAAGGTAACCCTTTCGATCCCCAATCAGGATGCCAGTCTCAAGGCCGGGATGTTTACCCGGGTGGAACTCAGATACGACACCCACGACAATGTGATAGTGGTGCCCTATAACGCCGTCATCAATCAGGATGATCGCAAGGCGCTCTATGTTATCGAAGAGGGCAAGGCGCAGCGCCGCGAGGTCAAACTGGGTTACCGCCAGGACGATAAAGTGGAAATCATTGAGGGCATAAGTCCGGGTGAACAGGTGGTGGTTCGCGGTCAACACAATCTCAAGGATCAATCATTGGTGGAAGTGATAGCTCCGCTGGATCTGGCCAAGGCCAACTAACTGTCACAAGGACCACCTCTTATGTCTATTATTACCACTTCGGTCAAGCGTCCGGTGACCGTCTGGATGTTTATGCTGGCCGTTATCCTGTTCGGCATGGTGGGTTTCTCCCGTCTGGCGGTAAAGCTGTTGCCTGACTTGAGCTACCCCACACTCACCATACGCACCCTGTACGAGGGCGCGGCACCCGTGGAGGTGGAGCAGCTTATCTCCAAACCTATCGAGGAAGCGGTCGGTATTGTTAAAGGCTTGAGGCAGATAAGTTCGATTTCCCGCTCCGGTATGTCCGATGTAGTGCTCGAATTTGAATGGGGCACAGAGATGGATATGGCCAGTCTCGATGTGCGGGAAAAACTCGACACCATAGAGCTGCCGCTGGATGTAAAAAAGCCTTTGTTGCTGCGCTTTAATCCCAATCTCGATCCCATCATGCGCCTGGCACTGCCAGCCCCCAAAGCCACAGAAGCCGAGCTCAAGCGCCTGCGGACTTATGCCGAAGAGGAGCTTAAGCGGGATCTCGAGTCACTTTCCGGAGTCGCTGCCGTGCGCCTTTCCGGCGGACTGGAGCAGGAAGTGCATATTCTGCTCAATCAAGAGAAACTGGCGCAGCTGGATCTCAGCAGCGAAGCCATTCGCAACCGTATCAGTGAAGAAAACGTCAACCTTTCTGCCGGTAAGGTGATCCAGGGCGACCGCGAATATCTGGTGCGCACCGTTAACCAGTTCCACTCCCTCGATGAGCTGGCCAATGTGATTGTCTATCAAAAGGGCAATACCCTGGTACGTCTTGGCGAAATAGCCGAGGTCACGGATGCCTTTAAAGAGCGCAGCGATATCACCCGCATCGGCGGCAAGGAGTCCATTGAGCTCGCCATCTATAAGGAGGGCGATGCCAATACGGTAGCCGTAGCCAATAAACTCAAGAGCCAGTTGCAACAGATGCGCTCTGAGGCCAAAGACAGCGCCACGCCAGTGCCCGAGATAATTTACGATCAGTCGGAGTTTATCGAAAGCGCCGTCAGTGAAGTGACTTCATCAGCCCTCATCGGCAGTCTGCTCGCGATGCTGGTGATCTACCTGTTCCTTCGAGACATCATCCCTACCCTTATCATCTCCATCTCTATCCCCTTCTCTGTGATAGCCACCTTTAACATGATGTATTTTGCCGATATCAGTCTTAACATCATGTCGCTCGGCGGTATCGCGCTGGCGGTGGGGTTGTTGGTGGACAATGCCATCGTGGTGCTGGAAAACATCGACAGGTGCAAGGCCCAGGGGATGGATCGCCGCCAGGCCGCTATCACAGGAACCAAAGAGGTGGCCGGGGCGATTTTTGCCTCTACCCTGACCACGCTGGCGGTATTTGTGCCCTTGGTATTTGTCGACGGCATTGCCGGAGCCCTGTTTGCCGATCAGGCCATGACCGTTACTTTCGCCCTGCTGGCCTCTTTGCTGGTTGCCCTCACCTCGATTCCTATGCTGGCTTCCCGCGAAGGCTTCACAATGTTGCCGGAACTGGTCAAGCGGGACAAACCGCAGCCACCGGCGGGTAAGCTTGGCAAGCTCAAGCATTACAGCGCCACTGTGTTTACCTTCCCTTTCCTGTTGCTGCTCAGCTATCTGCCAAGATTGCTGCTGACGCTGGTGTTAATCGTCACCCGGCTGCTGGTGTGGCTGGTATCCCTGGTGATGAAGCCACTGTCCAGACTGTTTAACCTTTGCTACGGCTGGCTGGCCGATGGCTATCGGCCGCTGCTGAACCTGGCGCTCAAGTTCCGTGGCATCACTCTGGCGCTGGCCATTGCGGTCACCGCCATCTCTGGCGTCTTGATGAGCCGCCTGGGAATGGAGCTGATCCCACCGATGAATCAAGGCGAATTCTATGTGGAAATCCTGCTGCCTCCCGGCAGTGAGGTGAGCCAAACCGATGCCGTATTGCAGCGTCTGGCGCTGGCTATCAAAGACAGAAAGGAAGTGAAACACGCATACAGCCAGGCCGGCAGCGGTGGTCTCATGACCTCGGATACCCGGCGCGGCGGCGAAAACTGGGGGCGTCTGCAGGTGGTGCTGGCCGATCACCGCGCGTTTGACCAAGTTGCCGCCAAACTGCGCAGCACTTTGCGCACTATTCCCGAGCTGGAAGCGCAGATCCAATATCCCGAGCTGTTCAGCTTCAAGACTCCGCTGGAGATAGAGTTGTCCGGCTATGAACTGGAACAGTTGAAAACCTCGGCCGCTTCACTGGTTAAGGCGCTGGAGGGCGATCCCCGCTTTGTCGATGTCAGCAGCAGCCTGCGTGACGGTCAGCCGGAGCTGAGTATCCGTTTTGATCACGCCAGAATGGCCGCCCTTGGCCTGGATGCACCAACCGTGGCCACCAGCATAGCCCAGCGGGTTGGCGGTACCGTAGCCAGCAAATACACTCTCAGGGAGCGCAAGATAGATATTCTGGTGCGCAGCGAGTTGGATGAACGCAATCAGATAAGCGATATCGATGCCATGCTGATCAACCCATCCAGCCCCCAGCCCATCCCCTTGAGCGCCGTGGCCGATGTCTCGTTGACTCTGGGACCTTCGGCAATCAATCGCATCAGCCAGCAGCGGGTAGCCATAGTGTCGGCCAATCTGGCCTATGGCGATCTCAATCAGGCGGTGACCAGTGCCAAACGCATTCTCAGCCAACTGACGCTGCCCGCCTCGGTGCAAAGCCGATTCGGCGGTCAGAATGAAGAGATGGAGCATTCGTTCCAGTCGTTGAAGATAGCGCTGATCTTGGCGGTATTCCTGGTTTATCTGGTGATGGCCAGTCAGTTTGAGTCATTGCTGCACCCCTTGCTTATCCTGATGGCTGTACCTATGGCACTGAGCGGCAGTATCTACGGCCTGGCGATAACCGGCACCCAGTTGTCTGTCATCGTCTTTATCGGCCTTATCATGCTCGCCGGGATAGTGGTCAATAACGCCATAGTACTGGTGGACAGGATCAATCAGCTCAGGCAAAGCGGCAAACAACGTCTCGACGCCATCAAGCAAGCGGCAGCATCGCGTTTAAGACCCATACTGATGACCACACTGACCACCAATCTGGGGCTGCTGCCCATGGCAATAGGCTTGGGAGACGGCAGTGAAGTGCGTGCCCCCATGGCGATCACTGTCATTTTCGGCCTCAGCCTATCGACTCTGCTGACTCTGGTGGTTATTCCTGTGCTCTATGCCCTGTTCGACCGCAAACAGTACGCCGAGCCGGCCACCATGGGAGAAGGCGCATGAATCTGACCAAACTGGCACTCAAGCGCCCGGTGACCACCAGCATGTTCTTTGTGGCCATTCTGCTCTTTGGTCTGGCCGCCAGCCGCTTGCTGCCGCTGGAGATGTTCCCCGGAATAGAGATACCGCGGATCTTTATCCAGGTGCCTTACAAAGGCTCCTCTCCGGCGGAAGTGGAACGCGACATCACCAATGTCCTGGAAGAGTCACTCGCCACCATGGGTGGACTCGATGAGCTGCGCTCACGTTCCAGCCAGGATGGCAGCGAGATAGAAGTGAGAATGAAGTGGGGTGAAAACGTCGCCGCCCGCAGCCTGGAAGCGCGGGAAAAGGTGGATGCGGTGCGCCATCTGCTGCCAACCGATGTGGAGCGGGTGTTTATCATGCAGTTCTCCACTGCCGACATGCCTATGCTGAATATCAGGATCTCCAGTGAGCGGGAACTCTCCGGCGCCTTCGATCTGCTGGAAAAACAGCTCAAACGGCCACTGGAGCGGGTGGAAGGTGTCTCCAAGGTCACCCTCTATGGTGTGGAGCAAAAACAGATAGAGATACGTCTCGATGCCCAGCGCCTGGCCGCCAGTGGCATGAGTGTTCCCGCCATTCACAAGCGTCTGGCGGCAGAAAACTTTGTGATAAGCGGCGGCAACCTGAGGGACAACGGCCGGGTCTATCAGGTGTCGCCCAAGGGCGAGTTCCGTAATCTCGAAGAGATCAAGGCGCTGGTATTGCTGCCGGGTTTGACCCTGGGCGATATCAGCGAAGTCAATTTCGCCCTGCCTGAAGCCACCGAGGGCCGCCATCTGGATAAGAAATATGCCGTCGGCCTGGATGTGTTCAAGGAATCCGGCGCCAATCTGGTGGAGGTTTCGACTAGGGTGCTTAAAGTGATTGAGGCCGCCAGAGAGGACAAGCAATTTCAGGGGATCAAGCTGTTTATCATGGAAGATCAGGCCCACGGAGTGAAATCGTCGCTCAAGGACTTGTTGATGTCCGGTCTGCTGGGCGCCCTGCTCTCCTTTGCCGTGCTGTATCTGTTCCTGCGCAACCTGCGCATGACCCTGGTGGTGGTTTCCTCCGTGCCCATCTCCATCTGTATGACATTGGCCGGCATGTACTTTCTCGGCTACAGCCTCAATATTCTCTCTATGATGGGGCTGCTGCTGGCGATAGGTATGCTGATTGATAATGCCGTGGTGGTCACAGAGAGTGTGTTGCAGGAGCAGCAACATGGCGCTGTCGATAACAATACAGATGACAACTCCAACAACACTGGCGATCGGGCAATCCTCAACGGGGTCGACAAGGTGGCGCTGGCGGTGCTGGCCGGCACCCTGACCACGGCGATAGTGTTCCTGCCGAATATTTTCGGGGTCAAAGTGGAGCTGACTATCTTCCTCGAACATGTTGCCATCGCCATCTGCATTTCGCTGGCGGCCTCGCTGTTGGTGGCCAAGACGCTGATCCCCTTGATGCTGTCAAAACTGCAACTCAGGTTTGAGCGGGTCGAGAAAGAATCGCGGCTGCAGAAGTCTTACCACACCAGTCTCAACTGGATACTGCAGCACCCGAAAATCGCTACTTGCCTGGCACTGCTGATGTTACTGTCAACCGCCCTGCCGCTGTCGCTGGTGAAACAGGATAGTCAGGACAGCCAAAGCAAGGAGCGCTTCTACATCAACTACCAGTTGGAAGGACGTCACAGCCTGGCGGTCACCGAGGCCATGGTCAGCCAGATGGAGGACTACCTCTATGCCCATAAGGAAGAGTTCCACATAGATGCCGTCTACAGCTATTACTCTCCAGAGGATGCCTCTTCCACCATACTGCTGAAGCCGGATCTGGAAGAAGATGTCGCCGAGCTGAAAAAGCGGATCCGCGAAGGATTTCCCAAGTTCTCCATTGCCAAGCCTCAGTTTGGCTGGGGCAGCGATGAGTCCGGCGTCAGAGTCACACTGACCGGACGCTCCACCTCAGAGCTTATTCGCCTCAGTGAACAGGTGATCCCTTTGCTCTCCAACATAGAGGGCCTGCATGATGTGCGCTCTGAGCTCAACGGTGCCCAGCAGGAGGTGATAGTACAGATAGACAGAGAGCTGGCCGCCCGCCTGGGACTGAGCATCAAGGATATTGCCGGCAGTATCTCCCTGGCACTGCGGGGCGCGGCACTGCGTTCATTTCGCCACGATCCCAGTGGTGAGCTCAGAATCGAACTGGCCTTTGAACGCGACTGGCGTCAGTCGCTGGAGCGGCTAAAACAATTGCCCATAGTGCGGCAGGACAACAAGGTCTATTCGCTCGAGAGTCTGGCCAAGGTGGAAATTGTCCCCAGATTCGATGTCATTCGTCACTATGATCGCCAGACGGCACTTTCCATAGGCGCTAACCTTGAAGATCTCAGTATGGAAGAGGCGCAGAAACAGATCATGGCGGCGCTCAAGCATGTCAACTTCCCCCATGGTTATGACTACTCACTCAGAGGCGGCTTTCAACGTCAGGACGAGGAAGAGTCAGTCATGCTGATCAACATGGTGTTGGCGATTGCCATGATCTATATAGTGATGGCGGCTTTGTTTGAGTCGCTGCTGCTGCCGAGCGCCATCATTACCAGCATACTCTTCTCCATCACTGGGGTATTCTGGGCCCTGTGGCTGAGTGGCACGCCTATGTCCGTGATGGCCATGATAGGCATACTGATCCTGATGGGGATAGTGGTCAACAACGGCATAGTGCTGGTGGATCAAATCAATCAGATGACGCCACCACTGGAGCAGTTGTCTGAGGTCATCGCCTCTGTCTGTGTCACCCGCTTGCGGCCGGTATTGATGACGGTTGGGACCACAGTTCTGGGCCTGCTTCCTCTGGCGCTGGGAGACACCCAGATAGGCGGCGGTGGCCCGCCATACTCACCTATGGCGATTGCCATCATAGGCGGCTTGAGTTTCTCCACCCTGACCAGCCTCTATTTGGTGCCCCTGTGTTACCAGGCCTTCTTCCGCCTGCGTCATAATGCGGCCATCAGGCTCGGGCAATCGCTTAAACTCAGTCAGCGCCTGCTGCCCTGGACCTGAGCTGAAAACACCGCAGAACAGATAAAAAAGCTGCCATTGCAGCTTTTTTATTGCCCGGACATCAATAGCGAACTAGCTTTATCCCAGCACTCAACTATTTGGAGTTCCCATGCCATTTTTGCGTAAACGCTTTACATCACTCGTGCTGTTTACACTTGTCAGCTTGGCTGCCGCGGCGGAAAATAATTCCTATGCCGAGAATCCCTATGCCGAGGTCAAGATAACCACTCATGAACTGCTGCCAGGTCGCTATATGTTAACAGGCGCCGGCGGCAACATAGGTGTCAGCGCCGGGGAGGATGGACTGCTTATCATAGATGACCAGTTTGCGCCGCTGGCAGAGAAGATTTCTGCGGCATTACAGGGTCTCAAGCCGGGCCATCCGGCTTTTGTCATCAATACCCATTTTCACGGCGATCATACCGGGGGCAATCTGTACTTTGGCCAAAACGCCAACATTCTTGCCCACGAGAATGTGCTCAAGCGGTTGAGTGAGAAGGAACCCCAAAAGAAGGCGCTACCTGTTATCACCTATGACAAGGGACTGAAAATTCACTTCAACAACCAGGTGTTGGAACTTATTCATCTGGGCCCAGGGCATACGGATGGTGACACCCTGGTGCTGTGGCAGGATCGCAAACTGGTACATATGGGCGATCTCTTCTTTAAAGACAGATTTCCCTTTATCGATCTCGACCACGGCGGCTCAGTCATCGGCTACAGAGACAATGTCGCGGCCGTGCTTGAACTCATAGAACAGGATACCTTGGTTATTCCAGGTCATGGTGAACTGGCCAACAAGGCCGATCTCCTGAGGTTCAAACATATGCTGGATGACTGCATCAATTGGATGAAAGAGGGCAAGCAGCGCGGCATGTCTCTCGAGCAGATGCAGGCCACAGAACTACCCCAAGCATGGCGGGAATGGGGCTGGCAGTTCATCCCAAAGGAGCGCTGGGTCAAGACCCTATATTCAGGGATTGCAGACGACCAAAACCCTGTCCGGTAACTTGAGGCTCTTCCCTGAGCTGACTAAACTTAAAGTCTGATACGCCCAGGGATCTGAACGCTCATGAACCAAGATGTTCCAAGCGATTCTAAAGGGTCCAGAATCAGTCGGCGTAACATATTGGTCCTGGATCCTGTCGATGGCTTGCCTGACATTGCCGCCGAGTTGGCACCCTTTGGCTGGCATTGTTTCAAAGCACAGCAAGCCCGTGATGCATTGACCCTACTGGGTCAATACGACATCAGGGTAATTGTGGCGGTCATTGAAACCAGTAGCCATAGGTGCCAGGCCAGAGAAATAGCCGATATCCAAAGAAAACACCCCAAACTGCAATGGTTGGCGGTGACAGATGGCATATTGGACACAAGTTGTAGCTGGCTGTTATCGGCAAACTTTATCGATTACTACCACAAGCCTTTGAACTGGTGCCGCTTCAATGACTCTCTGGGCCATGCCTGGGGTATGTCTCAACTGGCACGGGACAACCCCACCGTCGCCATTGATGACGCCCCGCTGACGGCTATTGAAGGCAAGCACCCACTGATCCAAACCTTGCGTCGGGATCTGGAAAAACTGGGGCAATCAGACGATACCGTTCTTCTCAGCGGTGAAACCGGCTCAGGAAAAGGCCTTTGTGCCAAATGGTTGCATTTTCTGTCTCATCGCCGTCAAGGCCCTTTCGTTACCCTCAACTGCGGCGCCCTGCCCGCCAGCCTGATCCAATCAACACTGTTTGGCCATGAAAAAGGCGCCTTTACCGGAGCAGACAAGCGCTATATAGGACATTTGGAACAAGCCGATGGCGGCACCCTGTTTCTGGATGAAATCGCCGATCTGCCGCTGGATCTCCAGGTGAATCTGCTGCACTTTCTCGATGACAAACAAATTATGCGGATAGGCGCTTGCCATCCACAAACAGTCAACTGTCGACTGATATTTGCCTCCCATCAAGACCTTGAAAACGCCGTCGATGAAGGTCGATTTAGGGAAGATCTCTATCATCGTCTCAACGTACTGCGGCTACATGTCCCCAGCCTGAGGGAGTACAAGAGCGATATCATTCCCATGGCAGAACGTTTTTTGCAAAACATTCCGGGCAATGCCAGTTCACTGGTATTCAGTAACCAAGCCCTGAATGCCATTCAGAATTACAACTGGCCGGGTAATGTCAGGGAACTGCAAAACCGTATTCGCCGTGCAGCGGTAATGGCCGAAGGCTCAGAGATCTCAGCCAAGGCCCTGGGGCTTGATAGAATAAAAGAGCATAACCCTGATGCAGAACTGGCCAAACAAAGGGATAACCTGGATGCCGAAGTGCTGCTCAAAGCCATTGCCGATAACCGCCACAATATCTCAGCTGCCGCCCGACAACTCAATATTTCCAGAACGACCTTCTATCGCTTGATAAAGAAGTGTCAAATTCAACTCTGATGCTGCCAGGGAGTCAGTGGCAGCCACTATAGGAGCTCACTATGTTCAATCATCCGCTGATGTTTATCTGGCTTCCACTATTATTGCTGTCTGGGTGTCAGCCACAACAGCCATCCTCTTCAGAGCAGGAACTTAAACAATCTATGGCTGAGATCAAACTCCAACTGGTTAAAATGGAGAAACAAATCAAGGAGATCCATGAAATAGCTACAGCATCGACAGCCCCTAAAGCCAAAGAGTTGCCGCCCTTGGCTGACCTGGATAATCAAGGCAAGCTACCCTCCTTGGGTCAATCTGACGCACCTATCGTCATAGTAGAGTTTTCAGACTTTCAATGTCCCTATTGCAAACGCTTTTTGGAGCTCAGTTTTCCCAAACTCAAGCAGCAATATATAGATACAGGTAAGGTCAGATACCTGGTTCGCAACTTTCCGCTAAGCTTTCACGCCAATGCCGAAAGCGCTGCTATTGCAGCAGCCTGTGCCGGCAAACAAGATAGGTACTGGCCAATGCGAGAACAACTTTTTGCCAATATTACCCGGCTCAATCCTGAACTCTATTTAAGTAGTGCCAAGCAGCAAGATTTACAACTGCCGGACTTTGAAGCCTGCCTTGATGATCCTGCCATTAAGGCGAGTGTCATGGCAGATCTCCAGTACGGTCAGCAATATGGCGTCACTGGCACCCCAAGTTTTATCATAGGTCGAGTAAGTAATAACCAGATGCAGACACCCAAGTTATTGGTAGGAGCTCATCCCTACGAAGCCTTTAGTGCCATTTTGGATAAATTACAGCAGGATAATTAGTCTGACTCTTCTGCCCACCGACGCACTCCCTCCTCCGCTCCAAACAAACTGGCCTGCGCTACACGCAGGCCTGCTACTGAACAAGTGATACAAGCTGAAACATACCCAAACATCTGATTCTAAAGCAAGCCATTCACAGTGTTCCAAAGACGAAACACCCAGACTGTTACACCTGACAGACAAAACAGAAAAAACACAAAAAAATCAGAATATTAACCATATGGAATGACGTTTGCTTATCAGGGAGGCGTTTGGATATTTGCTGTGCGAATCCGGCCATTCCTTTGGGAAGCCTTAACCGGTGATGTTACTCGATTGCAGCAAGCTCACTAAAATGTGCGGCCACTGTCAGTGGCCAAACAAACTTCGGAGGGATAGCAAGATGAAACTATTCCAGTGTAACTGGCTGATCAGGGCTCTGGGTGTCGTCCTGATTGGCGGCGCCTCGCTTTACGGTGCCTCGAGTTTGACGCCCGTCAACGCCTCCTTCTTCCCGCAACAGTTCGATCAAGCTTGTATGGCCGAACAAGCGGGATTTGCCCTCAATTGTACAGCCAATGATGTCAGGGTAAGTAAGGTGGATAATGTCCGCAATCTGGATGGTACCACGCCGGTAGAATGCGTCCTGGGAGACGATGTGACTTTCCTGGCTGATGTGACCATTACTACTACTGCTAATCAAAGGTATGACTATTCCGTCTATCTGCCGGAAGGCAGTTGGAGTGCTCAGGACTCAGATCCCAATAATGAGTGTTCAATTCTGCTCGGGCGTACCAATGGTCCCGGCGTTGACCTGGAAGAAAACCTCGATGCCTGTGCCGATATCAGTAAAGCTGCAGGTTATGATGCCACTCATGTCTATAGCGGCGAGCAGATCACCCTGTTCTGTCGCGATGATGATAACTCAGGCAAGGCTGAGTTCAATTACTGTGCCGCCTGGCACAACAAAACCGGTGCCGATTGCAGTGAAAACAATCCCGCTGCCCCCGGCACACCATCCAAGTGTCGTTGCGATGCGTTTGATATCGACGTCTTTATCAAACCCAACCCACCTGTGATCAATAAAAAACTCATCACCAGCAATACCCAAAATGAACCCGGAGGCACTTACACTTTTGAGTTGAGTTTCAACAACCCCAATGCCCAAACTTCACTGTTCATCACTTCGTTAAGCGATGAAGTGGATATTGGTGCCGATGGTAACTATGACACTTCACTGAACTTGTGGAGTGCAGGCGGACCTGTGGGAGCCAGTGATGGTGTGTACCTAAAATCCTCCAACTGTACTCAACCGGCTAATGGAGGAGAAATTCTGCCAAGTGGGTCTTATAGCTGTCAGTTTACTGTTCATATAGTCGATAGGGACTTGCCGGATCTTGCCCCTAATATCGAGTTGTATGATGACTTGATTAAGCTGGCGCTGGAAGACAAAAACGGCGATGACGTCATCGACAGCAACAGCTGTGCTGCGGTTAACGGCATAGACGGTGAACACTGCTCCAATGTGGTCCAAGTACAGGTTGAAAACCTGAACCCCACCATCACAGTGTTGAAAACTGCAAGCCCGGATCAGGTTCCTGAGTCAGGTGGAAACGTGACTTATA
This sequence comes from Shewanella chilikensis, assembly GCF_002836945.1. Taxonomy (GTDB): domain Bacteria; phylum Pseudomonadota; class Gammaproteobacteria; order Enterobacterales; family Shewanellaceae; genus Shewanella; species Shewanella chilikensis. The sequence continues at coordinate 12,701 of NZ_NIJM01000043.1, forward strand.
CCGTTAGGGTCAATAACACTGCCGAAGCCTATGATTCACCACTTGAACTCTTCTATTTGGTAGATGACAAGTTTGGTGATCTCAATGGCAAAGGGAGTTGTAGTACTTATCTCGATATCGCCTACGGTAGTTACTATGAATGTAGCTTCACTGAATTTATCAGTGGCACCGGCGCCGGTTCTCACACTAATACCGTGACTGCCAAGGCCTATGACGATGAGATGATAGAAGCTATGGCTGCCGACTCAGCCACAGTGGTTATCAATGACATTCCTTCCATGATCACCTTGGATAAGAGTGCCGATCCTACTTCTGTACTGGAAACAGGTGATGACCTCTCTATCTTCCGTGATGTGGAGTTTACCTTCCTGTTTGGTGTTAAAGATCAAATCAATGGTCAAAACACAGTTGATACCGTGACCTTCAACACCTTGGATGACTCTGTATTTGGTGATCTTACCGCTAAATGTGAAGTAGACACTGTTGACGGCTTGCCATATGGTCCGGCACCACTCGCTGGTTTAATGCTGGATCCCGGTCACAATGCCAGTTGTACCATCACACTGCAGGTGCAAGGAAACAGGACAGATATACATACCAATCTGGCAACCATATACGGTACAGATGAAGATGGCCAGGCCGTGGATGCCATGGATGATGCCACTGTAACCTTTACCCCAGGGTCACCCGCAGTTGATATGGACTTTGCCGCCAGTATGTTGGTGGTACTGGGTATGCATAATGCCGACGTGAACAATGCCAACCTGACTATGCTCACCGCTGCAGGTGTCGATGTGTTCCCAGGTGCCGATATGCCCGGTTTCAAACTGATTAATTCGGGCGGCACTTTCGAAGGCGTCAACTATGGTTCCTGTGCATTAAACCATCCATTTGGTTACACAGGTTCTGGAACAGAAGACTACTTCTGTGCCTTTACCATAGAATTTAAACCCGGTTTGGAAAACACAGATCCTATCGTCTTCCTGGGTGATGTGATAGTGAAACTGGTTAACAGTAAAGGAGATGAATCTACAGCCGATGTGACCATTCAAGTCGGCACCAATGAGAACTAACCAGCTCAGGCGTTCTCCAATACAAAAAGCCAAGGGTATTACCCCTTGGCTTTTCCACTCTTGGCTTCAGCCAGTTTGATTGTCATACAAAACCAAAATCAACTAGTGCTTACCCTTTCCCTTATTGCCACCTTGGCTGCTACCGGAATCTGTCGAGCTCAAACTGATGGTCACAATTGCGGTTGCACTCTCTTTACCATCAGAAATGGTATAGCTGAAACTATCTGTGCTCTTGAAACGTTTACCCGGTGTGTAACTTATCTGTCCATTAGCCAACAGCTCGACCGTGCCCAGGCTGCTGCGACCAACTGACGTAACCTGCAAAACATCGTCATCCGCGTCTGTGTCATTGCCAAGCACATTGATACTCACCGCCGACTTACTGGCGATACTGACGCTATCATTCACTGCTTCAGGGGCGGAATTCACTGGAGCAGCAATTGAAAACAAGGCTTCAGTACTTGCCTGGTAACCACTATCAGCATTATCCAAGACTCTGAACGTCAGCCCATAATCACCGGCTTCAGCATTAGCAGCAGAAATCACTGTCACAGAAACCGTTTTGCTCTCTCCCGGAGCCAGGTTCAGATCCTGACTGTTACTACTCCATCCGGCGGGAACATCGGCCAAAATGCGATAGCTGGACGCCTGGCAACTGCCACTGTTTTTATTGCTGACAGTCAGTTGGTAGCTTTGAGCAGCCCCGGCAGCGACCGCGACATCCGGACCAACGACCGAGACCAATGGCGCCACCAAGCTACAAGGTGTTTTCACTGCATAGCTGGCCAAGGCCGAGCTCTGGTACTCCGGCGCATCGTTCTGCACAGCTGCCAAACTAAAATTGTATACCCCATCGGAACTCTGTTCACTGGAGGTAATCTGAATACCGACATTGGCACTCTCCCCCGGGGCCAGAATAACGCGACCGCTGTTTGCCTGCCAACCGCTGGGTAAAGCCGCCGTCAGTCGATATTCTGCCGCCTCACAACTCGTGTTGCTGTTGTTGGTCAAAGTCCCCTGATAAGTTACCGTCTCCCCCGGTACAGCAATCACATTGGCCTGCTCCAGTGCCCAGGATGGTGCTGCCAATTCACAAACCGCAGCGACTTCGTCCACCATATATCCAAGCAGTACTTCACTCTGGTAACCACTATCGGCTTGATTGGCGGCAACCACAGAAACTTCATAAAGGCCAGGCGTAACATCTGCAGCCGAACTCAAGCTAAAGCTCACGGGTTGACTTTGACCCGGAGCCAACTCAACACTACTCCCTTGGAATTGCCAACCTGCAGGTACTGAAGCATTCAGCGCAAACACACTGGCAGCACATTCCAGACTATCCCTGTTGGTCAGTATTGCGTTATAGGTAACCAAGGTTCCCGGCTGAACCCACTGCGGGGTTTGCTGCTCAAGCACCAGCTCAGGCGCAGCTGCCACACAGGCCCTCCCCTGGTAATCAACATAAACTCCAGCACCGTTGGCATCGGCATATTCAGTGGTAAAACTCACGCCGGCATCGCTATCTGTGTAACTGTTGCCGACAACCAGGGCAGCATCGTCGAGGTCAAACAGGCTACTCTGCGGGGTCATGTCCAATAATTGACTGCTCTCGATATCCTGATCGCTACTGTTAAGGTGCACCAGCACGCCTTGAGTCACCGCCTTGCCTGCCATAAAGGCATCAAATCCCAGAGGCTGACGATACTCAAGATAGTACCAAAGCGGCTCACCACTCAAACTGTCTGTGCCACGACGAACTTTCAGGCCGCGAGCCCCCCCTTGCGCATCACTTTCATAGGGAGCCAGCTGAAAACTACCGGCTTCATCGGCGCTGACAATATCGCCCCGCTCTTCGGTCAACCAACCTAAGCGGGCCTTGTTCAACAGATTGAAATGTCCTTCCGACTTACCCATGATGTCCAGCGTATCGCCATAGGTAATGGCAACACAGGAATCACTCAAATAGCCGCTACCACAGTTAAGTTCTTTGGCATGTTTCAAGCCCAGGTTATGCCCAAGCTCATGCCCTATGGTCATCAAATTCAGTTCACCGTTGATCCAGGCTCTGGAGGGACTACCACCTACCGTCCCCTGACCACGCCAACTGCAACTACTGTTCTTAGGCAGGAGATAAACCAAACGTGAGTACTGACTCAGATCAAAACCTGCATCTTTGGCGGCTTGTTGGGCATAACTGTCCATTCCAAAATAGTCACAGTTAGTATCGATTGGCAAAGTCAGATAGCCACTAACATCACCACTGAGCCAGGTCTGACCGTATGAGGCTTCCAGGTAATAGTCATTGACTCTACCGAACACCATCTGCCGTACTTCCTCGATACTCCAAGGTTGCAGGTTCGGGTTATCCTGAAAGTTAAGCAGCAATACCAAGAGTTTTTGCTCACCCGTGGTGCCACTGAGTACAGCCCCGGTACCCTTGACCAGGTTTTGGCTTTGCGTTTCATCCAAAGCCAAAACCTGTAAATTTTCCGGCTTGGTAAGAACTACAGCCTTGGGCTCTTGTGCCGCATCTTTAAACTGCCAACCTTTTACCCTGACTTGAATGCCGGTTTTCAATCCAGCTTCGGCCTTGGGCAAAAACAGCTCCACAGAGGTTTCGCCACTGGTGAGGAAGTATCTGAGTTTATGACCATCACCTGTCGCCAACTCCTCATAAATAACCTCAAGTTTTCCCTGAAACTCTTGTTCGGATGCAAAAAAAGTTTGTAACTCAGTTGGGCTCTGGGCTCTGAGAGACTCAGGTAAGATCAACCCCAAAGCAGCCTGAGGCTGGCTACGCACCAACTCAAGCATAGCCATCTGTCTGGACTCGGCCAGAGATTGCAACAAGGCAATATCTTTCTTGGCTCTCAGGCCTCTGGCGAGAGCTTGGGATTGAGAAACCGCCTGTTGTTTCAGTTGAGTGGCGGGCGTTGCATTAAACCCGGCATGTCTATGGGAGTTCTTTTGTACACCGTTAGGGGACTGAGCCAATACCGGCAAGGCAAGCAACAAGCTGCTAAGCAGCAGAAGAACGGAACGGGTCATATCTGTCTCTCAGGCAATACAAAGCCCTGCAAACCTAAAAAAGGTTCTGGCAGACTTTGCATATGGTTTACAGGGAAGCCAAGTAACTCTTTAGATTTCCTTTCCGCCGTGAATGAGGACTTGCTTCGAACTTAGCCCAGGATCTCTTCGAATCCTTAGGAGGACGACATTCTATAAACCAGCCTATATTTTGTACACCCCTCAAAACCCTTGAATTTAGCGGCTTTGGGGAGTTTTCCTTGTAAAACAGACCTTAATAAAGATTAAAAAATAAACTGGTTTGACCAGATTATTTTTTGACATTATTCATGATGTTAATGAAAAGTAAACTTGAATAAGTGTTTTTTTCTGCCATTACAGTTCGTTATTAGACAAAGTCAAATTTACATCCAATAACATTTTTTTGACACCCTGCTTTCAACTTCAAACAGGACATGTCCCGAGTGAAACTAATCAGGCAGAAATTTAGAGGGGAATATTACGAAAATGCCACAACACCCAATAGATGGGCTTGAGGTCGCGGCCGCCGATATCACGAAAAGGCCGCAGCAACAGATATAACCACTGCCAACTGACCAGGAAACTTTTGGCCTCACGCCAGATAGCTTCACCGCCGGCCAGGCGATAACTGGCTATCGCCTGGGTTATCGCTTCATTGGCAGGCCCCATGTAGCGATATAAGCTGTGAATGTACACCAGCAGATCCCTTATCTGCTGCATCAGCATGTCTTTACCCTTTTGATTGGCCTCAAAATCGATAAAGGTCACCTGTCCTTGCTGCCAACTGATATCCCTGAGCGCCGGACGGCCATGGGCCAGCCCCATGCTGTGTAAACCAGCCAGCGCTGCTGCGCTGTCATTGAGGATCTGTTGCATGCCCGGTTTATCTTGCGATTTGAGTATCAACCATTCTCTGACTGTTACTCCAACATCCTCCACCACAAAGTAGCCCTTGTCGGCCTGAACAATACGCGGCACCGGGGCTGAACGGCTGGCCAGGTGCTCCAGAGTCAGTTTCTCTTTCTCAAGCGCCAGTTGGGGATTGGGTTTCAACACCCGCATGGCTCCCTGCAGTGTCTCGGCTTGTTTAAGCCAATACTTTTTACCCTCATATTCAAACGAGCAAATACGTTCCCCGGGATGAGCTTCCAGCACCCGCAGAACATATTGATTGAATTTGGGTTGAGTCATCTACAAGGTTTCCTTCAAAGAGTTTGTTGTAAGTCACAGAAATTACTTATTAGTATCTTAGGGAGTGGCGTTCGAAGCAAACCAACTCAGGATAAACTCTTGTTATTTAACGAATCCCAAGTGAAATTCGCCACAAATGGTTAATAATGAAAACAGCAAAACAATAAAGTTAACAAGCTGCGAACAAATCAACTACTACTAATGAGGGGGGCTAGCGGATAGGCTTTTAGCAGGCTCCGATCAGCAAGACTGATCGGAGTTTAAGAGCGGGAACTATTACTGTTTTTCTTGCCAAGGTTCGGCCTTATCAGCCAACAACACAGGGATCCCGTCATTGATCGGATAAGCCAGCCTATCTGCCTTACAGATAAGCAGCTGTGCCTGTTTGTCATATTCCAGTCTGCCTTTACATACCGGGCAGGCTACGATTTCCAATAGTTTCTTATCAAACGCCATCAGACTGTCCTTTTTGGTTTGCCTTTTGTTTGTTTGCCATTGCCTCCCGTACTCGAGTCAGCAATTGGGCATCGAATTGGGGTGATAGCTTGGCATTGACGGCCAGATACCACCAGTGTTGTTTTGCAAATTCGCGACACTTGATCGCATCTTTTTCTGTCATCAGCACAGGCAGCTCATCACCAAGCGGTGCCAAAGCCTCTGGGCTGTAGGCTTGATGATCGGCAAAAACTTCTTGAGCTTCGAGCTTAAACCCCATCAGAGAGAGGGTTTCAAAAAAACGCTCCGGATTACCGATACCTGCCATGGCTTTGACCGCCATAGGCGCTGTAGGAGCCTGAGCCTGGTTTTCCCCAGCAACACTCAGCACAGCGCCGGGAATGAGCTGCATACCAAACTCTCTGACGGTATCACAGGCTTCGCCGTTGTGGATTACAAAATCAGCCTTTTCCAAACGCCAGGCTCCCTCTCTCAAAGGGCCCGCCGGCAGTAACATACCGTTGCCCAAGCGGCGCCTGGCATCAACAACCACCACTTCGATATCCCGCGCCAAGCGATAGTGCTGCAAACCGTCATCACTGATAATAATATCCACAGTGTTGGAGGTAAGCAGTAACTCGGCGGTGGCTATACGATCCACTCCCACGGCCATGGGCACTTGAGTACGGGCCACTATCATCGCCGGCTCATCACCAAAATCGCTTGGATTGGCCCCGGGAGGCACCAGCCTAGGTTCAGTTTGACCACTGCCATAACCACGGCTTATTACTCCGGGCCGATAGCCATAGTGCCTGAGCAGCTCAATCAAATAGATGACGGTTGGCGTCTTGCCGCTGCCGCCAACGGTAATATTACCGACTATGATCACAGGTACAGGCAGAGTTTGCGAGGCCTTGAGGCCAAGTTTAAACCCCAGGCGTCTCAGGCCACTGAGCAAAGCAAACAGCCAGGAAAGCGGCCAAAGTAGCCACCTTGCCCAATGCTTGTGATACCAGATACGGTTAAGCAGAGCTTCCACTTAACCTCCGAATTGCATCTGGTACAGCTTGGCGTACGTCCCATCCTTTTCCAGCAGACTCTGGTGAGTGCCACGCTCGAGGATCTTGCCCTGATCGACCACTAATATCTGATCGGCACTTTCAATGGTCGACAGTCTGTGGGCAATCACAATCGAGGTGCGATTGCGGCGCAGGTTATCCAGCCCCTTCTGAATCGCCTTCTCGGATTCGGTATCCAGTGCCGAGGTTGCCTCATCAAGGATCAACACAGGGGCGTCTCTGAGGATGGCTCTGGCAATGGCGATCCGCTGGCGCTGACCACCAGACAGCATCACGCCGTTCTCACCTATCTCGGTATCCAGTCCTTGGGGCAAGGCTTCGATAAACTCCATCGCATAGGCTAATCTGGCGGCGTTTTCTATCTGTTCGCGGGTCGCCTCGCCTGGGTAGGCATAAGCGATATTGTTGGCTATGGTGTCGTTGAACAGGGTGACCTGCTGCGACACCAACGCAACCTGGCTACGCAAACACTTGAGTGAATAGTCGTAAATGCTGACATCATCCAGGGTGATCTCCCCCTGCTTGAGCCCGGTGTAGAAACGGGTTACCAGACTGGCGATGGTCGACTTACCCGAGCCTGAGCGGCCCACCAGCGCCAGTGTCTGCCCCTGACGCACTTCAAAGTCGATATTCTCAAGCGCCAGACGTTCCTGTCCCGGATAACCAAAGCTGACATTATCGAAACGCAGATTGCCTTCAACCCGCTCTACTGTGTGAGTGCCGCTATCGGATTCCCCGGGAGTATCCAGCAGCTCAAACACTGTGGTACAGGCGGCGATACCACGTTGAAACTCGGCGTTGACCCGGGTCAGGTTCTTGATGGGCTGTAACATGGCCAGCATAGCGCCCAGGATAGTGGCAAAGGTACCCGCCGTCAGTTCATCCTTCAGGCTGTCAAAACTGGCAGCATAGAGTACAAAGGCCAATGCAAAGGAGCCGATGATCATGATAAGCGGCTGGCTGATGGCCTGGGCCGCAGCCAATTTCATATTCTGATAACGGTTGTGATCGTTGACCTTGGCAAAGCGATCGGCCTCTGTCTTCTGACCACCAAAAGACAATACGTTCTTGTGGCCCTTGATCATCTGCTCGGTCACAGCAGTCACTGACCCCATGGCGCCCTGGATCTGCCGCGATACTTTACGGAAGCGGCGGCTGACAACGGCAATCACCACCCCGATGAAAGGACCAATGATCAGAATACACAGCGACAGTTTCCAGGAGTAATAGAACATCAACCCCAGCATGCCTATGACAGTAACGCTATCTCTCACCAAGGTGATCAGCGCACTGCCGGAGGCTCTGGCGATTTGCTCTGTGTCAAAGGTCACTTTGGAGATCAAGGAACCTGTGTTTTCCCTATCCATATAGCTGACCGGCAGCGACAGTATGTGTTCAAACACCTGCTGACGCATGTCCTGAATAAGCTTGGCGCTGATATAAGAGATGCCATAGGTAGAGACAAAGTTGGCCACCCCCCGAAGACTGAACAGCCCCACCACCACAAAGGGAGCCATGGTCAACACATCCGAGCTGGCATTAAACCCCTTGGAGGTACCCAGCTCGACGCCGGCAACGACCGAATTATTGGCAAACCCTTCATCGATAAAAGGTTTCACAAAAGCGATAAAAGTAGCGTCCACAACCCCATAGGTGATCAACGCCAGAATCGAGATGACAAATACCCCTTTGAGGGGCTTGAGGTAGGTCAGCAAACGTCTGAAAACTGTCCAGACTTCACGTTGTTGAGATGTGCTCATCAGCGAAACTATATTTATGACAAAGTCGCCATTCTACTCTGGATTCCCTGCCATACCAAACCCAAACAAGCGGTTATACCAAAATGGCGCCAGATCCTCGCGGTAACTGTGCACTGTGTAACCCTGGCCATCAAAGTGGAGACTCACCTGCCCCAGTTCCCCGGAAATCAAGGCTTGGGCGCCGATGGCCCGATACCTCAAGCGTATCTCCTCCTTGGGAAATCCCCAGCGATTGCCATGCCCGGCAGCAAACAACACCCACTCGGGGGCTATTTCGCCGATAAACTCAGGATGGGATGAAGTACGGCTGCCATGATGGGGCGCCAGTAAAATATCACTCTCAAGTGAGCCTTTTCCATGCAATAAGGCGACCTCACCGGCCAATTCTATATCCCCCGGCAACAGCACCCTATGATGACCATCGAAGAGTTGCAGTACGCAGGAGCCGTTGTTGCCTGGCTCAGGCACTTTGGGGCCAAGAAAGTTAAGCTCTATCCCTTGCCAATCAAGCATCCCCGGACGGCAGCCCCTGTGCCAACGCTTTGAATGACGGCTCTGTAGCTCAGAAACATCGGTTATCAACCCTGCCTTGTCAAAGGCCTGCATCAGCACTTGAGTGCCACCGGCGTGGTCATTATCCCCATGGCTGATAATCAGGTAATCGAGTTTGGTCACACCTTTGGCACCAAGGAAAGGCACTATCACCCGCTCTGCGTAGCTGAAACGCTCGCCAAAGGCCGCACCTGTATCATAAAGCAAGGCATGTGGCCCCTTTTGTACCACCACAGCCAGCCCCTGGCCTACATCCAACATATGCATTTGCCAGCCCTTGGGTTTGAGCAGGCCAAGCCATAGCCCGAGCTGCAGTACAAAGGGTATTATCAGCAGCATCGCCACTCCCCGCCCCTTGGGCAACATACGCCAGCAAAGCCATGCCGGAAACAGCAATAGCGCCGCGGCGCTGAGAGCCTGCGGCAACATGAGCCAGCCGCCGGGAAGCTGACTATTGAACTGCCATAATTTTTGTACCGGCCAGAGACTGAAAGACGCCAATTGCCAAGGCATGAGTGCCACTGCATCCATGCCGAGAGCTGAAAATATCGACCACAGCAGCAGTGCCAGCAGCGCCAGAGGGATCACCAGTAAACTGAACCAAGGCACCAGCAGCAAATTGAGCCACAAACTGTGAACCGTCACGGCGCCAAAGAGTACCGCCTGCAGTAGCGACAGCCCCAGACAAAGGCGCCACTGTATAGCCCAGAATGCCAGGGCCCAGCGCTTGAGCTTTGCTGGCCAGTGGGTCAGTACTTGCTCCTGCTCCAGAGCCTTAGGATTATGAACTTGATGATTAAGGCTCAACAGAATTAACGCCAGCGCCGAAAATGACAGCCAAAAGCCGCCACTGAGACTGGCCAAGGGATCAATCAAGAGCACACAGGCCAGTGCCCACAGCAGCCGCTCCCAGGCCGAGGCATAGCGCATCATTAAAGTCGATAACACCAACAAGCACAGCATCAACAAGGCTCTTTGGGTGGCAATGGCAAAACCTGCCAGATAGGCATAAAAGAGTGCCATCAGCAATGCCGCCAAAGATGCCAGTACCAAATTGCGCCGCCCATAGACGGGTGCCCAACGCTTGAGCGCTCCAAAACTCAGCAGATAACACCAGAAAGCGACCACCGAAAGATGCAACCCCGAAATCGCCACCAAGTGGGCATTGCCGGATTGGCGTAACTCTTGCCAGCGCGCCTCGGAAAAGAGTGACCGCTCACCCAAGGTCAGCGCCAGCAGCAAATCACCGCCCTCAATTTCGGCCAATACTGGAGTTAACTCTGTGACCAAACGTGCCCGAAGCCCAGTTGATGGCAACAGCCGCTCACCTGATATTACCTGGCCTCTGGCGGTTATCCGCTCACCAAGCAGATAACGCTGACGATTGAAGCCGCCCTGATTGAGCACGGCGGCAAAGGATCTGGGCTTGACTTCAAACTGCCACACCTCACCCAATTGCGGCGATGGCAATGCATCCCCCTGCCAGCTCAAACGCCACATCGAGGCCAGGGGTGCCAACAGGGTTGCAGAATTATCATCAATTGGCCGAATATCCATGCGGATCCAGTCGCCGTTTGCAGAAACTAGTGATATGATTTCGCCCCGCAGTGTCTGAGTAACAGATGTTTCAGAGCTGGATGATGAGTCAGTAAGGCTTTTAATATCAATGACTAACTGACAGTAAACACTGACCCACAGCACGCCGCCCAAAGCACCATAGAGCAAAGCACTTCCCTTGGGAACCCAGCTCCCGCTCCAGACTCTGAGGCACAAAACCAGCAGCACTGCAATAATTGGCAATGAGAATAAGGGCGGTATCCAGGGCCAAAGCATGGCCGAAAGTACGGCGATGCCAAAGCCCGATAAGCATTGATTCATCATTGAGTAATTTAAGACAGCAATCTGAGCCTATGCCAAAAAAGATCATTCAGAGATTCATGCCCGATCCGGAGAAACTGAGGAATCATAAACACCTCAAGATCTTCGGCAGCCTGCTGAACAAACCCAATCTTTGGGCACTGAATCGCCGCTCTGCCCCCGGCGCCTTCGCCATAGGCCTGTTTGTTGCCTGGATGCCAATGCCGTTTCAAATGGTGTTGGCGGCGGCGCTGGCGATCTACTTTCATGTCAACCTGCCGGTGTCAGTCGCTCTGGTTTGGATTACTAACCCAGTAACCATGCCGGCCATGTTTTATCTGGCTTATTTGATAGGTGCCAAGCTGCTCAATCACCCGCCGCAGCAGTTTGTCTTCGAAGCCAGTTGGGCCTGGATAGAATCCTCCATCAGCACCATAGGCCCACCTTTCCTGTTCGGTTGTTTGGTGTTGGGTGTGGTCAGTGCCCTGACAGGATATTTTGTGATCAAGAGTGCCTGGCAGTACTCCATCTATCTGCAGTGGCAAAAACGACGCAAATAACTGCTGCTGGCAGTAACGTCACTGGAGCGACACAATTCAGGGATACTTTAGGAATACATGGTTTTAGCGCTGACCAAATTTGGCAACCCAAAGCGCATTCAACCAACAAATAGCAAGAACCCGGCGATGGCCGGGTTCTTGCTATTTAGGATCTGCCTGTCGCTTATCAACGCCCGGCCAGGGCGGTTGCCGGGGCAATTCGACTGGCCCTGAACGCCGGATACAAGGTAGCCAGCAGACTCATCAGCAGCGCCATAGCCACCACGGCCAACACATCGGTGAGCTCAAGCCTGGATGGCAAGAAATCGATAAAATAGATATCCCCCGAGAGCAACTTATGCCCGGTCAACTGCTCAATCCCCTTGGCGATAGCCGAAAGATTCTTGGCCAGCAATACCCCCAGCAAGGTTCCTATGGCGCAGCCCAGCACACCATTGAGCGCGCCCTGAACAATAAATACCAGCATCACGGCGCCGCGCTTAAGTCCCATGGTCATCAAGATGGCGATTTCCGAAGCCTTGTCACGCACCGCCATCACCAGGGTGGAGACTATGTTGAAACAGGCCACACCTATTACCAATGCCAGCACCAGATACATGACGGCGCGCACCAGCTGAATGTCCTGATAGAGATGCCCCTGGGTGCGGGTCCAGTCGTTGAGATACAAAGTCTGGCTCTGGGCATAACCCAGCTCGCGAATCAGCCGCGGCGCTTCAAATACCCGCTCAACCTTGATTCTCACCCCGGTCACCTCGTCTGCAAGCCCTAGCAGGCGCTGGGCATAGGCCATGGGCACATAAGCCGTGGTGTATTCAAGCTCGCCGCCGAGACGAAAACTGCCGCTTATCAACAACGAATGACTGCGGGCCTGCGCCAGTTGACCACTGCCCTTTCCATGGGGTGACGGCAGATAGAGGGTCAGGCGATCACCCACCTTAAGTCCCAGTTTGTCCAGCATTCCCTGGCCCAGCACGATATGATTGCTGTCGCCCTCAAGGCTCTGCCAGCTTTCCTGTGTCAGATACTGACTCAGGGTCGAAACCCGCGCTTCAGCCTCGGGGTTAACCCCCACCACAGACAAGCCGACAAAACCGCCCGGCTTTTGCACCAAGCCCTGCATACGTACCAGCGGAGCGGCGGCGCTGATGCCGTCGATTTGCTCGGCGTCCGACACTATCTGACGCCAGTCATGAATAGGTTCGCGGACCTGGCTCAACTCCCCCTGGGGCACAACCCCGAGCAGGCGCTGCTCCAGTTCGCGCTCAAAGCCATTCATCGCCGACAGCACCAGAATAAGCACGGCAACCCCGAGGGCGATACCAGCGGTGGAAGCAAAAGAGATAAAACTGATAAAGCTGCTGCTCTGGCGGGCGCGGTAAAAGCGCCAGCCGATGATCAGGGGCAGCAAGGCGGGATGCGCCGTCATTGGCCAGCCTCCGGCGCCGACAAACGACCATCGACCATCTGCAGCTGCCTATCCATCCTGGCCGCCAATTGATGATCATGGGTTACCACCACAAAAGCCGTGCCCAGTTGCGAGGCCAGCTCGCGGATAAGCTCATAGACAGCCTCGCCGCTGTGGGCATCCAGGTTACCCGTAGGTTCATCGGCAAGTACCACTTTGGGGTTGTTTATCAAGGCTCTGGCAATGGCCACCCGCTGGCGCTCACCACCGGAAAGCTCCGCCGGGGTGTGATCCAATCTATGTCCCAGCCCCACTCTTTCGAGCAAGGCCCTGGCCTGCGCTCGCACTTCCGCCTTGGGGCGACCGGCAATCAGCCCCGGCATGGCCACATTTTCCAGGGCGTTGAATTCGGGTAACAGATGATGAAACTGGTAGATAAAGCCCATCGCCTGATTGCGCAGCTGTGCCTGGCGGGAGGCCGAGGCCTTATATAAGTCCTCGCCTTCGAGCAATACCTGACCGGCAGAAGGCTTATCCAGGGTGCCAAGAATATGCAGCAAGGTACTCTTGCCTGAGCCCGAACTGCCGACAATCGCCAACTGCTCCCCCGGATACACCTTGAGGTCGACCTGCTCGAGCACCTTGGTGCTGAGCTTGCCTTCCTGATAACTCTTGCTGACGGCTTTGGCTTCAAGGAGCGCGGCTTGTTGCATGGTATTGATTCTCTTATTCATATCTAAGTGCAGTCGCAGGTTCTACCCGGGCGGCCCGAATAGCCGGGTACAAGGTGGCGGCCAGGGTCATCAGCAGAGTGCCGATGGCGATAAGTACCAGTTGCTGCGGTTCCAGCTGCACGGGTAACCTCTGTCCGGCGCCCAATACGGCGATCCCCAGGGTCGACAGCAGCGGATTGATGTTGAGGGTGGCCACTATGCCAACCCCTAGGCCCAGCGCCAGGCCTATCAGAGCGTTGAGGGAGCCCTGGGAGATAAAAATGGTCATGATATCCAGCCTACCCAGCCCCTGGGTCTTGAGCACGGCGACATCGGCAGTTTTATCCACCACCATCATCACCAGCGCCGAGACAATATTGAAGGCTGCCACCGCGACAATCAGGCTTAACATCAAAGACATCATGTTCTTTTCCATCTTCACCGCGGCGAAGAGATGGCCATAACTGTCACGCCAGTCGCTGACGCTCACCTCAACGCCCTTAGCTTCGAACAAATGTTCAACCTTGGGCGTCAGCGCCGGGGCGCTGAAGGGGTCGCTCAGAAACAGCCTGAGATCCTGAATTTGCTTTGGCGACTTACGCATCAAGCGGCGGGCATCTTCATAGTGCAGAAAAGCCACTCCGGCATCGACCTGAGAACCCATCTCAAAAATACCCGCCACTTCAAAAATTCGCTGGCTGGGAACCGGACCAAGCGGCGAGTACACCACACCATCACCGCTGAGCAGGCGCAGCTTGTCTCCGGTGGCAACATTAAGCCGCCGTGCCAGCTCTGAGCCCAACAACACCCGGTAGTTGCCGCTGCTGAGCGAATCGAAGGCATCCAGATAGGCGTGTTTGGCTACAACCGAGAGATTTTTTTCGGCCTCGGGGTAGATGCCATAGAGCTGCACCGCACTGATATTATCGGCCGACTGGGCCATCGCCTGGGTGGTCGCAGAGGGCGCCAGCCCAAGCACCCCGGGCAATTGCTGTAAATCGCCTTTAAAGCTTTGCCAGTCATCAAAAGAGTGGTCTGTATGTACTGTCAGTTGTGGAATGGCCCCCAGGATACGGGTCTTGAGCTGGCCTTCCAGGCCGTTCATCACAGAGCTGACAATAATCAATGCTGCCACCCCGAGAAAAATCCCGCTGACGGCGAAGAAGGTAATAAAGGAAGCAAAAGCGTTGGCCTTGCGGGCACGCCAGTAACGATAACCTATGTAAAATGAGAGTCCCGGATTCATGAGAGGGATAGCATGTCCTGTGCGCTGCGCTTGCTAAATCAATGAAGTGGGCACGATAATAGGTGGATTGACCGGGTAAATACAAGAGGCGGGACCTTGTTTCCTGAATCCAATCCATACTTCAGCGTGCCCCACGCCTTCGATGTCTATCTCAGCCTCTGGCCCAAGGACACTCCCTTGCCGACCGAGAGCCAGCTGCTGGCGATGCAATCCACCGGCTTGAAACTGATGAGCGAGGTCAAGGCGCTGGAAGCCGGCTGTTTGTTGCAGCTCAGGCAACTCGGCGATGAGGGCCGGGCGATAGTCGACTACCTCAAACTCCAGTCCCGTAAGATAGATCTGGTGTTACAGCACGTATTGGAGCAGGAGAGCCGCGAAGGCCAACACTGCCCCGGGGTGCAATTTGGCGGCAGCGGCGTGCGGGTGCAGTTACCCCAGGCACTGGACGCCGGTACATTTTGCAAGCTGACCCTGTTTATTCGCGATGAAATCCTGTCCTTGCAGTGTATCGCCTCGGTGCGGGAATGCCGCGCCGACCCAGACCATGAAGGCCAGTTTCTGGCCGATCTCGACTATCGGGTGATCCAGGATGCCGATATCGAACTCTTGGTCAAGGCCAGTCTCAGCGTGCAACAAAAGCAGCTCAAAAGGCGTAAGGCCAGTCAGGATCCCAACTGGCATGAGCCAGCCTAAATCTCTACAATGGTGCGCAATCCATTCAGAATGAATCTGTTATCACATCTTCAATGAATAAGTTTTCTGTACTGGCGCCTGCGGGTGCCCCAAAGGCCGGCGAGATCCGCCATCTTGGTCTCGGCGAAGGCGTGGAGCGCGCGCTGACCTTGGCCAACCTCGCCCGCCAACATCAAGGTGTCAGCCTGTTGGTAACAGCGGATACGCCAACCGCCCTGACACTGGAAGCCGAACTCAAATACCTTTTGGGTGATACCCTGCCCGTGTGGTTGTTTCCCGATCGGGAGACCCTGCCCTACGACAGCTTTTCGCCGCATCAGGATCTGATCTCCCAGCGGCTGGAAACCCTGTCAAGGTTGCCAAGTGCCAAGCGCGCCCTGGTAATAGTGCCTATCAACACCCTGATGGTGCGACTGCCGCCCAAGTCTTTCCTGTCGGCCAATGTGATGTTGCTGAACAAGGGCGACAACTACAGCCTGCAACAGATGCGCGAGCACTTGGTCAGCGCCGGTTATCATCTGGTCGGTCAGGTTTATGAACATGGCGAATTTGCCATTCGCGGCTCGATTCTGGATATCTTTCCCATGGGCTCAGCCGAGCCGCTGCGAATTGAACTGTTCGATGATGAAGTGGAATCGATTCGCCATTTCGATCCTGAAACCCAACTATCCAAGGAACCCCTGTCGCAGGTACGGATGCTGCCGGCCAAGGAGTTCCCCACAGATGAACGGGCCATAGAAGGCTTCCGCCAGCGTTATCGGCGCTATTTTGAAGTATTGGTTAAAGAGCCCGAGTCCATCTATCAGCAGGTGAGCCGCCATTTGATGCCCGCCGGTATCGAAAACTACCTGCCCTTGTTCTTTGATGAAACCGCGACCCTATTCGACTATTTTGCCGGCGATGTGCAACTGCTGACGCTGGGCGACCTGCAGCAGGCCGCCGATGCACATCTGACGCAAGTGCGCAATCGCTATGAAGACAGGCGCGTCGATCCGCTGCGGCCCCTGCTGGCCCCGGCAGACCTATATCTGTTGACCGAGCAGCTGTTTGCCGCCTTCAAGCGCTGGCCAAGACTGCAACTGAGCCAGGTGGATGCCCAAAAACAGCAGCAATTGGCTGCAGTAAGCGCGCTGCCGGATATCTCGGTCAACCATAAGCTGAAGCAGCCCTTGCAGGCATTGGCCGACTATATCGCCTCGGCGGGCAGAGTCCTGCTGAGCGCCGAATCCGAAGGCCGCCGCGAGGCGCTGATGGAGTTGCTGGCCAAGATAGAGTTGCGCCCGGTACTGTTCCCGCATCTCAAGGCGTTTATCGACTCGGATGCACAGCTGGGGTTAATCGTCTCGCCCCTTGCCAAGGGCTGCGTACTCCATGAGCCCAAGCTGAGCATAATTTGCGAAACCGAGCTCTTCGGTCAGCGGATCTCCCAGCAGAGACGGCGGGAAAAACAGCGCCAGATCAGCAGCGATGCCCTGATTAAAAACCTCGCCGAGCTCAAGGTCGGCCAACCCATAGTGCACCTGGAGCACGGGGTCGCCCTCTATCAGGGGCTGGAAACCCTGGATACCGGCGGCGTGGTGGCCGAATACCTCAAGCTGGAATACGCCGGTGGCGACAAACTCTATGTGCCTGTGTCGTCACTCCACCTCATCAGCCGGTACGCCGTGGCACCGGATGAATCCCCCAACCTCAACAAGTTGGGTAACGAGAGCTGGGCCAAGGCCAAGAAGAAGGCGATAGAGCGCATTCGCGATGTGGCTGCCGAGCTGCTGGATGTTTACGCCCGCCGTCAGGCCCGCCCCGGCGAGGCCTGTGAACTGGATGAGGCCGAATACGCCCTGTTCGCCCAGGGTTTCCCGTTCGAAGAGACTGTGGATCAGGAAACTTCCATCGCCGCCGTTCTCGCCGATATGCAGTCACCGGTGGCTATGGACCGTCTGATCTGTGGTGACGTGGGCTTTGGCAAGACAGAAGTGGCCATGCGCGCCGCCTTTGTTGCCGTCAACGCCGGCAAGCAAGTGGTGGTGTTGGTGCCCACGACTCTGCTGGCTCAGCAGCACTATGAAAACTTCAAGGACAGGTTCGCCGACTGGCCGGTGCAGATTGAAGTTATGTCCCGTTTTCGCACCGCCAAAGAGCAGCAACAGGTGATTGCCGACCTGGCAAACGGCAAGGTGGATATTGTTATCGGCACCCATAAGCTGCTCAACAGCGAGGTGAAATTTGACGCCCTCGGCCTGCTTATCATAGATGAGGAGCACAGGTTCGGGGTACGGCAGAAAGAGAAAATCAAGGCGCTCAGGGCCAATGTGGATATTCTCACCCTGACGGCGACCCCTATTCCCCGCACCCTGAATATGGCCATGTCCGGCATGCGGGATCTGTCGATTATCGCCACCCCGCCGGCCAAACGCCTGGCGGTGAAAACCTTCGTGCGCGAATACGACAAGGCCAGTGTCCGTGAGGCCATAGAACGGGAGCTCCTCCGTGGCGGCCAGGTCTATTACCTGCACAACAATGTGGAGAGCATAGAGAAACGCGCCGAGGAGCTGCGCGAGCTGTTGCCCGATGCCAGAGTGGTAGTAGCCCACGGCCAGATGCGCGAGCGCGAGCTGGAGCGGGTAATGTCCGATTTTTACCACAGACGCTACAACGTGTTGGTGTGTACCACCATTATTGAAACCGGTATCGATGTGCCGAGCGCCAACACCATCATCATAGAGAGGGCCGACACCTTCGGGTTGGCGCAGCTGCATCAGCTCAGGGGCCGGGTTGGCCGCTCCCATCACCAGGCTTATGCCTATCTGATGACCCCGCATCCGAAACGCATGACCTCAGATGCCCGCAAGCGCCTGGAAGCGATTGACGCCCTGGAAGATCTTGGCGCCGGATTTATGCTGGCGACTCAGGATCTGGAGATCCGCGGCGCCGGTGAATTGCTGGGGGATGAACAGAGTGGCCACATCTCCAAGATAGGCTTCAGCCTCTATATGGAGATGCTGGAGTCGGCGGTCAAGGCGCTGAAACAGGGCAAGGAGCCATCCCTGGCGCAGATGCTCAACCAGCAGTGTGAAATCGAGCTGAGGATCCCGGCGCTGTTGCCGGAAGACTATGTGGGCGATGTCAATATTCGCCTGTCGCTCTACAAACGGATAGCCAACTGCACTACGGAAGCGGCGCTGGATGAGCTCAAGGTGGAACTGATTGACCGTTTCGGTTTGTTGCCTGAAGCCACCCGAAACCTGATGCAACTGACACTGTACAAGCATCAGGCCACCGCGCTCGGGCTGAAAAAACTCGATTTTCACGCCCGCGGCGGCAGTGTCGAGTTTGGTGACGACCATATTATTGATCCCGGCTTTATCATCGGCCTGTTGCAATCCCAGCCACAAATCTATCGAATGGATGGACCGAATAAGTTAAAGTTCACCCTGGCGGCCGAAAGCAGTAAAGAACGCCTGGAGATGGTAGGTCTTCTGCTGCAACAACTGGCACAACACACTGTGGGAGAAAAATAGTGTATCGAAATATGCTGGCAACCCTGGCTCTGGGGCTGACACTTTCGCCTGTATTGCAGGCGGCACAATATCCTTGGTACGAAGTCGAGGTATACCTGTTTGAGCGCCCCGGGCCAAGCACGGAAAAGTGGCCGGATACGCCGCTGGAGCTCAAACTGAACAAGACCATAGACTTGATCACTCCCCAGGTCGCCACCGAAATCAGCTCAAGCAGCATGGCTGGGGGAGACTGTGATCCGCAATGGCAATCTCAATCCGCAGGCAGCGCAGCAGATAAGGCTCTCAATAACGATGCCTCCGGCTCACAGCACGGCCGCCCCCTTCAGGCAGGCCAAGTGATATCTCTGGCCCAGGCCGATAACACGACTCAAGCGGATGCCACCGCTTTGCCTTGCCAACAGCGGCAAGCGGAAATCCGTATGCCCAAGCAGTTGCCTGTGAATATCAGTCCCAGAGACAGCAGCACAGCCGCCCAACCCGGCGCCCTGCTGCTCAGTGAAAGTCGGGCCCAATTTGGCGGTGTTATCAATGCCCTCAAGCGGCAACGCGGTTTGAAAGGGCTTTTGCATCTCACCTGGCAGCAACAGATGAAACCCCGCCACAGAGCCGAGGCACTGCATCTCTTCGGTGGCCGTAACTTTGGCTCAGACTTCAAGCTTTCAGGCTTGCCCCAGAGCCAGTTGGACACGGCTTCGAACTCATCTTTGAATGGTTTATCAGAAGACTTATCTGAAGAAAAACTGCCTGAGCAAGCATTGGACAATGGCCTGGGTGAACCAACTCAAATGGGCAGTGAGGAATATGCAGCGCTTGGGAGCTTGATGGTGCCGCAAACGCCCAAGGCTGTGTGGGAGCTTGATGGGCTTTTGAATATCTATCTCAGCCATTATCTCTATGTGGAAACCCGCTTTAACTTGAGGGAAGCCGGCTATAAATCTCTGGCCACCCAGGAAGGTGAGCCTGAGCTGCAAACTCCCTTTCTTTACAGCATTCCCATGGAGCAAAATCGCCGTATTCGCAGCGGGGAAATACACTACTTCGATCATCCCAGAATGGGGATGATCCTACAGGTAAGGCGTATGGCCCAGCCAGGCAGCCAAACTCAAGCCGATAGTGGCGAAGAGCTCTGATCAGTGACTGATAGAGAAGTCGAGGTAGATCTCATCTGCCTCGTCTTCTTCCACATAGACACTATCGACCCGCGCCTGAGGTGGCCCCTGTTCGCACCAGGTTATTAAGTGATCGACGGCCGGATAAGCCCCCTGCGCCAACACTTCAACCGAACCATCTTCTTTGTTGCGCACATACCCCGTCACCCCCAGTGACTGAGCCTTTTGCTGGGTAAAACGTCTGAAACAGACTCCCTGCACCTTGCCTTTTACAGTCAGCAGCACCCGCTTCATGGGCGTCTCCTTGTGGCTTCATTATCTTGCTATGCTTATAAATCAAGCAGTTGATTAACAAAAAAGCAAAAAAAACAGCTAACAAAAGAGTGTTAGCTGCATCGGGCGACATACGCAAAATGTCCGGTAATTTTGCAACCACAAAGCGTAACACTTTGTATCAAAACCACCATAAAACGTAACTTTACACAGCTAAAGGCCCGATGCAACCAGCGCAACATACAGAACAACAACCCGAAACCCCTCTCGTGACATCGATCACAAAAAGGGCTTGTTTTACCGCACAAAATAGGGTTTAACCCACGCGCTCTACACCCTCATTCTGCTTGAAGGCTTTAATCTGAGTCAAATGGCTCGCCAGCGAGGCAAACTTATGACTCTGCTGTTTGTCCCAAATCACTTCATAATAGCGGCTGAGCAAGGCATGGCTGCGGGTGCTGTCCAAGACCTCATCCTCGGTCGACAGCAGGCACAGGGCGCGGTTACGGTTCTTGCTGCGAAAATCGGTCACGCACTTGCTGGCAATATCGGCGTACTCTTCCGGCCTGTCTATCTTGCCGGGCATGTTTTCCTCCGGCCAAAGATTGGGGTTGACCAATATCGCCTTGAGCCCGGACAGGAAAGCGATCCGCTCGGCCCAATAAGCTCCCAGCCCCACACCTATGATCAATGGCTTGGGATCGTCAGTGAGTTTAAGCTGCTTACTGACCTCATTCAGCAGATGCTGCATATCGTGTCTGGGATGCTGGGTGCTGTAGCTGATGAGACGCACATCATCATCAATAAACTGTAACTGCCTGACTTTTTCATGATTACCCGGGCTGGTGGCATCAAATCCGTGAAAATACAAAATCATTTTGTTTCCTCAAGTCTCATTCCAGTCATGGTTATACAGGTTTCAAACTAACCAAGTTAGTTTGCGCCTATATTGTGCCAAATCAATTTTTTGTGGATGAAATCCTTGCCGCCAGCTCGCGGGCTCGCTCCCAGCGCGCTTCATCCTGCAATGCTTGCATCACCTTAGCAGGGTCTGCCCTCAATGTCGCAGCCGGAAAAGGATTGCTCTCGGGCCAAGGGAAGTCTCCCAGAAGGCTTCTGGCGCCCTCAGGGTCATTGCATACCAATACCATGTTACAACCGGCATCCAGTGCCGCTCTGGCCCTGGCCTGATAGTCTCCTGCTACCGCCGCCCCTGTCATGCCGAGATCGTCCGAGAAAATCACTCCATTAAAGGCCAGTTTGCCGCGCAGTTCCTGCTGGAGCCAAAAAGATGAAAATCCGGCGGGGTTTGGGTCTACTTCGGGATAAATCACATGAGCCGGCATAATACCTTGGAGCATCTCTTTGGCGATCAGCTGTGAAAAAGGCTGCATATCACACTCGGCAATCTCTTGATAGCTGCGCGGGTCGACCGGCTGGGCAATATGGGAGTCGGCCTCGACGCTGCCGTGGCCGGGAAAATGTTTACCCACTGCGGCCATACCGGCCTCAGTCATGCCTTCAATAAAGGCTGCTGCCAGCGCGGTGACCTGCTCGGGTTTTGAGGCGAAACTGCGGGTGCCTATCACCTGACTGATGCCATTGAGATCGAGCACAGGGGCAAAGCTTAAATCTATGTCGCAGGCCAATAGCTCGACGGCCATCAAAAAGCCCAGCTCTTTGGCCCAGGTTGACGCCAGCTGAAGCGAGCCTGCGGCGGCCGGCAATATATCGCCCATGGCTGGGATTTGGGTAAATCCCTTGCGAAAACGCTGTACCCTGCCCCCTTCATGATCGACAGCAATTAGCAGTTCGGGACGCACCCGACGAACCGCGCGGATCAGGGCTATCAGTTGCTCTCTGTCTTGGTAATTACGGCTGAAAAGAATTAGGCCGCCAACGGCCGGATGTTGCAGGACAGAAGCCTCCTCTTGGGTCAACTCGACAGAGGCAAGATCCAGCATTAAGTGACTCATAAACATCTCCAACAGGGTACCGCGCATGAAAGCGACTGAAAAAGGTACGAAATGGTGTTAGCCCCGATACAGGTATGGCAGCAAGGAAAGCGCAACCAGGGTCAATCCCTTTGTTAGCAAGGCTAATGCAACCTTAGCTTAATAAGAATAACTAATGATATTCCAGGCCAAAAGTATGGGATACTTGCCCATGGGCAGAGTAACTTGGGTCAAGGTTACTCCGAAACCTGCGCATGCGCGAGCAATGCGCCTCCCAATGACTAAAATAACAACGAAACAGCAACAGGGTTAACCAAATGATTAGCGTATTCGATATGTTCAAGATAGGTATAGGGCCTTCCAGTTCCCATACCGTGGGTCCGATGAAAGCGGGCAAAATCTTTATCGAACAACTGGCTGTAGATGACTTACTTGGACAGGTCGACGAACTGCAGGCAGAACTTTTTGGCTCTCTTGGACAAACAGGCAAGGGCCACGGTACCGGCAAAGCGGTGATTCTGGGATTGATGGGGGAAGATCCGGAAACCGTCGACACCGACAGCATAGAGGCGATTCTGGCAGAAGTAGCCGACAGCCAGACACTGACGCTCAGCGATGGCCGTAAGGTTAAGTTTACCCGCGAAGATGGTATCACCTACCATAGGCGCAAGACACTGCCGGCACACGCCAACGCCATGACACTCTACGCCCTCAAGGCCGGAGAGTGTTTGTATCAACGCACTTACTATTCGGTCGGCGGCGGTTTTATTCTCGATGAGGATGAAATTCAGCAGCGTAACGCTTCTCCGGCGACTCCCATCGCCCAGGCGCCTTACGATTTCAATACTGCCAGCGAACTCTTGGAGCTTTGCAGCGACAATGGCCTGAGCATCTCTTCGCTGATGATGGCCAACGAGCTCAGCATAGCCCCAGAAGATGAAGTCAAAGCCAAACTGTGGCATATCTGGCAAACCATGAAAGCCTGCGTCGAAAAAGGCTATCAGAAAGAAGGCATTTTGCCCGGTGGCCTTAAACTGCGCCGCCGCGCTCCGGCACTGCATCGCCGCCTCAAGGCCGAAGGCCGCAACAATATCGATCCCCTCAATGCCATGGATTGGGTGGACTTATTTGCCCTGTCTGTGAATGAGCAAAATGCCGCCGGTGATCGTGTGGTAACGGCGCCCACCAATGGCGCCGCCGGTATCATCCCCGCCGTGCTCTGCTACTACGACACCTTTGTTCAGGAAGTGGATGAAGATGTCTGTTGCCGTTTT
Source organism: Shewanella chilikensis (assembly GCF_002836945.1). Lineage (GTDB taxonomy): Bacteria > Pseudomonadota > Gammaproteobacteria > Enterobacterales > Shewanellaceae > Shewanella > Shewanella chilikensis. Next base: position 36,442 of record NZ_NIJM01000043.1, read on the forward strand.
CTGTTGACGGCGGCGGCCATAGGGATTCTGTACAAGAAAAACGCCTCCATTTCCGGAGCCGAGGTTGGCTGTCAGGGCGAAGTCGGCGTGGCTTGCTCTATGGCCGCTGCCGCACTGACCGAAATCATGGGTGGTACGGTCGAGCATGTTGAAAACGCGGCAGAAATCGGTATGGAACACAATCTGGGGTTGACCTGCGATCCTGTCGGCGGCCTGGTGCAGGTTCCCTGTATCGAACGAAACGCCATGGGCGCAGTCAAGGCCATCAACGCCTCACGCATGGCACTGCGCGGCGACGGCAATCACAAGGTTTCCCTGGATAAGGTGATCAAGACCATGATGGATACCGGCAAAGATATGCGCAGCAAGTACAAGGAAACCGCCAAAGGCGGCCTGGCGGTTAATATCGTCGAGTGTTGATTACCAAATCAATCTCTCCGGTAGTCCCTCCGAAAACAGGACTATCTCCCCGATAAAAGAAGAGCGCCAAATTTGGCGCTCTTCTTTTTTAAACTTAATCCTTTTAAAGGACTCCTGAAATCTACATCCCGAATTCAGATAATAAGTGCACCACTCATGGTTAAACGGTGAGGAGAGATCAACTGCCTGTTGGTGATACTCTGTAGTCGCCAAACAAACATGAGTAGTTACCATGAATTACAAGCAGTTGATCGAGGGACAACGATACCAGATTGAGGCCTATTTACGCGAGGGTTTCAGTTATCGGGAGATAGGAAAACGTCTGAAAGTCAGCCACAGCACAATCAGCCGGGAAGTAAATCGCAATC
>NZ_NIJM01000044.1 GCF_002836945.1 Shewanella chilikensis
CTACGAACTAAAGAGTGTTGCTTAGTAGCGTGTCCTGTATTAGCGGTGCGGATCAAACCAATACCCCTTCCTTCCCTTTCTCCAAACTTGGGTAACGTTTCTTCTCTAGGAATCGAAGGGGAGTCTTTCTGCCGGTTCGATACTGGTCCAACACCATATTTTGTACATCCAGAGAAATCCCTGCTTTTCGTGATGTTATAAAAATCTCTATGTTAATATCATCCAGATAGTCAATACCCGTTTTCTTTCGTGGATGATTATATATACCAGGGATCATGAACTTAACTTGCACACCATTATCAAAACTAAGTACCGGGCTGGTGATCGGAGAGTCGTAGCCGGTATCTATTGGCCCTAAGTACTCCTCCGTATCAACCCTGTTCAGGCCATAAGCGGTATGAGTATCATAGACATAATAGGCACATCCTTGTAACCAATATCCCATAAGAAAACACATAGTCAGAAATATATTTCGCATTATGGCCCTCATTCCTGATTAGTCAAATAATAACGGTGATTCTCTAGCCCAAGGAATAATATTGAACGACTATGCAAGGAAGAATAGAAAATTTTTAAATCTGTCACCATTTAGTTCGATGAAGTCCACTTAATCAGCTTTTTATGGAAATAAACAACCTTACTATTCAATGGCAAAAGAGACTCCGAGAAGTCGAGCGCGAAATCAACATCCTTGACCTTTTTAGGCAGCTTAAAATACAAATTGTAACAATTATCTGAAAAATGGCTACCCTTCAGCAAACTCTCCTTCTTATTCCCAATATCTATACTTCGCCCACCCCATCCACCAATAGAGTTATCAAAACCACAAAATAGAGTATCACTTCTATTATATTTCATAACTTTATGTGGTTTAACATACATATCGCCACCATCGACCTTCATGATTAAAGCTATCCCCTCCCCCATTAACTCCAAACCGTTTTTTAAGGGGGTTACTCCCAATGCAAGAATAATCTCATCACTATCAAATTTACTATTTGGCCAACGTTCCAGCTCAACACCCAGCATTGCTAGCCCCCTGTATTGAGTTTCGTAATTTGTCAGCGACAACGAAATGTTGACATCAGAAAATTCAACAATATCATCAAGGCTTTTATTATATGTATACACCTTTTTATCAGGAACAGAATCCCACGGCTTAATTGAAGGAACACTTGCGACTTCCAGAGTAATGGTTGTACAGCCACAAACCAACAGAGTAAGTGATAACCAAAACTGCTTCATTAGTTTCATTAGTTAATCCTTTATCATATATCTTATAAAGATATGGCTGTCCTGTTTTCAGTCGTGCGAAACATCAAAAAGATATGGCTGTCCTGTTTTCAGGCCAAGCCATAACATATATTTTACTTAACAGTAAGGCCTACTCCTATTGCTGCAATACTGCCAACCAGCTTTTCTAATGTCTCATTTTTCAAGTCGAACACATATAAATCGATACGTTCTTGCATGAAAGTATCTGACCAAGGAGCTAAGGAGACTGTCAACGTTTGAAGTGTAATAAATCTGCCATCATCACTTTTAGCCTTAAATAAAAAATTTCCAGTAAAGGCCAGTTTTTTTGTTTTTAAAACTTTCCCATCAGAGAGACGCAACCAATACAACGTACGACCATCAACAGCCAATACTTTGTTCTCACCCAAATAGATCATATCTGTATAATCTTTTAATGAAAATTTACTGAAAGATAAATCACTCCCATTGACGAGGTAAAAGTCACCATTACTGAGATAAAAACTTGCCAAATTTTCAGGATAGGTATATATATCAGGTGGACTCATAACAACACTCACCTTATCTATCCGACAAACCTCTTCCCCATCATTAATAAAAAAAATTTTTCCATGATTTTTTACTACGGAAAAATACATATATGAGTCTTGGGAAAAGAAAACAGTACCTCGGCGTTCAGGGAAATACTCAACTGAAGCATCATTAAGATTAAGTATGTATTCACCAGAGTTCAATATGCCGTTGGAAACTGAAAGTTTTTCACCATACACCCGCATAACAGGGCTATTACCAGCATTTACATGGTATTCTTTCACGGTAGAACGGCTCTTGATATCAATAATACTAATTAGACCAGTCCCATTACCTTTATTAAACTCCAAGGTCCGAGAAATTATGACCTGTGTTGGTATGGCTGAAACCATGAAGCTTACCCCCAATAATAAAAATGATAATAGACTATTCCTTAGAACCATATGTCACCTCAATTTGCCGCCTTACACTATCAGCATAAGTTTGACAGTTGTTCACCGACGGTCCTCCAAGAACATAACTGTTAATCACGTGGTAAAAGGGCGTGCTTTCAGCATCTATCAACTGACGACGGGCTGTGGTCATAACCAACCTCGACTGAGCTTTGATGGGTATTTCAAAGCCTAGTCAAAGCTGTGCGAAACATCAAAAAGATATGGCTGTCCTGTTTTCCGGTCTGTTTTCCGTTCAAAAAAGACAGCATGATGAGCAAGCGGCACTTCGACGCTTGGAATCCAATATTTCGCTCAGAATTACTATTTGGTTAAATCATGAGCAAAGTGGAATCCCGCCCTGACCTTAAGGTTGGGTGTCTACTTTCTCTATGGTTAACTTATACTTAATTTTAAATGCAGTATCTTTTGTAAACAATACTTTTCTGGCTTCATCAGGGCTGCGTTTCGCTATATCAATAAAATCTAAGCAATCTTTTGCTATTGAAGGATGGAAAGTGCCTTTAACTTCCTCAAACACCAACTCTGATTCATCTTCCCTATTTAACAACAATAAGGACAGCCCACAGACCATACGAGCGTGAGAATGCTCTCTTAACCCTTCCCGGCTGTTCAAAACATCAATAAAATCTTCAAGTGAAACAACTTTCTCAATTTGATTCAGTGCCATTCTTATACGACGCCTTAGCTCAAACTCAATAACCCCTGCAGTTAAATTCGTAATATCGAGATAATACTTTTCTGCCCCTAACCTTTCACTATACAAAAGGTTAACTTCCTGTTGGATATCAAAAGTTGGGTACATAAATTTATAAAAATATATACCTGAACCTGTTTTCTCGATAGCTATTCCCGAAAGAACAAACTCAAACCTTTTAAATACCAAGTAGTTTCCAAAACACGTAAGCTCGGGAAAATCTTTAGACACTATTTTTATTAACCTTCTAATATTCACTCTAATTCACCTTGATAACTGACAAGGCTGGATCTCTACCTCTTGGAATATTCTCAAAATATGCCCTCGATTCACCAGTACTGACCCAACCCCAGCCAGTTTTTAATTCAAAAACAATTTCAGGGCTTGCTATTGGCCCATAGATAGCGTCAGCTCTAACTGACCCAGTTGTACCATATGTAACAGGGAAACCACCCTTATATGACACTTCAGCATAAAAATTTGTCCCTAAGCTTCTAACCTTATCGGCAAACAACTTATGGATTCCTGAACCTCTTATCCAAGGAAGAGCACATCTAACTCCCGAACAGTTGATATCATATTCGTTTGCAGAATCTTGAGCAAGATTCCGCATCATCACAATAATTTTGGCATGTTCTGGAGAAGAAGCGACCCACATCAGCTGTTCACGATTTCGAGTTTCGCCATTGAACATTTGAATAAATGCTCCGGTTAAGGCCCCATTAGTGAATTTCCCCCCAGATATAGCTGAAGATGTTCCGCCAATAGTGGCAGCTGCAACTACCCTATGTATTTTATATGTATTTAAACCAGACACATCCCCTCGAGCAATAGCTGAGTTGGCGCTCCCATCGCCACCGATATCATTAATCATTGGCTTAAATGAGGCGGTAACCCCTGCTGCTATAAACCCATGTCCGAAACTACCTCCCTGCAGTTCTGAGCTAATCCCTCCAACTATCGCATTTGCTGCAATATTTTGCGGACTCCCTGCCTGTCCCCACCATGAATGGTTACCTATTTCTGATAGTATATAACCAGTTGCATATGTAATCACACCGGACTTAAATGCAGATCTTAAGCTTCCTGTATTAGCGGTGCGGATCACCTGGTTTTTTGAAAAAATATACTTGTGAGTGTGATAACGACCATCAATTTTCCCCAAAGCTTTATATAGTTTCTTGAAGAAATATCCACTGGGATCAGTAAAGCTCATCGGGTTATTCAAAACATAACTATAACGGTTATAGCTTTGTGTATCGGTTGGCGCTTGGATATGCGGATCGGCCTGCAAGAAACGTCCTATGGTGGGGTCATAGATACGCCCATTCATATGGATAAGATTCAGGTTATCTATACCTTCATGCCCGGTATAACCTTTGGATGCCGCGGGCGCGATATAATCATTCAATAGTGAATGGCTATAGGCGGCGGTTTGTTTACCCCAAGGGTCATAGGTAAACTGCTGCACCACATTACCGGACTTATTGGTAATCGTCGTGGTTGAGCCTTGATGATCTTTGTGCAGGTAAAACTCGTCAACAGTGTTATTACTACGCTTGGTTATCACCAAATTGCCGACATACAATTTTTGCTCGGTGAGTGCCGGTTTGTTGCCGCCGCTACGGGTGACTTTCTCATACCCCCCGACATATAAGGTGGTGAGATAGCTTGTCACTCCCGCTTCAACTTTAACGTCGTAACGCTCGAAGCGTTGCCGGTTGGCATCATACTTAAAGCGGGTCGATTCCCCACCTTGAGTAATGTTGGTGACCAAATCGTAAGAGCTGTAAGTGAAACGGCGACTACCATCCTGGGTGATATTGCCATTCTTATCATAAACCATCACATAGCTGGCTTGACGGGCACGACTACACTGAGCGCCATTTTGCGTCCACCCCGTTGGACAGCTGTAGGTTATGGAGGCAGTGAGTGTTCGATTACAAGCGCTCCCTGAAACAGACCAGCCAGCGGGACAAGAATAAACAGGCGTCTTTGTTGCCGCTTGTGATAGCGTCCGCGTGCAGTTAGTGCCGCTTAATGTCCAGCCCGCATCACAGTTATAGACCTGTTTAGGTGTGGATTGATACGTTTCTGTACACTCCCACAGACGGCGCCCTCCTCCCATTGGTTCACCACCACCGCATACAACCCCTGCTCCTGAAGGTTTAGTTGCTGAAACTATGGTGAAATCTCGAGAGCACTTACCCGTTGATGCATTTAAGTAGCCACCTTTAGGACAAGTTTGTTCGGTTTTAACCTGTGCAACTTTGGTTTCCGTTTTAGAACAAGTTGTACCGGAAAGAGTGTAACCACTGGGACAGCTATAGCTGTAGCTTAGCGATGCTGATTGAGTTTCACTCTTTTGGCAGGTTGTGCCTGCCGCATTGAGCGCATAACCTGTTGGGCAGGATTTACTTACAGGTGTTGTTTCAAGCGCACCACAGCCTCCTTTACCACAAATATCTAATAAACGGTAAGGGTTGGTGCTATCGTAGCGGTAATCACCAACACCGGTTTTAAAGGTGATATTGCCCAAATCGTCATATTGCATCTCATGGGTGGCTTTAAAGTCTGATGGCAGACTCGTACCACCGGAGTGGATACTGACGGTACGCTCATACAGGCGATACAAATCATCATAGTGATAGTTTTCGCTGAATGTGGCCGGAGCCGAAGACAGGCTGTGCTGACGGTACTCCAGGTTACCTACAGTATCAAAGCGATAGTCAAGTTGATGGGCTGTTACTCCCGCAGTGGTCAAATTGATACCGCTAACCCAACCAGTGGTTGCATCAAAAACGGTTGATTCCTGGGCACCATTACCATAACGCACCTGCTCCACCTGCCCACGGGCATTCATTTCGGTGATAGTTTGATATGCCTTACCTGTTTGTTGGTCGGTACGCTTGAAAAGGTATCCCTGAGCATTGTAGTGGTTGACGACCGTCAGCAAGTTATTGGGGTATGTCTGAGTCGCCGCTCTGCCATGGCTGTCATAGGTAAAGCGATGCTCATAGCTACTACCTGCTATGCTTGTCTTGCTGCTGGCCAACCGGCCGGCACTGTCATACCCGCTCTGCTTGCTGTGTACCCAGCCGGTTTGAGAGCAATTGGACACAACGGCGTCGAAACGGGTTTCCGCAATAAGTAAACCGGCGGTTTTGCTGCTTTTGTTACCATAGGTCCAGCAAGAGGTGCCATCTGGCTCAGTTTGCCTGACTTTACGCCCTAGAATGTCATAGTAGATAAAGCTGGATTGGGATTTGCCATTGGTCTGTGACAGCATTTCGCCAAAGGCGTTATAAGTGTAGCGCCACTGTCCCTTATCAATGTCCTTGGTGCTGATTTTGCGGCCGTAGGCATCATAGCTTGCCTCGGTGCGCAGCAGCTCTTGTCCCGATGCTGAGGTGATAAAACTTTTCACCAGCTTGCCACCGGCATCATAGACAAACTCCAGTTCGTTGCCGATATCATCAACAACTTTAAATTGCTCACCCATGGCATTGGAGACAGCGCGCTTTTGCTTGCCATTGGGGTCTATCGTCAGCGTCTCAAATCCCAGATATTGAATACTGGAAACACCACCGTTGGGATTGGTTTGGTTGATGACCCGACCAAAGTGGTCGTACTCTATTTCGGTGTAATAGGCACTGATACCGGCAAAAGCGGGTTCATATTGTCTGACAGGCCTTCCCTGCGCATCGTAGCTGGTTGCAGTAACAATCCATTGCCCATCAAAACCCTGCTTCTGCTTACCGACTTCACGGCCATATTTATCTGTGATGACTTTGGATTGAGGCGCACCGGCCTTGGTCTTGGTGGTAACCAAATGGCCATGACCGAGAGGTGAACACCCGGCATCACAGCTGGCATACTGATAGCTTGTTGGAACACCATCCGGAGTGACTTCCCGCACCAGCCTTCCCCACTTGTCATGGTTCTTGGTCAGTTTGCGACCATTGGCATCAGTCACGGTAATTTGAGTGATTTTACCCGTTACCTGGTCTGCAGACTGACCATTGTAGGTATAGGTGCTGCTGTCGCCTGCCGCGTTGGTCACTGTCTTGAGCAGACGCCCTCTGGCATCGAATAAATAGCTCATCTGTCTCGACTGCTGGGTGTTGCCGGCGGCATCTACGCCTCCGGAGACCCGCTCGGTCAGGGTGTTGCCGTAAATGTCATAGGTTTTGCCGGTAGTCAATTTGTAGCGATTGTCATTTGGCGATACCGTTGAGTTCATCAGCAAACCGTTATCGTAATAGCTGAATGCGCTCTCGGTCACTATCGCCTGAACCTGCTCTCGCTGATTAAAGCGTGATTTAGTCACCCTGGTATGACTCAGTCGCCCCTTAGCTTCGCCGCCACCATGACCGTCATACTGGTTAACCGTCTCGACCCTTGAAACCAATTGATTGGCTTCAAGGTCAGTCACATCCGCTTTAATGGCAATGGCATTTCCCCAGTCGTCGAACTGAGTCTGGGTGTTTGTCTGCGTTAACTCCCTTACCACCCCATCGCTGCCATTTTGCGAGGTGCGCTCCACTACGTTTTCTTCAACCCGGCTATAAATGCCGTCATTGCCTCGCTGAAAGCTGTATTCATTGATTGCCGAGTACAATGTTTTTCCCTGATAGGTTTGTTTGGTTGCCAGGGGCAAACCTATTTGCGGGAACAACTGATGATAGATAGTCTCGGTCACCACCTGAGTCTGATTGTCTATGGTGCGTAATAACTCAAACCCGGCCGGGCCACGCCCCAAACGGTTTATCAGCAAGCCGCCATACTCATAGTTAACGGAAACCTGGCTGCCATCCCCGGTTTCAGTGGCAACTTGCTTAACAACTTTTTGCGGCGGAATAAGGGAGAAGTTACGACTGTTGTCCAGATAACTGGAAACCTGAGTCTTATAGACACTGTATTCGCCAGCAGACTTTTCCGTCAACGACGCGTAAGTCACCCTGGTCTTGACTCCAAATCCGTCGGTAATCCCCTTGATGGTATTGTGATATGCATGGCTCTTATGGGTTAACCTTTGCCATTGACCGTTACTGAAATAGACAATATCCAGTTTTCCACGACCATCGATATCCGCAAAATTCAATGGTTGATCGGACAGGTAATTGATTGCGCCATAAGTGGTCCATGAAGTTAACTCGGGGTTGGAGTGATACACCAACGCCTGAGACGAGGTATGCTGAACCACCATTTCGGCTCTGCCATCACCCGCGATATCGATAAAATAGGTTTTGTACTTCTGAGTATCGGAAGTAGTAATGCCCGTATCCATTCGAGGCAAGAAACCATTGCCATCTGACAGTTGAATAAACCATTTATTATTATGGACATAGGCAATGTCCGACAAGCCATCACCATTGAAATCGGCACTGCGTAGGGTATTGGCGATATTGATATTATTGTGTGGCCCCCGGTAAATTTTCTGCCGTCTTTGATAACTGGAGCCAGTCGAGACATAAAGATTCCAATACTCGTAATCACTGACAGACCAAGTACCTCTGATATCCAGACGACACTCATTCTCGGTCACTCCCGAAATCACTTTGCCGCTACCGGAAATACACACGGCCTCCCGCTATCTAACCTCCAACATAAAGTCGGTGAGTCCATCACCGTTGATATCCATAAAGGAGCTGCCAAAACCTCGACTGGAATGCCACTGGTGAACACTGGTGTTGTGCCCAACTTCAGTACTGGGAAAGCTATAAAGACTTTGCGCCGCAGCAAAACTTCCATTTCCCAGATTGCGATACCACTTGATGGCGCCACCATCGATGAAGATGATGTCTTCCAATGCATCACCATTGACATCGGCAACCAGCGCTTTGCCTTCAAGCCCAATAGCCTTACGCCCCAAATCCTTGAGCGTGTAATTCACTACACGCTCAACATCCTCACATAGCTGAGTACCACGGCCATTTGGCTCACACACAGTGTGCTGATAAGTAGAAGGTTTAAAAGACAGAATTTGCCAATTGGCGGTTTCACTGTTGGCCACCAACAAGTCACGCTGGCCATCACCATCATAATCTATGGTTTGGGCATAAGCCGCCTTAGCGGCTCCGGTCGAGGCCATCGCCTGTTCAATACCCGACTGAATACCACGCTTGTACCAACGCCCGCCCCGTACATAAACGATATCTGATAAGCCGTCGCCGTCCATATCAAAAAACTTGGCAGTGTCGTTGTTACCGGACGGAATACTCAACGCCCGTCTGCCGGAAAAGGGCTGATAAGCAGGGCCGGCAGATGCACCCGGCGGTCTGTCCCACTCAAAGGTTATCGGTGTACTGCAGTCGGTTTGAGTTTGACCAATACAGGCTTTAACCTGCTCAAGGTAATCATGTTTATCACTGGAAGTCGCCTTGTGATACGTCAGGTAATAGGTTTTGTCGACTTCGTCATCCAGCCTCACCTCAATCTTTTGCAATTGCTGCTTTATCGCAACAGAGGTGCCATAGGAATAACCATACTTTGGGTAACTAAGGGGGGTATAGATAAATCTGACCTGATTATAGGGAACCTCACCATCGCTGTGCCCGGCGTAATCGATGCTTTTCAGGTATTGCTCACCGGCGATGTTTTCATAGTGATAACTAATGTAATTACCTACAGAGTCCTCAATGGCCTTCAGACTCCAATGATAAATCACATCACTGTTGTTTTGAGATACGGACCGATAACCATCTCCGGATGATGAGGTGCCATTCACATCCAGAAACCGCTTCCCGGAAACCTCACCCACATCGCCATAGAAATAGGTGTCTCCCGATTTGGTTTCAACCTTGAAGGCCGCTGGGCCGCCGCCAGGCGCCTGGCCAATCACAGTAACCACGGAGGCATCATCCAGCTCCTTATGGTACTCGGCGCCATTTAGACTATGGGTTCCGGCGGTTAAAACCAGACGAGCGCCGTCAAGGCAGTAACTGTCCTTGTTGGTAAGCTCTACACCTTGCAAATAACCATCCTGTTCAATGGTTTTTGGACAGCGGCTGATGGCGGAAAGCCCTTGAAGCCCCCACCCCAATCCCATAATGGCTTCGCCGCTACCTGATGAATAACTCAGCTCTACGGCGGGCTTTAGTTTACCTCTGGCTGCGGGAGTATCTATGGGGATGGTATATGTTGCCGCACCTTGCTCACTGACCCGAAAAGCGCCACTTAAAGGGGCAGTGGATGATGCGTGCACTGTTGATATTGTTAGAACTGCGAAAGAAACCAGCAAAATAAAACGGGGGAGCCAACGCATAATGACAAACACTCCATGTTTAAAGTCATTCCACTTGTACAATCATTATCAATGATCATCCAACACAACAACAGGCAAAAAGTCAACACCCAAAACAAACCGCCCTCAAAAAACCAACAAACACACCAAACAAAAACCAAATAAAACACCTATCCATCACCCACAACTAAAACCATCAATTTAAAAACAATGTGCAATAAGGAGTTATAAAAGGAAGTTAGGTGAATAGTTGAATGGAGTCTTACTCTTACAATAATAAGTATGTCCATCAGGTAAGATGACTTAGGGAATCGTCCCTAGTTTGTTTTCACAACGCTATATTGATGGTAAAGATGAAGCTCATCGTCAAGTAACATGCTTTACGGATTATATTCGAAAGAGGGTTTTCAAAATTCTGGAGGGTGTTCAAAATTCTGTGTCACGTTAAAAATCACAGCGCAATGTAGGTTTCCTGTCGCTCTTCAAAATGGATGAACAACTGAGGCAACGTCAAGCTCCAGTTTTGAATCGGTGTAACTACCGCTCTTGAGCTTTCAATATACCTGCGTAGAGCAGTTTGAGTAAACGACTCTACGCAGAGCCCCATCCTGCAAGGCTTTTCTAAGATATCATAGATGTATTTTCTTACTGTTACGACTTGAATCCAAGCCTAAACCTGCTGCTGAAGCAGCTGCTGGATCTCCAGCCCCAAAGTTCTGAAAGTCAGGATCCGGCTGGTAGTCTGACGCCATACCAGACCTATCTCACGATATGGAGCCTCCCCTGGAGGGCTCATCACCGCCAGATCTGTGTCTTTCAATATCCCGGCATCTATTGCCATCTGCGGCAGGAAAGTCGTACCCAATTTACTGTTCACCATCTGTACCAGAGTGTGCAAACTGGTGGCCGCAAAAGGGTTGACCTTGGCGCTGTCACCCAGTTGGCAGGCACTGATGGCATGACCGGTAATGCAGTGCTCACTCTGCAACAGAAAAATACTCTCATCCGGCAGCGCCTGATAGTCCACCGGCTCATGAATATCGGCAGATAAGTCCTTGTGCACCACCATCTTGAAGGGATCTATACCCACTTTCATGCTGTGATAGCCGGAAGTATCAGCAGGCAGAGCCAACAACAACAGATCCAACTCGCCCTTACCCAAAGCTGTCAACAAACGCTCTGTGGTGTCCTCTTTGAGCAGCAAACTCAGATCCGGATAGGTCTTCTGGCACTGCTTAACTACACGGCTCAGCAGGAACGGGGCAATGGTGGGAATACAGCCAAGTCGGATCTCTCCAGTCATAGGCGCACCCTGGTTTTTCACCAATTCCACCAAGTCATCGACATCGGTCAGAATTTTCAACGAACGCTGTACTACTTCTTCACCGATAGCGGTAAACATAAAAGACTTATGATCCCGTTCAATCAGCTGATAACCCAACTGTTCTTCCAGATTTTGGATCCCGCTGGACAGCGTCGATTGGCTAACATGGCACACCTTGGCTGCCCGGTTGAAGTTCTGTTCCTGATGCAGGTTCACCAGATAATAGAGATTTTTCAAACTGGGTAAGTGTTTCATTTTGTCGATTACCAATTGAGTAATGCATTAGAAAGTTCTATCTAATCTAACACAAAAAGTCTGTCGAGCAGCAGTATCACATCAGGAGTGTGACCGAGGCGATAAATCATCCCCCAAGATATCTATCACTGAAGCGGAAATAGCAGAGAACCCAAGCCTTGACGGCTAAGGTTCAGGTAATAGAAAAGGGGTAGTAACGGGAGTTTCTGAGTACCTTGACTGCGCCGGAGCTTCTCTCCGGCACCCAAGGCTAATTTATGCTTTGGCTTCGAGGAAAGACTTGAGTTGCTGCAGATCTGCACCGGCATGTTCAACAATAACCGCCAGCCACTCTTTATGCCCGGCTTCCCAAGCGGCTTCTTCACCGTGTTGCAGCTGCTGTGCGGTTTGCTGGATCCGCTTTAATCCCACAGAACCGGCAGCACCTTTAAACTTGTGAGCCTCGGCGCACAGGGTATCTTTATCTCCGGCCGCTTCGGCCTTTTGCAAATTCGCCACGTACTCAGGCAACAACTGTTCAAATAACACCACACTCTTGAGTAAGGTGCCGGCACCAATAGCACTACAGTACTGCTCCAGGGTATTGAGATCTAAGATAGTATCCAGTTCAGTTGTGGCCATGAAGGCGCTCCTCGAATGTGTCAGATTTACCACATCATACCCGCTAAAATTACCGGTGCAACTTATAGGCGCTAAACAAGACAAAACTTTCCCGGATTTAACATTGGCGATACAAAACCCGGGCACAATTGATACAAAGATTTATAGGCTATTGATTTAAATTGATTAAACCAGAACCTTGCCCGCCCTTGGCCGCCAACTCATTTACCAGTGCTACCAAGCCTATCCAGCGCTGAGCGCACCAATCCGGCGCCAGCAACACGGGACGGCTGGCATAGGCTGTCACCCGATGAAACACTATCTCTTTTGGCGTGTGACGGATCAGTTGCGCCGCACTGGTAACATACTCCTCCAGTGTCGGTGGCTGCAACCTGCCTGCTTCCCAGGCCTTGGCCATGGTACTGCCTGCTACTATATGAAGGGGGTGTAATTTAAGGCCATCGACACCGGCGTTTAACACAGCTTCCAGCGTTTGTTGATGTTCAATCAGCCCTTCTCCCGGCAGTCCGAGGATCAGATGAGTACATACCTTGAGTCCGCGACTGCGGGCGCGGCATACAGCATCCTGGTAAGCGGCAAAGTCATGACCACGGTTAATTCTTTTCAGCGTGGCGTCGTGAGCTGTCTGTAAACCCAGTTCCAACCAAACTTCACTACCGTTTTGTTGATATTGCGCCAACAGATCCAGCACCCTGTCCGGTACGCAATCCGGGCGGGTACCGACACACAAACCCACCACTTGTTCGCTCTGCAGTGCCTCATCGTATTTGCGCTTCAACTCGGCATACTCTTCATAAGTACTGGTATAGGCCTGGAAGTAAGCCAAAAACCGCGAAGCCTTTGCCCTCATCTTCTGTTTGCCGGCCTCAAGCTGAGCCGCAATCGACAAGTCGGTACCGTGTTCATGGCTAAAGGAAGCAACATTACAGAAAGTGCAACCACCGCGCCCCAGGGTTCCGTCGCGATTGGGACAGGTAAAACGCGCATCCAGAGTCAGCTTTTGTAACCGTTGACCAAATTGTTGGCGGCAGTATTGACCAAAGGTAGTGACAAAATCGTCCAGTCCCATTTGCTTCTCTCAAAAAAGTCGCCAGTCTAACGACTCCAATTTGGGACTACTCTGCTCCAGGTCAATTTATGTCACAAATGGCTGCTACTTTTGCCGGTGATCTATGATCAAACCGCTTGAGCGCAAACCGCTCCCAGATCACACTTTTGTGAATATTTAATCATTTAATGCAAATTTTTAATGTAAACGCCAGCGAGACCGGAAATCAGTTTTTCTTCTTTAAGGATAATTCGAGGCCTCTTGTTAAAATTAGGTGAACAGAAAACAGGGGCAAAGTAGATTTTCTTTTCATTCATAGTGTTATACAGCGCAATCCTCAGTTTACGTTAACGTAATGCAATTGAAGATTCCGTATGAAACACCCCAAGATTCATCAAATATATGCAATATTTAGGTTTGACCTTTAGCAAGTCTCAGGATAATTTGAATGGTTCGGGTGCATATCTATAGAGTTTGGTACTCTCTCCCGAGTAGTAATAGTGATGTTAAGGGAGGTTTTGTATGAGCTTGTATCATCCCAGTTTCGAGCGGGATAACTGTGGTTTTGGATTAATAGCCCAGATGGATGGCGAAGCCAGCCATCGCATTGTTCGCACGGCAATCCATGGCCTAGACCGCATGAAACATCGTGGTGGTATTGCAGCTGACGGACGCACTGGCGACGGTTGCGGTTTGCTGATGCAAATGCCCACAGGATTCTTTGAAGCCATTGCGGCCGAACAGGGCTGGCATCTCAGCCGTAAATTCGCCGTTGGCATGCTGTTTTTAAACCAAGATGAAACCCTGGCAGCCGAA
This sequence comes from Shewanella chilikensis, assembly GCF_002836945.1. Classification (GTDB taxonomy): domain Bacteria; phylum Pseudomonadota; class Gammaproteobacteria; order Enterobacterales; family Shewanellaceae; genus Shewanella; species Shewanella chilikensis. Next base: position 14,245 of record NZ_NIJM01000044.1, read on the forward strand.
GCCAGAATATTGCTCGAGCGAGAATTGGAGAAAGAAACCCTGAGTATTGCCGGCTGGCGCCCGGTTCCGATTAACCCGGAAGTGCTCGGCGAGATTGGCAAGTCCAGTTTGCCGCAAATTTGGCAAGTGCTCATCAATGCTCCCATTGGCTGGCGAGAAAAAGATCTGGAGCGGCGCCTCTATATGGCTCGTCGCCGTCTCGAGCAGCAATTAAGCCAGGATAAAGACTTTTATGTCGCCAGTCTCTCCGGCCAGGTCATTGTCTACAAAGGTTTGATGATGCCGGCCGATCTGCCGGCCTTTTATCCGGATCTGGCCGATATTAGGCTGCAAAGCTCTATCTGCCTGTTCCATCAGCGCTTCTCGACCAACACCTCACCCAAGTGGCCACTGGCACAGCCGTTCCGTTTTCTGGCCCACAATGGCGAGATCAATACCATCACAGGTAACCGCCAATGGGCTCGGGCGCGGGCTTACAAGTTCAACTCACCGCTGCTGCCTGACTTGCAGCAGGCCGCCCCGTTTGTCAATGAAACCGGCTCAGACTCGTCGTCGCTGGACAATATGCTGGAGATGCTGCTGGCCGGCGGCATGGACCTGTACCGCGCCATGCGTTTGCTTATCCCGCCTGCATGGCAGAGTAACCCCGAGATGGATGAAGAGCTCAAGGCCTTCTATGACTTTAACTCCATGCATATGGAGCCCTGGGATGGCCCGGCCGGGATAGTCATGACCAACGGTCGCCACGCCGCCTGCGCGGTTGATCGCAATGGGCTGCGGCCATCGCGCTATGTGATCACCAAAGACAGAATTCTCACTCTGGCCTCGGAAGTGGGTATCTGGGACTATGGCCCGGATGAAGTGATTGAAAAAGGCCGGGTCGGCCCGGGTGAACTTTTGGTGCTCGACACCCTCAGCGGCCGTCTTTATCAGTCATTCGAAATCGATAACGATCTTAAACGTCGTCACCCCTATAAGGAGTGGATGGCGAAGAACAGCCAGACTCTGGTGCCGGCTGAGCAACTATCGCCGCAGGATCAGGGCGTCAGTGAATTCAACCAGGGCACTTTACTGCAGTACCAAAAGCTGTTCGGCTACAGCCGTGAAGAACTGGAGCAAGTGATCTGGGTACTGGCCAGCAAAGGCGAAGAAGCCACCGGCTCCATGGGCGACGACACCCCGATGGCAGTACTATCGAAAAAACAGCGCTCGCTGTATGACTATTTCCGGCAAAAATTTGCCCAGGTCACCAACCCGCCAATCGATCCGCTGCGGGAGAAACATGTGATGTCGCTGGCCACCTGTATCGGTCGCGAGCAGAACCTGTTTAACGAAACCACGGGACACGCCTATCGGGTGATGTTCAACTCACCTATCTTGTTGTTCAGTGACTTCAACCAGTTGCTGAGTCTGGACAGCACCTATTACCGTGCCAACAAGGTTGACCTTAACTATCCGGCCTCCGAAGGCCTGAGTCAGGCAATCAAACGGATCACGGATGAAGCCGAGCGCTTGGCACGCACCGGCACCACCCTGATAGTGCTCTCGGATCGCGCCGTCAGCAAAGACACCCTGGTGATCCCTGCCGCCATGGCGGTAGGTTCAGTGCAGCAGATGCTGGTAAACAAAAGTCTGCGCTGTGACACCAACATCATAGTGGAAACAGCCTCGGCCCGGGATCCGCACCATTTCGCGGTACTGCTGGGCTTTGGCGCTACGGCCATTTACCCCTATCTGGTGTACGAGTCCATTGCCGAACTCGCCAAGCGTCATCAGGCCGAGGATATCGTCAATCTAATGCTCAACTTCCGCTACGGCATTGAGAAGGGGCTGCGCAAGATCATGTCCAAGATGGGGATCAGCACAGTCGCCTCCTATCGCTGCAGCCAGCAGTTTGAGGCCATAGGCCTGGCCGACGAGGTGATTAAGCAATGCTTCAACGGTGTGGTCAGCCGTATTCAAGGTGTGGGTTTCGATGGCATAGAAGCCGATCAGCAACTGCTGAGTCAGGCGGCCTTCCGCCCCCATGTGCCGCTGCCGCAAGGCGGTTTGCTCAAGTACGTTGAGGGCGGCGAATACCACTGCTTCAACCCGGATGTAGTCAACACACTGCAACAAGCACTGAAAGAGGTGGATTACCCGCTCTACAAACGGTTTGCCGAGCTGGTAGACCAAAGGCCGGTTGCCACCTTGAGAGACCTGCTGAGCATCAAACAGCAGCGCGACAGCATAGCGCTCAAAGATGTGGAAGGGGCCAAGACACTCTTCCCCAGATTCGACAGCGCCGCCATGAGTATCGGCGCCCTTAGCCCGGAAGCCCACGAAGCGCTGGCCATCGCCATGAACCGTCTCGGCGGCCGCTCAAACTCGGGCGAAGGCGGTGAAGATGCCCGCAGATTCAACAGCGAGCGCAATTCGGCCATCAAGCAGATAGCCTCTGGCCGCTTTGGGGTAACCGCCCATTATTTAATTAACGCCGAAGTGCTGCAAATCAAGGTTGCCCAGGGCGCCAAGCCCGGTGAAGGCGGTCAGCTGCCCGGTCATAAGGTCAGTGTTGAAATCGCCGGCCTCAGGCATGCCCGCCCGGGCGTGACGCTGATTTCACCGCCGCCGCACCACGATATCTACTCTATTGAGGATTTGGCGCAACTGATCTTCGATCTCAAGCAGATAAACCCCAAGGCGCTTATCTCGGTCAAGCTGGTCTCTGAGCCGGGCGTTGGCACCATAGCTACAGGGGTCGCCAAGGCCTATGCCGATATGATTACCGTTTCCGGCTACGATGGCGGCACAGGCGCCAGCCCACTGACTTCGGTCAAGTATGCCGGCAGCCCCTGGGAGCTGGGCCTTGCCGAAGTTCACCAGTCTCTGGTGGCCAATGGTCTGCGACATAAAATACGCCTGCAGGTGGATGGTGGTCTCAAGACTGGCACAGATGTTATCAAGGCAGCCCTACTGGGCGCCGAGAGCTTCGGCTTTGGCACTGTGCCCATGATAGCGCTCGGCTGCAAATACCTGCGTATCTGCCACCTCAACAACTGTGCCACCGGCGTTGCCACTCAGGACAAGACCTTGAGAGACAAGCACTATCATGGTTTGCCCGAGCGAGTAATGACCTACTTTGAGTTTGTCGCCGAAGAGGTGCGTGAATGGATGGCCAAGCTGGGGGTCAGCGAGTTTGAGCAATTGGTAGGGCGCAGCGATTGGCTGCAGGCCATTGAAGGCCAGACCGCCAAGCAGCAGGGGCTGGATTTGGGCCCTATCCTGTTCAAACCCGAAGTATTGCCAAGCACCAGTTTGACCTGGAAAGAGACCAATACGCCGGCAGATCCCGGCAGCCTGAACCAGGAACTGCTGGCCAAGTGCGCCGAGCGTGTCACCAAGGGCGAAGGCTTCGATATCTGCTTCCCCATCAATAATACCGACCGCTCGGTAGGCGCCGCGCTTTCGGGCCATATCGCGGCAGCCTGGGGCGTAAAAGGCTGTCCCAAGCCGATAAGGCTCAGCTTCAACGGTAGCGCCGGTCAGAGTTTCGGGGTATGGAACAGCCCTGGACTCGAGCTGTCACTGTGCGGCGACGCCAACGACTATGTGGGTAAAGGTATGTCCGGCGGCAAGATCGCCATCTATCCACCGCTCGGCAGCGCCTTCCAATCCGAGCGCAGCGCCATTGTCGGTAATACCTGCCTCTATGGTGCCACCGGCGGCAAACTGTTTGCGGCGGGACGGGCCGGTGAGCGCTTCGCGGTCAGAAATTCAGGAGCGCTGGCGGTAGTTGAAGGGGTCGGTGACAACGGCTGTGAATATATGACAGGTGGCATTGTGGTGGTGCTGGGTACTACAGGGGTCAACTTTGGTGCCGGTATGACCGGCGGTTTCGCCTATGTGTTCGACCAATTCGGCCGCTTTAACCGTAGAGTCAATACCGAACTGGTCGACACCCTCAAGCTGGAGACTCCCATTCATCAACAGCACCTTAAAGGGCTGATAGAACAGCATGTGGCCGAGACCGGCAGTGAACACGCCAGCGCCATTCTCAGTGAGTTTGACAACTGGCTCGACTGTTTTGTCCTGGTCAAGCCCAAAAATATTCAGGTTTCGGATCTGCTCAAACTGGAACAACCGAGCCCGGAACTGGCCGTAAAAGCGGGGTAAGCGAGCATGAGTAACGATTTTCAGTTTATCGAAGTGGGTCGTATCGACCCGAGCAAGCAGGCTATCGCACGCCGCAAGACAGAGTTTATTGAGATTTACCAACCCTTTGCCCAGGCGCAGGTCGACCAACAAGCCGACCGCTGCCTGGACTGTGGTAACCCATACTGCGAGTGGAAGTGCCCGCTGCACAACTATATTCCCAACTGGCTCAAGCTGGCCAAGCAGGGACGTATCCTGGAAGCGGCAGATCTGGTGCATGAAACCAATACCCTGCCGGAGGTCTGCGGCCGAGTCTGCCCGCAGGACAGGCTCTGTGAAGGCGCCTGTACCCTGAATGATGATTTCGGCGCCGTCACCATAGGCAATGTGGAAAAATACATCACGGATACTGCCATCGCCCAGGGCTGGCGCCCTGACATGAGCCAGATAACGCCCAGAAGCGAGCGGGTCGCTATCATAGGCGCGGGGCCGGCCGGTCTTGGCTGCGCCGATATCCTGGCCCGCAACGGGGTCAAGGCTGTGGTCTTTGACAAATATCCTCAGATAGGCGGCCTGCTGACCTATGGCATTCCCGCCTTTAAGCTCGACAAGTCAGTGATGGCTACCCGCCGCAGTGTGATGGAAGGCATGGGGATAGAGTTCCGCCTCGGCGTCACCGTCGGCCAGGATATTCCCTTTGCAGAGCTGCTGGCCAACTTCGATGCCGTGTTCCTCGGCATGGGCACCTATAACGCCATGCAGGCGGGCTTGCCCGGTGAAGAGGCCGAAGGGGTTATTCAGGCCCTGCCCTACCTGATTGCCAACACCCGTGAGTTAATGGGGCAAGCCGATCCGACGCAGCCCTATATCGACCTCAAGGGTCAGAAGGTGGTAGTACTCGGCGGCGGTGATACCGCCATGGACTGTGTGCGCACGGCGGTGCGCCAAGGCGCCGAATCTGTTATCTGTGCCTATCGCCGCGACGAGGAGAATATGCCGGGTTCGCGCCGTGAGGTGCAAAATGCCCGCGAAGAAGGGGTCGAGTTCCTGTTCAACCGCCAGCCGGTGGCGATTGCCACAGATGATGGCAAGGTCAAGGGAGTCGAGTTTGTTGAAACCGCGCTAGGCAACGCCGATGCCAGTGGTCGCCGGCGTCCTGAGCCCATCCCGGGCAGCGATCAGTTGCTGGAGGCTGACGCCGTGATTGTCGCCTTCGGTTTCCAACCCAGCCCGGCGCCCTGGTTTGCCGAGTTTGATATCGCCCTGGATCAATGGGGCCGGGTAAAAGCCGAGAAAGAAGCGGCCAATCCGTTCCAGACCAGCAATCCCAAAGTGTTTGCCGGTGGTGATATGGTCAGGGGGTCAGATCTTGTGGTCACCGCCATCGCCGAAGGGCGCGATGCGGCGCTGGGGATCCTCAACTTTCTCAGCTAACAACTCAACACTTTGAGCGCATCCGGGAACCCACCTCCCGGGTGCGCTTTTTTTCACCTGCTCTACACTCCGGGAATCGCGCAGCCAGAGCCGTTTATTGCACGCAACCTGACTTCAGCGACCAGGCTGTCACCGGCAGACTTGTTCGCACCAATCTTGGCTTGTGCTATATTAAGCCGCCCTCAGGCTCACTCAAGACATTTAAAGAAGGTTAAGCCATGAAAATCGGTATTATCGGCGCCATGGAGCCGGAAGTTGCTCACCTGATTGCCTCTTTGGAAAACCCACAGCACAGCAAGGTTGCCGGCATTGAATTTGTCAGCGGCACTCTGGTTGACAAAGAAGTCATAGTTACCCGCTCCGGCATAGGCAAGGTTGCCGCCAGCATAGCGACCAGTCTGTTGATTGAAAAGTTCGCCCCGGATGCGGTCATCAATACCGGTTCGGCCGGTGGGTTTGTCGATACACTGCAGATAGGTGACATAGTGATTTCCGATGAAGTTCGCTACCACGATGTCGATGTCACCGCCTTTGGCTATGAGATGGGTCAGATGGCGCAGCAACCGGAAGCTTTTATCCCGGATCCTAAGCTGATGCTGGCGGCCCAACAGGCTATCGCAGGTTTGGGAGAGGTCAAAGCCATTGAGGGCCTTATCTGCACAGGTGACAGCTTTATTTGCGATCCCGAGCGCACTGCCGTCATGCTAAAGCATTTCCCCACTATGGCCGCCTGTGAAATGGAAGGCGCCGCCATTGCTCAGGTATGTCATCAGTTCGGCGTGCCCTTTGTGGTGATCCGCTCTCTGTCCGATAATGCCAACAACGACTCTCCGGTCGACTTTGATGCCTATCTGGTCAAGGCGGGGCACCACTCGGCCCTGATGGTCATAGGCATGCTGCATCACCTTTAATTTAAGGAGCACCAGAGCCCATGAGTCTGCCCTTTTGCGAGCAGCTGCTGGCCTTAGATGGCCCCCTCATTCAGGGGTTTCTGGTGCTGTTTTTTGCCTTGTTGCTGGCTCGTTTGGCGCCGCTGCCCCAGGCTTTTCAACCTCTGGCCTGGTTGAGCCATCTGGCCAAGTCACTGGCCGCCAAGGTCAAACGGGGCGACAGAGACGAAAAGCAGCAGCTGATTGCCGGTTCACTGGCTATTTTACTGCTGGTACTGCCATTTTGGTTAATCATCACCTTTCTGCTGGAACTGGCGGCATTCCCCTGGTTCTTTGAGTTTTTGATCCTCTATCTGTGTCTCAACGACGCCTGTTTTATTCAGGAAGCCGAAGAGATATACCAAGCCCTCAGGCGGGGAGATAAAGCGGCCGCCAGAGAGTTGCTCGCCCCCTGGGTCGCCCGCGATACGGCCGAACTGTCCGAGGCAGGTATAGCCAAGGCTACTATAGAAAAGCTGGTAACCACTCCCATTCACGGCACTGTTACTGTGGTGTTTTTCTTCTGCCTCGCTGGCGCACCCATGGTACTGCTGGTAAGAATGTTAAAGCAGTTGGAGCAAAGCTGGTGGTGTCTGGATCCACAATACCGCCTCTTCGGTCGGCCCGTGTTTCTGGTCAATCAAGTGCTACTTTATATTCCGGCGCAGCTGTGGCGTTTTACCCTGGCGATTCAAGGTGGTCCCCAGACATTAAAACTGCTTTGGCAAACACCCCATAGCCGCTTTCCTATCGGCTCTAATTTCCAGGTGGCAACCATGGCAGCATTTGTACTGATGACAGAGCTTGGCGGACCGCAAAAATATTCCGGCATCAAGGTACAGGTGGAGAAAATCGGCCCGGGGCCCATAGCGGATCACAAGACCATACCCAAAGCGATTGCGCTGACCTTTCGCACCTTCACCATCTGGTTTGCTTTTGTGATCTTGTTACCTCTGATTTGGGTTTTGTTACGTTATTCACAAACGCTTTAAATTATTCAATTTCTCCTTATAATGCCTTCATTCCCCGCTTGACACTGAGAAGACTGCCGTGCTGGACAATATGCATATCTCTTTGACGACCCCGGCATTGCTGTTTCCGGCCATTTCCCTGCTGCTACTGGCTTATACCAATAGGTTTTTCTCACTAGCCGCGCTAATTCGCACCTTGAGTGGCGGCGATAAACCTGTTGCCGCCGAACAGCTGAAAAACCTGCGCCGCCGCATCGTTATCATCCGCCGCATGCAGGAGGCCGGTGTCACCAGCTTCGCCCTGTGTGTACTGTGTATGATTTTTATCTATCTTGGCTTTAACACTACAGGCTCGATGATTTTCGGCGCCAGTTTGCTGTTATTGCTGTATTCCTTAATCCTGTCGGTGATTGAAATCCGTATCTCGGTCGATGCCCTCAACATTCATCTCAAAGAGATGGGTTAATGACATTGTGGGTCTATAGCCTGGATCTGTTCGGCACTGCCGTATTCGCCCTTTCCGGCGCTCTGGCAGCAGGCCGGCACCGGATGGATCCATTCGGCGTTTTGGTACTGGCAGCGGTCACTGCCATCGGCGGCGGCACCCTAAGAGACACCATTCTGGGCGCTCCGGTATTCTGGCTTCATGACCACAACTATCTCTACGTGATACTACTGACCGTGGTACTGACCTTGATTCTGGTACGCCGCCCCTGGCGTTTGCCCCCATCTAGCCTGGCCATAGCCGATGCCGTCGGCCTGGCGCTCTTTACCGTTATCGGTACCCAAAAGGCTCTGACAATGGAATACGGCGCCCTGATAGCCGTAGTCATGGGCTTGATCACAGGAGTGGGAGGAGGCATTATTCGGGATCTGCTTTGCCGCCGGATCCCCATGGTGTTGCGTACCGAAATCTACGCCACAGCATCTATTCTGGGCGGTCTGGTGTACACCTGCAGCCTGCAGTTAAAATTCGAAGCCGAGGCGGCGCTGATGCTGGCTTTTTTCACGGCTTTGATAATTCGCCTGGCCGCCATACGTTGGCACCTGTCGTTACCCGCGTTTGACCTAAAGACCAAGAGAGATTGATTGTGCGTTATTTGGTGTTGATCCTGGCATTGTTAAGCCCACCACTGCTGGCCAACAGCGGCGATATGCCGCCGGAACAGCAGATGGCCGTACGCTATATCCATGCTCTGACCACTCACGACTATGATGAGCTGGCGACCTTTTACAATCGTGACAGCGTCTTCAACGACCGTACAGCAAACCGCAAATACACGGGCGGCAGGCATATTATAGAGTTTCTGGAGCGGGCACACCGCGGCGTACTCGAGTATCGATTCAACATAGAGCACATGTTCAACTCAGGCTCTCTGGTGGTGATGATAGGCAACTACCACTATAAGGGTCCGGGAGAACAGTTTGGCAAGCCCGGGAAAATCATTGATATCGCCATCCCCGGAGTAACCACGCTAAAGCTGGATACCCTCAACCACAGGGTAAAAGAACATATGGATCTGATGGACTATCAGACCATGGTGGATCAACTCTCGGCTCAGTAATCCAGCTCGCCGGGAACCCGGCCTGTTTTTTACTGTCCAACTCATCTGAGTGCCAACAGCGAGATCAGGGTTCACTCTGATCCGAGAGGTAAAGATGAGTCGCTTATCCGTACTGGCTGTCCTGCCCCTGTGCTTCCCTCTGATGACTCAGGCCCAGGCAGCATTCAATGCCGAAGAAAAGTTTGAACCACCTCTGGTGGTTTCCTACGCCGCACAACCTATAAACCGTTTCAATCAAAAGCTGTTGCAAGCGCAACATCAACAAGCTTCCTGGAGTAACAATCCTGAAGGGATCAGTCGTCACTATTCTGGCTCAGCCTTTAAGTTTATACGCATCAGCCACTCTCACGGCAAGACCTTAACCTATAATGTCAGCACCCAGGAAGGGCATCCGCAGATGCTGCTTATTCTGGCGCTCGATAACAATGCCGGAGACTGGTCAGTGGAAAAAGCCGTGCTCAGTTGGCGCTGCCAGAACAAGGTCTACTTTGGTACCGACAACTGTAGCCCGCCTCACGACCACTGAGCCTGATACAGGTAAGAAAAAACCCGGCAATGCCGGGTTTGGTATTTTACGCGCTCAAACAAATGCTTAAATTTAGCTACCTTGGAATTTAGGTACCTTGAGTTCAGGCCAGAGTTACCTTGGCAAACTTACGCTTGCCGACCTGGAATACCGCGCAAGTGCCTGTGCTCAGTACCAGCTTGCTGTCTTCAAGTTTATCGCCATCCATCTTCACCGCACCTTGCTTTATCATCCGCATGGCATCGGAAGTGGAGCCAACCAAACCGGCTTCTTTCAGCAGATTGGCAATCGCCAGTCCTTCACCGGCTTCCAGAGTCAGCTCGGGAATATCGTCCGGCATGGCCCCCTTTTGGAAACGATTGATAAAGGCTTGATGGGCGGCCTCGGCAGCTTCTTCACTGTGGAAACGGCCAATAATCTCTTTCGCCAGGGCTATCTTGATATCCCTGGGGTTGGCACCGGCTTCAACATCAGCCTTAAACTGCTCAATTTCAGTCAGTGGACGGAAAGACAGCAGCTCCAAATAACGCCACATCAGCTCATCGGAGATGGACATTATCTTACCGAACATCTCATCCGGAGCTTCACTGATACCTATGTAGTTACCGGCGGACTTTGACATCTTCTTCACGCCGTCCAGCCCTTCCAGCAGCGGCATCATAATCACCACCTGTGGCTTCATGCCTTCGGATTTCTGCAGCTCACGGCCCATCAGCAAGTTGAACTTCTGATCTGTACCGCCCAGCTCGACATCGGCATTCAATGCCACTGAGTCATAGCCCTGCAGCAAAGGGTACATGAACTCATGGATAGCAATCGATTGACCCGAGGCAAAGCGCTTCTTGAAGTCATCACGCTCCATCATACGGGCCACAGTCTGGCGGGAGGCCAGGCGGATCATACCGGCGGCACCGAGATCTTCCAGCCAGCTGGAATTGAACTCAATCCGGGTCTTGGCCGGATCCAGAATTTTAAATACCTGCTCCTTGTAGGTTTCGGCGTTGGCCAATACCTGCTCACGGGTCAGAGGTGGGCGAGTGCTGTTCTTGCCACTCGGGTCACCGACCATACCGGTAAAGTCACCGATAAGGAAGATAACCTCGTGTCCCAGGTCTTGGAACAGTCTGAGTTTGTTAAGAATAACGGTATGGCCTAGGTGAATGTCCGGCGCAGTCGGATCAGCACCCAACTTGATTTTAAGTGGCCGACCTTCTTTCAGCTTCTCAAGCAGATCTGCTTCGAGCAAAACTTCGTCGGTACCACGTTTAATTTCCGCCATTATTTGTGCTAAATCAGCCATCTCGCCAACAACTCCCTAGGCTCTTCAAATTCAAAGAGACTTATGTTACTTGTTAGCCAGCCTAAATGAAAGTGTGTACACTAAGGCAATATGCCCAAGAATTAAGAAATTGGTATCCGGGTCGATGGCAAAGCTTATAACTCTCTTCAAACTGCTGCCCAGAAAGCATCAAATCCTGCTTAGTATTTTTACTACCATAACCCTGATAACCCTGTTGCTGCCCTCTGACGAAGCCGAGGCATCGAAAAACAGCGCCGTTCCGGAAACTCATGTTCGTTACCAAGTGCCTCTGGCCTTTCGTACCCCCACTTCACCTACGGCCCAGCAAGTGGTTGAAAGCGGGCAAGATCCCGAATCAGAAGCCGCCGCCGAGGCGTTGACAGAGAAACTCAATCAACAGGCTAAAGCCGCTCTGACAGTTCAGGAGCAAACCAGCCCGGCGATAGCCGAGCTTGAACATTTCGAGATAAAGAGTGGCGATACCCTGGCGGCGCTCTTCAGTCGCGCCTCACTTACTGCAAGAGAAGTTCACGACATTACCCAGCTGCCGCTGGCGAAAAAAAACCTGTTGAAAATCATGCCTGGTGACGAAGTCGCCATAGGTAAAAACGCCGATGGCGAATTGCAAGAGCTCAGATACCGCCTTGATGCCATCTCAACTCTGATAGTCCGCAAACAGGGCAAAGGTTACGAAGAAGAACTGGCAGTAAAAACCGTTGAGACCCGGGATAAGTTTGCCCGCGCCAGCATCAAGAGCAACTTCTGGAATGCCGGTGTCGAAGCCGGACTGACACCAGCGCAGATTATGCAGTTGGCCACCATATTCGGCTGGGACGTCGACTTTGCCCTGGATATCCGCGAAGGCGACAGCTTTGCCCTCATGTACGAAGAAGAATATGCCGATGGTGAGTTTCTGCGTAACGGCAACATATTGGCCGCCGAATTTATCAACCAGGGCGAGCGTTACACCGCGGTAAGGTACAAGGATGGCAACTACTATTCCGAGGAAGGCCGCAGCATGCGCAAAGCATTCCTGCGCTCTCCGGTTGACTTCAAGTACGTGAGCTCCAACTTCAACCCCCGCCGCCTGCACCCTGTTACTGGTCAGGTGAAGGCTCACCGTGGGGTAGATTATGTTGCCGCTATAGGCACTCCCATCAAAGCGGCCGGCAGCGGCCGGGTCATCAAGGCAGGTTACAACCAATACAACGGCAACTATGTGTTTATCAAACACAACGAAACCTATACCACCAAATACTTACACCTCAACAAACGTAAGGTTAAACAAGGTGAAAGCGTCAAACAGGGACAGATCATAGGTACTCTTGGCCGCACAGGAAGGGTAACAGGCGCACATTTGCACTATGAGTTTATCGTCAACGGTGTACACAGAAACCCGCGCACTGTGGATCTCCCCAAGGCCGAAGCGATAGCCAAGCGCGAACGTGTCGCCTTCCAACAACTCAGTAGCCAATTGATGGCCACTCTGCTGCGCAACAAACAAGTTCAGGTTGCGATGCAATAACAGGGACAGCATAGATGAATTCAGGATACTTTATTGGGCTGATGTCCGGCACCAGCATGGACGGCGTTGATGCCGTATTGGTGGACTTTAGCAAGGATCAACCCAAGTTGCTTGGCCAACATACAGAGCCGCTGCCCACTCATCTGTTCAAGGGCTTGCAGCGTCTGTGCCAACCGGATACGGATGAAATCAACCGTTTGGGGCGGCTGGATCGCACTGTGGGCAAGGTGTTTGCAGCCGCGGTCAAGCAACTGCTGGCCAAGACTGGGGTGAGTAAAGAGCAGGTCTGTGCTATCGGCAGTCACGGCCAGACAGTACGCCATATGCCCAACCTGGAAGTGGGCTTTACCCTGCAGATTGGCGACCCCAACACAATCGCCGCCGAAACCGGTATAGATGTTATCGCCGACTTTCGCCGTAAGGATGTCGCCCTCGGTGGCCAGGGTGCTCCCTTGGTGCCGGCATTCCACCAGCAGATATTCTCACACCCAGGTATAAATCGCTTCATTCTCAATATCGGCGGCATCGCCAACATCACTTTCCTGCCCGCCGATAACCGGGAGATCCTTGGCTTTGATACCGGCCCGGGAAACACCCTGATAGACGCCTGGAGCCAGCAGATAAGACAACTGCCGTTTGATGAAGATGGCCAGTGGGCCGAAAGCGGCAACAGTTCGGCGGAGTTTCTGGCGCAGTTGTTATCACACCCCTATTTCTCGCTGGATTATCCCAAGAGCACGGGCAGAGAGCTATTCAACAACGCCTGGTTGGATCAACAACTGGCGCTGTTCAGCCATCTGCCGGAAGAAGATATTCAATCGACACTCTTGGATCTCACCTGTCACAGCATTGCCAGAGACATAGCCAAGCTGAGCCCGGATGGCGAAATCTATGTCTGTGGTGGCGGCGCGCTCAATGGCGTATTGATGAAACGCCTCGGGGCCCAGTTACCCAACCACAGCATAGCCACTACCTCAGCTTTGGGTATTGATCCCAAGTGGGTGGAAGGCATAGCGTTTGCCTGGCTGGCGCTGCGCCACTATCAAGGCTTACCGGCGAACCTGCCGGCGGTAACCGGCGCCAGCCGCGAAGCCGTGCTCGGTGCCCGTTTCCCCGCCGCCTGAGAGCAGATTGGCTTCAACCAGGCAAAGCCGAAAAACAGGAATTAACCATTGCGCCCTGCGGGGCACTTTTTCTTGCCTGCAAGCGGTGTTAACATGCCGTCAATTTTTGGCCGGGCGCAGTGCCCTGGCCACCGAGATGAGATGTCACCATGAGCAAGAAACAAATCCAGGCCCAGTTCGCCGGTATGACACCGGAAGGCCGCTACGACTTCCTGGTAGAGCAGGTCAAAGAGCACAAAGAGCTGTGGGTATTACAGGACAATGACGGCTGCGTGATGCTGACCACGGACGATGAAGACTGTATTCCGGTTTGGCCCAGTGAAGAGACGGCTTCTCTGTGGGCCGAGGATGATTGGCAGGATTGTCGGCCGCTATCCATCGGCCTGGCCGAATGGCTGGAGCGCTGGGTTCCAGGTATGGAAGATGACGAGCTCTATGTTGCCGTCTTCCCAATGCTGGAAGATCTTGGCGTAGTGATCCCGCCACATGAGCTGGAGCAGCGACTGGCGCCCAAAACGCGTCACTGAGTCGATGGAGCATGATTCAATAGAACATGATTCAATAGCGCACAAGGAGCGCCGCGAGATGAGCCAAACCGCCACAGAAAGCTACGCCATTCCCAAACGCCTACTGCTGCTGATGCTACTTTATATCGCTGCCGCGGTCAGTGGTCTGATTGCCGGTCAAGGCGTTATCTTTTGTCTGCTGACGCTGATCATGGTGTTGGCGGTATTAGCGCGCCATCAAGCCGGCTTATGGGCACTGCGACTCTATACCTTGGTGCAGCTCGCGCTGGTGAGCTTCTTGCCCTATATTCTGGATCAGGGCGACAGTGTAGCTACTGGGCCTAATTCACTCAAAATCACAGGGTTTGAGATCAAGGCACCGGACTGGGCCATTTTCAGCTTTCTGATAGGCTTTTGCATGCTGCAGGTATGGATAGCCTTTACCCCTAAGGTCAAAGCCTTCTTCAAGCGTAAGATGAACTTCAACCTGATGCAGTAACCGGCCTTGCGCCCACAAAAAAGCCGTCCCAGTGGACGGCTTTTTGCTGCTTTGCTTCTCGATTATACCGAGAAGCTGGCCCCACAGCCACAGGTGGTGGTGGCGTTTGGGTTTTTGACGAAGAAACGCGAACCTTCCAGCCCTGAGGTGTAATCCACTTCACCGCCAACGAGGTATTGCAGACTCATGGGGTCGACCACCAGCTGTACTCCCTGTTTTTCCACAGTGAAATCGCCTTCATTTACTTTTTCATCAAAGGTGAAGCCATACTGAAAACCTGAGCAGCCGCCGCCCGTGACATAGACCCGCAGCTTCAGCGCACTGTTCTGTTCTTCTTCCAGCAAGGCCTTGACCTTGGTTGCCGCCGCATCGGTAAACTGGATGGGCATAGCTGATTCAGCTTGTTCAGTCATTACTACCTCTTACATCTGTTTGCTGTGGCAGATTATCTGTTACCTGACTATTTTGTTCAAGTATTATGCCGGGATCTTTTTCGCCCTCAAGCAACTCAGGCAAGCTGAAACTTTGTTCGGTTTCAGCGCCTTTGCTCCAGCGACTCGCTGGCACAACGACCTTGGCTTTCATCTGCTGTAACTCAAACCCTTCAGGCAGGGTAAATTCCGCTTCCAGTACCTGAAAGTACTTGAAGTTAAATGCCAACTTGGTGTCCACCAGTTTAGCTAAATTCAGTTCGACTTGCTTGCCCTCTTGCATGCCAATGAGAAGTATCTCACTTCTTCCCTTGAGCGCCTGCTTGCGCTTTTGCAGCTGGGTCAGCACCAATTTGAGGCGAAACTGTCCAGCTGTGGCTAGAGGCATCAATTCCAAACCATGAATAGCCACCCCTTCGGCATTATGCTCTGGCGCCATGATGCTGCGGTAAAAGGCCAACTCACGCTCAAGCTCCTGCTGCTTTTTATGCTGTTTGTTGAACAGCTGCTGCATCTCCTCATTGGCTTCCTTGGCCAGGCTCAGCTCCAAATTGCGGCTCGCCAACTGCTGCGCCTGCTCCTGTAACTCGATCTGCAATCTCTGACTCTTGCCATCGTTTCGTTGAAATTTGACTTCAGCAGGCGGAATAAAAAAGTGATAGCTGAGCAGTCCTGTCAGAAAAGCCACCATGACCAAGAGCAACAAATACAGACTGGATGGACGAATATTTCGCTCCATCACTTGCAGGCGATCGAGCCAGCGATGATAATTTGCCATTAACTAACAGCCCCTTATATAAAAATTTCCATCTTGGGTACTAAGATTTCACATCAGGCTTCGGAAAGCAGCAGTGCAGACAAGATTCAGAAAGTTCAAACTTGAGGCGCGAAAGTATCTGCGCCACCAGATGAGAGACAAGCTGTCCCAAACGAGGATCAGTATTCAACTGTGTCTGCTGGCCCTGTTGTTTGCGCTGATGGCCTCGGCTGTCATCATACTGTTTCGCCTGCTGCTGCAATGGGCCAATCATGTTACCCAAACACAGGAATGGGATTTTACGGGCTCAATCGGTGACTGGCGAGTCCTGTTACCACTTTTTGGGGCTTTTTTGATCTGGCTAGTGGCCAGATTCGGCTCCAAACGCTACAAGCGGATGGGCATAGCCTATGTATTGCACAGGGTGAAACTGCATTACGGCAAAATTCCGCTGCAATCGGCACCGGGGCAGTTTTTTCAGGCGCTGTTTGCACTGGCGAGCAACTTCTCGGTCGGTCGTGAAGGCCCGGCCATTCATCTGGGTGCGGTCACCGCCTCGGTATTGGCAGAAAAATTCAAGCTGCCGGACAACAGTGTGCGCATCATGTGCGCCAGCGGCATAGCCGCCGGGATAGCCGCCACCTTTAACGCGCCCTTGGCTGCCGTGGTATTTGTCCTCGAAGTGGTGCTCAGAGAATACAAGGTACAGTACTTCTTCCCCATCATGCTGTCGGCCATCTGCGGCGCCGTATCCAGCCAGGTGGTGTTCGGTAATATCCACGAGTTTGATGCCATCAAGGTCAGCCATATTCCACTGGATCAGTACCCGCTGCTGGCACTCGGCGGTATAGTGCTGGGGGTCGCCGCGGCCTTATTCAATCACAGCCTTATTCAGGTGACCGAGCGCGGTCAACACTGGCCCTTGATTATCCGCCTGTTACTGGCGGGTGTTATCACCACTTTGATAGGCCTGGTGCTGCCTCAGGCATTGGGCAGCGGTGAAATGGCCATAGGACTTGCGGTCAGCGACAATCCGGCCATCTGGTTTTTGCTGGCGGTATTGCTGGCCAAGATTATCGCAACCATTGCCGCTATCGGCCTTGGGATCCCGGGTGGGATCATAGGCCCACTCTACGGTATAGGCGCCTTGGGCGGCGCCATTCTGGCTCAGGCGACGGCGCTGCTGTTTCCCTCGGTGGCCCCCTATGCAGGGCTCTATACCGTCATCGGCATGACCGCCATGATGGGGGTTTGCCTCAGTGCACCGCTCGCCGCCCTGGTGGCGCTGCTGGAGATGACCAATGATGCCTCCATCATACTGCCCGGAATGATAGTGGCCGTGCCCGCCTACCTCATCGCCTATCAGGGGCTGAATGCCAAATCCATATTCTTTCGTCAGTTGGATATCATGGGCCTGGGTTATAAAGTGGCCCCGGTTAACCTGGGGTTACAGAAACTCGGAGTACGCGCCCTGATGGACAGGCGCATAGTGATAGTCAACAACAATGATGAGCTGCTGCTGGAAGTAATGAAACGCGCCCAGGGCAGGCCTGTGCTTGCCAGAGATGCCGAAGGCCAGATTGCCATGCTGGAGTTGCAGATGCCTTCGTTTGACACTGACACCAGCCTGACCCAACACAGGATCCAGGGGCTACCCGACTCGGCCACCCTCAACGAGGTATATGAAATACTGGCGACGAAACGTGCCGGTGAAGTCTATATCTATCAAGATAACCCGGAGAATATCGTCGGAGTGATCAGTTGGTCTAACCTGCAGCAGGAAATCCGTGCCGGAGAAGTGTAATTTCAGTCATCAGTCATTTTCATGACCGCCGCCTTCTGTTATAGTTGCGCCTCAGCCAAACCCTACATAACCCATGGGTCCAGACCTCAGTGTCAACACCCAACTGCATTGGAAACCAAGGCTGATGAACCATTTCCAGGGATCACATATCCTCTCTGTAAACCAGTTAGATCTGGACGCCATTCAAACCATTTTCTCAGTAGCCCAAAAGATGACCCCATACGCACTGCGCGAGAAGCGTACCAAGGTGCTGGATGGTGCTATTCTCGGCAATCTGTTTTTTGAACCCAGCACCCGCACCCGGGTCAGCTTCGGCTGCGCCTTCAACCTGCTTGGCGGTCGGGTCGCTGAAACGGTCGGTATGGCCTCCTCGTCGCTGTCCAAGGGGGAGTCCCTCTACGATACCGCCAGGGTGTTGTCCAGCTACTCGGACGTAATAGCCATGCGCCACCCCGAGTCCTACTCGGTACGCGAATTTGCCGAAGGCAGCCGGGTGCCTGTGATTAACGGCGGCGATGGTGCCAACGAGCATCCAACCCAGGCACTGCTGGATCTGTTCACCATACAGAAAGAGCTGCACAGCAAAGGCTTAGGCATAGACGGTATGCATATCGCCATGGTGGGCGATCTCAAATACGGCCGCACTGTGCACTCGCTGTCGCGTCTACTGTGCATGTACAAGAACATCAGCTTCACCCTGATCTCCCCTGCCGAGCTGGCAATGCCTGACTATGTGATCGCCGACATTGAAAATGCCGGGCATAAGATCACAATAACAGACCAACTGGAAGGCAATTTAGATCAGGCTGATATACTCTATCTGACGCGCATTCAGGAAGAGCGCTTCCCCTCGCAGGAGGAAGCAGATAAGTATCGTGGCAAGTTCCGTTTGAACAGCGCCATATACACCAAAAATTGTAAGTCCAACACAGTGATCATGCATCCATTGCCTCGGGACTCCAGGCTGCAGGCCAATGAGCTGGACAATGATCTTAACAACCATCCCAACCTGGCTATCTTCCGTCAGGCCGACAATGGCTTGTTGATCCGCATGGCACTGTTTGCCCTGACACTCGGGGTGGACAATCAGTTGGAAAAATACGAGTGTCCGGTTAACTGGTATTCACGCAAGGCCGATCGCTAAAGAGCGGCCACTGACTTTAAGGATTAAACATGACCCGTTCTGAAGACCTGTTTGAACAGGCCAAGAAAACCATCCCCGGCGGTGTGAACTCGCCAGTACGTGCCTTCAATGGTGTAGGCGGCTCTCCCCGCTTCATCGAAAAGGCCGACGGTGCCTATATCTATGATGCCGACGGCAAAGCCTATATCGACTATGTCGGTTCCTGGGGGCCTATGATCCTGGGTCACAACCATCCCAAGATCCGCGAAGCGGTTCTCAAGGCGGTGGAGAACGGTCTGTCTTTCGGCGCACCTACCGAGCTGGAAGTGCAGATGGCAGAAAAAGTCATTGAGATGGTGCCTTCCATAGAGCAGGTACGCATGGTGAGCTCTGGCACAGAAGCCACCATGAGCGCCATACGCCTGGCTCGTGGTTACACCAACAGAGACAAGATCCTCAAGTTCGAAGGCTGCTACCACGGCCATGCCGACTGTCTGCTGGTTAAGGCCGGCTCAGGCGCCCTGACTCTGGGTCAGCCCAGCTCCCCAGGGATCCCTGCTGACTTCGCCAAGCACACTCTGACTGCTGTCTATAACGATCTGGACTCAGTCAAAGAGCTGTTCAGCCAGCATCCGCAGGATATCGCCTGTATCATACTTGAGCCGGTTGCCGGCAACATGAACTGTATCCCGCCGGTTGCAGGTTTCCTTGAAGGACTGCGTGAGCTATGCGATCAGTTCGGCGCCCTGCTGATCATCGACGAAGTGATGACAGGCTTCCGCGTCTCCAAGAGCGGTGCCCAAGGCCACTATGGCGTGACACCGGATCTGACCACTCTGGGTAAGGTTATCGGCGGCGGTATGCCGGTTGGTGCCTTCGGTGGCAAGAAAGAAGTCATGCAGTATATTGCCCCGACTGGCCCTGTGTACCAGGCCGGCACACTTTCGGGTAACCCTATCGCCATGACTGCTGGTCTGGCTCAGCTGGAAGCCCTGTCAGAGCCTGGCCTCTATGAGGAACTGGCAGCCAAGACCAAGCGTATCGCCGAAGGCTTCAAGGCCGCGGCCGACAAGCATGGTATCCCCATGGCCATCAACTATGTTGGCGGCATGTTTGGTTTCTTCTTTACCGATGAAGAGAAGATCACCGGCTTTGAGCAGGTCACCAAGTGCAACATGGAGCAGTTCCGCGCCTTCTATCACGGTATGCTGGACGAAGGTATTTACCTGGCACCAAGCGCCTTTGAAGCAGGCTTCCTGTCTATGGCTCACGGCGAGCAAGAGCTGCAAGCGACTCTGGATGCAGCCGATCGTGTCTTGGCACGCATGAAGTAATCCGCAGATGGATTGAAAACGAGGCCTATACGGCCTAATGCCGTTCACTTAGTGTGAACGGCATTTTTCTTAGGCTTAATGGGATACTTGTTTTTACTCATTTTTAACGCACGTGGATAGGCTCTATCCCGTTTCCCATCA
>NZ_NIJM01000045.1 GCF_002836945.1 Shewanella chilikensis
AAATTGGCGTAGCCGAGACAGGGATGTCGAGGCTCGAAGGTCGAGCAGGGCGAATATTGCGAAGCGACAAGCTTATGAGCGCGAGCCAAGGAAGGCGAGCCGGCCGTTATGCATGGATGCATTTGGCGAGTCCTGAGTGTAGCCAATTTGTTTCATAAGCCAGCGGGGATTTCGGCTACGTCGGGGTGTCCTTGGGGATGCAAGGGGCTTTGGACAAGCAAAGCCCCTTGCCCGGTGTGGTTTGGCGAGTGTCGCCTAGCGACCGGCTACGAGCGAGAGCCAGGGATGGCGAACTGGCCTTTGTGCATGGATGCACTTACACCACGACTTTAGGCCGCTGGCACAGCGGCTATCATAGCTTCAGGCAAAAACTAACCAATGACCTTGGGTTTATCTGCTGGCTAAGCTGCAGCCCATCACCTGCGATGCAGATGGCCAGGAAGCCCATGGCAAGTGAGTCACTAGTATTCAGTCCCAACTTGCTCCTTCCGCAGCCGGGGAGTACCCTCTTTCGCAGCCAACCGTTTAAGCAGTATCGGGAATTGACCGCCATGCCAAAGGAAATATTTATACTACGCCACGGCCAAACTGAATTTAATGCCGCCGGTAAGCTGCAGGGACACTGTAACTCACCGCTGACCGAACTCGGCAGGGCGCAGGCAAGAGCTTATGGTGTTGTCTTGCAACAACGGCTGCAATCGGCAATAAATCCTGAACACGAATTTCAGCTGGTTTCCAGCCCGCTGGGAAGGGCCATGGAAACGGCGACTCTGGTGGCAGAGGTACTTTGCCGGGATCCCGGCGCCATTATCGCCGAGCCCAGGGTGATTGAATGCGGTTTAGGTGAATGGGAACAGACCCGGGTCGCCGATATCCACGCCGCCAGACCCGAGCTTGCCGGGCGCAATGACTGGTATCTGCAGGGCCCGGGCGCAGAAACACTCCCCCAGGTGCAACAGCGGCTGGCACATTGGCTGACCGATCCAGCAACCCCGGAGCGGGTGATCCTTGTGTCGCACGGCCTGACAGGGATTATCCTGCGCGCCCTGTTGCTGGGCCTGGATGACAAGGCACTTTGGCGTCAGGACAAGCCTCAGGATGCTCTCTATCACTTTCACAGTGAGACTCAGGAGAGACTCAAACGCATCTGTTGCTGACACGCCAACCAGTCGAAGTGGGCCAGCAAGGCCTGCAAATAGCGCAGCTCTTCCGCCGGGAGTTGCCCCTCAGCCGCTGCTATCTGTTGTAAGTCGCTCAGCAGCTGTCTTACCAAAGGCTCGGTGCAATAGCCCTTCCACAGTCTCAGGGCGGCTTTTTTCGGCGAATGGCAGTAGCGCCGCAGCTGAATATCGACAAACCAGTCGGCCCGCTCCCGGGCGCTGGGCATCAGCGTCATCACATACCAGTTCATCCTCTCCTCCTCAGGCGGATAACTTAATCCTGTCGCGGCCATCGCTCTTGGCCCGGTACAGGGCTGTGTCCGCCGCGCTGAGCATGGCCTCGGCGGTGCGGTACTGGCCATTGATCTCAGTGGCAATCCCCTGGCTGACACTGACACAAACCTCACGGCTCAGCCCCAATTTGACGAAGTCCAGGCTACGAATGGCCTCGGCTATCTGCTCGGCCACCACCCAGGCCATGGCGCTGTTGAATCCGGGCAACACCAGGGCGAACTCCTCACCGCCAAAACGCGCCGCCAGACACTGGGGCGAAGGCAACGCGGCAGCTATGGTCTTGGCCATCAATTTCAGGCATTCATCCCCCATCAGGTGACCATGCTGATCGTTGAACTGTTTGAAATGGTCGGCATCTATGATCAAGGTGCTGATGGGCTTGTACTTATCGACGCACTGCTGCCACTGGCGCTCCAGTGTCTCGGTAAAAGTGCGGCGATTGGCCAGTCCGGTCAAATAGTCGGTCGCCGCCAGGGTGGACAGGCGTTTAATCTCATCCCTGTGACCGCTGAGATCATGCAAACCAATCACAAACAGCGGCAGCAAGCCCTGAATAAAGGAAAGCGACAGATTCACCGGCAGCTCGATCCCATCGACACGTCTGAGCAATACCTCCCAGGGGCCATGTTGCAGCGGTACCTGACGACCGTATTGGCTGCTGAACATGCTGGCATAGCGGCTACGGTAAGGCGCCGCCAACCAGGTATGCCAAAATTCACCGGCAAAGGTTTCGCTCTGATCACCCAACAACTCGGCCGCCGGAGAGTTCACCGCCAACACTTTACCCTCACCATCGGCCAGCACCATAGGTTGCTGCATGCACTCAATCAGGGTCGCCAGAGCCTCGCTGTCACACTCACACTGACTAAAACCAGCTTCATTGTTGTAGGGGCTTGCCATGCTGTTCTCCCTCCCGACCTGCGGGTTGTTCAATTTCGACAGGGATAACTCTAGCGCGTACGTACAAGGCTAACCTTCTGATAAGCTTACGATGTAATCTATTGATAAATATCGTTAATAATTCCAACCTTCTGTAGGCGGGAAAGGCGTCCAACCACAAAAATACGGCAATGATTGGCAAGCATAGGAGCTTTCGGGCGGGAAAGAATCCCCCGATCGGCAAATCGGGGGGGGAATAACTACTTTATATCTTTATTGATAACTTGTGGATCCGGACTGGGCAACAGGAGCGGCGATTCCTCACTGCTGAACAGGAATTGATACTTGCCCGTGCCTGTATTACGCATAGGGTCATACAGTTGCAGCGTCAAGCCATCGGCGCTGACCTCGACCCGAACGATATGACCATCGAAGGGATTGGTGAAGGCGGCACCGACAAATTTCAGCCCGGCCGGAGAATCTTCCAGGTTCAACAGCTGATAGGTGATCACTGCGGGTTCACTGACCACCACATCACCGCTGCACTCCACGCCCTGCTGTGAATAGTGAAAGCTCGCCTGCCGGGCGCTATCCAGAGTAACACTCAGCACCACGGGCTCACTGACATCACAGTAAGGTAAACGCGGTTTCAACAATAGGTTGTCGGTTTGGCTCAGCTGCGCCGCCTGGTCAAACTCGGCCATCCGTGACGGCCAGTCAAACAGCGCCAGGATCCGATAGACTTCCGAAGCACTCAGTGGTTGTTGCAACAGCCGGCGATCCAGATGCAAAGCCCCTACTTATCAAACACCAAGCTATTGATAAAGGCGGATAAAGACTGCCCCAAGGGCTCCAACGGCGAAGGCTAGGCCAGCAAGAGTTGCAACTCGGCGTCACTCTTTACCGATGCCATCGCCAGAACGATCTCGGCCTGTGCAGCGGCACTCAGTGCCAGGGGAAAGCTTGCCAGCAGCGCGCTGACCATCAAAGCAATACGCATAACGACTCCATGTCAATTAGATCCACATGCCTTATGTGGAGAAGAAAAACTGATTGAGTGGCTCAGGTACAGAAGCCACCCAGATGAATGCAATCAAGCCAGATTTAAGTACTTGACAATAAAACTAACTCAGTTATTGCCAGTATTCACTATTTGAGGATCCTGGCTGGAAACCAATAGAGTATTGTTGCTGTTACTGAGGATCAGCCTAAAGCCTGTCTTGCCTACCACAGAATTGGTATCCATCAGTATCAGCATATCCGGCGCCTCGGTCTTGACCGCATCGATAATGCCGTCGAAGGGGGTATCGAAGGAGGCGCCAACAAAGGCCAAATCCATATCTGTCTTGTCCTGTAGCTTATAGATAATATGAGTGTTGGGCTTATCTACCACTACTGGGCCGTCCGGCTCATAGGCAAACTGAGGCACGCGGTTATCATCCAATGTAATAGTGACAATGATATTTTTTACGGGTACAGACATAGCTTCATCCTTGTTTTAGGTTAGTTTTTGAGGGGGTATTTAAATTGACGAAAACGATAACCAAGTGGCTCAAATTTAGCCTTCATTTTCAATAGTTCCTGTTGGTCATCAATGCAATCCAAAGCCATAGCATAAGGCGCGAGTATACGGGCATCACTATTCACAGTGACCCATGGTTGCAGACTTCGGCTGACTTTCTGGCAGTGAGTATAGGCAAAGCTTATATCGTTATTTAACATGGACACACTATAGGCGATTACAAGCCCAGCCTCGGCCAGGGCTCCCATATCCACAGTGCCCAAAACCGTTTTCTGTCCTAATGTTGTAAAAAACGCTTCTGCCAACAAAGCAAGCTTCTGAGCTTGCTGATAATCACCTTGTTCGAGCCGCTCATTGGCAGCAGCCAACCAAAAACGAGCCTCCAATTTAAGCTGCTTAGTCGAGGTTTCGCTTGACGGCTTACTGGCCAGATGCCCACTCAAAGTATTTAGCATGGCCGTTTTTTCTGTTGATGTCGGTAGCAAGCTAACCAGTAACACCTCAACAAAAGATTGCTGCATTCGCCAGCGCTCATTTTCCGGGTCGGCCTCAAGTGCGGCAGCAATAGCCCGACTGGCTTCCATTGCGCTATCTCTGGCCAGTTCGGGTTGCTGCACCGCTCTGTATAACTGAGCCAAGATCTCCAGATTCCCGGATAATCTATATAGCTGATAGGGTTCTCTCTGAGCATGCCGTTTTAACTCTTCGGCTATCTGCCTATGAATGGCGATGGCTACTTGAATATCCCCTTCAGCGCTGGCGGCACTGGCAAGCCAGGAGCGGGTATCGGCGACATCGGCCAAGAGCTGAGGGTCATCCGGCGACTCTGCCAGCGCGATCAGCTTGAGCCGCAGCGATTCCTCAAAGCCCTGGCGCGCCTTGCTGAACTCCTGCAGCGTCATCGACAATGACCCCAGAGAGTTATGGGCGTAGGAGAGTTCCATCAACGCTTCGCTGTTGTCCGGCGCCAGTCGGTACATGGCCTGACTGTGTTGCAGATAAGCCTCAAGCCAGGGGCGGGTGCCCTGCCAATCGCTCTGGTCATACTTGAGTTGCCCAAGCCAGAAAGCATTGGCGCCAAGAGTCTTTAACAGCTCCAGCTGATCTGTACTGCCGGACAGCAGTGGCAAGAGTTTGTCTCTGGCAGCCAGCAGCGCCTTTTCCGCTTCATCCACCCGGCCACGGGAATAGGCCACCTCACCCATGGCTTCCAGTGTCTGGCCATGGCGAAACAACGCCGCCTCACTCAGGCTGCTGTCGGCCTCGCGAAAATAATCCAGCGCCTTGTTGCTGACACCATCGAGCAGATCCATCCGGCCTATGCTGCGCAGCTTGTCGGCAAAGTCGCCCACCATAAAGCCCAGCAAGTCTTCTGCCGCCAGGCGCTTGGCCTGCGCCTGCTGCTCGGCTTCAACGCTGCGATAACTCATGAATACCGAGATGAGGGTCAAGAGGCATAAAAGCATGAAGGTCGCGCCCTTGAGGCGCCGCTGGCGCTGCCCTCTGGCGCTGGAGGCGGCAACATAGCTTTCGCTGACTGGATCCAGTTCAAGCAGGGGATCGTTTTTCAGCGCCAGCGCTTCGGTCAGCGGCTTGCCCTGGGGCAGCAGAAAATCGCGGCTGCACTGCTGTTGCTGCCAGCGCCTGGCCTGATGGAACAGCCTGGCCTTGGCCGCCAGCCCTTCCCTGTGGCTATCTATCCAGTCTCTGGCCCTGGACCAACGTCTGAGCAAGGCTTCATGGGCTATGCTGAAACCGGGTTCGCTGTCCTCCAGATGGGAGACAAACAGCCGACTATCGACCAAGGCCTGAACCAAGGCGCGCTCGGCATCCGTGGCCAATTCGGAATATCTGGCGCTGCGACTGGTGACCGACTGCTCATCTTCCCTGAGGGTCACCAGCAGCGACAGCACCCGCGGCAGGGCCGCCCTTTGCGAGCTAGACAAGGAGGCGATGGCATCTTCGGCGGCCTGGCCTATGGCTCCGGCCAGCCCCCCCAGACGGTGATAAACCGCCAGTTGCAACTGGTTGTCGTCACTGCGCTGCAGATACAGGGCCTGCAGCATATACTGCAACATGGGCAGGGCATCCGGGTTACTGGCGGCCTCACGGCACAGCAGCTCATCCAAGCCCAGTGCCGATTCAGGGTCAAATTCCCAGTTCAGGCCTGCGGCTGCGGCCGGCAAACGTATCATCTGCAACAGTTCCTGACGGCTGGGCGGCAAGAGATCGAAATGGGCGCCATTGCCCTTGCCCGCCATCAAGCTGGGGCTGGCAACCACCTGAGGGTAGAATTCATTGCGACAGGCGCTGAGCAGCAATACGGCTCCGGAACGCGCCAGAGTGTCGAGCAGCGCCAGCCCCTGCTCACGGGCGGCGGCCGAGAAGCGCGGCGAAGACAGCAGCACTTCCAGACGGTCGACAAACAGGCCGAACCTGGGCTTCTGCCAATTTTGGGACGGCAGCGCCCGGCAGAGTTGGGCGCAGAGGCTGTCGATATCCTGCTCCAGGGCGTGAGCCAGCGTTTCGGCGCTGTAGCCTGCCAATACCGGCGCATCGTCCAGCTCCCAGTCGAGCATGGCGGCGGCCAACTCCAGCAGCAGTTGATCTTCGGCGACATCGGCCAGATCCAGTATCGAATAGCAGGCCAGGCCTATGCCGTGAAAGCCCTGAGGCGAAGCCAGATTGGGCAAAATGCCTGCGTGAATCAGCGATGACTTACCGCTGCCACTGGGGCCAAGCAGCAAGCAAAAACCGCGGCCATGTTTAATCTGCCTGGCTATGCGTTCCAGTAAGGCGTTGATCTGTTCGCTGCGGCCGAAAAACACCCCGGCATAATCGGCGCTGAAGGGTTTTAACCCGGGAAATGGTGAGCCCTGGCTCCAGGCCAGCGACGGCAAACTGGCTTCGTGGCCGATGGGGAAACGGACATCGGCTACAACTCGATAGCCGCGTTTGCGGATAGTTTCGATGAAAGAAGGATCGCCGGCCTTGTCGTCCAGCGCCCGACGCAGCTGATTGATGGTCTTGTGCAGCGGGTTATCGCCCGTGTCGCTGCCGGGCCAACAGGCATCCAGCAGCTCATCGCTGCTGACAACCTCGCCGCTGCGACGACACAGATACAGCAGCACATCCATGGCTTTGGGTTCCAACTGCCGCAGGCGCTTTCCCAGCCGCAAACTATTGCTGCCGGGATCGACCTGCCAATCACCCAAAAAGAAGCTGCTGTCGCTCATGGAACCTACCGCGATAAGAGATTGACCGCATCTTACCCGGTATACAAAGTTAACACCATGATAACAGTGTTAAGTTTTACCTAATGAGCGTTAACTCAAATACTCAAACCCCAGAGCTCGAATGTCTCCCGGCACAGGGATTCGCGAAAATCCGGATGCGCTATATCGATTAAGGCTCTGGCCCGCTCGCGGATACTGCGGCCCCAGAGGTTGGCACAACCATATTCGGTGGCAATATAGTGCACATGGGCCCGGGTAGTCACCACCCCGGCACCTGGGCTCAGCACAGGCGCGATACGGGAAACCGCGCCGTTGGCGGCCGTGCTCGGCAGGGCGATAACCGAGCGCCCGCCGGGAGAGAGACCGGCGCCGCGAATAAAGTCCATCTGCCCGCCTACCCCGGAATAGATTCGGGTACCTATGGAGTCAGCGCACACCTGGCCGGAAATATCCACTTGCAGCGCCGAGTTGATGGCCATTACCTGCGGGTTGCGGCGGATAACCGAGGTGTCATTAACCTGCTCTATATCCAGAAACAGTACTTCGGGGTTGTCATCGACAAAGTCATAGAGGGCGCGGCTGCCAAGCGCAAAGCCGGTGACCAACTTCCCCGGATGCACCTTCTTGCGGCTGTTGTTAATCGCCCCGGAGCGATAAAGCGCCAGAATGCCGTCGGAAAACAGCTCGGTGTGGATCCCTAAGTTTCGTCTGTCTGCCAACTGCCCCAACACGGCATCCGGAATGGCACCTATCCCCATCTGCAGACAATCGCCGTCTTCAACCAGAGAGGCCACATGCTTGCCGATAGCCTGGCTGATGGCATCGGCTCCGGCCATGGGGTGTTCGGGCAGCGGCGAACTCTGTTCATACACGGCGGCAAAGCGGTCATAGGGTACAAAGCTGTCGCCATGGGTGCGCGGCATTTGCGGGTTGATATGGGCTATGATCCGGCCGGCCACATCACAAGCGGCGCGGCTGGCTTCGACACTGATCCCCAGTGAACAGTTGCCATGGCTGTCCGGCGGTGACACCTGTACCAGTGCCGTATCTATGGGTTGCTCGCCGGAGCGAAACAGCTTGGGCACCTCGGATAAAAAGACAGGCACATAATCCGCCTCGCCACTGGCCAACAGGGCGCGGGTCGGGGCGCCGCCAAAGAAACAACGATGGCGCAGATGGCCCTTGAGCTCGGGCACACTCAAGGCCTCGGCTTCCTCGGTATGCAGTTGCAGCAAGGTCAGGTTCTGCCGCGTCATGGCATGCTGTGCCAGCGCCTCCAGCAAGACTCTGGGCGTAGCCCCCATAGAGTGGGTCCAGATAAATTCATCATTCCCTATCAGGGATACCGCTTCCAGTGCATTGGAACAAACTCTTGGCGCCATACTGCTGCTTCCTTATTTTTATTTATACCGTTCCGTGACAGGAGTTTGATTGAACCAATGCCGTATTTATTTTCCCACACCCCACCTGATTGACTTGGGCTGTCCCATCGAGACGACTTCACCCAAGCCATGACAGGCTCCGCCGGTGGGAAAACCAACTCCTGTACAAAAAGGCCTTAACCCTAGCCAGTTGCTCTGTGAAGGGCAATCCCTAACAAACAACCTAAACCCCGCGACTGTGGAAAGTGAGCGCTACGCCACAGCAAACAGGTTGCAAACTGCGAGCCTCACAAAAATGCCACCGCGGCGGATAAGGCGTTTACCCTCAAGGTCTCAGTCGTTAGACTAGCCGGGCCCCAGGCTGCAGCTGCAAGTTCCACTGATTAGCTGTGCCCGGGCAGGACTCAAGTTTCAAGGAAGTAGTATGTCTCAATTCGACAAGACCCTCAGCGTCAGCCTCAATCCAGAAGATCCCGCCAGCATCGCCCTGGCACTGCAGCAATACCGGCAACACCTGAACGACGGCAGCGCCTTTCGGCTCAATGGCTCCTTGCTATTCAATATTGAGTTCGTCAATCAGCAGCTGCGGCCGCTTAACCGTGACGATGCCGGTGCCAACCGCCCTTTGTTGGAACACGCCCTCGATACTGCCCGCCGGGATCACAGACTCAGCTTTTACACCGAACCGGTACTCTTTGCCGCAGCGCTGAACTTTCCCGAGCTATTGGACGAGCTCAAGGCCACAGCCGAGGCCATGGTGGCCTTCTCCCGCCGCCGCAACGACTCCAGCGATCTCTTTATCGATGACTACAACGTCTTCGGGGTGGAAGCCCTCTACATGCTGGCCAGGCAATATCCCGAGCTGAGCCATTATCTGGCCGCCTTTCTGGTACCTTACTGGAACTTGGAAAGCTTCTACCAACCTGTGTTACTGCTGGGCAAACTGGTGGAGGAGTTCGGCTGGCGCCGCGCACTGATCCACGCCTATCTGCACTGCGACGGCGAGCAGAATCGCCGCTGCTTTTTCCAGACCACAGAGGGTGATTCAGTCAACCTCAGCCTACTGGAACATTTTGCCGGGCATCCGGACGATTACCCCTGGTTTAAGACGCAGCTGCTTAAACGTCTCGAACAAACGCCACTGCTGGCCTATGCCAATGAACAACCGCTTGAACAAACCCAGCCGGTACTGGAGTTCTTCTACAGTCTGGGCGACTGGCCGGTAGAGGCTGACATTGACGACATTGAACTGTGGCGGGATCGGGTCAAGCAGCAATTGATCTTGGGTCGCCGGGTAGAGGATGAAGCACTTTCCTTGCTGGCGCAGCTGAGCGAGCAGAGCCAACCTCTGGTAATAGTGGCAGAGGCCTGGCGGGAAGACGACCGTCATTGTCTATGGCAAACCGGGGAAGAGCAGGCTCTGGCAGAAGACTATGACTGGGATCAGTATGATAACGAGCCGGGCTCTGACTATGCCGAGCTATTTTATGACCTGGAAGAGTCGGAAGACTATCTCAGGATTGATGAGCTGGAAGAGCTAGATGCCGAAGTGGGAGAGGCTATGCTTTGCGCGCTGGCCGAACTGCCCAAGAGCCTTGGCGCCTGCGCCTATGCCGCCTATCGCCTGAGCCGCCTGAACTCGCCCCACAGCTTAAGCCCGGAAGCCGACAAGGCCAACGAGGCCGCGGCGCTGCTTCGCTGGCTGGCGCAGCAGCTGCCGTTACAGTTTCAGCATCATATCTTCTATGAGGGCGGAGAGTACCAAAAGAAAAGGCGTGAACATCGCCTTCTCAAGAGCTGGCTCACGGATATAGACACCGAGGGCGATGTTGCCAAGATGGCTCAAATTGCCTCTGAGATACTCTATACCAGTAAGGACGGAAAGCGTATTGCACTCTTGTGCTCCAATGGCAATAAAGGATTCCAAAACGGCTTGTTGGCGCTGTATTTCCTGCTCTGCGCCCCGGAGCTCGAAGCGCCGCAGTGGCAGGCATTGAAAACCCTGGCACAAAGGCATTGGCAGCTATGGCTGACGCTGGATCCGCTGCAACTGATTGAAAAAATTTATTATTGCTGGGCTGACTACGCCTTCTATCCCGCCATTGACGATGAGCATCTCGAGGCCGAATTGCGGCAAAACCTGCTCAAGCTGGGTGTGAGCGAGGCGCAGCTTGATGCTCATACCCTGCTGACAGCACAACAGGTGGCTGCCTATCGCCCGGCCGATAAACGCTTCTGGCAAGGTTATATCACCAGGCTTAGCCGGTTTGCCGAAGCCGACCCAGAGGATAACAGCATGATAGGCCGCCGCCTCTGGCAGCAACAGCAGCAGTTGTTGCAAGCGCTGGATTCTAGCCGCGAGCTGCCGAGGCTGAGCTTTTTTGGCCATCTCAAGGCCAACTTCCCCGAGACGCCTCTGCCGCAGGCGTTTTTCGAACTGTTTGATCTTTGCCTGCGGCAAAGCTTCAGCAAATCATTTACCGAAGAGCAGGCGCAAAGCCTCTGCCGCCAACTCAAGGCTTATCTGACATCGGGCGAAGGGCTTGAACCCTTGACGCCCCAAGCCACGGCCGAGTTGCAGGACTGGGCGCCTTGCCGCTCGGACGACCCCGCCGATGCCGCTGAGCTTAGCGACTTTGTCTGGCTATTGCCCGAAGCGCAAGGGCGAGGTTTGGCCCTGTTTCTCGCAGGCCTTGGAACCCAAAGCCTGTATTGGCTTCACCGGCCGAGTGTGGAGACGGCCTATGTCAACCACCTCATTGCCGAGGGTAGTCTCTCGATGGCGCAGCGCTGGGAAGATCACAGCGTAGGACACAAGCGTCACAGCGACTATGACACAGGGTTAGCCTTTCAGAGTACCAAGGAAAACTGGGCCCTTGGCTGGCTGGACAGCATAGGCGTAGCGCCGCAGAGCACTGCCTATTTCGCCGTAAGCCAAGGCCGCGCCCCGGCACCCTTCCTCAAACATTTGGCCGATGAGGGCCGACTGCCGGAGACCTCGCAGCTCTTGACCATAGACGAACGTGTACGCCTGCTGAAGTTGCTGGCGCAAGCCGGGGCTGACGCCGAGCTTTTCAGCGCCTTCCTGCAAGACGAGTCTGCCGCGGTCCGGCAACTGGCCAAAGATTTGGCGCAAGGCTCTTAATAGCAGGCTCTTAAGGAAGACATTGATAAAACAGCAGTTGGGAATAACCCAATAAACGAGTAATAACAGGATAACTGCCACGCCCTGGCTCACGGCGCGATCGCCGGTTGTTTAACAGGAAGTGCCTTACAGGCAACGACCGGAATTTAATATCAAGGAAGCAATATGCCCCAGTTCGACAAAACCCTCAGCATTAGCCTCAAGCCACAAGATCCCGCCAGCATCGCCCAGGCGCTGCAGCAATACCGGCAACACCTGCACGATGGCAGCGCCTTTCGTCTTGAAGGCTCCCTGCGGTTCAATATCGAGTTTGTCAACGAGCAACAGCAGCCACTCAGCAATGACGATGCCGGCGGCAACCGCAACTTGCTGGTGCATGCACTCAGCGCCGCTCGAGCGCACCACACCTTTAAATATTACACTGAAGCCGTGCTGTTTGCCGCAGCGTTGAACTTCCCCGAGCTATTGGACGAGATCAAGGCAACAGCCGAGGCCATGGTGGCCTTCTCCCGCAGTCGTAACGACTTTAGCGATCTCTTTCTCGATGACTACAACGTCTTCGGGGTGGAAGCCCTCTACATGCTGGCCAGGCAATATCCCGAACTGAGTCATTATCTGGCCACCTTTTTAGTGCCTTACTGGGATTTGGACAGCGGCTATACACCCGTGGAACTGCTGGGCAAACTGGTAGAGGAGTTCGGCTGGCGCCGCGAACTGATCCACGCCTATCTGCACTGTGATGGCGAACAGAGCCGCCGCTGTTTTTTCCAAACCGCCGAGGGTGATCCAGTCAACCCCAGCCTGCTGGAACACTTTACCGAACATGCTGACGATTACGCCTGGTTTAAGGCGCAGCTGCTCAAACGTCTAAAGCAAACCCCGCTGCTGGCCTATGCCGATGAACAAACGCTGGAAGAAACCCAGCCAATACTGGAATTCTTCTACAGCCTGGACGACTGGCCGGTAGAAGCGGAACTTGAAGACACTGAGCTGTGGCGGGATCAGGTCAAGCAGCAATTGATCTTGGGGCATAGGGTGGAAGATGAGGCGCTGGCGCTGCAGGATGCGCTCGGCGTTGAGCCCAAGGCACAGGTTGCCGAAGCCTGGCTGATGGACGACAGGTTCGCCCCCTGGCAGCAGGATAAGACAGATACCGGCAGTGCCCAGGCAGAGCAGGAAAGTGGCAAGAGCCCCGGGCAAACTCAAGGCAACTGCCAACTACCCAGCTTGGAAGCGCTGCCTTTTTTCCTGCTTAGCCATACCTGCAAGCAAAGTGACTTCGCACAGTTGGATACAGCCATTGCCGATCGTCTGCAGGCGGCACTGGACAAGTTGCCGACTCACCTGGGAGGCATCGCCTATGCTTCCTATCGGCTCGGCCGCCCCGAGTGCACAGAGGCAGAAACCCAGGCTCTGCTTGGCTGGCTGGAGCAGCATTTCCTCACTGCCTATATGCGTGTCTTCAATCGGCATGGTGGCCGCTTCAACAACGATAATCCGCAGCATTTGATACTCAAGGCCTGGCTCACTGAGGCCAAGGAGCAGCAGGATGCTGACACTATGGCCGCCGTTGCCGAATCGCTACTTGGCAAGGATGGGGGAAAACGCGGAAGCCAGATAAGCCAGCGTCAAGCGGCCTACTGGTTGTTTTTCCCGGACGATGGTTTCCAGCGCGGCCTGCTCAGCCTGTTTTTCCTGTTAAATAGCCAACTGCCAGAGGCTCACACCGAACTGCAGATCCTGGCCCAGCGCCACTGGCAACTGCTTTTGAAACTGGCGCCTATGGTGCTTATCAGCCGCATCAGTCAGTTTTATGCAAACTATGAGGGATATGCCGCCATAGATGATCCGCAGACAGAGCAGAGCCTGCATCAAAAGCTGCTGACACTGGGAGTCAGCGAGGCGCAGCTGGATGCCCATACTTTGCTGCAAGACAGGCGCATCGCACGCTATGCGCCGGCCAACGAGCGCTTCTGGCAACGATACCTGGAGCGATTGGCAAGCTTTGCCGAAGGCGATCCAGAAGATAACAGCATGATAGGCCGCAGCCATTGGCTGGCTCAACAAAAGCTGTTGGATGCCCTCGGCTATTGCGATGAAACTGCCATGCTGGGGTTTATTGCCGATCTCAAGGCCTGTTTCCCGGAGCGCCCCTTACCGCAGCAAGCCTTTGAGCTATTTAACCTCAGCCTGCAACGCGGCCTGGAGCAGAAACTCAAACCGGCAGCGGCGAAGGCTGTCTATGACAAGTTACAGGCCTATTTGCAAAGCGGCGAAGGCCTGGAAAACCTGACACCACAAGCCTTGAAACTGCCGGTTCTACAAGGTTGGGATCCCTACAGCGATTATCGCGGCAAAGTTGGCGTGGCAGACTTTGTCTGGCTGTTGCCAACCGAGATGGGAGAGCGGCTGGCACTGTTTCTCAGCGGTCTTGGGAAGCGAGGGCTGCACTGGTTGGGCTGTCCCAGTGTCAGGGAAGCCTATGTCAACCATTTGGTTGCCGAAGGCCATCTGAATATGGCCGAGCGTTGGCAGGATGAAGCGCTTGGGCACTCAAGCATAGGCGATGTCGATGTGAGCCTGCAACTTGAAGCCGACAAGGAATTCTGGGCGCTACTCTGGTTGGATAGGATAGGTGTGACGCCACAAGCCACTGTGTATTTTGCCATGCACGAAGGGCGGCAACCTGAGTCTTTCATTATCCACTTGGCCAGCCAGCAGCGACTGCCGGATATGTCCGGGCAGTTGACCGCGGATGAGCGCAAACGCCTGCTGGAAATCATCGCCAACCATAATTTCCTCACCAAAGAAAACACTGAGCCATTCAAGCAAGACGAGTCGAGCGTCGTCAGGCGCATGCTGAATAAGTTGTTTTAAGATTAAAAAGGCGTTGCCGGTCAACGCAGTAACGCCTTTTTGAGATAGTTTCAGCTGCCTTTGAGTGAGCGCAGGAACAAACCTATGCCACCTGTCAGCAATACAAGGATCACCAAGAGATCAAAACTGCTCATGCTGCGCAGGCTAAAGTGAATGGTAGAGATCACCCCAAAGATCATCGCTGTGATTGAGCCAATCGCCAATAACCAGCCAAGAATATTCTTGCCGTTATAGAAAATCATCCCAACCCCCAGAATAAAGGGCACCAAGATCATACCACCGGTGATCCCCCACTGGCTGCCAAATGCGGGGACACCATACAAGCGGGTGCCCAGACCAAAGTTGCTGGATACCCGAATGGCGTTGAGCAGCATATAACCGCCACCACACATCATGATAAGGCCAATAAAAAACTGACCAATGCCGCCGGAACTCCCTCCCGCTCCATTCATGTATAACGTCCTATATTCAATCGATTGATGCGACAAAAATTTTAGCCGTTTTAGGCCCGGGCGGCAAACCGGGCCATAACGTTACGAGTCGCGGCCATTGAGGCGTTCAATAATCTGCGCCTTGGCTTCTTCCTGCGCCTGCAATGCTTCCTCTTCCTGTTTCTGCCGCATCAGCTCATTGAAGGTAATGCGGGCAGACTGGGCTTGCTCCGAGGCTTGCAGTTTACGCTCCTTTGCCGTCATGGCTTCATCTGTGAGGCGCTGCAGCTCGGCAAGTGACTCATCGGGCGCATCCCCCAATTCCAGGTGCGATTCACTGCGGCTCAAGGCTTCACGACGCAGCTGTTTTTTCAGCTCCCAGATAGCGTCCAGGGCTTCACGCTCGGCATCGGCGGCCTCAATGGCGCTGTCTCGCAATTGTTCAAACTTGGCCAGCGCCTGGCCTTCGCGGCTCCAGGGGTCAACCTCTGGCAGATCCGAAATATTAATCACGGGATCCTCGTAACCATCCTGATGACTCAAGTCCAACATGGCCGCCTTGACCCCGGACATCATCAGCATCACGGCGATCACCAAGAGCGGCAGACCACCGACGATAGCCGCCGTCTGCAAGGTGGCGAGCCCACCCATAAACATCAGTACCGAAGGCATAAAAGACAGAGTAAAGGCCCAAAATAGGCGGTTCCAGCGCAGTGGCTCCTCGGTCACATTGTTTTGCACCACGGACGCCAGAATATAAGAGATGGAATCAAAGGTGGTGGCGGTAAAGATGATACACAAGAGCGTAAAGACGGCGATGACCAGATAGCTGAACGGCAACTGCTCCAATATCGCAAAAATTGCCCTGGTCGCCCCGTGTTCATTGAGGATACCCACCACATCCAGCTCCCCCGACAACTGCAACGACAGGCCGAAATTACCCAAGATCATAAAGTACATGGCACAGCCCAGAGAGCCGAAGAAAATTGAACCGGCCACCATCTGTTTGATGGTTCGGCCGCGGGAGATCCGCGCCACAAACAAGCCCATGCTGGGGGCAAACACCAACCACCAGGCCCAATAGAAGATGGTCCAGTCCTGAGGAAAATGGGTATTCTCAAAAGTCCCCAAACCACCGAAAGGCTCGGCCCAGGTGGCCATGATAAAGAAGTTGTTCAACATACGTCCCAGAGAGTCCAGGCCGGTTTCCAACATAAAAATAGTAGGGCCGGCAAACAGAATAAATGCCAGCAGCGCCAGCGCGCCCCAGAAGTTGATATTACTCAGCACCTTAATGCCTTCATCCATCCCCTTATAGGAGGAATAGGCAAACAGTGCAGTACACAGAAGCAAAACCCCAATCTGGCTACCCGTGGTCGATGGCAGCTCAAACAAGTAACTCAGGCCTTCGTTGATCAGCGGCGCCGCCAACCCCAGAGTGGTAGCCGCCCCGCCGAGCAAGCCGAAAATAAACAATATATCGATAAACTTGCCGAGCTTGCCGTGACTGCGGCCTTCCCCTATCACGGGCATCAAGGCCGCCGATACCTTGAGCACAGGCTGTCTGCGAACATAAAAGAAGTAAGCAATGGGGATGGCAGGGATCAAATAGATGCTCCAGGCGATAGGCCCCCAGTGGAAGAGGCCATAAGTGGCGGCCCAGCGCACCGCTTCTTCACTGCCGGCTTGAAGTTGAAATGGTGGATGCTGATAGTAATAGGCCCATTCAATTGTGCCCCAATAGAGGATACTGGCGCCTATACCGCCGCAAAACAGCATCGCTGCCCAGGAAGCTGTGGCAAATTCCGGCTTTTCATCGGCATCGCCAAGCTTAATCTGGCCGATGTCAGAAAAGATGATGTAAATCATAAAGAAGAATGCCGCCAACCCGAGCGACAGGTAGGCAAAACCCAATTTATCCGTCATAAACGCCTTGGCAACGGCGATCCATTCGGCACCTTCAACCGGAAACAGCGCCAGCGGGATCACAACTACAAGCAGCAGGCCCAGAGCACCGAAGAAAGTGGCTTTATCTATGAGTTCGAAGTGTTTTTTCATGCTTTTGCTCTTCTGTTTGTCTCCGTTCGGGAGCTGGGGCCACAGGCAGAGGCCCATGCCGGATAAAATAGGCACAAGTCGCCATCCAGTCGATTATCTTTATCCGGAAAACGTACAAAAAGTGACGTAAATCAATAGGATTGTTACGTGATGAGATATTTGTGTCCAGCTTGTATGAATTGCTGACTATTTCAGTAAATACGATAAAACGCTTAAGACCATAAGGATTTATGTGCGTGATTGCAAGTTTACCCCGGTCTGGGAGGTGCCATTCATGAAAGCAAGGAGAGTGATAAAGCCAAGAGACTCAACAAGCAAAGGGCCCACAGTCACAGGGGCCCATACAGACAAAGTACCAACAACCGGCAGAATCTGGCTGTCAGTCTGGCGCTTCGCTACTGCTTCAGCTTCATCCAGGCCGCCTGGGTTTCACGACTGCTTCTTGGGTCCTTTGGCACCAGCCAAAGCAGCATCATATTCAGCAGTGAAGTCGAGAGCATAGCTCCCCAAAGCAGCATCAGTGAGATGCTGATAAGGATGTAACTGGCGTAGGAGTCCATAAAGGACAGGGCCAGACCGAAAACAACACCGCTCCCGGGTAATAACAGTAGAGTAATAAACAACATCAAACATACCGTCTTAGCGACTGACCACCCCAGATTACGAGCCCTGCGACTGAGAACCATGTAGCCGAAATAGAGGCTGGGCAGTAACCAAAACATGATGAGCGTTCCTGTCCCCTGCCCTTCAAGCCGCAGCAAAGACCGCAACGCAAAAGCAGGGGAACCGGAAGTTTGCACCATAAAGGTCAGCCATCCGAGAAACAATCCATTGCAAAGCCCCAGTATCATGCTGCTGCGAAAGAAAGCCAACGCCGGCGTCTGACGATCGGGGGCGCACCCCTTACGATGAGCCAGCAAAGGGTGTTCAGGTTCAACTTTTACCAAGGGAGGCCGAAACAGGTAGATCAGTAACTGCACTACCAGCCAAACAACAGCGCAGCCCAAGGCAAACATCAAGCCAAGCCAAGGCATAGTCTTGTCAAACTGAAGCATGCTCAGTAGCGTTGGGTAGGAGAAGCCGAACAGGATATTCACCAATGCCAGCGGCACACCGCACCAATACCCGAACGCCCGTCGCCCAATAGCGACATGCGCTGCCAGCAACCCTGCACCTATACTGAGTTGCAGCCCAGTTGCCAAGATAGCCAACAGTAAAATAAAGAAGTCGACCTCTCGAATTGCCAGCAGCAGTGAAGGTGAGAACATGTACACCAGTTGCCACTGATAATGGATAGCCAGCATGGGCAGCAGCGCAATAAAATAGCGACTCCGGTCGCGGGTTTGTTCCGCCCCGCCAAACTCTGGCTGAACAAAGAGATCGCTAATCACCTTAGCCATGCTGTTGGACGATTGTCTCAATCCCATTGCTCATCCTCCTCGAAATACTTGCCAGTCAGAACTGGATGAACTCAACTCGGCAGCCCAAAGCAGTTCGGTGCCACCTTCATCGAACGGACGCATCTGCAATAGATGGAGAACCGGGCCACCTATATCAGACTTTACTTTCAGCAACCTGGGGCCCAATTCGCTGGCCTGGGCGTATCTCTCTGGATACGGGGCAAAATCCAAAATCTCAATCACAAAACAACCCTTTGTTATTTATGATGATTACCTTTAGTTAATCATCATTTCATTGATAATCGTCTTCATCCTGACGGCTCATTTCATATGGCAAGCGGCGGTTAAAGTCCTCGCCATCAGGGGTATCGGCATACTTGCCGAGCAAGGTATCCAGATTGCCATCCTGTTGGAAAAACAGCTCATGATCGACATCGATACAGTTGAGGTATTGGGCCACCAGCGGCAGATATTGGCTGCCGGCCAATCCCAATTGCAACGCACAGTCGGCCAGTGCCGGCTTGCTAATGTGTGGATCGCTGTAACAGTAATGGAGCCGCTCATTGGCAATGAATAGCCCCAGCAGACGCGCCATATAGTTCCGGCCTTCCAATTGGAGGGCCACAGCCTCAAAGAAGCGCGCCTCATCCCAGCTTTCGTCGGCATCATAAAAACCGAGGCGCAAGTCTTTACCCGACTTGAGCGATTCAAAATCTGTCAATGCCCGCAGCACCAGCTTGTCCAAGGCCTCAAGCCTTGCACTCGCTGACTGCAGATCCCTGACTTCGATTCGCGAAAAACCGAGCAAAGGGGGAACTGTATCCTGCACCTGCGCCTGGGCATGGAAGCTGCTCCATTCTGTCTGCTGTAATTGCACAGCAAAGCTCGCCTCCATGGCGGCGGGCGCTTGGTTCATCTGGCTGGCCAGATCCAGAGTGGGGTTGGGATTGACGCGCCACAGATAATGCCAGTCGGTCAGCAAGGCTCCCTTGCCGAGGAGTTTCATGCCCTCCTCGTCGTATAAGTCATCTTCGCCATCCGGGAGATACAGGGGTGAGCGCCACAGCCCGTCCAGAGAAACCTTGCGGGTCGCGCCGCCATGCCAGCCAAGCCAAAGCGCCGCTTCGTCATCGCAGTAGGCAATATCATCCAGCTGTAACCAGAAACGCCCCTGCGCCTCTTGCCAGTCGAGATTGTCGACATCGGCCGGGGCCAACAGCATGTCGGCGTCATCGGCCAGTTGCTCGCGGGTATATTGACGCACGTAAAAACGGCCTATCTCGCGGCCAAGGCGCAAGTCGATGCGCTGCAACTGATACGCCAGCGCCTCTGTTTCAGCATCGGCTACCCGGCTCAACTCCATGGCCGGCAGGATAAGCTCACCGCGCTCACTGTCCAGCGCCAGGGCACACTCCCAGAGCGCTTCATTCCCCGGCGGATTGGGCAGAGGCATGGCCGCCACCTGCAAGAGCTCGGAATAACGGCCCTGCCATTGAACTTGGTTAATGCTACTACCGACGGGGTCACTACCTACGGGGTTACTACCCACAAGATCATTGCCGACGACAGCCATAGGGTCCAGCCGCAGCAAAAACTGCCAGGCCTGGGACCGACGGCGCCTACTGCGGTGACAATGCAGGATCAAACTGTTATCCGGCCCGGCATAGAGGCGATCGGTAAAACTCAGCCCTATGCTGTCCGGCAGTCCGGTCGCATCGACCTCGGCCCAAGGGCTGCCCTGATTATCCACCTCATCATTCAGCTGCATGGCAGCCGAGGGCGAGAGTTCCCTGTCCTCCAGCCAGTGCCAGAGCGTTAAGTCATAACAGCAGCGCCGGTCATTTTCGCCCAGTGATGCCAGGGTTCGGCCATCACTCAATACCGCGACTTTGAGATATTCCATCCCGGTATGAGCCAAAAACTCCTGCTGCCGACGCGCCAGATCCACCAAGTAGATACAGCCCTGCTGATCCCAGATAACGCAGCTCTGCTCACGCCCCGGCACCCCATGGAAACAGCCACTGACCTGCATAGTGCCCTCAGCCATGGGAAAGTCTGTGCTCCAGATGAGCCGATAATCCGAGCCCGTATCTGCCGCTTCATAGAGATACAGGCAAGGGCAGCCATTGTCCGCATCGATATAGATGAGTTTACCGTCGCCAACCGGCGAACTTGTGAATGACATATTTCTTTATCCTTTGCTCAAAAATACCAGCGACTGCCAGTTATCGTCGTTATCGAATTATTCGTCGTCATAGTCGCCTTTCTCGGCCAGCTTAAACTCCGGGTCGTTATAGGGGCTTGGGACCGCCGCCAGGAAAGCCGCCAACTGTTGCGAGTCCTGATGTTCGGCAAAGATCACTTTCAAGGTGCGATTGATATGAAATGGATGCACGGGCAAGGCACTGAGAACATTGAAATAGTCCGCGAGTTGCGGCAGTGCCTGCCTGTGCTGGCTGAGCGCCAAGGCAGCCTCGGCCAGCACAGGCCGCCCCTTGGCTCCCAGCAAACACCTGGCCTGGGCCAGACGGCAGTATGCCGCCAGGATGGCCGCTATCAACTCAGGCCCCTGCTCCAGACGCACGGCATAGTGGAAGAAGTCGTATTCACTGTGCCGATTCCCCAAACCATCGACAAAGGCAAACCAGAGCCTGCCAGGCTCAGTAACCGCACTATGGGTTATTTTCTGTTTCAAGCGGCCAAGCCAGCCGGCTCTGGTTGCTACTGGGACTCTGGTTGTTACTGAGGCTAAGGGCGCTCCGCACGCCTCCCCCAGGCTCTGCTCCAATTTAGGCAGCACCGCCAGTAGTTGCTGCAAGAGTTGCAGCCTACCTTGATCCGATGTCAGATCGTCACAATAGAGAGTCACCCTGCCACTGGGGCAAGGCTCGGCCTGCAGTTGGCTGGGAATTTGCAGCGGCTTGGGTTGATAGCTGCAGCAATTGAGCGGGCACTTTTGCTGTTCGCCAGCCAACAGGCTCTGGGGCACAGCAGCTTGGGAGTCGATGTCGACCGAGTAGTGACTGGGCTCATCGAGATCACCGAATGCCAACCAGAGTTGCCCTTGGTTAACCCCCTTGATCATGACCAGATCATCACCATAATGGCTCAAGGGCCGCCACTGCCCCGCCGCATCTTGGCTGCCCAGTTGGTACAGAGGGGAAAGCCTCTCGCCCTTCGGCGACACCTTTTGCACCACACCCCCTTTCCAGCCCAGCCAGAAGACTTGCTCCTGCTCACAAAAATAGCTGCAAGTCAGGCTGTT
The DNA here is from genome assembly GCF_002836945.1 of Shewanella chilikensis. Taxonomy (GTDB): domain Bacteria; phylum Pseudomonadota; class Gammaproteobacteria; order Enterobacterales; family Shewanellaceae; genus Shewanella; species Shewanella chilikensis. The sequence goes on from NZ_NIJM01000045.1 coordinate 21,650, forward strand.
GAGCAGTTGCTGCCACTCGTCGTTATCCTGATGGGATATCTCTCCGGCGGCAATCCGCTCCAGCGCCTCCTGAACCGTTTCGGCATCATATTCATCACAGATATCGGCCATGGCCAGCAAGCGCACCCCGGCATCGATTTGGCGGCCGAGGTTCATATCTATCAGCTGCAACCTGGCTTCGTAACGCACAGGCTCGCCCTCGGCCTGATGACGGCTCACGCCATCGGCGGCCAGGGTAGTGATAAGGCCGTTGGCACGGTTCTGGAACCAATAATCCTGCGTTGAAACCTGCACTGGAGCCGGTTTCCCCGGCAGAGGCTGTTCGGACCAGGTTTCGTTTGACGGGTCAAAATACACCAGTTGCTGAAAGCGGAAGCGATAACCGCCATGCTCATTGCGACCATAAAAGGCCACGCGTCCATCCCGGGTCAGAATCAGTGACTCAGGCTCGATTTCGGCACTCACAGGCCAATGCTGCACCGGCTCCATGGCCGCGAGATCGACCTTGAGCAAGCTGTGGCCGCGGCGCGCAGCGATGCCCACCCGCCCGACCACCCACAGGGTCTGGTTGTGGCTATCAAGCCAGGCCCCTGGGCTTCCGGTGATTTGTAAATCCAGCACCTGCTCACAACTGCGCGCCTGATAATCGCAGACAAAAAGCAGTCCATTTTGGCCCAAGGCCAGAAAGCGAGTGTCATCCAGCCACTGCAACAAGGCCAGCTCGCCATCCTCGGTTCCCGGCAACTCACATTGCCACAACAGGGTGTCGGCCTCATCAGCGCTCTGGATAACCTGAATAAGCTCAGGGCCGATAAAAAACAGCTTGGCCTGTTGCAGGCGGATATTGGTTCTTACATTGGCATTCATTGAGTTATTCCTGTGATTTGCAATCAGGCGGGGGAAATCGGCCAGGGCAAATCCTGGACAAAACGGCGATATTGGCGGCTCTTGAGCAGCCCCTGGCCGTGGCGCCGTTGAATAAGCGGCACTGAGTGCTGTTGATGGAAGGCGGCGCCTGGACCATCAGCCAGCATATTGAAGTAACGGGCCAACAAAGGCAGATAAGCTATGTCATCACCGGCCAGCGCCAGCACTGTATCCGACAAGGCCGGCTTGTCGGCGCCGCTGCGCAGACTTGCCGCATCGGGATAGGCCAGCAGCTTCTCAACGGCTTCGGCCAACAGCTCGGCGCCGCCCGGCACAGCTATCAGCGCGGCCACAAACTGCGCCTCGGTCCATTCACGGCCATGTCTGTCGCTAAAACGCCACTCCAGGCGCTCACCCTTGACGCTGTTTGGTAAGTCGGCCAGACGGCTGACCATCTCTTTGGCGCTGGCCAGCAAACACTCCCCCAGCTCCAGATAATCGGCCTCAATAAGATTGAGTCCCGCCTCACCATGGGCCAGGCTCTGCTGCTCACTCATCACCAATTCAGGTTTAGGCCAGAAATAACAGGGTAAACTCTGGCACTCGGCGTCCCCAGGCAACATGGGCCTGACAATGCTGGTATCCAGTGCATATATCTCGAACCCCACCAGCAGCAAACGATTGGCTGATGCAGAGGTCAATTGATAGTCATAGTGGTCAAAGGCTACCAGGGCAAAGGGATTGGCTTCGTCGCCGGGGAGCGGGCATTCGTTGGCACGATAGCGCGGCGACAACGCCTTGAGGCGGAAGTGTTCCTCTGGCGCCAGATAGCCTTTAATCAGCTCGCCACTGCGCCAACTCAGCCAAAAAGCGGCTTCATCCCGGCAAAGGCGGATACCGCTCAGCCCGTCAAACAGGCTTTCGAGCGCGTCAGTCAGCTCCTCTTCATCACAGGCATCTTCGCCGCTCCTGAGCGACTCAAGCAAAGTGGAAAACTCATCCGGTTCCAACAAGCCATCATGGCTGTCAAACCAAAGCACCGGCTGTTGCCAAAGCACATCAAGAGATTCGAGTGCTACCAGTTGCAACTGCAGAGCGATGCGAGGACTGTCACCGCTCTCATCCAACAGACACTCAGAAACCGGCAATAACGCCAACTGCCGGTCAGGGCAAAGATGTATGCTCGGGTAACGGCGAGCTTTAAGCAGCGGTTTGCCCTCAATCCGGTGAAATTGGCTCTGGCCGTCGACCACATTGGTGCACCAGAAGCCATGCTCCCGCTGCGCCAGAGAGCCGCATTTACGCTCATAGAATAAAAAACAACCGTCACGGCGCCGCACCATGGTGCTGCCAAGGCGGCGATTATCCAGATATTCAGGCAAGCAGATATCCTTAATCGGCCGCCAGTCGGCCAGCGACCAGCCCAGAAGACAGGGATATTCATCATCCCCTCTTGGCTGCTCGGCCACATACCAGAACTCGCCTCTGTCTTTATCCAGCCAACCATGACCATAGATGCCAACATTTGGCAGATTGACCATCAGCCGAGGCCCGGTTTCGATATCACCGGCATAGATCTGCCCGGAGCAGGTGGCGACCACAAATTCGCTGTCGCTGTAGAAGGCGCTCAGCACCACTTCATCCTCGGCCTGGGGCAACTCATACTGCCAAAGCAATTGCTGACGGCCATCAGCCAGCGGCGTCAACAGCTGCAACTGCGGGGCACCAGTCTGCTTCGGGGAATGTAAAATCCATTTGGCAGCTGTCATCTGAGACTCCTGTTGTTAACAGTAAAGAGATAGCCGCGTCCGCAAATCGAAGTGGCATGATGAAATAGCCCCAAAGCACCCATCAAACATAAAAACAACTTGGCATGGCTAAGGGCGCTTGCCAGGTGCGGATGCAGAGCAAATAAAGGGGAAGGAAGCGTTTGGCCTAGATTAACCAGCGGCCTAATGGGAAACTGAACGACAATAGCAGTTTTCAAAACAATCCTTTTCGATGGCCTTAAGGCCTGGGCCCATCCAGGGCTCACAGATGTAAGCTAGGCAGCACTATTGGTTTATGCCCCCTAGAGTAAAGAGAGTGAATTTTGACGCTCAAACCGCTCCATGACAAGCTTGAAAGCCATTAAAGTGATGCCAATCAATAGCAAGTAAATAAAAATGAAACAGCAGATGAACATGAAAAAGGCTTTTATGCTCATCACTGCCTCTTATCGATCAGTTAAAGTATTCAGGCAAACCTGTCGTCGGAAAGGGTTTGCAGTGGATCTCTGCCCTGCTCGTACCAACCATCACGGGTGTTTTGCACGCAATCAAATGCCTGAATATAGGGTTTGATATCTATGATGGGGGTACCGTTGAGCATATCGATCCCCTTAACATGGATACGGTTGCCCTCTAAACGGTCAATCTCCAAAATCGATAGGCCTATGGGGTTGGGACGCTTGGGTGAGCGGGTCGCAAATACACCGCGCAATTGATTATCGAGAAAAGGTTTAACCTTGAGTGCTCCCTGCTTGCATTGATGCAGATGAAATAGCACATAAACATGGGAAAAACCATCGAGGTCGGCCAACCCTTCGGCATAGTCGGGATGGATCACCAAAACCCCTTGGTTATCGGCGACCTTGCTGCCCTGAATCGGCATATTGGCCAGTTCTGTGTACTGGGTTTCGGCATGGCCTATGGCGGTAAAGCTGACAACTTGCATAACAACTCCGTTGCAAATACAGAATTGCAGTCTACCTCAAGGCTCAAAGGGGATCCTCAAGACAACTCACATTCCCGCCTCAGGGAACGCTGAGCAAGGTTTCTTCATCAAAGTACTTTTGCCGCAGACGCCGCCCCTCTTCCGAACTCAAAACACGGTTCAGCACAGCCTGAAAGTCACTCACCAATTGTGCAGGGATACCGGTACTGAATGCGAAACACAAAGGCTTATGACTGACCTCAAGCAAAGGCGCCATCATGCCCGGTTCATAGCCTTGCCGCTTAAGGGTACTCACCAAGGTTAATCGGTTGCTGGACAGTAAATCGGCGCGGCCACTACTGAGCACCCTAACCGCCTGCTCCAGACTGCTGGTACGTACCAATAAGGCAGGATTAAAGCCATGACTCAACAGCAGCTGCTCACCCACATCTTCTCTGACTGCCACCACCACTAGCCGCTTGGCGTCATCCAGGCGGGTTAATCTCGGCGCCGTCTGTTTGAATGCATACAGATTTAACTCCAGGGTGCCCAGACTGCAGGCCCATTGAAACAGGGGAGCCCTGGCATCTGTGCGAGCCGTTGAAAACAACACCACGTTATCGCGGTTTGCCAACAGGTAGTAGCCTCTGGCCCATGGCAATATCTCTATGGGTTGCGGCTCAACCGCCATCTCCCGCCAAACAAGATGCAAAATGTCGATTGTGAATCCGGAAACCTGACCCTGTTCCGAACTGAAATTGTACGGAGGGTATTCTTCGGTGAGATACCTGAGCTGGCTCAGATCCGCAGCCGCCTGCACACTGCAACAATAGAGCAATAGCGGAAAAAGTAAGCGCATAATTATCCCCCAAGACAACGGTATCTATAGGAAGGACCTCTGCAGGTCTTCAGTCCTATGCCTTGAACGCCAATTGTTGTCCAAGCCACTCTCGACAAAAGAGAAGATCACTAGGATTTACTCGCGCCCTGCTTAAGTGTTGCCAAAGGCGGCTAAATATACAAACCCAAGTTTCAATGCTTATTAACTCATTGTATTTATGCTTTTTTTAACAAAACCATTCGAAAGTAAAGTCCTCGCATCCAGCAAGCCACGTCAGCAGCCCGTAAAGGGCTTGAATTATTTTTCACTACGCCTTGAGCATGGAACCCAGTTAAAGACTCTCAAAATGTCGATTTACCCCCTTAAAATCGCGATTTAAGCACTTCTCAAAGCTATGATTTTAAAGGTTTTATTTTTAGTGATATTCCAGAGTGCCGATGTTAGCCTGCAAAGGTTGTTGGGAAGGCGCGAACCAACCCCATGTTTGCCTGCCTAGGCAAAGCTCGCCGAAAGAGTTAGCACCCTCCCTGATTAAAGGAAGCCGTATGGATATTATTGATAAAGTTTTTCAGCAAGAGGATTTCTCACGCCAGGATTTGAGTGACAGCCGTTTTCGCCGCTGCCGCTTTTATCAGTGTGACTTCAGCCACTGTCAGCTGCAGGATGCCAGTTTCGAGGATTGCAGTTTCATTGAAAGCGGCGCCGTTGAAGGGTGTCACTTCAGCTATGCCGATCTGCGCGATGCCAGTTTCAAGGCCTGCCGTCTGTCTTTGGCCAACTTCAGCGGTGCCAACTGCTTTGGCATAGAGTTCAGGGAGTGCGATCTCAAGGGCGCCAACTTTTCCCGGGCCCGCTTCTACAATCAAGTCAGCCATAAGATGTACTTCTGCTCGGCTTATATCTCAGGTTGCAACCTGGCCTATACCAACTTGAGTGGCCAATGCCTGGAAAAATGCGAGCTGTTTGAAAACAACTGGAGCAATGCCAATCTCAGCGGCGCTTCCTTGATGGGCTCAGATCTCAGCCGCGGCACCTTCTCCCGCGACTGTTGGCAACAGGTCAATCTGCGGGGCTGTGACCTGACCTTTGCCGATCTGGATGGGCTCGACCCCAGACGGGTCAACCTCGAAGGAGTCAAGATCTGTGCCTGGCAACAGGAGCAACTGCTGGAACCCTTGGGAGTAATAGTGCTGCCGGATTAGCTCGAATGCAAACACAAGAGGCAAATATCACTTGAGTTCCGCGCTGCAACAAGGCAGATTCTGCTATAGCAGAGTATTACCGCCGGAATGCCGTTTCTCTGCTGCCGCAGCCGACGTTATACCTTCCCTTCAAAGGAGGCATTATGAAGACTCAACTGCACGCCGAGCTGGCTCAGGTCAAGCGCTCTTTGGCAATCACCCAACTACTGGGAGCACCAGGCATCTTACTCATAGGCTTGGCACTCTATGGCCTGGTCATCGCCGAAGGAGATGCCTTCATCCAGGCGCTCAATAATCCTATAAATTGCTATCTATTAATCGCCATAGGCTCGGCCATCACGCTCTGGGAAGCACTTAAGATTATCAAGCTCTCCAAACAACAAACTCAGCTCCTCAAACAACTCGATGAATGCAATGAGTTACCGGAAAAGAAAAACATTTAAGGCTGAAAATCATCTTAAAAAGTTAGACAAGTAAGGAGAAATAATGGAACTGGAGATTCAAGTTACTTTTCGCACAGGAGACAGCATAAGAACCCGATGCTACAAGAGTGAACAAGGTGCCTTACGGGGCATTTGGAAATGGCTCAACAAACATCAGGAGCAGGGAGATATTCAAGCCAGCTTCTTTTCCCCCGAACAAGGCCACCGCATCTTTACACAACCAGAGCAGCTCAGTGAATTTGAGCCCAAAACCATAGATAACTTTTATCAATCCAGGGCCTGGCTAGCGCTCAGATATCAGGTGCTGCAAACTCACGAGCACAGATGTGTAAAGTGTAACCGTACTAAAGCCGAACACAATATAGTCCTGCATGTTGACCATGTACTACCTCGCAGCAAACACAGAGACAAAGCATTAGATATCAATAATATGCAAATACTCTGTGAAGAGTGCAACCTGGGCAAATTAGACAAATGACTTACCGTTCAGTAAATCACCCGTCAAAAACACAACCTGTTTACCGGTAAGAAACAAAGCTGTTACTATCAAAAGTTGGGCAAAACACGTAATTTTATAAAAAAATAAGTCAACAACATAGATGGGCGTCAGTTTTCAGCCAGGCATTATCTCAAGCTTAGAGCTTGAAAGAATACTTTTAAGTACTCAGCAGCAGACTCATGAGTAACAACATACGGAAACTTGCATATGAAAAATATAATAATTGCGGCCTTTTTAACCGGACTAGTAGCTTGCAGCACCACGCCAACAGCCATGGTTTTCGACGGCAGCAGTGCAGAATCCACCCAACAAGGTGTTATTAGTATCATGAGAACGTTAAATTCTCATGACAAACAGGAATTCGTGATGGCTTTGATGAAAATCCAACATGCTGAATTCGACAGCCCTCTGGCCGCCATGAAACACTCAGATCAAGCGGGTCAAATTGACTTTGCCCTGGTGGGTAAAAAAATTGATGGACTCACCTTAGAGCAAGTGCTCAAACTTGCACAAAAACCAAGCAACAGATAGAAGGCTGCTTAACAAAAGCCTCTATAACTTTAGATAAAAATGGCGCACATCTGCAGTTATCCCGGCACAAAGAGCCATATTTTGGCTCTTTGTTGCAGTTGGAAGATAGTCTACCGGGTGTTCCGATTGAGTAAGCGCGTCCATAGCACTCCGGCCAAGATATTAATCAGCTCTCATGCCACCGAACCAGCCTCAGTTTAGTAAGATATTAATAGTTATAGGTTAATTTTTAAACAGCAAGTATTGAATACTGTCGAATGCAGTGTTGTCGCTGCTGCTATTACCGGCTGAAATAGCAAAAACAAGGCATAAGTCACAGTTCCCCTATCATGAATGACAGGCTCTGCTATAATTTGTGCCCGAAATTTCTCAGCCAATTCCAGACGAGCGGTAAGTCATGTCCACTACAGGTGTTGAACTCTTTAATCCCGGCCAACAGACACAAGCCCCTGCTGCGGCCCCCAAGCAAATGGTGCAATTGGCCGATAACAAGCTGGAGCTGATGGCGCCGGCCAAGAATGCCGACTTCGGTATTGAGGCCATTCGCCATGGGGCGGATGCCGTCTATATTGGCGGCCCGGCATTTGGTGCCCGTCATACCGCCGGAAACAGCATAGAGGACATAACCCGCCTGTGTCAGTTTGCCCATAGATATCATGCCCAGGTATTTGTCACCATCAATACCATATTACTGGACGATGAACTGGAAGAAGCCAGACGCCTGATCTGGGCGGTGTACGAGGCCGGTGCCGATGCCATTATCGTGCAGGACTTGGGGCTGCTTGAGCTGGACTTGCCACCGATTGCACTGCACGCCAGTACCCAGATGGATAACAGGGTTCCGGCCAAAGTCGCCTTTCTCGAGCATGTTGGCTTTTCTCAGGTGGTGTTGGCACGGGAGCTGAGTCTGAGCCAAATTCGCGCCGTGGCCGCCGAGACCAAGATGCGACTGGAGTTCTTTATCCATGGCGCCCTGTGCGTGGCCTACAGCGGCCAATGCTATATCAGTGAAGCCTACACAGACCGCAGTGCCAACCGCGGCGAATGCTCGCAGCAATGCCGGATGCCGGGTAATCTCAAGACCCGCCAGGGCGATATCATTGCCAGCAACGACCATATGCTGTCGCTGAAGGACAACAACCAGACAGATAACCTCGAAGCGCTGATCGACGCCGGGATCCGCTCCTTCAAGATAGAGGGCCGACTCAAGGACCTCAGCTACGTCAAGAATGTTACCGCTCACTACCGCCAGCAACTGGATGCCATCATGGCGCGTCGGCCCGAGTTTGAACCCTCGTCCCACGGCCGCTGCCGCTACAGCTTCACCCCAGATCCGGACAAGAGCTTTAACCGCGGCAAGACGGACTACTTTGTCAATGAGCGCAAGGCGGACATCGGCGACTTCCGCACCCCGAAATACTTGGGAGTAGAGGTCGGCAAAGTCAGCAAGATAGGCAAAGACTTCATCCAAGTCGACTCGGATACCGAGTTCCACAACGGGGATGGCCTGGGCTTCTTCGCCGCCAACTATCAAAAGGCCAGGTTGTCGGATGACAAGCTGACAGGTTTTCGGGTCAACCGCGCCGAGGGTAACACCCTGTATCTGAAAAACATGCCGAAAGATCTCTATGTCGGTGCCACCTTGTATCGCAACAAAGATCAGGCCTTTGAAGCCCTGCTGGCCAAAGAATCTGCCGAGCGAACCCTGTTGCTGGACTTCAGCCTCAGCAATACCCAGACAGGTCTGGCGCTGACCGCCGCCGACCGTCATGGCCATCAGGCGACAGTGACCGCTGACTTCGAAAAACAGCAGGCCAAGGATATTGGCCGCAACCGTGAATCACTCGGCAAGCATCTCGCCAAGCTGGGCAATACCGATTTTCGTCTCGGACAAGTGGATTTTGGCGATGCCGAAGCCGTTTTTGTACCGGCATCCATCATCAATGGCCTGCGCCGTGATGCCATTGCTGCCCTGGACGAAGCGCGCATTCAGGAGTATCAAAGACCCACACCCTGGATACGGGACGACAGCGCCCGCTTCCCGCAGCGCAGCCTGACCTATCTAGGCAATGTGGCCAACCAAAAGGCCAAGGACTTCTATACCCGTCACGGGGTGGTGTCCATCCGTGATGCCTATGAAGTGCGGCCGGTGAAAGGCGATGCGCCTTTGATGATCACCAAACACTGCATACGTTACAGCTACAACATGTGCCCCAAAGAAGTGCCGGGGATCAAGGCAGAGCCGCTGGAAATGGAGCTGGGTGGCAAGCAGTTCAAGCTGGTGTTCGACTGCCATAAGTGTGAAATGCTGTTGGTAGGCTAAGGAGAAAAACATGGGATTTTTGAACGCCTTGATGGGCAACGCCAGTGAAGTGGATCTGGATAAACTCAACGAAGAACTGACGCCGATTATGGCCGACAGCGAACAGTTGCAGCTGGCCTATAAACTGGTTCGCGACATCTTTGCCTTCACCAACAAGCGCCTGATCTTGATAGATAAACAAGGCATGACCGGCAAGAAAGTGAGTTATCACTCCATCCCCTACAAGGCGATAGTACACTTTGAAGTGGAAACCGCCGGGCGCTTCGACATGGATGCCGAACTCAAGCTGTGGATCTCAGGCCAGGCAGAGCCCCTGGTCAAAGAGCTCAAGCGCGGCACTGATGTGGTAGGTATTCAAAAGACCATAGCCAAATTCACGCTCTGAGGTTAAAAAGTCTAAGATCCGCTATTTGACAGGGAAAGCACTTCTTCAATGCCGGTCTGCGCCACAAACTCCTCATCGTGACTGACCAGAATAAAAGCGCCCGGGTATGCTGCCAGTGCCGCTGCCAGACGCGCTTTTGATTCAATATCCAGATGATTGTCAGGCTCATCCGCCTCACGTGGAGAGTTTTCTTGCCTGGCTTGATAGTGTCAGCGCCGAGCTGTGGCGTGTCCTGAAACCAGCCGGCACCCTCTATCTATTTTGCGGCCCCAAGTTGGCAGCCGACACCGAGTTACTGCTAAGAAGCCGTTTCAATGTGAGGCACGCAATACCGAAAAGTGGTACATTCATCGGATAGCTTGCAAGTCAGGAAGGTTTTTTATCAAGGAGAGATAAATGCGAGTTGTGCACTACCGTGATGCTTATCAAAACGATATTCCTAGAATCATCCAACCAGAAAGGGCTCTTGGCTACATTCGAAGATCCCTATCCAGTCAACCAGGGTTCAACCAAACGGTCTTTGGTTTAGACAGCCTACTGAGTGATTGCGGCATTTCCTATGCCCCTAGCCAACATCAAATTGACAGTGCTTTAAGTCGCGTCGCTTGGCGTTTTGAAAGCGGTGACTTTTTCCTGTTAGGTGACAGAGACGATGACTTCGGCAGCATACAGTTCTTTGGTGATATCAGCCCTTTTGTATCGCCCACTTTCAGAGAACGCGTCAAGCGTTTGCCTCCCCGGCCTCAGTTCGGGCATGGCAACTATTCCAAAGCCTCAGAGCCAATTGTCGAGCCCAACATCACCCCAGCACCGGAAGCCCCGGCCGAGCTGAAAGAAACCGGGATAACCAAAGCCATTAACGCCATGATGGGCGGTGCTAAACAGGTCATCAATGATTACATTGACGAGCAACGCGCATCACAAGCCGAGTGGCTGGCCGATAAAGGGATCATTCAAGCTAAAGATGAAGCGACAGGCCAAATCCTGACTCCGGAAGAATTGGGGGAACGCTATCGGGGTAATCCAACTCTGCCACTTGCGGATAATGAGTTGGCCGGAGCGGAAGCGGTACAATCGTTTGTCGGTTATGAAGCCGCACTATTGGTGCTTGAGGCTGCCACCAATCGCAAGAAGCTTGTCACTGACTTAGCTGAGTTCAAAGAAGAAGCCGGTAAAATCCTATCCCAAATCAATACCAAATCCCCCAATGCCCTGAGTGAAGCCCTGGGCCAATATGGCGCAGAGCAGGTATACAAGGACTTGGGACTAAAGCAAAATGAGGGCTTTATCCACCGTTATCACGGCTGCGACAATATGATGGATTGTAAAAAACGCGGCTTGGTTGAGATTGAGCACAAGGGTTACAACAGCGATAGTACCAGCCTCAGTCGCAATCAGTTTGGAGAGCGACAAGGCTCCGATGACAAAAATCTCCGCTGGTCGAAAAGGATGAAGAAAAAAGCCCCCAAAGTCGGTCAAGCCTCCAACCGTAAGGGCGGCCCCTATGAGCAAAAAGAGCAGGCGCTGTGGCTAATGCCGTTCACTTAGTGTGAACGGCATTTTTCTTAGGCTTAATGGGATACTTG
>NZ_NIJM01000046.1 GCF_002836945.1 Shewanella chilikensis
TATGCTCGTAACTGCGCCCAGACAGTGCATCTTCACCACACAAAAATGCCCGTCTAACGCAACGGTTAATCACGTGGTAAAAGGGCGTACTTTCAGCATCTATCAACTGGCGGCGGGCTGTGGTCATAACCAACCTCGACTGAGCTTTGATAGGTATTTCAAAGTCTATTCAAGGCTGTGCGAAACATCAAAAAGATATGGATTTCCTGTATTTCAGCCCTGTATTTCATACTGTATTTCTTTCTTGACTCGCGTTGCAGGTTTGTGTTTTATATTTGATTTATTAAGCATGTCACAAAATAGTTTTATGGCGTGATAGTCACTATATTAAATTGTCTTGATATAAAGTGAGCACAGGGGTCTGGTATGTCTAGCTTATTCAGAAAACAGGCCGTTGAGGCGCAAAAACAAAAGCTACATGGCGATATATCGCTTGCACAGCCCCTGTCTATTTACAATTCTGCGTTTATTATTTTTGTCGTTGTTACGGCTATAGCTGTATTTCTCTCTTGTTCCCACTATGCCAGAAAGGAAACCGTTCGAGGGTATTTGGTTCCTAATAAGGGGCTTATTAAGACATTCGCCAATCGTAGCGGTAACGTTGAGAAACTACACGTGTCAGAGGGAGCGCTAGTTCAAGAAGGAGACCCTTTAGTGACTATCGTTTTCAGACGCAGTATGACCTCCGGTGAAGAACTCAGTGAGTCTTTAATTGGCGAACTGAAACAACAGTTAGACTTGCTCGAGGCTGAACGAGTAGTCAACCAAAGAATGTTGGCAGATGAGTCTGTTAGGTTGAGAACTGCGATTTCAGATAATCAAAGTTCACTCTCCGTCATTACTAATCTGGAGAAATTGCTTTCTGAAAAACTGTCGATGCAACTGTCTCAGCAAAATCAGCATAAGAAGTTATATCAGGACGGTTTTCTTTCTGAGCTCGATTATCAGTCTCAGCAAGAGAAGCTTATCAATATTCGACAAGAAATAGAAAATGTTAAATCCAATAAAGTAACCGTTTCTAGTCAGTTAAATGCGTCACAAGCTGAGCTTAAGCTGTTACCCTACCAGTACGCATTAAAAGAGAGTGAGATTAAAAGGCGTCGCTCAGACCTTCAACGTCAAGTCGATGAAACTGAAAATAATTATCGCTATGTTATCCGCGCTGCAGAAGCGGGAACGGTTGCCGCAATACAAATAGTTGATGGAGAGTTTATTGCGACAAATCGCCCGTTAATGAGCCTTATCCCTCAGGGCGCAGAGCTGGTCGCAGAGTTACTATTACCTACTCGTAGTGCCGGCTTTATTAGAGAGGGGGATGAGGCAAGATTACGCTTCGATGCCTTTCCTTATCAGCGGTTTGGATTCCTTGAAAGCCATATTTCTCGCATTGACAAGGCGTTATTGCTCGATGGCGAAGCCAGAGTACCAGTTAATTTGTCAGAACCTGTTTACCGTATTCGGACCCAGTTGTCTAAGCAGGATATGCTGGCTTATGGAGAAGCGTTTCCGCTAAAAAGTGGCATGTTGCTTGAGGCTGACATTGTGCTCGATAGGCGAAGCTTACTCGATTGGCTGCTTGACCCTATATACAGTCTGAAAGGTAGGGTCGGCTGATGAATGCTTCTACAGATATGACTACTGAATCCTCTCCAATTGAACTGTTGGAATTTTCAGGTAAGAAACGCGTGCCGCTTATATTGCAGGCGGAAATGGCTGAATGTGGTTTGGCTTGTATCGCCATGGTTGCTAGCTTTTATGGCCACAAACTCGATATGGCAGCGTTAAGGAAGCGTTTTAGTGCGGATTTAAAGGGGATGAATCTGCAACAAATGATTGTCCTCAGTGACAGCATAGGGCTTGCGAGTCGCGCGCTGAAGTGCCCGATAGAAGAAGTCGGTAAACTCACATTACCTTGTGTGCTGCATTGGGACATGAATCACTTTGTGGTGTTGACCGGGGTGACTAAGTCCGGGGTGAGCATCAATGACCCTGCTTTTGGGAAAAAGACACTTACCTTTAATGAGTTTGCCGAGCATTTCACAGGCATTGCGCTAGAGTTGACCCCAACCAAAGGGTTTGAGCAGGCTGATGAACGCCAGCAGATGCACTTGTCGCAACTCTGGAGCAAGATGACTGGGTTAGGACGAGCATTAACGACCCTTTTCGTGTTGTCATTATTGTTACAAGTCTTTGCGCTGGTCACGCCTTATTACATGCAGTGGGTGGTTGATGAAGTGCTCATTAGCCAAGATAAACCATTACTCATAGTGCTGGCAGTAGGTTTCGGATTACTTGTGGCTATCAACGTAATTACCACTAGCGTGCGTAGTTGGTTGGTTTTGCGTGTATCGAGCCTGCTCAATATGCAGATGGGGGTCAATTTATTGCGTCACCTGCTTAGACTGCCCATGAGTTATTTTGAAAAGCGCCATGTTGGTGATTTGGTTTCGCGGTTTGGTTCACTTGCCCAGGTGCGAGAGCGTTTAACTACAGGTTTAGTTGAAACGGTTGTCGATGGTGTCATGTCAATAGCCGTGCTAGTGATGATGTTAATTTACAGTGTCAAGTTGACATTAGTTGTTGTTGCAGCAATTTTACTTTACGCCTTATTGAGGTTTGCGCTTTATCGGCCACTACACCGCGCAACCGAAGAATCCATACAATCGAGCGCCAAAGAGCAAACGAATTTCTTAGAGAACATTCGCGGCATACAAACCATTAAACTGTTTACCTGCGAGCCCCAGCGCCAAAGCTTATGGCAAAACCGTTACAGCGAAGTGATTAATGCAGATATCCGTTTGGGTAAACTCAAAATCAGCTTCGACGCCATGAACAAGCTGTTGTTTGGTGTGGAGAACATCATTGTGGTTTACCTGGCGGCGACGATAGTGATGAGCGGTGGCTTAACAATCGGTATGGTGCTGGCCTTTATCGCCTATAAGAATCAGCTAACGGAGCGTGTTGCGAGTCTGATTGAACAACTTATTTTGTTTCGCATGCTGCGTTTACACCTCGACCGTATCTCCGACATTGCGCTGCACGAACAGGAAGCAAATAGGGAGAGCATTACTTCCCTCAACCAGGTGACAGGACAGTTAACGCTTGAGCGGGTGAGTTTCCGATACGCACCAAATGAGCCCTGTGTCATCGATGATGTGTCGGTAACCATTAATGCCAATGAATCCGTTGCCATCGTGGGGGAGTCGGGTTGTGGCAAGACAACGTTAGTAAAGCTAATGCTTGGGCTGTTGACCCCGACACAAGGGCGAATTTTGCTGGATGGGCAAGACATTACCCAAGTTGGATTAGTCACCTATCGCAAACAGGTTGCCGCGGTCATGCAAGACGATACCCTGCTATCGGGCTCTATCGCAGACAATCTTACCTTCTTTGACCCCGAGCCTAACTACTTGCGTATGCAGCAGTGCGCACAAATGGCCGCCATTGATGCCGACATCAGTAAAATGACCATGGGGTATAACACCTTGGTGGGGGATATGGGCAACCAGTTCTCCGGCGGGCAAGTACAGCGCCTGTTGCTTGCCAGAGCCCTGTATCAGCAACCGAGCCTGCTGTTTATGGATGAGGCCACCAGTCATCTCGATGTTAATAACGAAGCAAGAATTAGCGAGCAGATAAAACATCTCGACATGACGCGCATTATCATTGCCCACCGGCCGGAAACTATCAAGCAGGCTCAGCGAGTAATGGTTATGCATCAAGGCAAAGTCTACACACAAGATGAAATGCAGCAGTTGATGGGAGTGGTGCAGTAAAGCAGTCAATTGATAAAAAGGATTTTAACTGGTGAAGTATGACGTTCAAAAATAACGTGCTATTTCAAAAGTTAAAAACAAGGGCGCGGCAACTTTAGCCGGAAACCGCACCCTTGGTCAGTCGCTTAAAGCCAAATAAACCTAAAGGGTTCGTTTGAGCGCTTAGGCAAACATAACGTTAAGAGTTTAAATTAAGGAAGATATTATGCAAGTATCAAAAATTGAAGAGCTAACAATGAATGAGATTGAGCAAGTGAATGGTGGTGCGGTACCCGTAATAGCCTGGGCTATTCTCGAAGGTGCTGCGGGTCTGGCTGGAATTTTTGGCGGTGGATGGGCTTTGGGGCACTATTTGTATAGTGATAAATAAGGAAGAATTTTATGACTGAATTAAACAAAAGTGAAATAGTTAAAGTATCAGGTGGTTTTGCACCGGTGGTTGTCGCCGCAATGTGGTTAGGTCGCGCAGGAGCGGTGGCAGGTCTGGCTGCTTTTGGATACTATTTTTATAATCGAGAAAATTAAATAGGAAAATAATATGCAAGAGTTAACTGCTAATGAGAAACTAGAAATTTCTGGTGGCATGGCATTCTTTGTTTACTTTGCAGCAGCTTATTTAGGAACATTTGCTGGTGCTGCTGGATTCGCTTACGGCGCTGTAGATGCAATGTCTGAGCAAAAGTAGTAATTATGCGGGCGTAGGCCCGCATCTTAAAAGGAGGTCTGCCATGATTAGCCGATTTTTTTTTGCTGTTGGTTTAATTTTAGCTTTCATGTGGTTTTTAGGGGTTAGTTCAAACTTTAAAAGTGAAGGTTATTTTATTTCAGACTCAGTTAGTACTGGTGGGAATATTTTGTTTTTTATTGCACCGGTATTGTCTTTTTTTTGTATCGCAAGACATTTTAAATATGGAGTCAAGGTGTTCGATATCTTTCTCTTGGTTATCTGTATTATTGCAATCACTTATATTTCCATATAAGAGTTAAGAACGTGGCGGTTTTTATATTCTTTAATTGCAACCATTCAGCACAATAAAAATATTATGCCTTTTCACAATTTTCACAATTGAACTAAACTGTATGTATAAACAGTGCCATTTAGTGAGAATTGTGATGAAAACTTCAGAAATTAGCTTTTTAGAATGGGAAAAAACTATTTCAAACTGACGAAGATTGCTTGAATTACTTAAAAAATTAACGCTGACCGAATGGCTTTGTTTACCCCCACTGTTGGCATCACAAAGGGTGCCAACTAAAGTGTAGAGAGCACATTCAGTGCAACAACTGTAGAAAGCAAGTATCGGTTACATCTGGCACGTTATTCCATAGTACTAACTTGCCGTTATCTAAATGGTTTTTAGCTATTTACTTTGTTGGCTCCGACAAAGGTAGCATTTCAACATTGAGACTAAGCAAGCTAATAGATGTTAATTGGAAGACAGCTAAATAGCTATATAGACACCTCTCCGATGCAAGCACCGGCAGGTTTCTTTCTGACAAAGTAGCCACACACATATATCCGGCTTCGTGAGCCCTGATGAACATCCGCACTCTCTGTCCTCATTAGTGCCATGGCTTTTAGCAGCCCAGCTATTTGTCAGGTTCACAGAGAGTCGGTTCTACCTGTCAGCACATCAACTCTTTGGACTGGCGTTGTTGCCTAAATAAGCGGAACCTTTTTCGCTTTCCATGATCTGATCTTGCATAACAGGTCTTCGGTCAGTTTCATGGGTAAGTCAGAACGCAATATCACCAACTGGAAGCAATAC
Organism: Shewanella chilikensis; assembly: GCF_002836945.1. Taxonomy (GTDB): domain Bacteria; phylum Pseudomonadota; class Gammaproteobacteria; order Enterobacterales; family Shewanellaceae; genus Shewanella; species Shewanella chilikensis. Next base: position 5,546 of record NZ_NIJM01000046.1, read on the forward strand.
AATCAGGCATTAGTCAACCGTGGTTCGGTTACCTTCTGGCTGGACGAGGCAGCGGTTAACGCTTGGCATTGCACAAAGCATCACGGCGGTCGTGGCCGTGGCTTTCAATTCAGCGACACCGCCATCGAAACCGCCTTGATGCTCAAAGGGATTTTTAAGCTGTCATTACGTGCGACCGAAGGGTTCATCAACTCCCTGTTTCAGCTGATGAAAATACCGTTAATTGCTCCAGACTACAGCTGTATCAGTAAACGCGCCAAGACGGTGAACGTCAAGTACCGCAATCCCTCAAGAGGTGCGGTAGCGCATGTTGTCGTCGATGCCACAGGCCTCAAAGTGTATGGCGAAGGTGAATGGAAAATGCGTAAGCATGGCAAAGAAAAACGTCGGGTTTGGCGCAAGCTTCATTTGGTTATCGATGCCGCTACACATGAAATTATCGGTGCGCAAACAAGCCTTGAAACTGTAGCAGATAATGAAGTACTTCCAGCGTTACTGGCTCCCCTAAGACGCAAGCTTAGACAAGTCTCCGCTGACGGGGCTTACGATACCAAAGCTTGTTATAAATTATTGCGACGAAAGCAGGCGAAGCCAACGATTCCACCTCGCTCAAATGCCGGATACTGGGAACCAGGGCATCCTCGAAATGAAGCTGTGGATGCACTTAAGGCCGGAGAGTTGAAGCAATGGAAATTGATGAATCACTACCATCAGCGTTCCCTATCTGAGACCGCCATGTATCGCTACAAATAACTCATTAGCGCCAAATTAAGTTTGCGTGACTATAACGGGCAAGTGGGTGAGGCATTGGCTGGGGTTAAGGCATTAAACAAAGTCATAAGACTGGGTATGCCTGTTCGCCAGAAAATCTCGTAAAGCAGCTGAAAGCCTAGGGGCAGTTGCGTTCAAGCGAATGATTTGATCAACAACGCCGCCTAGCTCTTTAAACCAATCGAGGCATTGTTGTTCTAGTTGGTCTTCAGTAATCATTAAGCCTTTATCCTTATTATTTATTCCATGCGCTCTTAATCAACCGTCCGGTTTGGTTATAAATGCCAACCTGCTCAATGTAATGGTGGAAATCCCTATTTTCAGAGACGATTCGGTTTGCAGATTGCCAATCCACGTTGACTCTCTCTTGAGCTGGAATGAGTATTTGGCTATCAAACAAAGATTCAGTATCCAGAATCAGCACGCCAATCCCGTGCAAGCTCGACAACATTTGCAGCTCACCTTCAACGTCGCTATTTAAGCCTGTGGCAACAAGGTAGCCGAAATTGGCCCAACTCGAATTCGATACTGCTTGGAAAAAGTATTTTCGTACGTTGCCTTTAGTAAGATGTTTCTTCACTTCAAAAGACCAAAGTCGAACCGAGCTATGATTCCCACTGCGCACACAGCTTCTCACAATTTCATCCCAACCTTGGTCGAGCGGCTCTAGCGCCACCACATCCGGATGTAACCAGTGATTGCCACCGTTGCCATGAGAGTTTTTAGATTTACGCTCGTCAATACGCTGACAGTAAAGGCCCAGATCCTTACTAAGGTACTCAATCAACATTGGGTAGAGATCGTGTTCGCTTAAGCTTTGCGGCACGAGAGGCGTATCGATGTCTGATTCATCTGCATCGCTAAGATCATCTTCCTGATGAGCAGGTGTAGACTTCTGCTCCCAGTAATAAACCCGAGGTCTTGGTTTGTCACGAGTGGCGATATTAGGACAAACGATTTTCGCTCTTTCAGTACGTTCCCCACCAATTTCTGCCGCGAGCTGGGCGATAAGCTTGTCTTCGGTGTTGTATCGAGGGTTTGCTTGCTTCTCAGCGATTTCTTCTGGATATCGAAGCACAAATTCTTTGGCTAAATCCCGAGCAGTAAACTTCTTGTCGGGGTTCGCCTTGAGCGTTTCGATAATCATTTCTACTCGGGTTGCCATTATTCGACCTCTGCTAATTCTTGAGCTTGTCCTAACTCGATTTCGCCCGAAAGCGACTTAGTATTCATTAAAATTTAGTTCCGTTAACTTAATCGCTTTCCAGTTGTGGCGAGCTTTAGATTTGTCCCAACTCATGATACGGAGTGCTCTGACTTTTGATTCATTTTTTAAATTACCTATAACAAAGGGAGGAACAAAAGTATCCTCGACAAATCCGAAGCCTTTGGGTGCTATTCGAAGCGTACCCTCTACATACGAAACATCAGCCATATCTACTTGCTTGGACGATGAGGAAGCTACTACTTCTTTGTTTCCATCAACACTCGCTACGGATAGCTCGACATAGTCACCAGCCTGAGGTTTCTGCTTACCTTTATGAACCCCCATGCGAACTGATAGTGATGTTGACTTATTTACGAATACTTGAAAGCCTTTACCGGATTTATGAATATTCTCTACGATAGCAACAACCTTCTCCATCGGCCCATGCAAGTAATTTAAAGCGTCGTGAGAAATAGAGTTTAAAAAAGGACTCAGTTGCTTTTCATCGACACCAGAATCATACCAAGGCTGCATAGATAGCTGTTCTAACTCTTGCTTTAGCTTCCACCCATGAGTTTGATAAGCCGCAATAGCCGTTTTTAGGCACATTGAGGCTTCAGCTTGCTGTTGATTTGCAAGTAATAAAGGAATAATTCCCTGTAATAAACGCAAACTAAAAGTAACGTCATGTGCGGATACTATTCCCCTCGCAAAAAACTTCATTGCTAAACGCTGATCTTGTTTTGAATAGGTAGCCGCCAACGCTCCCCAAGCCCAAGACTCTTTTTGCTTCTTTCTTAAAATGGGTAGAATGAGTTCGCGAGCCTGATCGTATTGGCCCGCAACAACAAGGCACTTCGCTTGGTCGTAATCAAGCCACATCATATGTTTAGTGTCAGAGGCTTGCTCGCGTGTTTGGTTAATAAATGCCATCACTTGGTTAAGATCTAGATGCCAATACTCTCGTGCTCTAAGCCATGCACTCGCCACTTGGCGTGCTGTTGAGAGCATCAAACTTGGCACTTCACCTTTTTCAGCTTGAAAAGGTGTTTTAGCCTCATCATCAAATAGTACAGTTTGATGTCGAAGCACAAGGTGAATCAAGGTAGGAAACCATTCCAAACTCTTCTTAAACTGAACCAGCAGCATTTTGTACTCTAGGCCGCCAGCAGCAATATCTAAATTTACTATGGTTTGCAGCAAGTTCTCTATTTGCTCAAATTCAAAATCAGTAGGACGATAGTTGTTTGAAGAACTCGCTCGCTTATTTAGATTTTCAAGCTGGTGCTTAAGAAACTCATAACACACCCAAAATAAAGCACCTTTCAAGTAAGTATCTTGGGGAGCTGCCTGCAACGCTTGAAAACCAAACTCCCAAGCCCCTTGCAGGTCTCCGCTCTTTCTCAAATTATTTACTGTACGATTAGCTGGCTCATTCATAGAAGCACACCTATTTGACATATTATTTCGTCAATGAGCCTTGTGGAATTACTAAGCTGAGGCATAGGTTGAACTTTAGTAAATTGGCTAGACTTGTTGTACCAAAACTCAATCACCGCCAACTCATTGCCTTTAACAAATGCATATCTTTCACAAAATGAACGAGATTCAATTTTGCTTATATCCGCTCCAACACTGTTTATTTGAACCAGTACATTTAGATAAAACTCTTCTAAGAATGGCTCTGAAAAATGGAACTGAGTATCCTTTGAAGGCTCAGGTACATCAAGCAAAGTACCTTCTAATTGGCCAAGCAAAGCCATGAGTTCAACATCGAACCCATCTTGAGTAATGCTCTTTACGCCAGACACTTTCCAGTTACCCTTGTAATTGAAACTTATCGAAGCCTGCTCATTCCCGCGCTGCAAGATGTAACGATCTTGATAGTTATAATGAAGGACATCCACTACAGTAATCCCTGTACCTTCAATACATGCATCAACAAGTTGATATAGCTTTTTAAGTTGCGGGATGTCAGTCTGAAAATCAAACTTCGCTGTGGCTACTGAGTTCGTTGCTTCGGTACTTGGTCGTACAACCTCAACGTCTTCAGGAACAGAATTGTCGAAGTTTACTGCTTTGGGTTGATACGCGCCTGCTATTTTCATTCCATCTCCTAAGCGCAACTGAGGTGGATTCATTACATACAGGGTATCAGAAGTTCTCGTTATAGCGGTGTATAACCAGCGGAAGTAATCTTTAGTTAAGGCTTTTTGGTGTGTTTGACACTGTAAAAAAACCGTTTTCCATTCGCTACCCTGTGCTTTGTGTCCAGTAATGGCATAACCAAACTTAATTTTAAAAGCATTGAAATAAGGGTCTTGCAATAATGCAATTCTAAGCTTTTGTTCATTACCTTTACGTCTCAGTTCTGGGTGTCGATTTAAAAAGTGAACATAGAGTGCTTTGTGCTCATCTGACGATAAGGTAGGCTGATCATTGTAAAGTAGGTTTTCTACAATTTTTGCTTCAAAGAAGAATGGTTCACCATAGTCGTTGCGAAAGCCTAGAATCACATCCCTAAAACTCAGATTTACTTTTCGCTTAACCATGTCACCAGTGTCACCTTTGACGCTAATGACAACACTAATCAACTCAGAATGAGGAGATAGTACTTCCTTGATCATGCCAAATTCACCGTTGGTAATACAAGCGTCTGCTCGATAGTGATTTGCTACCGAAATGACTTTATCTCCTGCGACCATTTGCTGTTGACCAGTAAAGAAGTACTCTCTAACTAAACGGTTATACTCAGCTACTTGTCGGTTTGAAGAAGCAATAATAATACTTTCTCCTGTACGACTAACTTTTCTATCACATGAGTCTAGATAAGTACCAAGTAGATTCTCCGAGGTCAAATTAAATACATCATGGTCATTAACTTCAAATTTCAATTTATTAAAGATATTTTGCTCTAAACCATCACGCAACATGGCTGCATTGTTCAAAACACCACTATCACCTTTTTGACGAACAACTTCAGTCAAGTACCCTGAAGCCACAGCGACTTGATAATTTTCTTTAAGGTAACTGGCATCTAGCGCTGGTGACGTATTCATTCCTACAGGCGGCAACTGTGCATTATCACCAATAAAAATAACTTTCTTATTATGATCGTTGTGGTCAATATTTATGTACTTAAGCAAGTCTTTTAATAGATATCCGCTTCCAAAACGAAAAAACTCACCATCGGAATATCTGTCAGAAACCATTGACGCTTCATCAATTATATAAACAGCTTCCGCGGTATCTACATTGACTTTAAGGTCAGCATAGCAACGATAAGTTTCAGACCCTTCCACACCGTCAACTTTGTACTCTTTCACGTTGTCGTAATTGTATATCACGCGGTGAATAGTGCTGGCAGGTTGCATTGTTTTGTCTGATATCACTTTCGCGGCTTTCCCCGTCGGGGCCATAATAGTGAATTCACGACCAATTTTTTCTAGATACTGAGTAATTCCTTTAGTTATAAATGTCTTACCTGTACCTGCATAACCATTAAGTAAAAATACATTTTGTTTAGTATCGGTGAGAAACTCATTTATTTGCTTAACTATTTGGTTTTGACCTTTAGTTAAACTGATGTCTTCAAAGCAATCAAATATATCAATATTTCGGCGCGTCACTTCCATATCAAGCTCAAAACTTGAAGCGGATGAAATACTAGCTTGTTTAAACTCTTCACGCGTCCTGTAATCAAAGAAGGCTTGTTGTGAAGCGACTAGATCTTTTTGTTTTTGTTCAAGTTCAATCTGTAATAGTGCTTGCTCTTTTTTTACATTGGAAAGTGTGTCGTTTTTTTCGTCTAGTTGAGCTATTAGCTCATTCGTTCGTTGTTGATATTTATCATTATTATCAGTAAGTTGAGCCTTTAATTCAGCTTCTCGTTTATTGAGTTCTTGACGTTGACGCTCTAACTCTGCTTCTAAGCGAGATGTTTGATCGATAGGTTTTACCGGATCAACAAACTCAGGAGGAGTGATAGGCTGATTGAGAATGGCTTGAGCATACCAACGGGCGACTAAATAAGCTTCTTTGATTAACCAGAGTGTTTCATTGAGGGAAATGTCGTCTGAACCATTGCTAGAGTGGGCAGCCTTGTTACCTTTATGTCGCAATACATCTAACTTGGCCCAAATTCCCTTGTCACTGACAACATCCTTGAATTCGTAGCTGCGCAGTCGATTATATAAATCATCACGAACAGGTGGTGTTAGCGATAAACGTGAATAAATTTCCCCAACGACCAATTCAGTAAAACACCTTAGTTTCACGAGTGCTACCTGCTTATCATCGTGACAATATAGCTCTGCACTTTTACCAAATTGAGCAAGCTCAGGGTTGATGTCTGTTAGAAAATTAAAATTACTCATAATTCTTAATTTATTCCTCCAGATGCAGCAATAAAACTACTTACTTCAATTTCGCCGGATAGCGAGTGAGGATTGGTATCATCAACAAAGGCCTCGAAGAACTTTGTTTTGACAATACCGTCCCTAAAGTAGCCCTCTTGAGCAAGAGCTTCTATACAAGGTTCGCAATAAACAAGAACACAAAACAAACCCGTAATAGCCTCGATAACATTGGTATAATTGACATGAGAGTCTTTAGCTAACCCAAAATCATGTTTGACTTTATTGTAAGAAGTCCACCAAACAGGAGTGCTGTAACCTTTAGGGTAATGTGCTTTAGCGCTACTGTAATCAGAGTGATTATGAGGCAGCATTTCTTTCAACGATCCAAATGGCTGGTAGTCCGTAAATTGACCTTTTTCTTTCCCCTGAAAATTAGCAGAATGGTAAAAGGTAACCCGTCGATTTTGTAGGTTAAACAACTCAGCATTTACACATGCAAACTTTGGAAAATTACCGATAGAACGATTACCATTTCCATCAACTTTCAACTCTTGTTTTCGGTCTCTCTTGTCCCAAATTTTGGTTTTGATATCGCAATTCCATAAATCGGAATGTTTAACACTTAGGGAACTAGTTGCCATTTTTACTAAATACGACTCGATGATAGGGCAAGCCTGTAGTAACAGCAGGACTAATTTAGGGGAGTAGATATTCTTGTGCTTATCGGAATAATCGATTACAGACAGAAACTTAGTCAGTTCGTCCTCGATGCTCAAAAATAATGAGAAATAGTCTTCATACTTCATTTAAAGTTCAATCTCCCCACTCAAAAGCTTAGGAAGTAGAGTGTCACGTAACTCAGCTAGCGTGGCATTCTCCAGTTGATTAACTAGTATTTTTTGCATTAAACCACCAATTGTTTTGGGCTTTGTTGCGTAATTCGGACAGGAAACCAAACCGCCTGAAATTGAGCAATTCCTATACAACATACTGAGTTTCAGGCATACCAAGCCCTGTAAGCTTGTTCAGCGCTTTGATCATGGCGTAAGTCTCGCCAACCTGAGCATTGTAACTTCTTAAGCTTAATTTCCCACCTAAATAGCTGTTCCTAAATGTAGATCACTGAGTTTCGAAAATAGAAGGAACTCGGCTCGATTCAAGCGATCTGATCAATCGCCAAACCAACCAACTCACACAAACCGAGCCGAGATCATGATTCTAACATTACCAACCCGCTCTGAAAGACGTCGAATACAAAAAAAGATGCATAAAACCAGAGATAAAGACGAGTGCCGTCGCCTGAATGCCATTCTCTTGTTGGCATCTGGACGTACTGTTACTGAAGTATCGGGCTTGATAGCTGCGGCGCGTTCTTCAATCAACAGATGGGTCAGTTGGTACACTGAATGTGGCATTGAGGGGCTGGAGTCTTCAACCAGAGGCCGTTCCTGTGTACTTCCTTTCCAACAAATAACGAGTGTAATCAAACTACTGCTTCAATTTTCCCCCCAAGAGCTTGGATACCAACGTTCCCGCTGGAGTACTAAATTAATAGCTCTTGAGATTAACCGCTTATTTTCGCTGCAGGTTTATTCCTCAACGATTCGGCGGTGGTTACCTAAACTTGGCGTTGTTTGGCGTAGAGCCGCTCCCACCTTGCATATCAAAGATCCTCATAAAGATGAGAAGCTTGCGGAAATTAAGGCAGCTTTGAAGCGTTGCAATATAAACCATCCCGTATTTTATGAAGATGAAGTTGATATCCATCTCAATCTAAAAATCGGCGCAGAATGGATGCATAAAGGCCATCAAAAACGAGTGACAACGCCGGGACAGAATAGCAAACGATACTTGGCAGGTGCGCTACACACAGGAACGGGGAAAGTCAGTTATGTCGCCAGTTCCAGCAAAGATTCTATGCTATTTCTTTCAATGCTGAAATTGCTCAAAAGACAGTACAGACGAGCCCAAACGATTACGCTCATTATCGATAACTACATCATCCACAAGAGTAAAAAGACTCAAGCTTGGCTCAAGTAAAACCCAAAGTTTATCTTGTTGTTTCAGCCGGTTTACTCACCTTGGGTCAACAAAATAGAGCAGTTGTGGCACGCACTACATGAAACCGTTACCCGAAACCATCAGTGCAAAAACATCTGGAAGTTGATGGAGCGGGTTAAGTATTTTATGGACCATGCTTCACCATTCCCTGGTGGCGGGCATGGTCTCATGAAAGTGGAGCACAATTAGGATCACTTATTTAGAAGGGTGTTGATTGTACCAGTACTTGATAACAGCATCGTCCATCCAAAAGGTTAACGAACCTCTTTGAGTTAACGCTTGATTGTATTGCTTCCAGTTGGTGATTTTGCCCTTGGCTTTGCCCATGATGCGACCTGATGGTAAGGTTTCACGATCAGATCACAGATGAGCAAAATGGTTCAATTTGATTTAGGCAACAATGCCGCTGTATCGACCAATTCAGTTTCAAAACCATCCACTTTTATATCCTGCGGCTTGCCACTGATGGGATCGATAAAGCGCAAGCGACAAGCCATCAGCTTGAGGGGCTTATTGAAATTATCTTCGCTCCTGGGTTGCAGTTCGGGGTAAAACCTGTCGTTCAGCAGTGGCATTCCAAGACTCTGCATATGCAGCCTGAGTTGGTGAGTCTTGCCGGTAATTGGACTCAGATTGAACAGCCCCATATCGCCATTAACGGCGATGAGACTGATTTCCGAGTGACTGTTGGCCTCACCCTCGGCCAAACGCATGATAAAACTGGGCTCGCCCTTGATAAGGCGATTTTTCACCGTCCAGTGCAGCGGCAGGCTAAGTTCGCCAGTTGCCAATCCCGCCTGAAGCTCAGGTGTCAGCCGCGCCAGCGCCTGGTAGTCCTTGCGTATCTGGCCTTCACGGAACAGCGCATGATAGGCATGCCGGGTTTCGGGATCTGTGGACATCAGCATGACTCCGGCCGTTTCTCTGTCCAGCCTGTGTGCCGGCGCTATGGTTTCTATCCCGGTGCGGCGCCTTAACCTGTGCACCAGGCACTCGTTGACATAGTTACCGCTGGGAGTCACAGGCAAAAAGTGCGGTTTGAATACCAGAATACTGTGCTCGTCCTGAAACAGGATCCGCTCTTCAAAAGGGATCCGGGTTTCTTTGGGGACTTCACGGTAATAGTAGACCCTGGCGGTAGGCCGATAAGGAGTATCAGCCTGGATAGGCTCGCCATTTTGCCAGTGTACCTTGCCGGTTGCGACCCGCTCACGCCAGACATCGGCATCGATGCGGCTGAAATGGTCGATAAGAAAGGCCAATACAGTGGGCTTATCGGTCACATCCCTTGGCAAGACTACATAGGAGGGCTGTGCGGCTCTGTCTGTTTGGCTCATAACTCTTCCGGCAAAATAAAAAATGGCGACTCGGGGCCGCCATTCTACTCTATCTGCCTCAGATTATTCGAGGCGAGTACACTCAAAGCTGCTGCTGAACATGGGACTTAATCAACTTGAGCACAAAGTCCATGGTCTTGTGGCAATCAGGTTGATTCAACAACAGCTGTTTGTCCTTGTTGTATAAGGGCAAAACCTCCAACCAACGCTGGCTCACCCAGGCGGCATCATCCAGATGCACTTCTGATGAGTAGAGCCCGCGCAAATCCGGGTTGACCTCATAAAACTGCTCCAGTGCCGCGCTGATAAGGGTGAACTCGCCCCGAATAGGCTCCTCGGCCCAGTTGGGACAATCCATTACTTTTGCCAGCCAGCGGCCATCTTTTTCCTGTTTGGCGGACAGGACTTTGACCCTTTGCTTGCCTTCCAGGGTGATACTCAGCGAGTCATCTTCGAGCTGATTGAAGTCGATGAGCTCGCAGCGAGTGGCAATGGGAAAACTGGGCGGCATGGCAACGTTATTACGCATTCCGAAAGCCAGCGGATATTTCCCCTTCAGGACATCGGCCACCATGCTCAAGGTAATGGGGTCAAGGATCCTGATCTCAAGCCGTCCACCTGGCAACAACAAGGCATCATAGGTCAGTAACGCCATTTCCTGTGTATGCATAGCAACCTCCTTCCCCTCGGGGAGTGAGCAACCGAAAGCGAACCTGAGGTTCAACATTCGTTTTAAAGTCTAGCAGTTGCTGAAATTTCATCCATTGGCAATTTAGGCTAGTCCTTAGGTCTGCTAATGAGTTAGACAGGCGTTGAGTGGATTTTGTTGCAAGCGTATTTATAGAAGCTCCAGCCTTTGGGCTATTTTGCCGCCGAGAAATACCTCGGCAAATTCATCAGCCAATCTGTTACTCATATCGGCGGCGCGGCGCCAATATTGAATTCGACTGGCACTATCCAAGGTTTCAAAGTCCTTGCGATCTGGAATTTTGCCATAGGGTAACGAAGCGACAAACTCCTCTGTGGGTGCCAACACCAAAGCATTGTGATAACGGCGCTTGGCCCGGCGCCAAGGCAAGGATTTATCGAACCATCCCGGCGCCATATGGGGATAAAAATGCGGATACAGGGTCAACCCCGGCGCCCGTGACAGCGGCAGGTCGAAGTGGTAATCGGTGATGCCGCCATCATAGAAGTGCCCGTTGGTCACGCCGCGGATTTCGGTTACCGGTGACAGCAGCAACGGAATAGAACCTGTGGCCAGCAACACGGCTTCGATATTGTCACTGCTGAGCAAGGCGCTGTCTCCCGGGAGATCCTTCAGCTGAGCGAAGGGGGAACCCTCTATGGCAGAGGCGAATACCAGACGCTCAAAGTGCCACCCCAAGGTGCGGCGACTGACAAGGTTGGTCATGGCGGCAGCGCCCAGGCCTGCCGCCAGCGCCAACTTACTGCCGGCCCGGTTCAAGTGACGGGCGCGGCATACCACTATATGGCTGCGAATATGCGGCTGTTTGAGGATCTCTTCGGCGCCGCTGGTGCCTAAAATCCCGCTGACTATACCGCGGACCTGGCGGCTGACCTCTTCCCGACTCGGACGGGTTTCATAGCGCTGGCCTATGTAGAGCTGTTCCAGCCTTTGATAAGCCGCCAGCGGATCTGCCTGAGCCAGACAGGCCAAACGCCAGGAGCCGGATGAAGCACCAAGAGTGTAGAGCGGAGTCTGCCTCTGTTTGAAAAACTCACCAAACAGGTATTTATCTAGCCCGGCAATCCCCAGCCATTTGGGACCACCGGATGCCGCCAATAGTTGAGTAAAATGCTCAGGCTTTAATCCCTGTTCCATCAATGTCTGATGGGCGTCTGTACCGGCAAGAAATCGCAAGTTAGCCAAAAAGTCACTCCCTGAGCCGCAAAAGTCACAGGCAAGATACCGCAGCCTTGCACGGCAACCAAGTTTGACTCAGTATTTCCCCTCCTCCCGACGGCTCCGAAAACGGCCGGGATAGCCCTTGTTTAAATGTCCAAGAAAATGTTCTAAAGACAGCTTTGAAAGTAGAGATAGTCATAAATAGGCTGTTAACTCAAAAACCACTGTATAAATAAAAGCAAAACAGCCAATTAACCCCCAAATAAACCCAATATCAGCAGATATCGCCAAAATAGGCAGCTCCCCAAACAACCAAGTTCAGGGAAAGATTTTCTCGAAAAAACCAAATGTTTCTAGAACGCTGCGCTCTGAGTTATCACTTTTACGTCTAAATGCATCAATTGTAACAATGCTACTATCCGCGCAATAAAAATGCAGTTTTGAATCATTCAAGAGGTCGTATGCGCTTAGTTCTTATTTCACTGGCAGTGGCGAGTCAACTGACTGTTCCTGCCGTCTTTGCTGCCGAAGAGCAGCCCAGTATCGAAACCATCTCCGTCATAGGTTCACGTATCGCCCTGCGGACCGCCACCGACAGCGTGGCACCGGTCGATATCATTACGGCCGAACAACTTGAAGCCACTGGCATGACGGAAACCGCCAAGGCGCTGCAGTTTGCCGCACCTAGCTACAGCTTCCCCTTCTCCTCGGTCACCGATGGCTCAGATGCGGTGCGTCCCGCCAGTCTGCGCGGCCTGTCACCGGACCATACCCTGGTGCTGGTTAACGGCAAACGCCGTCATGGCTCGGCACTGGTCCACCTCTCAGGGACTGTGGGCAAGGGCTCCTCCAACGTCGACCTGAACGCCATCCCTATGACGGCCATCAAACGCATCGAAATTCTTCGTGATGGCGCTTCGGCCCAATATGGCTCTGACGCCATAGCCGGGGTGATCAACGTAGTGCTCAAAGACAACAGTGAAGGTGGCATGGTATCGGCCCAAGCCGGTCAAACCTATCAGGGTGATGGCGAGCAGTGGCGTGTCGGCCTCAACCACGGCCTCGGCATTGGTGACACTGGCTTTGTGAATCTGTCGCTGGAAGCACATCACAAGAACAGCACCAATCGCGCCGGTTTGGATCCGCGTCAGCAATATCCATTGCTGGCCGATGGCAGCCCGGATCCCCGCGAACAAACCGTTAACCGCAAGAATCACCATGTGGGTGATGCCGAATATGACAACCTGGGGTTGTTTCTCAATGCCGCTCAGGAGTTTGCCAATGACAGCAAACTGTACGCCTTCGGTGGCTTGAGCCAGCGCGAGACCCGCTCCGGCGCCTTCTTCCGCCGTCCACTGGATAGCCGCAATGTTGCCGAAATCTATCCCGATGGTTTCCTGCCGCAGATAACCCCCAAGATCACAGATCAGTCGCTGCTGCTGGGTTATGAATTTAACCTGGGCGAGTGGCAGTTGGATGCCTCGGCCGGATACGGCAAGAACCGCTTTAAGTACCGGGTCGAGAACACACTCAACGCCTCTTTGGGCCCCGGCAGCCAAACCGAATTCAACGCAGGTACCCTGTCCACCGAAGAGTGGAACCTGACTCTGGATGCCTCACGTTACTTCGACTTTTACAATGACTCAGAGCTCCTGGTCGCTATGGGCACAGCCTGGCGCCAGAACGCTTATCAGGTGGAAGCCGGAGAGCAAGCCTCTTATATCAATGGCGGTTATCAGAACAAGGCCGGCGGCAGCCAAGGCTTTGGCGGCTTTACCCCAGAATCGGCGGTAGATGAGGACAGAGACAACATAGGTGTCTATCTCGAGGTGGAAAACCAACTGACCGACGACTTCTACTGGGCCGCCGCGGTGCGCTATGAAGACTATTCCGACTTTGGTGACAACACCAGTTGGAAGCTGGCGGCCAGATACGATCTGACCGACAACCTGGCACTCAGAGCCACGGCCAACACCGGCTTTCGCGCACCCAGCGTGCAGCAGTTGTACTTCACCAATATCTCGACCCTGTTCAACCCGGATCCCGTGACAGGCCAGCTGGTACCGACCGAGTCGGGCACCTTCAACAACCTGTCTTCCGTGACCCAGGCGCTGCAGGTAGGCAAGCTGCAACCCGAGTTGTCAGAGTCCTTCAGCCTGGGATTGGTATACACCAATGATTCCGGTCTGGCGGTGACTCTGGATGCCTATCAGATCAGCATAGATGACAGAATCGTGCTCTCCAGCTCACTGACACCTGCCGACTCCCAGGTGGTGGCAGATGCACTGGCCGGTACCAACGCCGAGTCGGCACGCTTCTTTATCAATGCCGTCGATAGCCGCACCCGAGGTGTGGATCTGGTGGTGACCCAGGACTTTGATCTCGGCAGCTACGGCGATCTGCGCGCCAGCCTGGCCTATGCTTATAACGACACGGAAATCCGCGATATTCATCTGCCAAACCTTCTGGATGGCCTGGAAGACCAGCTGTTTGACCGTATAGAGCAGACCCGGATGACCAAGGCCAATCCGAAGAACACAGGTAACCTGGGGCTGACCCACAGCCAGGGCGACTTCAAGACCAATCTGCGCCTGAGTTACTTTGGCCCCTACACCATAGGTTATTCCCGTGAAGACGTGGAGTACGACGGTAAGTTCACCGTGGATCTGTCGCTGACCTATGCGGCCACAGATAGCCTGAGCTTCACCGCCGGGGTGCAGAACCTGTTCGATACCTATCCGGAAAAACGTCCGGACGACAACAACTTCAACGGGATCTTCGTCTACCCCTTGACCAACACACCTTTTGGTTTCAACGGCGGTTACTACTTCCTCGAAGCCAGATACAGCTACTGATTTACCGGGAAACACATTTGCAGGGAAACATATTTGCAGGGAAACATGGGGGCCGGCGATATCGCCGGCCTTTGTGCTTTTTGGCGCTGATGCCGCTGATATCTGCCGCTTGGCAACTCAAGCGCCTGTAGGCGCCTGCTGCTTCTCAAAGAGATCAAACTACCAGCAGGAATGCTATTATACTGAGCCAACCCCTTTCACCAGAAGATACAAAATGATAGTGGATACTCTGGCCAACCGTGGCCATTACCGAGTGCTGGGCCCGCGTATTCAGGCAGCCCTGGATTATCTGGCCGCAACAGACTTCAGCCAACTGGCCCCCGGCAGCTATGAACTGGATGGTAAAAAGCTGTTTGCCATAGTCAACGATTACCACACCAAGCCCAGAGAGACTGAGCCATTCGAGGTACATAGACGCTATCTGGACGTGCAGTATGTGGTCAGTGGTGAAGAGGAGTTTGGCTACCTGCCGCTGGGAGCCCAAACGCCCAGTCGCCCCTATCATGAGACGCACGACTATGCCGAGTTTGATTATCAATCCAACCGCCAAGCCGCGGCATTTATCCCTTTGAAGGCCGGCATGTTTGCCATTTTCTTCCCCGGAGACATGCATATGCCGGGTACGCTGGCCAAGGCCGTTGCTGTCCGCAAGGTAGTCGTAAAAGTACTGTTGGATTAAAAGAGCACTTGCAGTAAAACGCCCGCGATTGCGGGCGTTTTGGGGTCAGTGGTTTACTTATCGTCTTGGGGTGTGGGCTTGCAAAGCATCTCCTCGGCGCCATAACCCCAGGTCACCCTGGCCTCGCCCTGATGCTCCCAGAAGCTGTAGTCACCGCCCTGATACTTGGCGCCGCTACCGCTTGGCACACTGAACATCAAAATGCTTCTGTCACCGCGCTCGGCAATCATGGTTGCCGGCTCTGTCTCGAAGAAAGTAGTCACCAACTCATTGGCCGGGTTGCCGTCACAGGCAAAGAATACCGGGCCGGTAGACGCCACCAAGTGATAACGGGCCTGCAGTTCCACTATCTGCCTTTGATATGAGTCCTTGGTACATTGCAGCTTGTCTTCACTCTTCCAACATTCGTTGCGGCCCTTGATCCAGCCGCGCTGCTCGGCCTTGAGCAAGGGTGGCTGTTCATTGACCGCCTTGTCACTTGCCTTGGCATAAACCTCGGCCAGCTGCTGATCCAGTTTGGCAAGCTCGGGCTCCTGACAAATAAGCATCTCTATACTGGAAGCCCGCTCGCCCAAGGCGTTGCAATCAAATGTCGGCAGTTCCCGCTCTGTTGCCTGGGGCGAGGTTGAGCCACCACCTGTAGCCAATGCGGCGGCAACATCCTGGCTGTTATCCAGTGTCTGCTGCCCGCAGCCGCTGAGCATCGCCGCAGCGACCAACGCCAGTACAAGTCCTGCCTGTGAAACTGTCCCGAAACTCATTTTTGCTCCTTAATCTTCTCGCTAGATCTACTCGCGGCTGCCAAAGCCTTTGCGCAAACTAATCCTAGTCTAAAACCCGTCGCCTGTCCGCTGACTGAATTAAATGTCAGATCAATAAGTTGGCTACTAAGCCTTATCGACAAAATCCTGCAATGCCTGCAGGTTGGCAATTTTCAGCAAGGCGCCCTGTTTTATGATTAGGCCCTTGTCGATAAGCTCTTTTACCGCCCTGCGATAGACCCGGCCAGAGGTGCCGAATCGCTCCGCCTCCTGATCCGGGCTGCCACAGGAACCCAGCATCACCTCTTCGTGCTGACGTCTGAGCAGATCGAAAGCGATGTTATAGCTGATAGGGTGCAAGAGCCTATTGGTGTAGATGTCCAGCGAGTCCTGATAATCCCAGGCCAGGGCGCTGGCAAAAAAGAGGGTAAATTCGGGTTGTTGCAGCAGCATCTGCCTGACTTTCTTCAAGCATAACTGGCGGATTTCCATCGGCTCTTCGGCCACCACACTCCACTGACAACTGGTGGCGGTAAAGAACTCCATCTCACCGAAAAGATGCCAGTCGCAATCCAGCTCCCCCAATTGAAACCTGCGACCGTTGACGGCGCAAATATTCATCGACACCCGGCCTTCGGGCACCAGGCACATATGGGTCAACTCCCGCCCCTGAGACAAGAGATCTTCACCGGCCTGCAGCAACCGGCTCTGACCGCAGCACTCGAGCATGGCGTCGCAAAACGCCTGGTGAGACTGCGTTAGATGCGCACTGAAACGCCCGGTGCTGTATGGTTGCAGCTGCATAACAATAAGATCCCGTAAAGATGATGGCTCATGCTAGCCCATCAGCCTTACGGGCACAAACTTCAGCAACAGAGCGCCTCCAGCGCCGCCAAAGATGCCAGCTTCTCCCCCTGCATCATGGCGCTATCGGCGTCGACATACTGGTTGATGCCCTGTTGCACATCTTCACCATACAAGACCACATTGTTGAGCACCGCAGCCACTTCCAGGCCTCTCAGGCGGCCGAGTGTCAACAGCGCAGCTGTTTCCATGTCGGCCCCCAAGACTCCGAGTCGATGCCAATGACGGCAAATCTCCAGCTCATCATCCCGGTAAAAACTGTCGTGTGAACGCACTATGCCGGAGTGGAAGCGGCAATCCCGGCGCTGCAAATAGGCCGCCATGGCATTGATAAGCTGCCGACTCGCCAGCGCCGGATAACCGGGCGGCGCATAACAGCCGGAGCCACCGTCATCGCGCACTGCGGCCTCCGCCAGAATCAATTCGCCCAAGGCTATCTGCGGTTGCAGCGCGCCGGCGGAGCCGACCCTAATGACACGGCGGGCGCCACACTGATACAACTCTTCCAGGGCGATGATCGCCGATGGTGCGCCTATCCCTGTACTGCAAACAGTGACAGCCACGCCTTGGTAAAATCCGCCCATGCTGCGAAACTCGCGGTTCTCTGCCAGCAACCGGCCATCGTCCAACAGCGCGGCAATCCGATTGACCCTTTGTGGTTCACCGCAGAGGATCACCCGCTCACTCACCTGCGCCGGAGACAGACAGATATGCGGCTGTTTATCGGCACTCATCAGCAAGCCTCCGCCGGACGGCTGCCATTGTCTTTGGCGGTACGCATCCACTGACGGGTGCCGTTGGCGGCAATAAACAACAGGATAATGTATTCAATCGACAGGGCATAAACCCCCTGGGCGGCATAGATGCCGACACTGACCACATTGATAAGTACCCAGAGGATCCAGTTCTCGACATATTTCCGGGTCATCAAAATTTGCGCCACCACAGACAGCACTGTCATCACTGAATCCCAGAAGGGGAAGGCATCCGGCTCCAGCACAGGCTGGGCCAGCCCGGCACCAAACAGGTTGAGCGTATCGACACTGACCTGGGCAAAGAGAGCAAATACCGGGTCGATATAGACAGTCATCAGGCCGATGCCCAGCACTGAAACCGCCGCGGTAAAGGCCAGTTTCTGCTTCGACAGCCAACGCACCTTGAGGGTGTCGCCGGTTTGCTGATCCGGCCGGGTCCAGGCATACCAGCCATAGAGGTTGGCGCAGAAGAAAAACAGTTGCAGCAGCAAGATGCCATAGAGCTGTATTTGATAAAAAATAATCGCAAACAGAGTTACATTAACCAATCCAAACAGATAGTTAATCGTTTTTTCCTGGCTGGCAAACCAGATACAGAGCAAACCAAATACTGTGCCCACGGCTTCAATCCATGACATGGCATAGCCACTGCCAATGGGAATGTTCACCAGGGTATTGTTGATATCAAACCAGGCGGCAATATCCATCATCTATTCCTTGCATTATTGTGTTTTGCGCCCATGTAAGCAGATGGCAAAGCTCAAGTTAAGGACATTTGTCCACCTTGGCTGATTTAAGTCACAGCACACAATTATTTGATCTCTTCAGCACGGCGTCCATGCCGGTCACAGAGGTTCACAATAGAGTTTTTCCACTTTTGGGATTCGCTTTTTTCGATTCGGCAACATTGGGCGCCATGTAACATTTTGGTTAATTCACTCAAGTCAGATGTGACTCAGTTCACTTTCCCCTGTTAGGTATCCCGCCATTATTCGGACATACCTTGGAAGCATTTACCCAGCTATGAAAGATATAAAACGACTGGACTATGAATTAATGCAGGTGCTTATCGCCATAGATGAGCATAGAAATTGCCAAAATGCAGCCCATGCATTGAGGATAAGCAATTCGGCTATGAGCAGGTACCTCAAGCAGCTCAGAGAAATTTTTGATGACACCCTGTACATCCGCCGTGCCAGTGGTTTTATTCCCACCCATAAAGCAAGTCAATTACTGCCCATGATTAGGGAGTTGTGTCAGCGCTATCAGGAGTTGGAAAATCAGTTCACCGAGTATCAACCGGCCAAGTCACGGGAGCACTTTGTTATTTCCGTTTACGATGACTTCAGTCCGATTATTCACAAAATACTCAATAATAAGGTGCGCCCTTTCGCTCCTGACATGAGTTTTGATATTCGAATTCTTTCCCACGAATACACCACAGAACTGGAAAACGGCAATATAGATATTGCCGTGATGTCAGAAAGTTATACCGGCGCCCATTTACAGGGCAATCTATTTGCCGAAGTGAAAAACTTGTATTTATTGGGCAACCGTAAACATCCTTTCTTGCAGGATAATGTGCAGGTGACTTTGGAAGACCTGTTCAAATACCCTTATTATGAGATGGATAATTTCTGCGACTTACCCGAGCCTTTAATTGTCTCGGCAGCCAGACGGCGCAACCAGGATTGTGTCATTGCCGGCTCTACCGGGAGTCTGGCCAGCCTCGCCTGTGTACTGCTGGATATGCCTTACTACTCCATATCCTGCAATCTATTTACCACAGATTATATCGCCAGCTTTCCCAATCTTATTTATAGAAAACTGCCTCTCGAAATAAGTCAGACGCTTTTAAGCGAAATAAACACCAACAGAGATATAGGCCATTATGTCGTGGTCAGTGATCTAAATAAATCACAGGCCAGAGACTGGCTTAAGGAGGTATTGATCAGAGAGCTGAAAAGCGAATGGAATAGGGGAAGGTGCAAATAAGTCCTAGTGGCACTCTGACTTGCACAGCTGCTGGCATTCAAGGCATCTGACTGAAGGCATGCCGGGGCCTGTCAAAGTCGGATAACGCAGAAAGCCGATTGCTGTGAAAGCCCCGAAGGGCACACATGAGGCTTGTTCGCACCTTCCCAGGAAAACCCAACTCATAACAAAAAGTCTCCCGGAATGAACAATGGCAAGAGTTCGCTCTTGTCAGGGGGAGCTATTACCTAAGGGATAACAAGATGAAACCAAAAATACTGAATATGGCCACATATTCGGCAGGGTTGGCTGCGCTCCTTTGTCTGCTGGGACAAGGGGTTCAGGCGGCAGACAGCTGCCTGAATTGTCACAGTGATCAAGCCAAATTACAGACGCTGATAAAGCAACATCAGTTGGAAAAAGAGTCGCTCTCCGTCGAGCAACAATCTCTGCAACTTTTGGTAAGCCAAACAGATATGGGCAGCCATGCCGAACTCGGCTGTCGCGACTGCCACAGCAAGGCCGACAAACCAGGGGGCAGAGCCTGGCACCCAGGCGTTCTGGCCGATCCCAGTGCCGATGGCGGCAGTGTCTGTGGCGACTGCCATGGTGAGGAGATGATTACCAACTTCCGCCACTCACTGCACTTCACTGTCAATGGTGTCGCCAAGGGCTTGATGGAAAGATTGCAGCAGACCCCAGAGCGGGCCCAGTTGTTTGAACAGATGCACAACGGTGAAGAAGGCTGTGCCAGTTGCCACGCAACTTGCGGCCAGTGCCATGTCAGTGCTCCCGACTTCGCCGGTGGCGGCCTTTTGAACAAGCACGCCTTTATCGGTACACCGGATCCGGTCAAAACCTGTGAAACCTGTCACTATGAAAATGCCGAGCAGCACAAAGAGCAAGATGTGCACGTCACCAAGCACAATATGAGCTGTATCGACTGTCACAGTGCCCAGCAGGAATTCCACGGTCGGGACATCAAGCAGATCCCCGAAGGCAGACTCTACAGCGAAGGCCCGGACAGCAACAAAACCGGCCCTTACGAGCAGACTCAGAAACGCGACATTATCGTGGTGAAATGTGAAGACTGCCACCAGGATAAAGTCGCCGATCACACCGAACTTCTGAGCGGTAAGGCATCGCCCATAGATCACAATGCCAAGCTGAAGTGTACCGCCTGCCACACCCAGCCCTACAGCAACTGCTTCGGTTGCCACCAGGACGACACCTTGTCTGTGGGCAACTGGCAGAGTCTCAAGACAGCCGAGACTCCGGAGCAGAACATCAAGCTGGGGCTCAGCATAGCCAATGATAAAAACAGCAAGCTGATCCCGCTGAGCCATTCGGCCGGGATCAGTATCGATGCCGGGGTCAAGGTGGATCTCAAAGATCCGGCCACCAAATCCTATTGGGTGCCCTTTTCTACTCACTTTACCGCCAAGAACCCTCTGGCGACCAAGCAGGCACGCGAAAGTGGGCGCATGTGTGAAAACTGCCACAACACTGATGAGGATATCTTCCTCAAAGAAAGTGACGTTCATCTGGGAGAGACAGATCCCGTCTCCGAAAGCCAATGGATAGTCCCTAAAGAACGTTTACCCAAACACTGAGCCCAGGAGCCGAATATGAAACATAAGATGATAATCAGTTTACTGCTGTGCGGTCTTGGCAGTATGCAATACGCGCAGGCCCAGGAAAGCGCCTTTCAGACCTCAGGAGTGATCATGGGGCTGAGCAACTATCTGTGGCGCGGCCTGACCATCAGCGACGACAAACCCTCACTGCAGGCCGATATCATGTTGGAACATGAGACAGGTTTCTATGCCGGGGTCTCCTTTGAAACCTATAGGTATCAAGGCGATGAAGGCATAGAAAAAGACTATGAAATCGACTACTACGCGGGTTACTACCTGACGGTCAACGACGAATTGGGCTTTGGCTTCAATGCCATGCGTTACACCTATGGCGACAGTCACTCCAATCTCGAATACACACTGTCCATGGACTACAACAGCTTAAACTTGGCGCTCAACTATGATCAGGACTTTGAAACCTGGTACAGCGAGGCCAATTATGCGCTGCCGCTGGCACAATATGGCGAGCTGGTGATCCATGGCGGCTATTACTTCGATGCCGAAACCATGGGCTTTGAAGATAAGGGGGAACTGCAAGACAGCGCCTACGATCTGGCGCTGCGCTACAGCTATCCCCTGTTGTCACAGTTGGATCTGCTGCTGGAAGCCAGTTATCAGGAGTTTGAGCACGACCACTATATGATAGGACTCGCGTTCAACTTCTAATCAAACTAGTTAACGACTAATTCCTCACCATAATAATAATTAGCAACTCCCAAACTCTTGCCCCGCCCCTGCAGCGGGGCTTTTTTTAGGTTCATACTAGCCTTCCGGGTAATGCACCGGCTTGATCAGACACATGGCGAGCATTTTCTCGGCGCAATAGGCGGCGCGCAGATAGTCCCGCGCTTTAGCTCCCTTAAGGTTGTGACTCAGCGTCATCAGCCCGAGACGCTCGGCCCTTTGCGCCAATGTTGGCCTTGGTGTCGGCAGGCCATCGGCCAGCTCATCCAGCACCCCATGCAGGGTTTGCTGCATCAGGCCAAGGCACGGCTGCGGCGCCTGGGGTGCTGACGGCTCGGCCAGCGCCTGCGCGAGTAGTTGCTGGTCGCCGGATTGGGGCAAGGTATCGAAAAAGAGGCTGAACCAGTTATTGAGCAGCAGGGACACAGGCCGCAGGTATAAGTGGCTGGCGGTGCGCTCGATGCGCGCCACTATCAGCTCGGGTACCCGCTCGCCCAGCAACTCCAGATTGGTCACGGCTCTTTGACTCAACTTGTTGTAAGGCAGCGAGAAACTCAGCAGCGCCCGCTCCCTGTCCCAATAGTGCAATTCCATACACTGACTGGCCTGATTGAAACCACTCAGGTAGAGACCGCTCGGCCGGAAACACAGGTACTCCTGTTGCCAGTCTATTTCGTCGGCAACAGAGAGACTCACTGGCTCCAGCGGTTTGGTCGCTGGGTAGACCCGGGTATCCTGCAAACGCCGCAGGCGCCCCCAGGCATTGAGTTCGGCCTGAGCCAGGGTTTGGGTCTTACCCTGCCACCCCAAGGCCGACGGCGCGCCTGCCAGCATGGGCAGACCGCGAAATACACTGGCATAATCCAGCTGCTGCTCGGCTTTGGGGCGGCTCTCGGCCAGGGTGATAAAACGCCCCTGCTCATCCTGCAATACCTGAGTCACACCATGGGCGCCCCCTTCGCTCTGCCAGGGGAAAGCGCCCAGCCCCAGCACCTGCTCCGGCGCTTGTTGATAGGGTCTTTGCGTCTGTGGCTGGCTGCCTTCCAGAGCCGCCAAGGAGCGGGCCAGACAGCTGAGCAGCAATTTTCTATCCCTGACGCCTTGGCCCGAGACATATTTCTCCAGCGTGCCATGCAGCTGTTTCAAAGCGGTCAGCGGCAGATTCTGCCTGTCCATGGGCACCAGCAGAAGTTCCAGCTCTACCAGGGATGAGGGCCGCAACCTCTCGATGCCGAGCTCAGTCATCTGCTCCAGCAACTTAAGGCAACGGCTCTTTAACTGATCGCGGCTCTGCTGCCCCAGATACTGCAACTGCGCCTGCTCATCGAGCAGCCATTGCGGCCATTCAAAGGCGATGGCCTGCTCACGGCAATAGAGCCAGACGGCGAGCAGCGCATAACGCTGCGCCTCTTCGGTGCAGATAATATCCTGCAGCCCCTGTACGCACCGAAAATACAGCTGCTGCCCCTGCAGTTCGACGCAGACTGTGCCTTGCGAAAGCTTAATATCCGCCGCCCAGCGGCGCTGACTCTGCTGGTACAGACGGCGAACCTGAGCCTTGCCGGCATCATTCAAAAGCTCGGCCAGATGGAGTTCCACCCGGGGCGGCTCTTCGACGCGAGTCTCAGGGGATGCGGGCCGCTCCAGCAGATAAAGCGCCGCAGCCACTATGTGTTTACACAGGCCGGAGGCGCCGCAATCACAGCGACTGGCGAGCGGGTTATCCCAATCCAGCAGCCCCTTTTGCCCTTCAAACTCAAAGCCATAATCCAGCATCTGCGGCTGGCTTTTCTCCAACGCCTTGCGGGCCCGGCGCACCAAACCTGCACTACCTAGGCTGGTGAGTATGGTTTCATTCATCGGCGTAGCCCCATAGTCAGCGCCAGCCATTCGGCAAAGTTATCCGGGCTGAGTGAGCCTATCTCCATCCCCAGGCGCTGCAGGTTATCGGTGCTAAAAGTGCTATAGAAAGGCTCGGCATCGTGATTCATGGCGGTCATCCCCAGCATCTTGATACCACTGTCTATCATCCCCTGGGCCTGGGCCAGCAAGGCCTGCATCGAACCGCCCTCTTCAAAGTCGGACACGGTTGCCACCACAGAGCGCCCCGGCTCGGAGCAGAGTTGCTGACAATAGCGCCAGGCCTGGGAGATTAGGGTGCCGCCGCCCAACTGGCAATTCAGCAACACTGACACGGGATCTTGGGCCTGCTCACTCAAATCCACCACTTGGGTGTCGAACACCACCAGCGACAACTTCACCGCTGGCAAGCGGGTCAGGATCCCGGCGATCACTGCCGAGTAAATCAGCGAAGTCGCCATGGAGCCGGACTGATCTATGCAGAGCACTATGTGCCAGGGCAATTGGTGCTGCTGACGGGCATGGAAATAGACCCGCTCGAAACAGACCTTCTCGCCATCAAAATGCTTGAGGTTACGGCGAATACTGGTCTGCCAGTCCAGATTGGCCAGCCGTTTCACCGGACTGTGGGCCTGGCGGTTGAGCCTGCCACTCAAGTTGTTGATATAGGTCGGCCGCAGGCGACGCAGCAACTCCTCGACCACTCCCTGAATAATTCGCTCTACCTGTTGCCGAATGGCCGGCTTGTGATGGGCATTGAGTTTCAGCAACTGCTTCAGCACCCCCATACTGGGAGTGATCTTTTCCAGCACCTGCGGCTGCTGCAACACCTGATGCAACCCAAAGCGCTCGACCGCATCTGACTGCAGCCTGTCGTTGACCGAACGGGGAAACAGGGTCTCCGCCGCCTCCAGCCAGTTGGTCACTGCCAACTCGCTTTCCCCCAAGCCAGCGCTTACCTTGAAGCCACGCTGCAGCTGGCCCTCCTGATAGAGCTGCTGCAACACCTCATCCTGTTGCTGTTGCCGGGAGCTGAGACGGGTATCAAGCGCGTTGGCATAGCGCCCCAACACCAGACGCCAGCGCTGCTTCAGTTGCTCATCCATTGACTCAATCCTTGTTGCTCCAGGTCACTGCGCAGCTGCCGCTCCAGCGCCAGCCCCTGTTGAAAGTCCTGTTCAGATATCCCGTATTGCAACCAATTCAGGCCATTATCCCACTGATTCAGCTGCAGCAAACGGCGGCAGAGCTCATCCACCTCTCTGGCATCCAGCGCGCAGAACAGGCCCCTCATGGCCGGTAGCTTGTCGATAAACTGCGCCTCACTCAGCTCACTGAGCCAGTGATTCAGCATGGGCAACAGGCCATGGTCTTGCCGCAACCAGTGCGGCACCACCTTGAGCAACGCCTCAATCGCAGGGAAGGGATCGTTTTGCAGCTGCAACTGTTGCAGCAGTGGCGCCGGGTCCAACTTGTCCAGCTCGATAGCCAAGGCCTGCAGGACAAAATAGAGCACGGGGCGATGGGCGTTATGGCTTGTCAACCAGCGCAGTCTGTCACGCCAGGGAGACTCGAGCTCGTCCTGATGCAAGACAGCTACGCTCTGCAGATCCAACAGTAACTTCAGCGCCTCTTCATCGCTCAGGCGGTTGATTGCCGGTAAATGAAAGCCGACCTGATGCCATAGGGCTTTTTGGTAAGCCAGCAGCTCAATATCGGCAAACAGTGGATGATGCGCTGCCGCCAGCAAGGTCATAAAGCTATTGGCCAGTTGCTGAATGTCGCTGCATTGGCTTATCTGCTGCGCAATGGCATGGGCGCTCAGCTCTTCCGGCATCCCCAGATGCAGTGCCAACACCAGTTTTTCCACCAGTTGCTGCAAATCTTCCTGGGGCAACTCACTGAGCCGCCGTTTTACCACCAGCTCGAGACGCAGCCCCAGGCTGGATTTCTCGGCCAGTGCCACTTCCACCGCCGGAGTCCAATGATAGTTCCAATGTTCGTGGCGATGGTTGAACTTCAATTGCCGGATGACCGGCATACCATTTTGCGGCCTGGCAAAACCACTGCCCACAAACAGCAGCCGACACAGGAGGCGACGGCGCTCAATATGCTTGTCCGTCATGGCGTAGAGATCGAAGTGGCAGCGTCCCGGTTTTTCCGTCTGCAATCTGGCCTTGCGACATAGCGCCAACACCTCTTCCACCAGCGGTAAACTGGGTTGGTCAGCCGGTAACTGCCCCAGGGCATCGCCGCTGAGCACCTTTTGCCAGGGTTCGAGTGTCGATGCCGACAGCTGCTGTTTAATCAGGCAGCTGCCCAGAGAATCCAGCAGATCATAGCTGCCGGGGCGCGCCAAGCCACGCAAACTACAGAGGGCCTGCAGATGCTCAAAGCAGTTTTTCTTATAGATCAGCGACAGTTGCGGCATCTGCTCCAAGAGGTAGAGCAACCAATCATCGGCGTTCAATTGCCGCTGCTGAAACTGCCAGCGACAGAAGGCCGGATAAGGCATACCGGCGCCGTAGCCTTTGCGGGCATCCAGCAAGGCGTCACTGAAACGGATCACAAAGCTGTCTTGCGTGTCATCGACGACGATCGCCTCGGCCTCGTCGGCAAAGTTAATCAACGCCGGGGTATGAAAACCACCTGTGAGCACGGCCACTCGCTCATAGCGGCGGCGGGCCGCCTTGATATGGGCCCGCATCTGGGTTTCACGGGCCAGATCGCCCATCTCTTCCAGGATGTCTGTGCCAAAGCAGGCACGACTGGCGGCGCAGAACAGTAATACCTGGGTAAAGAAGCTCTCGGCCGAGGCGAAATTTTGTTGTTCAAACAAACGCTGCCAGAGTTCGTCGGCATCCCGGCAGCCCAGTTGTTGCTGTAGGCGGCGGCTGTAGTCCGAGCTTAAAAAGCGGCTATCACTCCAGCGGTTGCTTACACCACCCTCCTGCGCCTTTTCATCCAGATCGATGAAGATCACCTCAATGCCCTGCGCCGTCGCCCAGCGCAGCGCCTGCCATTCGGGGCTGTTTTCGGCCAGAGGGTAGTAGCTGCCACTCTGATAGATGGCAATGGGCGGCACCACAGTATCACGCTGCAGTAGTGACTGATGGCGGATAAAACTGCCGGGGGCTTCTATTAACACAGCCTGGGGCTGCTGGCGCTGCAACTGCTCCAGCGCCATGGCGGCGCAGGCGGGGCTGTGATGCCGCAGCGGCAACCAGCACACCCCGGGATCGGCCGCGGCGGCCTTGAGCAGTTCGCCAAACTCCTCTCTAAGGAGCATCACCTCATCCACAGCGCTTTTCCTGCCTGGAAGAAGGCTTGCCAGCCCTGGCGCTCTCGGGCGACCACATCCATGTAATGAGCTAGCTTCTTCACATCGTCGGCCTTGTCCTTGATTAAGTCGGATCGTAGCCATGTCGTTCTGTGGGCCAAGGAGTTGCGGATACG
>NZ_NIJM01000047.1 GCF_002836945.1 Shewanella chilikensis
CTACGAACTAAAGAGTGTTGCTTAGTAGCGTGTCCTGTATTAGCGGTGCGGATCAAACTGCATGGTCGTTCCGAACCGCCTTTTGCGCCTTGGCGATATCTTCCAATACGCTGCTGGCCGGGCTGATAATCCTGCTGGCCCGTTTCTTGGTCACAACAAGAAACATCAGGATCACCCCAAAGACGCTGCCAACCAGCGCCGCAAGCAGGACAAGAGACATCTCCAACATGCCATCCAAACTGACCCGGCTATGCATATAACCGGCTATTTCGGCCAGCTTATCTTTGGGAAGGGCGTCGAGATAACGCAGTGGCAGTGATTGCAATAAGGCCCGGACATGCTCGTCTTTTAACAGCAAGATCAGCATTTCCATCGCCTCACCTGTGGCCTTCAAGCCATTTTCACTGCGGGCACGCCATTGGGCCAGTTTGCTCTCCAGAGCATCGACATCGCCAGTCATTATCGCCTCGAGCAACAAAGAAAGACTGATATCTGCTTCCTCGAGGAATGCCATCAAGCCGCTGAAATCCAGCAAATCGTCCATAACGCTGGCCGTACCCTGACGCAGCCCCTGCTTGTAAGCCAGGCCGGTCTGCAAGACTTGCTGCCAGATTTGCTGCTGGTTGAACTGCTCTCGCTGAGCCGTTAGCTCCGCCAGCTGTGCATCCACTTTTTGCCTGAAGCTGTCACTGATTTGCTGAACATCCGCCTGAGCGGCCAACTGTTCGCTTTTCTTGGCCATTTCCGCTGCCGCAGTGTCCAGCGACGCCGCCAACTGACGGTAGAGGCTGGGTAACCTTTGCTCTGCACTTTGGCGCTCAGCCTCATCGCCGAAGATCACTGTGGCTTCCCCGTTGGGGCAATCTTCCAGGCAGGCCCAGCCCTTGGCATTCAATACCCCGCTCTTTTGCGAACCATCACTGAATTCGACTCTATAGGGCACCTTGCCTGCCGCCGTCTCCTCTTTGTCATCGTAAACCAGTTCCAACTCCAACCTGCGTCTGGCCTGAGCGAACTTGGGGCTGATTTTGGCCGTTGGCGCCGTGGTGGGCGCAATCTGAGTCAGGCTGGGATCCGGGCTGTAAACAGGTTCGATGGCCGGGGCCAGGCTGCCGGTGGATGTCTTAAAGTGAGCACTGCTGCCTGCAGAGGCAAAACGCTTTTGGATCTGATTAACGGCGTGAGGGGAAATACCTTCTTGAATGTTGGTAACCCACTCGCCTGATTGATAACGAAATAGTGGCAAGATTGGAGTATCACTGAGGATCACTCTGCTGCCATCGGCCAGTTCCCGCTTGAGCTGCTCGAGCGAGCGCCCGGACGGCGCCAAAGATACCAGCTGTTCATTGCTCAAGCTTTGCCAGTTGGCCTCAATCTGCCCGGCATCGCTGAGATGCAACTCAGCCATGCTGACTACGCGGATTACGCCCATCTACGACTCTCCCTGTCTGCCCCAAGGTAATTAGGTTACCCCTTGGTAAAACTCCTTGTTTCCTGTGGCGCTTTTTTGAGCGCGCCTGGATGGTACTGCAAGTTTTTACAAAAGCAGCTCAGAAATATCTGAAACTTTGGCTTTTTCCGATATTTTTCGCGTCGTTAGCCGTAAAACTATACTTTTGAGGGGAGTCTTTCATTCGAAATGATGGCCTACTTTTACCCCCAGGTGCCAGCTCACAGCAAAGTGTTGCTGCTATAGCCTGAGGCCGGGGTTCTGGGCTATCATCTGGCCCCATAAATTCAGCGTATTCCAAAGCAGTATTCATGATCACCATTTCCGATGCCCAGTTGATCCGTGGCACCAAGACCTTGCTTGACGAGGCCTCATTGACTATTTATCCCGGCCACAAGGTGGGATTAGTCGGCGCCAACGGTACGGGCAAGTCCTCATTGCTGGCCCTGATTTTAGGGCAACTACACCTGGACAAAGGCGAGATCAGCGTGCCATCCCAGTGGCGCATTGCAACTGTCGCCCAGGAAACCCCGGCGCTGGAGGTATCGGCACTGGAATATGTGCTCGATGGCGATCGAGAGTTTCGCGAGCTCGAAACCCAGTTGGCCAAGGCTGAAGCCGAGGATAATGGCCACAGGATAGCCGAACTGCACGGCAAGCTTGATGCCGTAGGCGGCTACAGCATACGCGCCCGTGCCGGTACCCTGCTGGCAGGTCTTGGCTTTACCGAGGCCCAGCAGAGCCATCCGGTGAAGAGCTTCTCCGGCGGCTGGCGGATGCGTCTCAATCTGGCGCAGGCACTGCTGTGTCGCTCGGAATTATTGCTGCTCGATGAACCCACCAACCACCTGGATCTGGATACCATGTACTGGCTGGAGGGTTGGATTAAATCCTATCAGGGTACGCTGGTGCTGATCAGCCACGACCGTGACTTTATCGATGCCATAGTGGACGAAATCGTCCATGTGGAACACCAGAAACTCAACTTCTACAAGGGTAACTACAGCGCCTTTGAACACACTCGCGCCGAGCGTATGGCCCAGCAACAGGTGGCCTATGAGCGCCAGCAGCGAGAGCGGGCGCACATGCAGTCTTTTGTGGATCGCTTCCGTTACAAGGCCAGTAAGGCCAAACAGGCCCAAAGCCGCCTGAAGGCACTGGAAAGGATGACTGAGTTGATGCCTTCCAAGGCCGACAGCCCTTTCTATATGGAGTTTCGCGAGCCGGATGCGCTGCCCAACCCCTTGGTGAAGATGGAAGATGTGTCGGTCGGCTACGGCGACAAGGCTATTCTCAACAAGGTGCATCTCAATCTGGTACCCGGCGCCCGCATCGGTTTGCTGGGGCGCAACGGTGCCGGTAAGTCCACCCTGATTAAGTTGCTGTCTGAGCAGCTCTCGCCCATGCGCGGCCTGTACGAGCCCAATCCCGGGCTCAATATCGGCTACTTTGCCCAGCATCAGATAGAGTTTCTGCAGCTGGATGATACCCCGCTGCAGCATCTGCAGCGCCTGGCACCCAATGCCCGCGAACAGGAGTTGAGAGACTTCCTCGGTGGTTTTGGGTTCCAGGGAGATATGGCACTGGCCCAAGTGCGTCCCTTCTCCGGTGGTGAAAAGGCCCGTCTGGTATTGGCGCTGCTGGTTTGGCAACGCCCCAATCTATTGCTGCTTGATGAGCCCACCAACCATCTGGATCTGGAGATGCGCCACGCCCTGACCGTAGCGCTGCAGGGCTTTGAAGGCGCCATGGTGATAGTTTCCCACGACCGTCACCTGCTGAGACTCACCTGCAACGACTATTATCTGGTCGACGGCGGCGAAGTGCGGATGTTCGATGGCGATCTGGATGACTATCACCAGTGGTTGCTGGATGCCGCCAAGGCCGCAACGGCGAGTGTGTCCCAGGTTGACGAAGCCTCACCGGCCCAGGACAAGAAGCTGCAAAAGCGCCTGGAAGCTGAATTGAGACAAAAACTATCACCACTGAAGAAACGCCAGGCCAAACTGGAAGCCGAGCAGAGCCAGGCTACCGACAGATTGGCGGAGCTGGAAAATCTGCTGGCGGATACTTCTCTCTACGAGGCCGAGCAAAAGCCCAGACTGACGGAGATCCTCGCCGAGCGCACCCAACTTTCGCAGGCGCTGGAAGAGAGTGAAATGAACTGGTTGGAACTTCAGGAAGAGATAGACACCATCGAAGCCGAGTCAGGCCTTTGAGCCGGGGAAACCCGGGTGTTGAGATTGCAAGCAAGGAGAAAAGCGTGCCACATACGAGTCTGTTTACCTCTAGTCTTTGGCAGGAATGTGAAACACTTTACCCGGCGCTGGAAAGCCTGCTGATAAAACTGCAGGACGAACACGGCCTGATAGTCAACCTCTTGCTGCTGGCGCTGACTCTGGACAACAAAGGCGTTAGCCTCAACCAGGGATCATGGTCCCAGCTCCACAGCGAAGTTGAGCAGTGGGAAAGCGGCATTCTGCGCCCCTATCGGCGGCTGAGACGCTTGGCCAAACCCAACCTGGGACAAGCCGAGTACCAACAGATGTTGGATGTCGAGCTGATGATGGAACGCAGAGGGCAGCAGCTGATATTGCACAAACTCAATGGCCTGCCTCGCAGCGTCACTGAAGACAAGCAACACAATCTCAGTACCTATCTGGCACAGTTCAACCTCAGCCCTCAGCAACATCCTGCACTGCTGGCTCAGGCTTGAGCCTCCGGGCCAGTAAGCTGGCGTTGCGCGCAGTCAAACCATAGATACTCAGCTGTGGATTGGCTCCCAAACTGCTGGGGAATACAGAGCCATCCATCACCGACAGATTGCTGTAGTAATGCGCCTGGCCTTCGCTGTTCACCCAGGATAACTGCCTGTCTTCCCCCATGGCGCAGCCGCCCATCACATGCGCCGAAGCCACTATGGTCTTCAGTGGCGCCAGCGGCATGTCGGCAATAACCTGTTTGGCCTCTTGCCAGGAGGACAAAATTCCGGCGCCCTCATTGATGGGCATAACCTGCTCGGCGCCTGCGGCAAACTGCAGCTCGGCCATGCTGGCAAAGGCCCGTCTGGCGGCGGCAAACAAGGCCGGCGTCAGAGGGTAATCCAGGGCAGTGCCTTTATCTGTCAGCAATACCTGGCCACCGGGCAATTCCGGCGAAAAGCCATCCCGGATCAGGGCTATGGTGACCTGCAGATGATTGAACCAGGACATCAGCTCGGCATGCTGTGGCCCATACCCCAGGGTTTTGGAGGCGATAAGCACAGGATGCACCGGCGGTACCTCCAGCTTATATCCTGGTTGACCAGTGGCACCATCTTGCCAAACAAACTGATCCGAATATATCGACTGCGGTGCCCCGGAGTGGGCATTGATTGCCTCCCGAAAGCGAGCGCCACTGAGCACGGTTGGGTGTAAACAGGTCTGCTTGCCGAGGCGCTGATAGGGATCTGTCATTTGTGAACGCAGCAGTAATGCCGGAGTGTGGATTGCCCCGGCCGCCACCACATAATGACGGGCGCGGATCATCAATTTGACTCCAGTGGGCTTGTTATAGCCATCGAGCGCCTCGGCTCTGAGGGCAAAAACCCGCTCACCATGATGCTCGAAGCGCTCGGCGCGAACATGGCTGTATAACTCTGCTCCGGCATTCAGGGCAGCAGGTATTGTGGTGACCAGCATGGATTGCTTGGCATTAACCGGGCAGCCCATGCCGCAGTACCCCGTGTTCCAGCAGCCCAGCACATTGCGTTTGATAACTGTGTAGTCCCAGCCAAGCTCGACACAGCCATCCCTGAGGGCCTGGTTGTTGCGGTTGGGATCTATCGGCCAACGACTGATATTGAGCCTTTGCTCCATCTTGTCGAACCAGGGGTTCAACTCGCTGCGGGACAAACCTTTAACCCCAAGGCTTTGCCAATAATCCAAGGTGGCTTTGGGGGTGCGAATCGAAGTGGTCCAGTTGACTGTGGTGGAGCCGCCGACCGACTTGCCCTGGAAAATACCTATTCCCTTATCCAGGGTCTTCATGGCCGC
The DNA here is from genome assembly GCF_002836945.1 of Shewanella chilikensis. Lineage (GTDB taxonomy): Bacteria > Pseudomonadota > Gammaproteobacteria > Enterobacterales > Shewanellaceae > Shewanella > Shewanella chilikensis. Next base: position 5,485 of record NZ_NIJM01000047.1, read on the forward strand.
CGCTTGCTGGTAGAGTTCTGGATAGGCGCGGCGCTCCTCCATGACAAAGTCAGAGGATGACTTGAGCGGCCCGGCCTCCAACAGCAAGACTCTGAGCCCAGCCTGAGTCAATATTTCAGCCGCCGTGCCACCGCCGGCACCTGTGCCTATGATGACAACATCCGTCTCCAGTTCAAGATCCTCGGTCAAAGAGGCTCCATCTGTATGTTTCCAACCTGCGGCCAGCCCGGCCAAAATGGGATCAGCTATCGGCAAATGTGTCTCCAGTCGGGTATCAGAGTGCCAGTTTTGGCTTGTTATAGTTAAGTCTGTCCCAATGCTCAGGGCAGGCATAATAGCTTGCCATCAACAACTCTCTGAGACCGAGATAGGCTTGTTGCAGCAGCGCCATCCAAGAGCTGCGCCAGGATTCCAGCATCTCGACCAATTCGTTGGGGCTGCGCAACATCAGAGGAGTCATGCTGCCGCTCAGCAAGAGTAAGCCAAAGCGGTTTTCCAGCATGTCGAGCAGCTGTTCCAGCTCCTGACGCTGGGCCTTAGGTAGCCATTTCAAAGTTTGATTGACCGCATCCAGAGTGCGATTGATGGCATCAACTCTATGCTTGCTAATCTCCGGCAATGCGCCTTCCAGCAACACAGGGATCAAGGCGCCGAGCAGAAGGTCATGGGGTTTTTCGTGCTCACTCAGGTTGGCGATCTCCTCATCCACATAAAGGCTGACACCTAACGCCAGTGCCGTTGTTCCTCCCAAAGTCCAGAGTAGAAACTGCCGTCTTTGCATGCCTGTCCTCCTGTCATTTCCCTGCACTGGGCTGTGCTGACATCTGTGTTACAATTCGGCCGATAACCAATTAACCACAGCAAAGCGCCCACGGCAATAGGCCATTTTGCATGCGAGATATCATGAGCAGCAGTTTTCGTCCGCCCTGGTGGGCCAGAAGCCCCCATTTTCAAACTATCATTCCCGTGCTGACCAAGGTGGCTGGGCTGCCGCTGCGGCGTGAGCGTCTGGAGCTGGAAGATGGCGACTTTATCGACCTCGACTGGCTCAAAGCGCCTATCCCGGGTAAGCCCTTGTTGGTAATACTGCACGGGCTGGAGGGCAGCGCCGACTCCCACTATATCCGCCGCCTGCTGCGCGAGTGTCAGAAGCAGGAGCTGGCAGCCGTAGTGCACCATCACAGAGGCTGCTCGGGTGAAGACAATCGCCTGGCGCGCAGTTACCACAGCGGTGATACGGCCGATATCAGCCATAGCCTGCAAACCCTGAAGCAGCGCTATCCCCATTCGCCTCTGCTGGCGGTAGGTTACAGTCTAGGCGGCAATGTACTGGCCAAGTACCAGGGAGAATTTGCAGAGAAAAGCCTGCTCAGCCGCGCCGCCGTGGTATCGGCACCGCTGGCGCTGGCATCCTGTGCCAAGCGGTTGGAGAAAGGCTTCTCCAAGGTTTATCAAAGTTATCTTATCCGCCAACTGCAGCAAAAAATGCTGCTAAAACTCGAGCGGGGCAATAGTCAGTTGCCGCTGAATGGCGAAGCCATCAAACGGCTGAACACCTTTTATGATTTTGACCATCAGGTGACGGCACCGCTGCACGGCTTCAACGGTGTCGATGACTATTATCAAAAGGCCAGCGCCTTGCCTTTATTGGGTAAGATAGCCAAGCCGACCCTGATAATTCATGCAGCAGACGACCCTTTTATGACTGACGCCGTTATCCCATCATTGGCACATCTGCCCGCCTGCGTCGAATATGAGCTGCATGCCAATGGCGGCCATGTGGGCTTTATCGAGGGCGGCACACCGTGGCAGCCACGCTATTATCTGGAGCAGCGTTTGCTGCGTTATCTAACGGAGTCAACTCATGCTGATACCCTATGAATCCCTGCTGCAACTGCCCAAGGAAACCCTGGATAACCTGATTAAAGAATTCCTGCTCTCCCAGGTGGAAGACGGCAGTTTTGATGCCCTGGGTGACAAAGCGCTGGAACAGGCCATCGGCAAGTGCCGCTTGGCGCTGAAGGAAGGGCATTTACTGGTAGAATTCAGCGAAGATGACGAGTCTGTTGCCATCCGCTCCCGCGAGGAGATCATGCGCCGAACTCCACTTGCCCATGATTGACCCGTCCCCCTGCATTCCTTTATAAGTAGTTAACTAAAGGTTAACGGGCCAGACAACCACAGCGTCGGCCTGCGCCCAAGTTTTTTAAAACAGGTAGGAAAAATGTCTGCAAAACATCCAATTATCGCAGTGACAGGTTCATCGGGTGCCGGAACCACGACTACCACAACCGCCTTCAGTCACATCTTCAGACAACTGGGGATCAACGCGGCCATGGTGGAAGGGGATAGCTTTCACCACTATACCCGCGCCGAAATGGAAGTGATGATCCGCAAGGCCAAGGCCGAGAACCGCAACATCAGCTATTTTGGCCCGGAAGCCAATGACTTTGCCCGTCTGGAAAAGTGTTTTGCCGACTATGCCGGCACGGGACAAGGGGAAACCCGCTCCTACCTGCATACCTTCGATGAAGCCGTGCCTTACAACCAGATGCCGGGTACCTTTACTCAGTGGCGACCGCTGCCGGAAGACACGGATATGCTCTACTACGAGGGGCTGCACGGCGGTGTAGTAACCGGCGAAAGCAATGTTGCCCAGCACGTGGATCTCTTGATTGGCATGGTACCCATAGTCAACCTGGAGTGGATCCAGAAGATTATCCGCGATACCTCTGAGCGCGGCCATACCCGTGAAAAAGTGATGGGCTCAATCGTGCGTTCGATGGACGACTATATCAATCACATGACGCCGCAATTCTCCCGCACTCATATCAATTTTCAGCGGGTCCCTACGGTAGATACCTCCAACCCCTTCAGCGCCAAGGATATTCCCAGCCTGGACGAAAGCTTTGTGGTGATCCGCTTTCGCGGTATCAACAATGTCGACTTTCCTTACTATTTGAAGATGATCCAGGGAGCTTTTATGTCCAGGGTTAATACCCTGGTCGTGCCGGGTGGCAAGATGTCACTGGCGATGGAGCTTATTCTGACACCGCTTATCAAAGACCTGATGGATAAGCGCCAAGCCCTGCTGGAGCAGGATATTGAATAGGCTGGATGCAGATAAATTTTGGCTTCAGACTCGATTAAGTTTGATTTAAGTCTAAAGGGGTAAATTACAGTCATCGGGATTTCAGGCGAAATACTGATGGTTGACATACTCTTGGGGATAGATTCCCCCATCTTGATCTGTTTGTTCCCTCGAGTATGTCAACAACCTACCCTATTTTAGATGCCCATAATGGGCATTTTTTATTGCCCGAATTCTTGCTCTCCATGCAAGCGTCAGTCTCTTCCTCTGACGCAAACACAATCAACCACAGCTAAAACTTCAACCAAAACCCCAGCGTTCGGCAAAGGAATTATCCGTATCGGCTTGAAGCATTCACAATGGGCGTTATTCCATCAAGGGCACCACTTCACGGTAAGGCTTGTGACTGCGATAACTCTCCAGCCGCTGCCGGAATTCAAGCGCCTTACTAAGATCCTGCGACTGCTCCAGCGCTGCAATGGCCTGCTGCTGAGTCGCCACTGCGGCAGTAAAATTCCCTAATTCGGCGTAAGCAGCCGCCAAGTTATCGAGATTGGTGGGGTCCTGATTGTTGTCTTCCAGTAGTTGCTTGGCAAGCGCCAACGCCCGACCACCATCGCGGTACTTGGCTTCGGGGCAAGTGGCCAGGATCCAGGCGGCATTACCAAGAGAGATGTCATCACCGGCCGAGCTGAAAAACGCCACAGCCTTGCCGCAATGGCGGTTAACCCCTTCCCCACCTGAAGCATAGAGGAAACCCAGTCTGAACTTGGCCCAATGGTTGCCCTGCTCCGCCAACGGCAGATACCAACGCTCGGCCAGCGCCAAGTCCCGCTGCATCAACTTGCCTTCAAATGCCAGGTCTGCCAAGGTTTGCTGCGCCTTGGTTTCGCCCCCGTCGGCAGCCTTGGTCAACCAGGCAAGGCCGGCAATTTTGTCCTCGACGACGAAACGGCCGGAGAGGTACATCAAACCAAGCAGGTACTGAGCCTCCACTTCACCATTGGCGGCATTGAGCTGAATATAGGCCAGTTTGCTGGCGGCAATTTCCTTGCTTGGCTGGGGAATGGCAAAGGCCTGTAACTGTCCGCTGAACAGACTCAAGGCCAACATGGCAGCCGCTGCAATTAAGGGAGATTTCACTCTGATACCCTTTGATAATCTACGCATACAGACTCATAAATTAGCCCGAACCCGGCGTAAAAGTCGAGGTCAATCCAACAATAAAATGCTAATAATAGCCCTCAATGAGCTTGGCGAATTGTGAGCAAGGCAGAGAAGATGTGATTTAACCTACAGACTCGAGCGAATCCGGAGGCTTTTAATCTGAATTGGTTGACATGTATCACTAAAGTATCAGAATGATAACCAAGATTAGCGATTTAATTGCGTTGATTCACTCAGTCTAAACTAAGACCTGGTTCAAAGTTTACTCTTTGATATTGACGTAAAATCCTTATTTAGAATATCCTTACTTTCGTTTTAATCAATCGAGGAACATAGGCATGGCTCTGATTGGTAAGCCAAAACCAGATCCGACTTTGGAGTGGTTTTTATCACACTGTCACATTCATAAGTATCCAGCCAAAAGCACTCTGATCCATGCTGGTGAAGATTCAGACACCCTGTATTACATAGTTAAAGGGTCTGTTGCCGTATTGATTAAAGATGAAGAAGGTAAGGAAATGATCCTCTCTTATCTGAATCAGGGCGACTTTATCGGTGAACTGGGTCTGTTCGAAGAGCAAGCCGAGCGTACCGCTTGGGTTCGCGCCAAGCAAGCCTGTGAAATTGCTGAAATCTCTTACAAGAAGTTCAAGCAACTGATCCAGGTTAACCCAGAGATCCTGATGAAACTGGCCGCTCAGATGGCGCACCGTCTGCAAAGCACCAGTCAGAAAGTGGGCAACTTGGCCTTCCTCGACGTGGCAGGTCGCATCGCTCAAACTCTGTTGCATCTGGCCAAACAGCCTGATGCCATGACCCACCCAGACGGTATGCAGATCAAGATCACCCGTCAGGAAATCGGTCAGATTGTTGGCTGTTCCCGCGAAACTGTGGGCCGCATCCTCAAGATGTTGGAAGAGCAGAACCTGATCCAGGCGCACGGTAAAACCATAGTGGTTTACGGTACCCGCTAAGCCAGCTTCAGCTTGATTTAAGCCTGATTCTATAGAGTGGCCAAGGTAATAACCTTGGCCACTTTTGTTTTTCAGGAGCATCAATTGAGAGGGCTATTTTTCGTTTGCTTTATTAGCCTGACTTTGAGTACTGCAAAGGCTGAAGTGGCAAGTCCCCACCTGGAACCCGATCACGATATCGCCAAGGAATTAGTGAAATCCGGGACGATTCTCTCCTTGGATGCCACTCTCTCTCAGCTACAATGGGTGTGCCATGGCAAATTGATTGACGCTCATCTCTATCAGAAAGAGGGTGAATGGCGTTATGATTTGCAGATAAAAGTCGAACATGGCCATATCGTCAGCCTGAGCCTGAATGCAGGCACAGGTTTATACGATGACCTAACCCCATTACCGAGCGAATGTCGTCCCAATGAAACTGCTACTCGTTGAAGATAACGCCCTGCTGGTTGAAGAACTGGCAAAACAATTAAAACAAGCAGGCTATGTCACGGATGTCACCGACAAAGCCATAGAAGCCGACTATCTGGTCAAAGAAACCCAGTATGACTGCATCATTCTCGATATCGGCCTGCCCGATGGCAACGGCTTGCAGTTGCTGGAAAAATGGCGTCAGCAGGGACTGACCACTCCTGTGATTATGCTGACAGCTCGCAGTCAGTGGCATGAAAAGGTCGAAGGCTTCAATGCAGGTGCCGATGACTACCTGGGTAAACCCTTTCACACCCAGGAACTGTTGGCCAGACTGCAGGCAATTATCCACCGTACCCATGGCCGTGCTACTGTGCCTGGCAAGCAATTGAACTTCGGCGGCGTCAGTCTGGATGAAGCCGAACAGGCGGTGACAGTCAATGGACAACATTTCGACCTGACCGCCATGGAGTTTCGCTTGCTGCGAATTTTCTTGATGTCGCCCAAGAAACTGCTTTCCAAGGCGCAGATCACAGATAAGCTGTACCAGTTTGACGATGAGAAAGAGAGCAATGTGGTCGAGGTCTATGTCACCCATCTGCGCAAGAAACTGGGTAAGACAGCGATAGAAACCCGTCGCGGCCAAGGTTATATCTTTCACGGCAGCCAATCCTGATGATGTCCATCCGCACCAAGCTGAGCCTGTGGCTGACAGCACTGGTGTTACTGAGTACCCTGATAGGCCTGGCGTTTATGGAGTCCATGCTGCGCCAGGCATTTCACGACTCTATCATCAACCGCTTGCAAGAAGATCTGGAACAGGTGGCACTGGCCACTCACCTCAATGACGGTGAGATCCTGATAGATCAGAGCCTGCTTTCCGGCTTCTACAAACCCGCCTATTCCGGACGCTACTACCAGCTCAATCTGCCGGATCGGGAGATCCGCTCCCGCTCCTTATGGGATCAACGCCTGGAAATAGTGCAGTTGGAGCCAGGGCAAACCCGCGCCTGGCAAACCAAAGGGCCACAAAATCACGACATTCAGTTGTTGTCATTGGGGCTGACCTCCAGTAGCAAGAAGATCAATGCCACTCTAACAGTGGCGCAGGATCTCAGTATAGGCCGCAAGGTATTTACCGAGGTTTATGGCACCAAACTGAGTGTCAACCTGGCCATGCTGCTGGCAATGATCCTGGGGATATTTCTGGTATTGCGGCAATCCTTCAAGCCGGTGAAGCAGATAAAACAGGCGCTGGCCAAACTCAGAGAGGGGGAGATCAACTCGTTGTCGCTGGAGACCATTCCCCCAGAAGTCAAACCCCTAGCCGAGACCTACAACGAGTTGCTCGAATACACGAGTAATCAAATTCAACGCAGCCGCAACAACCTTGGCAATCTCAGCCACGGTCTGAAGACGCCACTGGCAGTGATGCGCCAGCAGGTAGAAGCGCTGGGGCTGAAAGATCCCGATACCGCCAGGGCACTGGAGCAACAACTGGATCAGATCCACAAAATGATAGAGCGTAAACTGGCGGCGGCGCGAATAACCGGCGAGATGCTGCCGGCGGCGCAGCTGGTACTGCCAAGAGATCTGGAAAGCCTGTGCCAGACCTTGGATAAGGTACATAGATACAAGCAAATCAGTTGGCGCTTCGATATCAGTGATGGCATTCCCAGGCTGCCAATCCACAGAGAAGACGGCATGGAGCTGCTCGGTAACCTACTTGATAACGCCTATAAGTGGGCCTCTAGCCTGGTATTGGTAAGGGTATGGCAACATCAGGGGCAGGTATATGTCAGCGTCGAGGATGATGGCCCCGGGGTGGCAAAGGAAAACATGCAAACCCTCACCCGCCGCGGCAATCGCCTGGATGAAGAGATCAATGGTCATGGGCTGGGGTTATCGATAGTCAAGGATATTGCCGAGCAATATCAGTTGGATATCGACTTCGGCAAGAGCCCGGCACTGGGTGGACTCAAGGTTTCACTGACCTTTAAGGCCTGAAGGTTAACCTGGCCCCTCAAACAAAAATAGAGAACCCAGCCTAGGCTGGGTTCTCTGCTATCAAGCTGTCAGCCCTTGGCTCAATCAAGCACTGGCAGGTAGCTCAGAGCCAGGCGGTCACGGCTCAATTGACCATTGAGTATCTCACCCACAGTGCCGCCCTTGAGCTGCTGTGCCAGCAGTTCAGGAGAAGCCGAGGCGATAAACTGCTGCACTTCTTTGATGCGGGCAATCAGCGCCAGCGCCAACTTATTCTCGGCGGTCGCGGCATAGATTTTACCGTTCAGGGACACTTGGGCCTGCATATCCAGCCCAGGGGCAGCCTGATGAATACCAACATATTCACGCCATACCCTGGCCTTCTGCTCACCCTGATAGTCGCTGTCGACCGAGGCCAACACCACTTGTCTCAACATCATCTGCAGCAGGTTGCTCTTGCCTTTGGGCTGACCATTGACGGTATCAAAGCCGAAGAAGCGTGATACTGTGCGGTCATAATTGGGCAGAGGCTCTATGCTCTGGCTGGCAAAATCGCTGTAGTAAGGCAGATACGTTTCCAGCTCAGGGCTGCTGTTGCAGGCATCGGCAAACAAAGGCTTGCCATTGCTGACCAGATCCGGGCCATTACCCAGCGCCATGCGGCAAAGCATATCTTCGAACAGCTTGCCGGTTTGTGGCAGATCCACCAGCGCCTTGTGACCACGGCTGGAAGTCGATCTCGGCGTAGTTCGGCTCACCAAGGCTCGCACTGCCAGCAGTTTGTCCGGCCATACCCCAAGCACATCACGCTCGTTGACGTAAGGATGGTTGGGCGAGCCTTCAGGCGCCTTGATCCCGTTCAGCAAACGACCGGCGAAGGTAACATCGGCGCTCAGCATATCCCGGAACTCTTCCTTGATACCATAGTTGATAATCAGTTCCTTCAATGCCTCTGGAGAGTCGGCAAACCGGCTGATCACTTCACCCGGAGCAAACTTCATGGTCATATCGGCGCTCTTGAAGCGATACTGCTCCAACAACTTGGCAAAGTTGTACTGCTGTCTCAGGGCTGCCTGACCATCTTCGGTGCGGAAGGTGACATCTACCACGGCATCGTTCTCACCGGCAAGGCGCAGGAACAGGTCGGCCGCCTTGTTCATCGCCCTTTGGTTGGCACAATACCAGCTATCTTGGCCGGCTGCGGCTTTCACCTGACAGTCATTTGCGAAGAAATTTTCCGGCAAGTCAAAGATCCCCTCGAGGAAACTGACATCTTCAATAAACTGGCGGATCTCATCAAACTGACGCTTGCGGGCAATGGTGTAACCCAGGCTGTGGTCTTCATAAAGCGACTGACGGTTATGTCTCAGGTTACTGGTTTCATAGCTGTCCTGATATCTATCGATATAGAACTGGGCGATGTCATCCAGGTTCTGACCGGCATCACTGCGGTTACAGTTGCTGTTGAGCGACACATGTTCGTCAGTACAGAAGGCATAGCTGCGCAGCTTGTGGTCGCGGGCAATGTTGTAGAGCGCGCCGAAACGTGTCTCGCCCTGGAGCACTCCTTTTTGCAGCTCCTCACGACGCTTGGCATCTTCCGCTTTGAGGGAGACAAAGTCACCGCTGTCAGCCTCGACTTCACGGGCATAACCGAAACGCAGCGCCGCCAGGTCATAGGGCTCAAATGTCGTGGCAAAACGGTTGACGTTATAGTCCATCTGGCTGGAGAACTCGGCGTTCACTTTCAGATCAGGATAACCGGCACCGGCAAAGGCCTGGTTCAGGGTTTCCAATTCCTGTTGGCTGAAGGTGTTGTCACCATCGCGGCTACCGGCGAAGTTGTGTCTCAAGCCGAAGTTGTGGCCCAGTTCATGGGTCAGGGTACCGGCAAAGGCCTGGGCGGCCAGCGCCGTGCTCAGGCTATCCTGCAGGTCCAGGCTCAGCTTCTCGAATGCCTGCAGCTTACCGCCAACATCACCATTGACCCACAACTCGGCATTCTGCCAATCAATCTTGTGATCCTTGACGCCGGCCGGCAGCATTCTTTGCTGACCACCTGCGGCAAACACAGTGTCGACATGCATCAAAGTATGCTCGGACCAATAGTCACGGCTGGCTTCATCGAAGTCGGCCAAGGCGTTGAACTGCTGCTCAGCGGGCTTGAGTGGCAGAGCTGCCGGAGTGGCGGCGACCATCACATCGGCAGGCTTGTCCAGCGCCGCAGGCACAGCTTGCAATGTGGTGGAAGCCGCTGGCTTAACCACGGCTTGCTGATAAGGCACGCCGGTGAGCGCTTCGACCGAAGCCGCATCCAACTTGCCGCGGTTATAATCCAGCATCAGTTGCCGATAGTAACGCACCGCGCCTTGCTTGAGGTTGGAGCTGTATTGGTTAACCCTGGCGCTGACAATCTCCCCTGTCAGTGGGTTGGCTGCTGATGGACCGTAACCGGCCAGACCGTTATCCAGAGGCTCATCAAATAGAGTGATATGGTTATAACGCAGATCGCCATGGCGTTTATCGCCCGCCTGCTCCAGCTTAATCTGTGGCAAGCCGGTATGATAACGGCTGTTGGCGATATTCATCGCGGTCACAGATTCGATAGCCGCATCCAGGAAAGGCTTGTTCTTGGGCTCATAGAAGTTGTTGGACAAGTAGTACACCAACTCACCCTTAGCCGGGTTGAAGCGGTTCAGGTAGGTACGAACATAGCCATCCACCCCTTCTGAGTCGGTTCTGTCCCGATAGCTGTGACTGGAGTTGAAGAAACCAAAGGTGCCCTTCTCATGCTCGCTGTAAGGAATGGCTTGATAATCTTCACTGGCAAGCTGATCCAGCGCCACTATGGAGATAAATTCCGTGGTGGTGAACGACAGATTATCCAGATTGCCACCGTAAAACTGATTGAAACACTGGCCCGATGCCTGATAGGTGTGTTCAATCTCGAAGTTGATTACGCCCTTGTCCAGGTCCATTTCATAGCCTTTGTAGGCTCCGGCATTGACCAGTTTTGGGGATTCAGTTTCGGTGACACACTCACCAAACATAAAGATATCGTTGATCCCCAGCTCGGCAATCTTGGTGTCGGCAAAGTCAGGCACAAAGAAGCGCTTATCCTGCCAGGTCAGGTTGGCATCTGTATTGACCTGCTCAACGTTGATGCATTCACGCCACTTGTCTTCGGTACATCTGAAGTCTATGTACTCACCGGGAATGGTCAGTACCGGGGCCTGGTTGATGCCCTCCTGGTAGCGGCTGTCATGACCAAGACCTATGGCGTCCCGGTCCAACTGGCGAACCTGAATACCATTCTCTGTCTTGTGCAGGGTCACCAACTTGGGATCCCCCTGGCTGAAGCCGCGGATAGCGGCGGCATAACGCGGCGCCTTGCCGACACTGCGGATATAGAGGTATTGGCGCTCACCGGCCTTCTCTATCGAGTCGCTGCTAATCTGTTTCTCATCTTTGGGCAACTCCTTGTACGGTTCTTCTCCTGCCCCACATCCTGCGAGTGCCAGGCTGGCTGCTATCGCCAGGCTCAGACTTGACTTCTTCATTTAATCCTCTGAATAAATTGAGTTTATAGGTATTTTGTTACTGAGAAATAGAAGGTGGAGCTGCGCTTGTCATACAGCTCAAATCCTTCTGAAGGCCCCAGTTCCGGGTGGTAGAAACGACCGCTGTTGTTATGGCCAATGGCCAATGTCCAACTCTCGGCAGGCATCCATCCCAGTTCCTGGGCAAAGGTGAATTGGTCATCCATACGACGACCACGGTAATTCTTCGACATCCGATAGCGACCGCTGATATCCAGGTACCAATTACTGGCAAACTGCCAATAGGCATCGGCCACCAGATCGACCTGATGTTCAATCAGCACCCGCTCACCGGCGGTCTTGTACTTGTAGGCGTTGTACCTGTATCTGGGAGACAGGTAGAAGCTGAAGTTGCCCTCAGGACGATAGAAGAGATAAGCCGCCACTCTGGGGGCATACTCCAGTCTATCCAGCTTGCTGTAATGTCTCGCTGGCAGATAGACACCGACACTGCCCTTGAGCGAGAGAGTATTGGTCAGGGAATAGAGTGGCGTCCTATACTCAAGCAAGGGGTCAAAAAAGCTCGACTCCTTACCGTGCAGCGTCTCTTTTTCACCGCCAAAAGTCAGCAGCACACTGCCCCAATCACTGTTGTAATCGACCCTGGCATCCAGACTATAAGCCCGATACGCATCGAAGGCCGACTCACTGTAGACATTGCGGGTATAAGACGCATTAAAATAGGCAGTCCATTCGCCGAATTCTTCCTGTTTGAGTTCAAACTCATTAACCGCCTGAGCTTGTCCCGCAAGCAATAGTAAGCCCAGCAAAGGGAAGCTCGTCTTTGCTTTTTTACTTTTTATTATGCGTGACAAGGCCAGATCGCGGTGATATTTACCGGATCTCATATTTAAAAGCCTTAATTTATTTAAAACGAATTAATCTGGAGATAATTCCAGTCTAAGAGGTACTGCCACGAATAGGTTTTACCCATTCGAGGAGTATTTGCGCCCAATAGGGCATCCAATCAAAGGAAAGTTGCGGGACCCCCAGGTTGGGTATACGGGGCCCGCAGAAAAACAAAATAAACCAACTGACGGCAATAAATTTAAACACTTCGGCCAAGACGGCGTTATCCGCCAGTTTAACGGCCATAATACAAGGCAAGGAAAGAGAATAGATTGCCAGCTGATTTACCTGTGATGTGTTCTGTTTGGCAATAGATATCAGTGTATTAACTTCTTCAAACTCATTAGATATCGCTGCATTAGAAAAAGCCAAGAACAATAGCAAAGGCATGACAAATTTAACCAAGCTCAGCAATTTACTATTCGACTTTTTTCTCTCGTTCATGTTTTTTTCGCTGTTCCAAGGGGAATAGCGTCTCGATATTGATTCTAATGCACTCAATACATATTGTTACGTATGTAAACAAGCATAGGCGTGAAAAACCTTACAATCAACAACAATACTTAATGACTAGTCTAAATAGATTAAAAACTGGGTGTACGTCATAAAAAACATCATAAAAACAAATTAACACAGCATAAAAAACACCAATGAAAAACATATTTAAAACACAATAAACACATTAACGCATCAATATATTAAGCATGTCGTTTTGTTTATAAAAAAAGGCCTCCCTAATTAAGGAGGCCATTTATAAAAGTTTAAGCAATGCTATGCTTTGACGTTAGTGCTCTCAAAAATCTTATCTGCCGAGGCCGCAACAAAGCCGGTATAGAGTTCACCATCGGCTTTGGGATAACGCAGGGCAAATTCATAGAAACAACTGGGGATCTCTACCGTCTTGTCATCGAAGGCGACGGGGATTCTGTCGGCCATGGTGGAAGACTGTTCCAGCAAGACTTCAGCTGAACCTTTGATCTCACCGCCAACACTGTTGAGAGTAAACCCAGCCTCCTTGAGCGCGGTATTCACGGCAGCCAGGGTGCTGAACTCGGCCAGATGGTTCACAGACACGGTAAAGTGGTTGGCACGATAACCAAAAGCGGCAACCCAGGCAGCATACTCACTCTCGGCGAGCAGGGCTTGGTAGGTGTCATAGTCAAGCTGCCAGTGTCTGCCTGAATAAGTAAAGTTATCTGCGGTCAACGCCTGGGTTGGGATCTGCTCAACCAAGTCGGCAACCCGCTGCTGCAACTCTGGGCTGAACTCTTCCACCAGCAGCTCAGAAATAAAGACCTTGGGCTGAGTCGGGTCCGGATGCTCAAAGTGCTTTGCCACCAGCTTTTTCTGCTCAAAGCGATAATCGCCGCAAACCACATAGCCCAGCGCTTCGAAATGGGCTGCCAGCACATCCAAGCCCACCTTAGGCAGATTGAATGTACGCAAGGCGATATGGTCGTTAATAATCGCCTTGCCTTGCCCCAACAGCTGGTGCACTTTGGCCGCCGATGGCGTCATCTTGATATAGTCCTGCCACATGGCATTGAACAGCGCATTGATATCTGTATGCATGGTTATTCCCTGTGTAATGCAGTTTGCCCAAAGGCAAATGGTATGTTCAAAAAAGGGAAGCGCCACTGCGCTTCCCTTCACTGTCAGAGGCTAAGTCCCGGACTCAATGATGGTGGCAAACTCAGACCATCGGCCTCCATGGAAGCCACGGGATAAGCACAATAGTCGGCCGCATAGAAGGCGCTGGCTCTGTGGTTACCCGATGCCCCGACACCGCCGAATGGCGCCGCACCAGAGGCTCCGGTGATCTGCTTGTTCCAGTTCACTATGCCGGCACGAATCCGTGCCAGGAAATAGTCATAGTCTTCACGGCTATCGGCCAGCAACCCGGCAGAAAGGCCATAGCGGGTATCATTGGCCAGCGAAATCGCCTGGTCAAAGCTACTGTAGCGCACCAGTTGCAGCAAGGGTCCGAAATACTCTTCATCCGGCAGTTCAATCACCTCGGTAACATCAATCAACCCAGGAGACACCAGACCGGTACCGCTCTCAATATGGGTCAGTTCCACCAGCGAGACCCCGCCGAGATTCTGCAGATTACGCTGCGCCGCGACCATTCCCTTGGCTGCTGCTTCAGAGATCATCGAGCCCATAAAGGGCTGAGGTTCGGCATTCCAGGGGCCGACAGCTATCGCTTTGACCGCTGCAACCAAGGCGGCAATCAAAGCATCGCCCTGCTCACCTTTCTCTATGTAGAGACGGCGGGCACAGGTACAGCGCTGGCCACTGGAGATATAGGCAGATTGAATTATTTCGTGCACGGCCGCCTTGATATCACTGATCCCTTTAACAATGAGCGGATTGTTGCCGCCCATTTCCAGGGCAAGGATCTTGCCCGGATGACCGGCGTACTGCTGATGCAGCAAATGGCCGGTGCGGGAGCTGCCGGTAAAGAACAGACCATCAAGCTGAGGATGTGAAGCCAGCCTCTTGCCGGTTTCCACTTCGCCCTGCACCAGATTGATGACCCCGGCGGGCAGACCGGCTTTCTCCCACAGCTTGAGCATCAGCTCAGCCACTTTGGGCGTCAGCTCCGATGGCTTGAATACCACGGTATTGCCCGCCAGCAAAGCCGGTACTATATGGCCGTTGGGAAGATGCCCAGGGAAGTTATAAGGCCCAAAGACCGCCACTACACCGTGGGGCTTGTGTCTCAGCACCGCCCGCCCGGCAGGCAATTCATTTTCAGTTTCGCCGGTACGCTTGTGATAAGCCGCGACCGACAGACCAATTTTGCCTATCATGGCACCCGCCTCAGTGGCCGTTTCCCACAGTGGCTTACCGGTTTCCTGCGCTATGGTGTCGGCGATTTCCGCCTTATGGGCTTCCAGTTGATCGCGATAGGCCTCTATCACCTGCAGGCGGCCATCAAAGCCGAGCATAAACCAGTCAAACTGCGCCTCTCTGGCGGCTGCAACGGCAGCGTCTACCTGAGCCGGGGTAGCGGCATTACCCTGCCACAGGGTTTCGCCGTTGGCCGGGTTGCTTGAACTCATTGCCTGGCCTTCGCCAGCGAGCCATTGGCCCTTGATAAATTGTGTCATTATGCTGTTCCTATATTGCCAATACCCTGACCGATTGCCCGTCTGCCACCAAAAGTGCGGCGGCCAACTCGCTCGACAGGATCACTTCTTCACTGTCGTCTGTCAGCGCCAGCTTGGCCGAACCGGCACGGTAGTCTGCCAAATGGGTGTTGGAGAGAATAAAACTGTCCTTTGATTGGGGCATATCACCGATACGCACCGTCAGCAGGCGACTCTCGCGCACGGAGCGAATGTCCGCCAGATTGCATTCAACCGTGGGGCCACCATCAAAAATATCCACATAGTTGCGCCAGCGGAAACCTTCCGCCTGTAACAGGCTCAGGGCCGGGCGTGTATTGGTATGCACTTCACCGATAACCTTCTGCGCCGCTTCGGGCAACAGGCAGACATAGACAGGGCTGCGGGGCATCATCTCGGCCATAAAGGCCTTCTGCCCCAGACCAGAGAGATAATCGGCCTGAATAAAGTCTATGCCGAGGAAGTTTTGCTGCAGCCAGCCGTAGAAAGGGGAATTACCGTTTTCATCGCTGACCCCGCGCATCTCGGCAATAACAGTTTCACCGAATCGATTGGCATGCTGGGCCAAAAACAGAAAGCGACTGCGTGACAGCATGCGGCCATTATTACCCTTGCGGTAGGAGTCTCTCAGAAACAGGGTGCAGAGCTCGGCGGCACCTGTGTAGTCATGACACAGGCTGAGGGTTTCAACCTCGTTACGTACTTCTATCTGCGACGAATGATAAACCTCTGTGCCCAAACGGTAATGGTAGAAAGCATCTTCCATTCCCACTGCGGCTTCCAGACCACAGGTGCCCACAACCTCCTGGGTCTCTGTGTCTTCCAGCACCATGAGGTAGCCTTCATCAAAAGGCGTTTCCACCGCCTTGGCGAAAGAGGTTTCCGAACGGGCGATCTTGCGGGTCAGCAGTTCATCATTGACCGGCAGCGAGGTGAATCCATGGCCCGATTCTTCGGCGATACAGCGCAGCGCCGGGAAATCTGAGGCTCGGATAGGCCGTATGATTAACATGGTTAAATCTCCACTCATCCACAGTTGCTGCTCCGTCGGGCCCGCCCGTCAGAACAGCAGCTGTGAGTCTATTGCGCTAAGTGGGCCTGGGCCCACGGGGATCAGGCGGCAACCACCTTGGCGACCGCTTTTTCAAAGCGTGCCAGACCCTCGGCAATATCACTTTCAGGGATGATCAAAGAAGGAGTAAAACGAACCACGTTGGCACCGGCCATCAGTGTCATCAGGCCATTGTCGACCGAGGCCAACAGAAACTCACGGCTGCGTCCCTGATACTGCTCATTCAACACGGCGCCGAGCAACAGTCCCTTACCGCGTACCTCGGAAAACACCTGGTACTTGGAATTGATTTTTTCCAGGCCATCACGCAGCAGTTGCTCACGACGCTTAACGCCCTGCAACACTTCGGGGGTATTGACTAGATCAAATACCGCGTTGCTGACGGCGCAGGCCAGAGGGTTACCACCATAGGTGGAACCATGGGTACCCACTTTAAGATGAGCGGCAATCTTGTCCGTGGTCAGCATGGCCGCGATGGGGAAACCGCCGCCCAGGGCCTTGGCCGTGGTGAGAATGTCCGGCACTATATCTGTCCCCATGTAGGCATACAGCTCGCCGGTACGACCAACGCCGGTTTGCACTTCATCGAACACCACCAACGCATTGTGCTTGTCGGCCAGTTCACGCACCTTGGCCAGGAACTCTGGAGTGGCGTTTATGATACCGCCCTCACCCTGCAGCGGCTCCAGCATGATGGCGCAGGTCTTGTCCGACACCGCGGCTTCCAATGCGGCAACATCGTTGAATGGCAGGTGTGTGATCCCCTGCGGCTTGGGGCCAAAACCATCTGAGTAGGCGGCCTGGCCACCCACGCTGACGGTAAAGAAGGTTCTGCCGTGGAAGGCCTTGTCGAAGGCTATAATCTGATCTTTTCCGGCGCCGAAATTATCCAGAGCATAGCGGCGGGCCAGTTTCAGGGCCGCTTCATTGGCTTCGGCACCTGAGTTGGCGAAATAGACCTTGTCGGCAAAAGTGGCGTTAACCAGTTTGGTCGCCAATGCCAGTGCCGGCTCATTGGTCATCACATTGGACAAGTGCCAGAGTTTTTCACCCTGCGCCTTAAGCGCCTCAACGGCGGCTGGATGACAGTGGCCCAAACAGTTAACTGCAATACCACCGGCAAAGTCGACATATTCTTTGCCTTCCTGATCCCAAACACGACTGCCATCGCCACGAACCGGGATAACGGGTGACGGTGCATAATTAGGCACCATAACTTCATCAAACTGGGCACGTGTCAAATTCATGTTTACACTCATTCCTTCTCATCCTTTGTGTTGTCGGCGGCTCTGTCGGCCACCGTTTTAAGCAGTTAATCTTTATTATTTGTGAGTAAAACTGCACTTACTTGTGTTGCTTAGGTGTCATTATTAGCGAAATTGTGATCAAAATACCAGTTTGATCAATATGCAGGAGCAATGCCTTGGCCTATAAGTGCATAAAGATCTGAGTTTGAGAATTAAGCAGGCAAATATCTGCCATTTAACGGCATAAATAGTCACAAAAAATCTCAACTGACACCGAATTCGTTAACTATTCACCTATTTTGAATAGTTAACGACAATCATAACAGTAGATTATTGCGTATAAAAGCAGCGATTTGGCCCCTGGCTTCCATGGCCTCGGGCAAGAGTTCAAATAGCGGAAAGACATGGGGCATATTGAGGTAGAAACCGGCTTCTATCCGGCCTCCGTCGCGCAATACCGCCTGTTGCAGGCGCTCGGCATCCTGCAACAACAGCTCACGGGTACCGGCCAGCAGCAAGATGGGCGGCAAGTCCTTAAAGCAACCATAAAGCGGCGAAACCCGCTCAGACATGGGGTTACTACCGGCGAGATACGCCCCCCTGAGTCTGAGCAGGGATTCAACGGTAAACAAGGGGTCGTCGGCCGCCAAAATGCGCTCGGTATCGCCTGTGATGCCGAGATCCAGCGCCGGAGACAGCAACACGCAGGCTCTCGGCAACGGTAACTCAAGCTGTTTCAGCTGCAACAACAGGCTCAAGGCCAAGTTGCCTCCGGCCGAGTCCCCCATCAGCACCAGTTTGTCCGGGTCACAATGCTCAAGCGTCATCCGATAAGCTTCCAGCACATCATCACAGGCCGCCGGAAACGGGTGCTCAGGTGCCAGACGATAATCGGGCACGTAACAATCTGCCAGACTGCGCCGCATGATATCGGCCAGAAAACGGGCATGGGCATGGGGGGTCTTGAAACAGAAGCCTCCGCCGCGGATATAAAAGAGGCTGACTTCTCTGGGTTGCGGCAGCTGGTAATGGATGAGCGGCGAGTGGCTCAACGGCCAGTGTTCGACCTTGAGTTCCGGCAGCCAGCCCAGCAAGCGACGATCCATCTCCAGCAAACGCTGACGAATAGCACTGAGTGGTACTTTGGCACTGCCGCGACTGACCGATGGCCGCGCCACATAAGTTAACAACCGGTTCAATACCGAGGCTTGCCAACTGGGCATAGCTCCTCCATGGAAGGCCTACAGGCTCCGCAACGGCTTAAAGCAGCTCGGGTTTGCGGTAATTCTGGCCTTTGAGACGAATGAGTTCCTGTTCCGTGAGCTCATGATACGCCATCATGATCCTCCTGTCCCTGAATTCCAGTTGCCGCATCTCTTCCAGTAAAAAACACTTGGCAAAACAATCGGCTTTGGCCAGCACTGCCGCATTGGCTGACAACTGACTGAAGCCAAGGGCCGTGTCCCGCTCCTTGAGCAGAGTCACCATGGCCGCATCCGCAAACCCAAGCTGGGTTGGCAGTTGCCAATTGAGTGATAGCGCATGCTGCTTAACCAGGGAATAGACCAAGGCCGCGGGGAAATCACACAGGGCAATGGCATCATAGAGAGCCTTATCCCTGTCTCGACTCGCCTCTCTGAGCCATGAGCCGCGCAACTGCTCAAACAACTTGGCGCTCATGGAGAGCAGCACTGAGATCCCCAGTTGCTGCATCAGGGAAACCGCATGCAGCATAGGGGCATCCAAGTCATGCAACTTGGCCAGGGTTCTGGCAGCAATGCCCTGCACCTGCGAGAAACGCCATAGCTTGCGCACAGTCCAAAGCAGACTGGCATGGCCTGTGGGCAGCCAATAACGACAGCTGTAGTAAGGGACTAAAATGCGCAGATTCTCAACCCCGATATAGCTGAGCACCAACTTGAGATCTGTCAGCTGTACATCCAGATTCTGCGGCCTGCGAGCCCTGAATGAGGGACTGTTGACCAGAGAGCTCAAGTCTCTCACCAGCCAACTCTGCTCGGCAACGACCGGGCGAATGCGCGCCAAATCAAGCCTTGGGTGCAGCAATAACTCCAGCAGCAAGATCTGTTTATCTGTGATGCCTGCCAGGCGTGCCACCTCTTCGATGGAGGCCAGACGATTGCCGAGCTCTGCCGCCAGGGTCTCGATTAACTGAGCCGACACCTTCTGATAGAGCGCCTTGGCCTGTTGCTGCCTGGCGAGCCGTTCCAAAGTCGCCTCACGTTCAACCTCAAGCTTGAAAGCCACCGCCTCCAGCTCAGGTTCAAGCTTATCGCCACCACTGTCAATGCGTTGCTTGCCCAGTATCAACTGCTGATACAGACGCTGCTCTATCTCTATTACACTGCCGGGTTTAACCCCACCCGCTACCGACAAGGCCAAAATGTTACCTTCCTGCCACGCCCGTGCCCGGGCCCTGTGTTTTTATGTTAGCCCCTTTATTGTTATATGTAGCGGCTTTATCAGCAATATCTTGATAGCAAAAAGAAACAGGCCTCGTATGAGGCCTGTAAAGTGACTATTTCAGCTCTTGTTCAAACAACTTATAGATACGGCGATACTCGTCCAGCCAGCTTGATGGCTGCCTGAAGCCATGGGGTTCAACCGGGTAAATAGCCGTCTCAAACATCGGTTTTTCCAGCTCTATCAGTCGCTGCACCAGACGAACACTGTCCTGGAAGAATACGTTATCGTCCATGACTCCGCTCATGATCAGCAGCGGCTTTTGCAAACCCTCGGCATGGTAGATGGGCGAACTGCGTTCATAGGCAATGTGATCCACCTCCGGGGTATTGAGTATGTTCGAGGTATAGGGCGCATTATAATGAGCCCAGTCGGTCACCGGCCGCAGCGCGGCGCCGGCCTGGAACAACTCGGGTTGGGTAAACAGTGCCATAAAGGTCAAAAAGCCGCCGTAAGAACCACCATAGGTGCCTACCCGCTTGGCATCAACATTGGCATGCTGGCTCATCCACTTGACGCCATCGGCCAAGTCTTCCACTTCCGGATGCCCCATATTACGGTAGATGGCGGTGCGCCAGTCGCGGCCATAGCCTTTGGAGCCGCGATAATCCATGTCCATCACCACATATCCCTGCTGTGCCAGCAGGTTATGGAACATGAACTCACGGAAATAACCGGAAAACCCATAATGGGCATTCTGCAGATAACCGGCACCATGATTGAAGATCACCGCCGGATATGATTCGGCGCGATCCTTGTCGAAACCTGCCGGCAGATACACCCTGGCATAGACTTCACCTGCGCCATGGCTGGAAGGCACGGCAACCACCTCAGGCGCCTGCCAAGGATAGCTCTTGAAGCTGTCGCTGGTGTAATGGGTCAGCTGGGTCAGCTCACCGCCTATGGTTTGAATATAGAGCTCATCCGGCCGGGTCAGGCTGGAGGCGGTCAACAGCAGCGAACGGCCATCCGGGCTCAGGCTGTAGTCAAGCACTCCATTCCACTGGGTCAGTTGTTCATCCTTGCCGCTACTTATCTCAACCCGATAAACATTGTACTTGCCGGGGTGTTCTTTGTTGGCCTTGTAGTAGATATAACGGTTATCCGGGCTCAGAGTGATGTCACTGACCACGAACTTGCCCGAGGTCAAAGCCCGCGCCTTGCCACCGAGCGGCTTGAGATACAGCTGCGAATAACCACTCTCTTCCGACAGGTAGTAAAGGGTCTCGCTGCCGGGTAGCCAACCGTACTGATTGTAGTCATAGTTTACCCAGGCATCATCATGCAGCCTGTGCTCAGTGACTAGCTTGCCCTTGGCCAGATCGAGCCGGGCCAGCCAACGGTCTTTGTTGTCCACGGCTTCCAGCATTACGGCCACTCGCTCGCCCGACTCTTGCCATTGAATAGCGCTTTGGCGCCAGCCCCAATCCTGCATCAGTTGGATCTTGCGCGGGGCTTTTTCACTTTCGTAGCGCTCCCCCTTCGCCTTGGCGTTTTCAGCCTTGACGCCGGCCAACACATCCTGGTTGTAACCGAGCAAACCTTCGATGGTTATCTCTTTCTGACTCTGCTGCTGCAAGTCCAGCAATACCAAGCGCTGCCCCGGTGCCTTGTCTTCAGCGACTCTGGCTCGCACGGGCACAGGATCGACATAGCCATCTTTGCCAAGATAGTTGGGCATGATGTCATGCTCGCCACGCCAGTTGTAGCTCTTGTCCTGCAACGCCAGCAGCACATAGCGGCCATCCGGCGACAGGCTCAGTTCCACCAACTGCTCACTCTCGCCCAGATACCAAGGCTTGGCCGACAGGGTCGGGTCTTCATTCTGTAACTGCTGCTGATATGTCTCCCGAGACTTGGCGTTTTCCTGCTGTTTGGCCACATAGCGGATCAGCTTGTGTTGCTCCTTGGCGAGATAAGTTTCCGGCTCTTGGGCCTGTGCCGGCTCTTTGGCCATCTTGATATCCGCGAGCTGCTCCACAAGGCCTGAGTCTGCATGCAATCTGAATATCTGCCCCGCCTGCCAATAGGCAAGATCGCCATTCGCTAAAAAACGCAGCCCTTCAACCTTGGTATTTTGTCGGGTCAACTGAGTGATCTCACCGCTATCGAGCGCCTTCACAAACAGGTTGCCTTGATAGATGTAAGCCTTGCGGCGCTTATCCGGGCTCAGAACACCGTCTCGTTGCGAAACTGTATGCAGTTCAGACAACGCCAGCTCCTGCGCCTGTTTGTCTGCCACTCCCTGACGATAGTAACTGCGCAGCACAGATGCACTCTGCTGGCGGGCGAACAGCACAGCGTGGCTGTCATCGCTCCAGTAGGCACCCTTGGGGGCGAGTCCCATCCAATCGGGATCCGCCATAATTTGATTCAGAGTTAACGGCTTGTCGGCCACAGGAGGCGCTGCCAAGGGTACTGTTTGGCTGGTGTTGGTGATCTCTTGGGGGGTGAGTCGCGGCTCGGTGGCGGCGCAGCCGCTGAGAACGGCCAGAGTCAAAACACTCAGACCGGCATGACGCATCAGGCTTTTCATCATCCTTCCTTTTTATAGTTATCTTGGCCGCCGGGAAGCGACATATGACAGAAAACAAGCGATTGCGGCCTGTTATACCATATTTGCCAGAGGATGTTGTTCTGCAAAAGCTGAAAACTTGTAAAGGCTTGTTAAGGATGGAGCCTTGGTACGAATCCAGGACTGACTCACTGCTCCTTAAGCCAGACGCAGGAAATTATTGAGTAGTTCAAGCCCCTGCTGGGTCAGAATGGATTCGGGATGAAACTGCACGCCGTAGAGGCGTTTCTCGGCATGGCTGATGGCCATGATTTCCCGCCCGTGTACCGGGTCATCATACCAGGCATCCAGAGTAAAACCTTCGGGCACACGGTCAATCAACAGCGAGTGATAGCGGGTCACAGTCAAGGGGTTGGCCAGGCCTTGAAACAGCCCACGGTCATTGTGACTGATTGCCGATGTCTTGCCATGCATCACCCGCTTGGCCCGAACCACCTTGGCACCAAACACCTGAGCCAGCGATTGATGCCCAAGACAGACGCCCAGGATAGGCAACTTACCGGCAAAATGTTCGATGGCGGCCAGCGAGATCCCCGCCTGATCCGGGCTACAGGGCCCGGGAGAGATCACCAGATAATCCGGCGCCAACTCGCGGATCTCATCGAGCCCAATCTCATCGTTACGCTTGATAACAGGCTGCAGCCCCAACTGCTGAAAATACTGCACCAGATTGAAGGTAAAGGAATCATAGTTGTCGATCATCAGCAGCATATAACGGGAACCGATTGATTTAAGAGATAGGGCTTACAGTGCCGCAAACAAGATACCGCTGGAGATGTTCCATCTTTTTTCAGGCGCCATCTTTTTGCGCACGCTATGTTACGTTTAACGCTGAGCTGGTTCAACCTGGGGATGAACAAGGATAGCTTTATTCGGTCAGCTATTGGCTCATTCAAACGACAAACTTATTGTATCCTGAATAATAGATGCCTTGGGCCGGTTCTCCTTGATGCCAGTTCAATCCTTACCCTCATACCTGAGTCTGTCAATAACCAACCTGAATGCCGAACTGATATTACGCCGCCCGGAATAACACAGGCAGTATCCTTCAAACGGCGGACACCAATCGGCCAACACCCGCCGAAGGGATCCATTCTCTATCTCTTCCGTCACTTCGGCTTCGGTAACAAAGGCAATGCCGTGCCCGGCCTTGGCCGCTTCAATACACACATCACTCTCACTGAAAATAAAGGGGCCGGATACGTGTTTGACTATCTCTTCGCCCTCTTTTTCAAACTCCCAGTCATAGACGGGTGCATGAGCATGAAACCTCAATACCAGGCAAGCATGCTCGTCCAAGTCATGGGGGTGCTTTGGCACGCCATGGCGTTTGAAGTATTCAGGGGTGGCCACGGCTGCCAATCGCACAGCGGGGCCAATTTTCACGGCAATCATGTCCGGGCCGACAAACTCCCGCAGCCTTACCCCGGCATCGAAACGTTCTTCGGTCAAATCCGTGAGGCGACTTTCCAGATTCAGCTCAATCTGCACTTCCGGGTAGTCACGCACTATCTGTGACAACTTGGGCCACAGCAGGGTTCGCAGCGCAGGTTTACTGGTAGCCAGTCTCACCAGCCCTCTAGGGGCATCACCCAATAGTCGCAACTCTTCAATTCTCGCATTGATCATCCCCAGCCCGGGCTTGAGGGCCGCCAACAATTTTTCACCTGCATCTGTGGTGGACACTTTACGGGAAGTACGATTGAGTAATTTGATACCAACCCCCTCTTCCAGGCGCCTTATTGCATGGCTGACCGCGGATTGAGACAGCTCGAGTCGGGTCGCCGCGCGAGTAAAACTGCGCTCTTCAGCGACCGCCATAAATAGAGTTAAATCACTCAATTCTTCCCGCTTCATATTATTCCCCTGCTTGGCCTTCAGCTCACCAAATCAATCAAATATTCACAAGAATACTTCGAAAACTGGGCCAATATAACCGAAAAACATCCGTTATTAATGAATTGGATTCATAGTTTCAATGAATTTAGAGCGCTTGTTACCACAGCCGTCCAGGCCTATTCTGCTGGTCATAAATTCATCCAACAACGGCTACCAGCGCCAGCTACTCCTGAGGGGAAATTCTCAATCTATGAGCCATTCAGTTACAGATCCGCTTCCAACCACTGAAGATACCGCCTGCTGGAGTGGTGTCTTTGCCATGTCGTTATGTGTCTTCGTCCTAATTGCGTCTGAATTTATGCCGGTCAGCCTGTTGACTCCTATAGCCTCATCCCTGCAGATAACCGAAGGAATGGCCGGCCAAGGGATAGCCATTTCCGGCATATTGGCCGTGGTGACCAGCTTACTTATCCCGGTACTGGCCGGTAAGGTAAACCGTAAAACACTGCTTCTGGGACTGACAGGGCTGATGGGGATTTCCGGCCTCATCATAGGTCTGTCCGATAGCTATGCCAGTTACTTGCTGGGCCGGGCACTGATCGGTGTCGTCATAGGTGGATTCTGGTCCATGTCGGCGGCTATTGCCATGCGCTTGGTACCGAGTGAACAAGTCCCCAAAGCGCTGGCCATCTTCAATGGCGGGAACGCCTTGGCGATGATTTTGGCAGCCCCTCTCGGCGCTTATCTGGGCTCAATGCTTGGTTGGCGTGGCGCCTTTCTCTGTTTATTGCCAATAGCTGTCATCACCCTGATTTGGCAATGGCTTAGCCTGCCGTCCATGCCGGTTAGAGAGCGTTCAGCGAGGATCCGCGGCACTTTTGCGGTACTGGGCTTGTTACGCACTCCAGTAGTACTGGCCGGTATGCTGGCGATTGCCAGTTTGTTTATGGGGCAGTTTACCCTATTCACTTATGTTCGCCCGTTTCTGGAAAGCGTCACACAAGTGGCTGTAAAGCCATTATCCCTGATCCTGTTGCTCATAGGCCTGGCCGGGCTCATAGGCACCAGCCTTATCAATGGGGCTCTGAAACGACAATTTTATCTGACGCTGAAAATCATGCCCTTGTTGATGGCCGTCAGCGCACTCGGTTTGGCGTTCTTTGGCACTCAATTGATCTCGGTGATTGTGTTGTTACTCCTCTGGGGACTTATCGCTACAGCCGCCCCTGTGGGTTGGTGGGCCTGGGTGCCACGGACTATTCCGCAATCGGCCGAAACAGCCGGTGGCCTGATGGTCGCAGTCATTCAGCTCTCTATCGCCTTGGGTTCTACCTTGGGAGGTGTGTTATTCGACATTGGTGGCCACCAACTCTGTTTTGGTATCAGCGCCCTGCTGCTGTTGCTATCCACAGCTTTGGTCGGGGTAACACAAGGCTACGAAACCCCGAAAAGCCAAAAGGATAGGGTCTGACGATGACATGGACAAAGCCTTTGACCAATACAGCCTGTTTAAAGATAACCAAGGCATTTATGTTTGTCCTGCCTTTCCTTGGAGGACAAATGTCTCTGGCTCAAGACCAGTTACCCACTCAGATTGAGGAGACAAAAATCATGCACAGCATAACTCTGTTACTGGGCGGCAAAACCCTGGTCGCGAGCCTGGAAGACAACTCTGCCAGCCGGGATTTTCTTGCCTTGTTACCCCTTGAACTTGAACTGAGCGACTATGGCGCCAGTGAGAAAATCGCGGACTTACCCAAAAAGCTCTCCACCTTGGATGTCCCCAGCGGACATTCGGCCAAGGTTGGCGACCTCACCTATTACGCCCCTTGGGGGAATCTGGCCATTTTCTATCGTGATCACGGCTACGCCCAAGGCTTGATCCCGCTAGGGCGGATAGACACTGGCAAAGAGCTGATGAAATTTTCAGGCAGGCAGAAAATCCGCATAGAAAAAGCGGGGCTTATCGAAAGTAAACAGCTCAAGTCTCACTCTAACAAGGAGTCCCGAATTCAGATAATAAGTGCACCACTCATGGTTAAACGGTGAGGAGAGATCAACTGCCTGTTGGTGATACTCTGTAGTCGCCAAACAAACATGAGTAGTTACCATGAATTACAAGCAGTTGATCGAGGGACAACGATACCAGATTGAGGCCTATTTACGCGAGGGTTTCAGTTATCGGGAGATAGGAAAACGTCTGAAAGTCAGTCACAGCACAATCAGCCGGGAAGTAAATCGCAATC
>NZ_NIJM01000048.1 GCF_002836945.1 Shewanella chilikensis
CTCTGGCTCTGGCTCTGGCTCTGGCTCTGGCTCTGGCTCTGGCTCTGGCTCTGGCAGGACAGTCTCGACCTCGGCGCGGCCGACTTCCACCTCTGACGCACTGTTTTCGGTTTGAGAATCAAGCTCAGGCGACTCGGTAACCACTTGCTCAGCCGACGGCTGAGATTCAGCTTGCTCTTTCGTTTCGGCAAAATCCAAATCGACACTCTGGTGCCCCTCCTGAGTCTCGCTTGCTGTCTCGGCCTGTGGCGCCTGAGGCATGGCTGAAGCCCTATCTTTGAGCTTGAGCGCCTCATCACGCTCCTCTTTTGCCAGACGCTGCGCTCTGTTGTAGAGGAAAATACCCGCTGCGACCAACAAGACTATGACCAGGATTTTAAACATCTTCGTCCACCATTTTTTGAGTGCCGGGCCAACTGACAGCCCTGTTTTGTGGTAATGGCAATCTGCCAAAGCCACCCTTCTCTGCACAGAGTTTAACCGATATTAATAGAGTATCGTCTTAGTATAAATCAAGTATTTATGCTTTTTCTTCCCGGTTTGAGACGCATTTTGCGAGTGAAACTCGGTCTGTGAAGCTCAATCTGCCATTAACAACGCCAAAACTGATACACTCTATGAGTTTTGATCCCAAGAATGGCAAACAAGGATTCAGATGCAAAAGTTACTGATAGTGGCGCATGCCAGCCCTTATGGCACAGAAAAGTTATTCAACACTTTGCGTATTGCCCTGGCGTTGAAAGACCAGGAGCAAACCGAAGTGGAACTCAAGTTATTCCTGATGTCAGACGCTGTCTTTGGAGCAGTAAAAGGCCAGAATACGCCGGATCTCAGCTACAACCTGCAGCAGATGTTCGAAATTCTTACCGCCCAAGGCGTCCCTCTACTGCTGTGCAAGACCTGTGTTGAGGCCCGCGGCGTAGTGGCCGACATGTTGCTGGATGGCGCTGCCATTGGCACGCTCGGCGATTTGAGCCGCTGGACCCTGGAAGCCGATAAAGTTATCCACATCTAGAGTAAACCTGCACTTTAACCTTGAGTGCGCATAAAGCTTCATTTTGTGCGCACCTTCATAATTCCTGCCACTGACTTTGAACCAGCCCCCTTCTCAGGACTAAGATAACCATAGTTGAGTCATTTACTAAGGTAAGGCTATGGAACTGCTGCAAGGAAAACTGCTGACCGAATTCCGCACTGTTTCTGCCATGGTGTGGATCTACTGCCGTGACCATCATCCCAGAAGCGACGATGGCAGCCTCTGTCCCGACTGTCAGGCCTTGATGGAATATGCCCATACCCGTCTCGACCGCTGCCCCTACGGTGAAAGCAAGCCCACCTGCAATAAATGTCCGGTACACTGCTACAAACCTGAACCCAAAGAGCAGATGCGTCAGGTAATGCGTTATGCCGGCCCAAGAATGCTGTTGAGCCATCCCATACTGGCTCTGCGCCACCTCTGGTGCGAACGCAAAGCCGCGCCGGGCAAGCCACCGAAAGACGCCTCAAACCGCCATAAACGCATGCAGAACAGCAGAAACTAACTATTTTTTTGTTGCGCCCCTCAAGTGGCTGAGATAAGAATGTCGTTAAGGGGGTCAGATGACTGCATTCAGCGACATTTTTACCCAAGCTTACTGGTGGCTATCGCTACTTGGAGGCCTGCATTGCCTGGTGTTATCCATCTACGCACGTTTTGTCTATCAGGACAGCCATAACCAACGTCTGCTACTCGCCGGTATCTTTGCCTTGATGGCGCTCTATTTCTTTACCGGCCTGTTCAACCACGATAATACTCCGGCGCCTATCCATCTACTGTTTCTGTTATTGCTGCCGTTGTACTTCCTGTTAATGCCGGCTCTGTACCAATACCTGAAGCAGCAACTCAGGCCGACTATAGATGCAAAGTTGCCGCTCAAGCATCTGTTGCCATCCATACTTGCCATGTGTCTGGTAATGTTGTTGTGGCTATTCAATCCCAGCCTGGTCACAGGTGTGGCCTTACTGGGGTACCACCCCAGCCTGAGTTGGGGTTCATTGCTATTACCGCTGTTGCTGTTACTGCAAACCACCCTGTATCTGGTATTGGTGTTACAGTTGATGCAGCACTACTACCATACGCTGGATCAACAGGAAAATCGGCTGCGACAACTACGCAACAACGGGCTGCTGGTGCTGACTCTGGCGCTGATTCTGAACTGGCTGGTTCGTAATATTGCCGTACTCTTGACTCTGTTTCTCGGCGATCAATTTTCGGTTGTGGCGCAGGCAATCCCGAGGCTGGCGCTGCTGCTGACCCTCTATCTGCTGGCCATCTACGGCCTCAATCAGCTCACCCGTGCCGCCTATCTGCGTGGACGCGAATCCCGTCCCCAGGGCACCTCTGTACCCAAACAGCCGCTCGATAAAGAGGAGCTGGATTTTCTCAATGAGATACTGCGCGAAAAAAAAGATAAGTAACATCGCCCAGGTTGTGGCCTTTACGTTAATCTAATGCGGCTTTTAATAACAAAAACAAAGGAACAGAGATGGGATTGCCTAACAGCTACAGCCTGCTGGCCCTATGCTTTATCGGTATGGGAACCCAGGCCTTGGCCGCAGAGCGGCAACATAAAATAACCAACCAGGACTTTTTCGAGATAGCCAACATGGGCCAGGTCGCTCTCAGCCCGGACGCCAAAATGGCTGCCTGGTTGGAGTCACGCTGGGACAAAAATCTGGATAAGGCTCAGAAAGACATCTGGCTGGTCGACAGCAAGAGCCGCCAAAGCAAACGCCTGACCTTCAGCAACGAGAGTGAAAGCGCTATCAGTTGGAGTCCCGATGGCCAATATATCTACTTCCTCAGCAGTCGCGGCGATGCCAAGCAGCCGGCCCCATTCAACGCCAAGCCACAGATTTATCGCCTTGCGATTCAGGGCGGCGAAGCCGTTCCCGTTACCCAGGAGGCCGGTGGCGTCAAGAGTTACCAACTGAGTGACGATGGCAGTCAGCTCTATTTTCTGACCCATAAAACCCTGACAGATAAAGATCCCTGGGCCGATATGCGAGCCGCTCACCAAGGCCCTGAGTATGCTCATGGCAGCCGCGATACCAACCCCCTTTACCGCCTGGATCTGCAGCATTTTCGCAAACAGTTGCTGCTGGATGATGACAAGGTGGTTTGGGAATTCAGCGTCAGCCAAGATGGCAATAAACTGGCACGGATCACCACAGAAGACAATGAGTTGGTCAATCTGGAAGGTGGGTCCCAGGTAGAAGTCCTCGATATCAAAAACGCCACCAATCAGATTCTGGCCGACCAGCGTTGGCGTGAACAGGCGCCCTCTCCCTACGGCTGGTTGCTGGGGTTGAGCTGGGCAGAGGACAACCTCCGCCTCGCCTTCAGAATCGACTTCGACGGCCATCCCGGCAATCTGTTTATCAGTGATACCAGTAAACCCGAACAGGCACCTTTGAGTGTTAAACGCCAGGGCGCTATGACACTCAGTGGCGGCGACATCCAATGGCGTCCGGGTAGCGAAGATATCTGCTATCGCGGTGCCGATCACGCACTGGTGCGCCTCTACTGCACCGAAATCAATGATCTGAAACAAGGCAACACCCGAACCCTGCTACAGAATGATACCGTCATCGGCAGCTACAGTTTCAGTCACAACGGCAAGCAACTGGCGTTCAGCCATAACGGCCTGGATCACTTCTACGATCTGTTTATCGCCAACGCCGAGAAGCGCAAAGCACCGGCCAAACGCCTGACCCACATCAATCCGCAAACCGATTCCTGGCTGCTGCCACAGCTGAGCATAGTCAAGTGGCAAGCCGCCGATGGCACACAAGTTGAAGGCATACTGGAATTACCACCCGGCTATCGCAAAGCCGATGGCCCGCTGCCGCTTGTCGTGCAAATTCACGGCGGCCCCACTGCCGCCACCCCATTTGCACTGCAACACAGATCCTATGGCCGTGCCACTTTTGCCGCCAACGGCTGGGCCTTGTTGTCGCCCAACTACCGCGGCTCTACCGGCTATGGCGACAAGTTCCTCACTGACCTGGTGGGCCATGAACACGCGATTGAGGTAAACGACATCATGGCCGGCGTGGACAAACTCATTGCCGAAGGCCTGGTCGATGCCGACAAGTTAGCTGTCATGGGCTGGAGCAACGGCGGCTATCTGACCAATGCACTTATCGCCAGCAGCGACAGATTCAAGGCCGCCAGTTCTGGGGCCGGAGTATTCGATCAACGTCTGCAATGGATGCTGGAGGATACGCCCGGACATGTGGTCAACTTTATGCAAGGCTTACCATGGGAAAAACCCGAGGCCTATACCCATGGATCTTCGTTGACACAGGCAGACAAGATAAAGACCCCGACACTTATCCATATTGGAGAGAAAGACGCCAGGGTGCCTTTGGGCCATGCCCAAGGGTTGTACCGCGCCCTCAAACATTACCTGAATGTGCCGGTGGAGCTAATAACCTACCCGGGAGAAGGCCATGGTTTGAGCCACTATAAGCACAGGCAAGCCAAGATGGACTGGGATCAGGCCTGGTTTGAACATTATGTTCTCGGCAAACCCTTATCTTAGTACTTGAACGGAGCCGGGTTAACTGAACTCTGGTTAGCTGAACTCTAGTTAACTGAACTTTGGCTGACATTCACTCCAAAAAGCGCCATTGCCGGCGCTTTTTTAGTCTACCCCTCTGTATTTTTGCTGTCGGACAAGTAAGCTCAAGAGTAGCCAAAGGTATCCAGTCCCCATTGACCGGGAGCCCAAGACTCTCAATTTGGAGGTTCATTATGAAAACTATTTCAAATACCCTATTTACCCTCGTTGCTCTGGTAGGCAGCCTGCTACTGGCCCCGACAGCCAGCGCCAATGACAGCTACAGCAGCGCCATAGCCACCTTCAAACAAGCCAGCGAAACCCATAAATTCTTCGATTCAGCCTATGGTTATGCAATTTTCCCTACCATAGGGAAAGGGGGACTTGGTATAGGAGCTGCCTATGGTAAGGGGCGCGTCTATCGCGGTGGTGCCTATACAGGTGACTCGAGCATGACTCAGGTTTCCATTGGCTTCCAAATCGGCGGTCAAGCCTACAGTGAGATTATTTTCTTCAAGGATGCACAGGCCTACCGTGACTTTACCAGTGGCAGCTTTGAGTTCGGCGCCCAGGCTTCCGCCGTGGCCATCAATGCCGGTGCCAATGCTCAGGCCGGTACCACAGGTAACTCGGCCGGTGCCGGTCAGGCTGGCGGCAGTCAGGCTGCCAAGGCTGCCTATATCAACGGCATGGCGGTATTTACCGCAGCCAAAGGTGGCCTCATGGTAGAAGCCGCGCTGGCCGGGCAGTCATTTACCTTCGAAGCACAATAAGTCCATGGACGAGGCGTCCCCGGGCCGCCTCGTCCATTAGCCCGTTTTATTAATGTCCCCATGGTGCCGGTGGCGGCGTCACTTCATTACTCAAATTGAATTGCAACAGAAAGTCTCGATTTTCCCGGGTCAGGCGATAGCTGAAGTTTTGCTGATCCAACCCCAAGTGCCAAACATTGGTGACCGACTGGGCCAAACCATGCTGTTTAAAGTTGGCAATGGAAAATTCATCGACCGGAAAAAACTGCCAGAACTCGGTTCCCGGACTGCGACTGTCACCACCATATTGAGTCACAGCATCTTCGCTACCATCCTGATGACGATGATCATGCTTGAGCCGGAGGCCATCGGCCGTTTTACTGATCACCCAAGTACGGGATCTGTCCTCACCCACATGCAGCGGAATATGGATCTCAGTTTCTGAGCATTGACGAACATGCATCACCAGCGGCTTGCCAGTGAAACCATCACCGGCACTGCCCCCCTTAATCAACTCACCACTATAGGCCTTGCCGCACAAACCAGATAAATGGTCAAAAAACTGCTCGGCAGCGGTCAATTCCTGCCCCTGTACCGACGTTGTCAACAACAAAGCTGCCATCATTCCCAATCGTTTCATTATTCTTGTTCCTTCTTGACTAAATGAACAACTATAACGACGCAATTTGAAACCAAACTGAATCCCTACAACAAATCACCATAGTAAGCAAGTCACCAAGTCACAACGAATCAATTCCGAATATCTTTCACTATTTTACTTGAGTAAATTCACACCCTGAGAATAAAAACAGGCTATCGTTAATTTCACCTGCGGAAATAAGGTTTTTTCGCCTGACTAAATTTAGGAAGCAATTCATGTTTCAAATAATTAACTATTTCTCAATGTGATCTTAATCTTGGCAATAGCCTAACAATGAATTCATAGTAATGTCTCTGCAGAGCGGGGACAGTTGAATGAAAATTGACAGCCTTAATTACAACCAGTTAAAAGTTTTACTAGCTGTATATAAACATGGTCAAGGAAGCTTGGCAGCGGCTGAATTGGGCATATCCAGTTGTGCCGTCACTCGTACACTAAATGCACTACGTGATGTATTTATGGACTCTTTATTTGTCCGTAAATCAAACGGATTAATTCCTACACAAAAGACCGAAGAGTTAATCCCACATGCCAAATTATTAGTAGAGCAATATCAGCTGCTTGAAAGACAACACTCTGTATTTTCTCCCAGTCAATCCGGCGGTCATTTTGTTATCAGGGCCTATGATGAGTTTGTCTATGCTGTTCATAAAGTCATAAATAATTATATTCTTCCAGAAGCACCCAACTTACGGTTCGATATTCGTACACTCAGCCATGACTGCAGCAATGAGCTCATTGGTGGCGGCGTCGATTTCGTGGTGGTTTACGAAGGCTTCGATGACACCAGACTCAACTATGAAATCTTCTCTGAAACAGGTGACATCTACATCTTGGCCAGAAAAGACCACCCTGTGCTGGCTGAATCCATGTCATTGGAGCAGTTGTCCCACTATCCACTACTGGAAATCGACAACTACAACGATCTGACTTGTCCATTATTAGTAAATCTATGCCGGGACAACGGCCTACAAATGGATGTTGCCGGTTACACAGACAGTGTCGCCACCGCGATGCAAATCCTTGCCGAGTCAGACTATATCACTCTCAGTTGCAACCAATTTACCCGCAAATTTGTCGATATGTTACCTGCAGTCAGTTATCGAAGATTATCTGACAACATGATTGAAAATATAAAAGAAATTCGTAGCGAACATCGCACGGTAGGCAATTACATCCTTTATGGAAACATTAATAATTCCCCGGCTTTCAACTGGGTGAAATCAAAACTCGTTTATGGATTGGAACGAGAATGGCGTTTGGCTGCGGCCACATAAGAGATAAATCACAAGTGAAACAAGAGGTATCCAATGGAGTTCACATTATTTTGTATTACGGCCTATGCCGCTTATCTGGTTTATAAGAAACCAGAAAAAGAAAAACTGGCAGACAAACTTCTTTTCGGTTGTATCGGAATGAGTTTCTTTATTTGGATCATGATGTCCTGGGGCGTTTTACTTCCTGTCGGTAACTACTAAAGAGTCGTTATGAAAGAGCATATATTCAACAAGTTGGCATCCTTAGCTGCTATTGTCATCATGGCCTTACCTGTGGGTATTGCCTGTTTCTTTTTCGGATTTATCCTACTGGATAACCCTTGTGCATTTTGCTGGCAAGAACGTACAGCAATGATCTTGGTGGCGCTGACCGCTCTTTATATTGTGCGTTTTGGCCTCAAGCCCAAATATATTGCTGCACTGGTCTGGCTGGGTATCTATGGCGCCTTTATGGCATCAGTGCATACCTCCTTCAACCTGGCCAGCGATATCGGCCAAGGCTTCTCGCTGAAGATCATGGGCGCCCACACTTACACATGGGCACTGCTGGTCTTTATTGTGGTCCTTGTAGTTGTTGCTTTGCTGATGCTGACCCTGGGCAATAAATTCCCCAGTAATGCTTATGGTAACAAGCCGCTGAATTCACTACCCAAACTGGCATGCGGTATCTTCATGGTGGTTATTGCCGGCAACATAGTGCAAGCCTTTACCCAAACCGGCCCACTCCCCTTCGTCGGTCAGGATAGCCCAGGCCGCGTGTCCTTCAATCCCAAGTTCATGAGCTGGGAACTGGATCACTGGCCTACCTATGCTCCCAATGCCCGTGGTGCTTACGCCATCAGCAACCCGGACATGGATACCTGGAACAAGACGCCAGCATTGTTTGCCTCGGCTCCTGAAGCCAGATTACTGAGCCAGACAGCACTGCCTGAAGCGATTTCCGGCCGGGTAACCGCCATCGACTATC
The DNA here is from genome assembly GCF_002836945.1 of Shewanella chilikensis. Lineage (GTDB taxonomy): Bacteria > Pseudomonadota > Gammaproteobacteria > Enterobacterales > Shewanellaceae > Shewanella > Shewanella chilikensis. The sequence continues at coordinate 8,262 of NZ_NIJM01000048.1, forward strand.
AGCCTGAGAGCCAGATCTATGCGCTGACCACTTCAGACAACTGGGTCTACATCCTGGATAACCAATTCAAACTGCTCACTCAGGCACAAATCGACGGCATGTATATGCTGCACATTGAAACCTTAAGCGGCGTTAGCTTTACCTCAGCCAACAGCCTGCTGGTAATGGGTTTCAACAAGGCCTGGGCCGAACTGGTTCTGGATCCTGCACAAAACTGGGAAATGAACTATCGCCGCTTCAACCAGAGCAGCGACGGCATTGGTGAAACCGCCCGTGGTCAGTTCAGCACTATCAGAGCCAAGACCAGCTATAGCCTGGCGCTGGGTTACAGCAAGGCGCTGGATCAATATGTGACTGTCACTACCCGCGATGAACTGAATGAAAACCTGGTGGTATCCCGTTTCGACAAGGGTGACATGACACTGTCTGCCGAAGCCAATTTCAAAGGACTGGAAGGCAAGGCGTTGCCACAACTGACAGGTATCAGCGTCGATGATGAGCAAGCCTGGCTGCTCAACACTGATGCCAGTGAAGTGCTGCAACTTAACCTGCTCACAGGCGAAGTCTACTCAGGCGTGAAACTGCCTGGTACTGACAACCCACAAGGCTTACTGGTTCGCGACGGTCAACTGCTGACTGTTAGCCAAATCAACGGCCGTAACCAACTGCAAACCTTTGTAATGTAACGCACCTTAGCTCCGGGGGAGTTTTCCCCCGGGGTAACGCCGGGAAACCGGCACAATAAAGGCCCTTGGGCCAACAATCATAACGGACTCAAGGTCCAAATTATGGTGAGTGATGACTATGAAAATCAATAGACGCACATTTCTACAGGGAGCCGGAGCCACAGCCGTGCTTTCGTCCCTGTCAGGGTTGACTCCCGGCGTAGCCAACGCCAAAGAGGCGGGAGCCAATTCAGGATTATTAGCCAAGCGCAATGGTAAAGTCGTGTACCATAGCTGTCTGCGTAACTGTGCTGCCCGCTGTCTGCTCAAGTTCCGAGTTCAGGATGGTCGAATGACTTACGTCACCGGCGCCGAGGAACAGGCCAAGACCGGTAAGGCTCCCTGCCTTAAAGGGCAAAGCTACGTGCAATACACCTATGCCCCCGACCGTATCCTGCACCCCATGGAGCGGGTCGGCAAGAAGGGTGAAGGCAAATGGCGCCGGATCACCTGGGACGAAGCCTACAGCAAGATTGCCAGCCGCTTTAAGCAGATCATCGATGAACATGGTTCTGAAGCAATTCTGCCCTACAGCTACTCAGGCAACTATGGTGCCATCGGCATGTCGGCCTCCGGCGAACGTTTCTGGAACCGTATCGGCTCCTCCATTTTGGAACGTAAAGTATGTACCTACGCCGCCTATGATGGTCTCAAGTCGCTCTACGGCACTTTCCTTGGCCCGGATCCTGAAGATGTAGTACTCAGTGACGTCTATTTGAACTGGGGACACGATGAAGTGGTCTCCAACACCATAGCTATTAAACTTATCAACGAAGCCAGGGATCGCGGTACCAAAATACTGGCGGTTAACCCACAGCGCACACCGCTATGTTCCCAGGCCGATATCTACCTGCAGCCTCGCCCCAGCACAGACGTACAACTGTGTGCCGGTATCATGAAGTATCTGGTAGAAAAAGATCTCGTTAATCATAAATTTATTGCCGAGCAGACCATAGGCTACGACGAGTTGCTCAAGCGCCTCGATGAAATCAGCTACGATGAAGTCGAAGCGATTACCGGAGTGCCCAGAGCCAAGATGTTCGAGTTCGCCCAGGTGCTGGGTGAAAACGAAAAGACCATGCTGCGTATGGGTTACGGTTTCCAACGTAACTTCAACGGTGGCCGTATGGCCCGCGCGGTTGCCATGCTGCTCGCGGTCACTGGCAACTTCGGTAAACGCGGTAACGGCCTTATCTATGACAACGTTCATGCGGGCGGTGGTTTGAACCAATATCAAGCCAGCGGCAAATATATGCGTCCGAATCCGGATGCCCAGCGGATCAATATGACTGAGCTGGCCAAGGCGTTGCACCCAACTAATCCCACCAGCCACGATAAGCCCAGTAAGCCTATCCACGGGATGATCATCTATAACGGTAACCCTGTGGTTGTCGCGCCAGATACCAATGCGGTCATCGAGGGAATGAAGCGCGAAGATCTGTTTGTTGTCGGTCACGACATGGTGATGACTGACTCACTGCAGTATTGCGACATCATAGTCCCGGCCGCCAGCCAGTTTGAAACCGATGATATTGTCGGTGACTACCATGGCTACTATGTACAGGTATGCCAGAAGGTGATTGAACCTCTGGGTGAATGTAAGTGTAACTGGACCTTCTTCCGCGAATTGGGTCAGGCTATGGGCTTTGAAGATCCTGCCTTCCAGGCCAGCAACGATGACATCATTCACGAGCTGCTGGATACAGATTCACCTTACTATAAAGGGGTGACTTATGACCGCTTGATGAAAGAGAAGTATATCAAGCTGGACATTCCTCAACCTGTATTAGCCGACGGTAAATATGAAACCCCAAGCGGCAAGATTGAGTTCAGTTCACAATTGATGGCCGATGCCGGTTTCCACCCAGTACTGGATTGGGGCCTGCCAGAGGATGAGATGGAGCCCAAAGAGCGCGAGTTGCCATTCCGCTTGCTATCTTCCGGGGTACCACAGCGGGTTAACAGCTCCTTCTACAACGTGAAATATATCCGCGCCATCCCAGCCTACTACGTCAAAATCAACCCCAAAGATGCCCAGCAATACGGCATTGTCAACAACGACACTGTCAAACTCAGCAACCACAGAGGCGAAGCTAAATTTGTTGCCATGGTCACCACAGGTGTGCCAGAGGGCTCACTGATGACCCCTAAGTGTAACTGGCTCAGACTCAACCCCAACGGCACTGATGGCTGCACCAACTCGTTGACCACAGATAAATTGACCGATATGGGCGGTTGCTCGGCCTACCACTCAACCCGCGTGGCACTGGCCAAAGCCTGAAGGAGATCCTCATGGAAAATAAACATCAACTCGGATTCGTCTTCAGACAGGAAAACTGTGTCGGCTGCCAGGCCTGCACCATAGCCTGCCAGATCCACAACGAACTGCCGGAAGACGTGCGCTTTCGCAAGGTAGACCGTTACGAAGTCAAACGTAACGACGGCATGGTAGACGTGTGGCTCAGTCACTCCTGCATGCATTGCGGTAACCCGGCTTGTCTCATGGTGTGTCCGTCTCAAGCCTATACAGTGCGTGACGATGGCCTGGTGGTACTGGATCGCGAGAAGTGTACCGGTTGCGGCCTGTGTGTCAGCGCCTGTCCTTATGATGCGGTAGTCATGCTGAAAACCGATGGTAAGGCTGCCAAGTGCAACATGTGTATTGAGCTTATCGATCAGGGACTCAAGCCCGCCTGTGTCGACGGTTGTCCGGTCAAGTGTCTGGATACCGACAGAATACAGCAGGTATTGGCCCAGAAACCTTCTGCCAGCAAGCAAGGCGTAGGTTACGGCGACTGCATCACCAAGCCCAATATGGTCATCATCAAGGAGCGACCATGACACACCTCGACCTCGGTCCGGTCGCCAACGGCTATCAGGCCTTGAAGGGGATGCTGTTTACCCCTTCGAGCCCTGAGTCGCTCAAACGACTTATCGACTGGCTGGAGCTGGAGCAGCGTTATCCAGAGCTGCTTCAGGAAGCCAAACAATGGCAATCAGAGCCACTGGAACTTGAGTGTGATTTCAACCGTATGTGTATCGGCCCCACCAAATTGCTGGTGCCACCCTATGAATCTGTCTACCGCGATGTCGGTCGACAGCTGAATACGGACCGTACCATGAAAGTCGCTGACTTCTATCAACAACTGGGACTGGTGATAGATACCAGCTTCAACGAACCGGCAGACTACATAGGCAATGAGCTGGAATTTCTGTTTTGTGCTGAGGCCCTGCGCCATCAGCAACAAAGCGAAGATCCGGCCGCGGCCGAAGAGCTGGAACAGTTGGCGCAAGTCTTCCTCGAGCAACATATTGGCACTTGGTATCAGACGTTTACTGAAGGGATCTGCCAACATGCACGGCTGGATTTCTGGCGTTGCTATGCCCAGGTGCTGGAAGACTTCCTCACTTCCAGACTGAAGAATTCCGGGGTCGAGACTCCGACTGCAAAGCATCATTAAGATGTTTAAGGATTTGACATGAAAAGTTTGAATGCCTTTATCTCAGGTGCTGTGGCCTTAGTATTCAGCTTACCGCTGCTGGCCGCGGACACTCTGACACCCGAGCCACAACAATGGCAACCGATACAGGAAGTGGCCATTCAGGGCGATATCCCCGAACTCAGAGGCATGCCAGAACATGCCCAGTTCCCGGATGCACTGCCGCCAGTCAATCAAGGGTATCTTGATACTCTGGCGCCGGCCTCCTGGTGGGCCGACCTCCTGAGCTACAGCTTCTTTGGCATGATAGTGCTGCTGGCACTATTCGTGGCCATTAATGGCAAAGCCAAGCTGAGTCAGGGCTTTTCCGGCAAAAAAATCGACCGCTGGAGTGGCATGGATGTGCTGGTGCACTGGGTCGGCGCTATCGCCTGTCTACTGCTGATCATCACAGGCCTTATCATGGTTGCCGGCCGCTTCTGGCTGGAGCCCAACATGGGCGCCTCCCACTGGACCGGCTTTATCGGCACTTCGGTCGCCCTGCACGACCTGATGGCCTTCCCCTTCATCTTGGGATGGGCGGTCATGGTGGTCAAATGGGCTGGTAAGCAACTGCCGGAAGCCTGTGATATCGGCTGGCTCAAAGTGGTTGGCGGTTACCTGAACTTCGGCTCCTTCAAGGGCAAGCATCCTGATGCCGGTTTTGCCAACGCAGGTGAAAAACTCTGGTTCTGGTGTTTCGCCTTGTTCGGTGCCCTGATGGTCGGCTCGGGTCTGGTGCTCATGTTCCCAAGCCTGGTGGCCACCAAAGACGGTGCCAATCTGGCATTGATCCTCCACCTTGTCAGCGCCTTCGTGCTCGGCGCCTTTACCGTAGTACATATCTATATGGCCACAGTGATCTCTGAAGGCGGTATGGAATGTATGCTCAGCGGCAAGTGCGACGAAAACTGGGCGAAGCAACACCACAACCTCTGGTACAAAAGCCTCTCAAAAGGTAAATAACTCCCACGCCCTCCTCCAGCTCCCGGGGGAGGGCATCCCAAATCTATGATAGCCGCGGCCCTGACGGGTCGGGGATCCTTATACCCAAATGAGGGACAAACAGATGAGAACATCTACCCTGTGTTTACTCGGTTGTACCCTGCCGCTGACAGCAATGGCAGCAGACAATGGCAGCAACAACGATTGGCAAGAGCTCGATCAGCGTCTAAAGCGTCTGGAACAGCAACAAGTCAGCTCCAGTGCCCAAAACACCAGCTTCAGCCTCTATGGTTCACTGCGCCCTACCCTGGTTTACAGCGACAGTGACATCACAGATGAATGGGATGTGGGTGATGCCCTGTCCCGTATCGGCGTCAAGGGTCGCACCGAATTTGCCCCTGGTTGGGCATTGCTGGCTCAAGGTGAATGGAAAATCAATCTCAATGGTGATGGCAGCTTCGGCGATGCCCGGCTGGCATTTGCCGGGGTGGATTCCCCCTATGGTCAGCTCAGCTTCGGCCGCCAACGGCCGGTGCAATACACCCTGGTTGCCGAATATACAGACATATTCAACAACGCCAACAGCCCGTTTGCCTACAACCAGGAAAGCCCCTTCTTCGCCGACAATCTGGCGCTGTATCAGTTCAAACTGCAGCACTTTACCCTGATGGCCTCGGCACGCTTCGATGGTGAGGGCGATAACAGCGGCGCCGATGCAATCAACGCCGGTCTGGGATTTGACTGGCAGGGCTTGCATTTGGGGGTCAGCTATCTGGAACAGGACAATTTCGAAGGTGAGCTGAAAACCGGCAAAGATAAGACCAGCGCCGCCGCTGTGGCCTACAGCTTCGACAACGGCATCTATCTGGCGCTCGCCTACCAGTACAAGGACTATCAATTGACAGGCAGCGAAGACAGGGACGGCAGCACCCTGGACGCCGCACTGGCGATTCCCCTGTCGCAGGACTACAAACTCAAGCTGGGCTACTTCCGTTTCGATGATGGACTGGAGTCCGATATCAGCCTGGATTATCAGGGTTTCAACACCACCCTGGAATGGAATCCTGCCAGCAATGTGCGCTTGCACCTTGAATATCTGCAGCAAGACAACGAACAACGCGCCACCGACAAGAGCATTGCCTTCGGCATTCGCTACGACTTCGATCTGAATTGGAAAGGCTAACCCTAACCAGACGCCCTCCAGAAGAGGCCGACTCCGGCCTCTTCTATTCAGCGCATATCATGGAGTTAGCAACAAATGGGATTTAAGAAATCACTCGTGGCCTCTATGGTCACTTTAGTCGTCCTTAGCCTGTTGATCTCAAACTGGCTCTCCTATATCCAAATCAAAGAGGCCACCATCGCCGGGGTCAACGACAAACTCACAAGCGTTACCCGCAATGAGTCCGCCAAAGTCGCCACCTGGTTTGGCGCCAAAGCCCAGGCAATGGAGCAACTGGCCCGGCACTACCACCAAGGGAGCTATCGGGACAGCTACGCCAGCACGGCGCGCCTCACCACAGATCTCACCGGGGTTGCCCGCATCTACTTCGGCTTCGATGACGGCAGCGCCTATTCCACAGAAACCAGCGATAAGTGGTTTAACGGCAAAGCGATTCCGGGGAAATACGACCCCAGAACACGCCCCTGGTATCAACAAGGGAAGGCCACCAACCAGCTCGATGTCACCGATATCTATACCGATGATGGCACCGGCAACAAGGTGATCTCCATCTTGAAAAACTTGGGCAATGGCGTGGTTCTGGGCGACATAGAACTCACCTATCTTCATAAGGTGGTTAGCGCGATAGATTATCCGGGGGCGGTGGCCCTGATCACGGATCAGACAGGTAAAGTGCTGGCTTCGGAGTCTCCCAAATTGGTTACCGGCAGCCACTTTACCGATTTTGGCCTCCCCCAGGTGGAGCAGAAGCTGCTTGGCAATGATGAGATGATGCAAGAATATAATATCGATGGCATTGATAAGCTCGCCTTCTCGAAAGCAATTCCTTTGGTCAACGGCAAACAGTGGTATCTGTTCATCAGCGTGGATAAGTCGAGCGCCTATGCTGTTGTGGATCAGGCGCTGAGAAACGCTGTCATCTCTTCTGCCATCATGTTGCTATGTGCCATCACCATCTTGCTCGGGGTACTTTCTCTGCTTTATCGCCCTATCTTGTCTCTCAAGGAGATGGTCACCGAGTTGTCGAAAGGCAATGGCGATCTCACCAAACGGCTCGAGATACAGAGCCAAGATGATCTGGGGCAAATTTCCCAGGGGATCAATCAGTTTATCGCTAACCTGCAAGCCATGATGCAGGAAGTCATGCAGGCCTCGACACACATCTCAGGCGGTGTTGAACGGCTCAACACAGAAACCGAGACCAATCGCCAGATATTGTCGGCGCACACCAAAGAAACGGAACAGATTGTCGCGGCGGTGGAAGAGATGAGCGCCACGGCCAACGATGTCGCCCAAAATGGCAGCACAACCGCTTCCTTTACTCAGTTGACCAACAAACAGGCTCTGGCATCCAAACAAGTGGTTGCCGAGGCGACCGAAACTGTCAATCGCCTGGTCAGGGAAGTCGAGGATACTGCAGAGCAGATAGGTCAAATCGACCGGGATACTACCAATATCACTCAAGTGTTGAAGGTCATCGGTGATATCGCGGATCAGACCAACCTACTGGCGCTCAACGCAGCCATTGAGGCGGCGCGAGCCGGTGAGCAGGGACGAGGATTCGCCGTGGTGGCCGATGAAGTCAGAGCTCTGGCGGCGCGCACCCAGGACAGCACCGCAGAAATTGAGGTGACGCTGAACAATCTCAGAGAGGCATCCAATAGTGCGATCCACTCGATGGAGAAAACCAAACAGACCTGCCTGGAAACGGCCAAAACCACAGAGAGAGTCGCCACAGATCTCGATACCATAGGCGGGTCGGTCAATCAGATTAACGACCTCAATACCCAGATAGCCACCGCCGCCGAAGAGCAAAGCTCGGTCTCAGCGGAGATTACCCGTAACATGAGCGCTATCTGCGAAATGGCCAACGAGCTGGCTCGCAGCGGTGAAGCCAGCCGTAACGAAACCGTCAATCTGGCCACCGCCAACCAACAGCTGGAACAGATTGTGGGGCAATTTAAACTCAGTTAAACCAGTAGATCACGGGGGCTTTCACCCGAAGCCCCCTTTCCCAACGGCAACTGAGACAAACCCTTAAACAAGGTTTAGTATAAAACCGGCTTAAGAGTACTCGCTTAGTCAAACCAACGCTTCAGCGTCTGATCGGCTTCCTGTTTCACCTCGGCGTTCACATAAAGACTCACCATGGCAAGTGCCGCCGCCAAAGCACCGAGATCATCACTGAAACCCACTAACGGGGTCAGATCCGGAATGGCATCCAAAGGAGTAATAAAATAGGCCAAGGCACCAAATATCGCGGCTTTGGCCCATTTTGGGGTATCTGGCCTTTGGGCTGCATAGTATAACCAAAGCGCCTTCTGGACGACTTCCCGACCTGCCTGCTTGGCGTAATCCTTGAGCTTGGCCCAAAAACCACTGTCACTGTACTGCTCTTGTTCCATCTCACTCTCCACAACCAATAAAAAGGACAGTATTCAACCCTGACCTGGCTAACGTCAAGCATCACTCAAAAGAGTCATTATTGGAATAATCAACCCACTTATTTACCTTTGTGCAACAACCTTGGCTGGCCGAATATTAATTCGGTGAAATTAGATAAAAAGCCATGATTAATAGATCGTGCAACATAAATATTTAATCCAGATAATTACCATCCCATTAATTATCTACACCAAATATAACTATAAAGTGTAAATTTTTAATACAAGCTATTAAAAACAATAATTTTTTAAATAACTCAGATACACTTTTTAACAACTAATTAGAAGTATGACTTGGCTCATATTTTTATTTTTTGGCTAGATATAAACTCGCCATTAAGTTATCACCAGTGCTTTTCTCTAGACGTAACGGAGTTGTATATGAAGAGAAAGTCTAAAATCATGGCGCATATAAGGCGCACCCGACATATCATGATGCCGACCCATCGTGATTATTTTGACCACTCTTTCTTTTTCCCTGCAATAGCCCTCTCCAACTAATGGAGATAGGCTGCTCCGCGCATCCATCTCCTTAGTATCCCCAATACATACAATTAGTTGCTTTTACTCGGCCGGTAATATCCTGCACGCGTAACGGTAAGGCTTTCTTATACCTTTTCTCTGGCGAAGCATTCGTCATGGTATCTCTACGCCTTACATAAATATCGCTGCTTGAATATACCAGCCCAGGGCTGACTTTATCTAAATTTTAATATTGGAATTTATTTTCCGATACGAGCCCTGCTGACTTTTTTAAATAAGGTTATTTTATGAAATCATTAAAAATTGCAGCAAGTTTATCTGTTCGTTCTTGTTTTGATACTGAAAGAGAAGTTGTCAACGTATTAACTACCGATTTTTGCGATATTGGTGCCGTGGTTGTTTCAGTCACTGACGTTAATAACGGCATAGTCGACAAAATCAATAATACAGGCCTGAAGCTACCCATTTTCGTCGCCGTATGTTGTGAAGAAACCTTCCCGGATGATATCTGCTCTGCCATTACCGGCGTATTCGAGCTTTGCGCCAGCAGCAGTACCGCGTTTTACGGAAAACAGGTAGAAACTGCACTCAATAAATATGAGCAAGCGCTGCTGCCTCCTTTCTTCGGCACGCTGAAAAAGTATGTCGACATGGGTAACTCCACCTTTGCCTGCCCAGGACACCAAGGCGGCCAGTTCTTCCGCAAGCACCCGGTTGGTCGCCAGTTTTTTGATTTCTTTGGTGAAACAGTATTCCGCGCCGACATGTGTAACGCCGACGTCAGACTGGGCGACCTGCTGATCCACGAAGGCGCCCCCTGTGATGCCCAGAAGCATGCCGCCAAGGTATTCAATGCCGACAAGACTTACTTTGTCCTCAACGGTACTTCAGCCTCCAACAAGGTTGTGTGTAATGCGCTGCTGACCAAAGGCGATCTGGTACTGTTTGACCGCAATAACCATAAGTCAAACCACCACGGCGCGCTGATCCAGGCCGGTGCTACCCCGGTTTATCTGGAAACTGCCCGTAACCCCTTCGGCTTTATCGGCGGTATCGATGCCCATTGTTTCAGCGAAAACTATCTGCGCGAAGAAGTGCGCAAAGTTGACCCCAGCCGCGCCGATGCCAAGCGCCCCTTCCGTCTGGCGGTGATCCAGCTGGGTACCTACGACGGCACCATATATAACGCCCGTCAGGTCGTGGACAAGATAGGCCACCTGTGTGACTACATACTGTTTGACTCCGCCTGGGTGGGCTATGAGCAGTTTATCCCCATGATGAACGACTGCTCACCGCTGTTGCTGGAGCTGACTGAAGAAGATCCGGGGATCCTGGTGACCCAGTCGGTGCACAAACAGCAGGCCGGTTTCTCACAAACCTCGCAAATCCACAAGAAAGACAGCCATATCAAGGGCCAGGACAGATACTGCAACCATAAACGTTTCAACAACGCCTTTATGTTGCACGCCTCCACCAGCCCCTTCTATCCGCTGTTTGCCGCCCTGGATGTCAACGCCAAGATGCACGAAGGCGCCAGCGGCCGCTTCCTGTGGCGTGAAGCGGTGAAAGCCGGTATCGAAGCCCGTAAACTGCTGCTGAAAAAATGCAAATATATCAAGCCCTTCATTCCACCAATGATAGAAGGCACCCCATGGCAGGATCATGAGACCGAACAGATGGCCGATGACCTGCGCTTCTTCGAATTCGAACCCGGTCAGAAATGGCATGCCTTCGAGGGATACGAGAAAGGCCAATACTTCGTCGACCCTTGTAAGTTCCTGCTGACGACTCCGGGTATCGATGCCGAAACCGGCAAATACACCAACTTCGGTATTCCGGCGACGATTCTGGCCAACTTCCTGCGTGAAAATAACATCATTCCGGAGAAGTGTGACCTCAACTCGATTCTGTTCCTGATCACCCCGGCCGAAAACATGGCCAAGATGCAGCATCTGGTATCTCAGATTGCCCGCTTCGAGAAGCTGGTCGATGAAGATGCGCCGCTGTCTGAAGTGCTGCCCAATGTCTACAACGCCAACAAGGAACGCTATCAGGGTTACACCATACGTCAGCTGTGTCAGGAGATGCATGACCTCTATGTCAGTCATGATGTGAAACAGCTGCAAAAAGAGATGTTCCGTCAGGCCCACTTCCCCAAAGCCGTGATGAACCCACAGGAAGCCAACATAGAGTTTATCCGCGGCAATGTGGAGCTGGTGCCCCTGTCACAGGTGGAAGGTCGCATCGCGGCCGAAGGCGCCCTGCCTTACCCACCGGGAGTGCTCTGTGTGGTTCCCGGCGAGATCTGGGGCGGCGCGGTTCAACGTTACTTCCTCGCCCTGGAAGAAGGGATCAATCTGCTGCCGGGTTTCTCACCTGAGCTGCAGGGTGTGTATCTGGAACAAACCCCTGAAGGCCGGCAACAGGCCATGGGCTATGTCCTGAAAGCTTAACCATAAGCGGCGGGGCATGGCGCCCCGCCACCTGGCAACATGACTTAGGTAAATAATTATGAGCAAAGCAAATAATAAAATTGGCGTGGTTCAGTTAACCATACTCACCATAGTGAACATGATGGGCTCAGGTATCATTATGCTGCCAACCCAGCTGGCTCAGGTGGGAACGATTTCAATTCTGTCCTGGTTGGTGACAGCAGCAGGTTCAACGGCATTGGCCTACGCCTTCGCCAAGTGCGGTATGTTCAGCAAAAAATCCGGTGGTATGGGCGGTTATGCCGAGTACGCCTTCGGTCGCAGTGGCAACTTTATGGCCAACTATACCTACGCGGTATCTCTGTTGATCGCCAACGTGGCCATCGCGATTTCCGCCGTGGGTTATGGTGCCGTGCTGTTCGGTGTCGAACTCAGCCCCATAGCCATCTGTCTGTCCACCATAGGCGTGCTCTGGTTGGCCACTGTGGCCAACTTCGGTGGTGCCCGCATCACAGGTCAGGTATCCAGTATCACAGTGTGGGGGATCATCATTCCGGTTATCGGGGTATCCATCATAGGTTGGTACTGGTTCGACTTAGACCTGTACAAGGCAGCATGGAACCCCCACGACATGCCATTCTTCAAGGCTCTGGGTGGCTCAATCGCCATGACACTGTGGGCCTTCCTGGGATTGGAATCTGCCTGTGCCAACTCTGAAGCAGTAGAGAACCCAGAGAAAAACGTGCCTATCGCGGTAATGGGCGGCACCATAGGTGCAGCGGTTATCTACATCATCTCTACCAACGTGATCGCCGGTATTGTGCCCAACGGTGAGCTGGCGCTGTCCAACGCACCTTTCGGGCTGGCCTTTGCGCAAATGTTCAACCCTACTATCGGTTCCATCGTCATGGCCTGCGCCATCATCTCTTGTACCGGTTCCCTGCTGGGTTGGCAGTTCACCATCGCCCAGGTGTTCAAGTCATCTGCCGATGAAGGTTTCTTCCCTAAAGCCTTCTCCAAGGTGACCAAGAAAGACGCCCCGGTTGTCGGCATGCTGATCATCGTTTCGGTACAAACCGTACTGTCACTGATGACCATCAGCCCATCGCTGAGCAAACAGTTTGAGGCGCTGGTTAACCTGGCCGTGGTCACCAACATCATCCCTTACATCCTTTCCATGGCGGCTCTGGGTGTGATGCAAAAGCAATTGAATATCCCTGTAAAACAAGCCCGAATTGCCAACTTTATGGCCGTAATTGGTGCCCTGTACAGCTTCTATGCTCTCTATAGCTCAGGGGAAACCGCCGTGATGCTGGGGTCTATCGCCACCTTCTTCGGTTGGACCCTGTTCGGCGTCATCTCCAACAAAAATGCCAAACAGCAATTGAAACACGCTTAAGGCGTACGGGCGTGCACACCCCGGCGTGCGCGCCACCCAAAAGTTAAATCAATAACAATATTGGATGAGGTGGACTATGAACAAGACAATACTGGCGCTGGCAATCCCTGCGCTGCTGCTCTGCGGCTCAGCCCAGGCAATCGAGCTGTACAAGGATGACAGCAATAGCTTTGGCATCAGCGGCTGGCTGGGTTTCGCCGCCTACAATGATGGCCACGAGACCTCGGTAATTGACGACACGTCAAGAATACGTTTGAGCTTCGAGCGTAAAGAGCGCAACGGCTGGACCGCCTATGCCGTCACCGAATGGGGCATCAATATGGTCACCAGTGATGACAATCTGGTGCTACAGGGCGGCAGACTCGCCGCAGAGAAAACCGATGATTTCCTTAACAACCGCCTGGGTTATGTCGGTCTGTCCCACGATACCTGGGGTAGCCTGACCTTCGGGAAGCAGTGGGGCGCCTATTATGATGTGGCCGGTACTACAGACTTACCCAATGTCGTGGCCGGTTATGCCGTCGGCGCTTACACCTTCGGTGATGGTGGCCTGACGGGTACCGGACGCGCCGATGCCGCATTCCAATACCGCAATGACTTTGGCCCGCTGCATCTGGCACTGCAATACGCCGCCAAGCAAGATGGTGAGGTCTCGGTACAGGACAGCAACGGCGAACCACTGGCCAACTCTGAACTGGACTTTGATTCCAGCTACGGTGCCAGCCTGACCTACAGCGTCACCGACAAGTTCAAGCTGCTGGCCGGCTTCAACCGTGGTGATATCGACGGCCACCTGGAAGGCAGCGAACTCAAGGTGACCAACCAGATAATAGGCATAGGTGCCATGTATGGTGACTATTATCACTATGCGCCCAACCGTGAAGCCAGCGGTTTGTATGTGGGTTTCAACGCCCACAAGAGTGACAACAACGAACTGGTTGGCGGTGAACTGTACGACGCCACCGGCGCCGAGCTGATGCTAGCCTACCAATACGACAACGGCTTTGTGCCCATTGCCATGCTGAGCTACCTGGATCTGGATACAGATCAGCACAGTGCCATTCAAGGGAACTGGCGTCGCCAATTTGCCATGCTGGGTCTGCACTACAGATACAGCAAAGACACTGTGATGTTCTTTGAGGCCAAGCTGGACTTCAGCGACATGGATGACCCGGCCGAAGATGCCGCCCAGGACAATAACTTCGCCGTGGGGATCAACTACTTCTTTTAACTGAACTTCTATAGCGGCACACTCCCGCTCCATTGCTGGCAACCTCCTTTTGCCAGGCACGCTCGGCCACCCTGCCCACTTCCTTCCAGGGTGGTCTTTTTTTACTTAAAACCGAAAAGTTTGGCGGGAGATATGCCCCCCAGGCTCCACTCAAAACGACCGGCATCAAGGCGCATTTCTGGAAAGCTTACGCCTAAACCGTTAGGATACTTGCCATCCCGCGGCTTCAGTGGACGCAGCCGCGCCAACGCAAAAAAGTAGTCAAGGTCATGCCCGCCAAACCATTACTCGCTTACTACCAGGATTGCTATAAGGAAGATTGTGTCGACCTTAATCTGTGGCACCTTGGCAAACTAAACCAGGAAGACAGGCTGTTTATTGAGGGCGAGGATTCGCTGCTTTCAGGCTTCCTGCCAAGACAGCCAATCGCCCATGAAGCCGGGGCGCAGCTCCTGCCCAGAATCGCCATGTACCAGCGCGAGCGCCAACTGCTTTACGTTTCCCATTTTGTGGTCGGCCAGTTAAAGGAAGAGGGGCAGACCCGCACTGTACTCAGCCCTCTGGTTTTTAAAGAAGCCCTGTTGGAAGAAGATGACGGCAGCTTCTATGTTTCCCTCAAAGAGGGGGCGCTGCAGATTAGCGAACCCTTGCTGCGGCTGTTGCTGCCGGAAGACAGTATGGAAGCCGGCTTTGACGCCATCTTAGCTCCCGAGCGCCCCGACAGCTGGACCTCGCTGTTGAGCCAGAGCCACCAGAACATAGATACCCTGGGGCTGCTGGGATTCCCCAAACTGACAGGTTATGACAGCCTCGCCCGCCTGGCCCGCAAGCGTAAGTTAACTCTGGTGCCGGCATCGGCGCTGGTGTTTCTGAAACGCCCCAGCGCCAGTCGCGGCATTCTGCATGAGATCTCTGCCATGATGAATGCAGCCGAACTCTCGGCGCCGCTGCAGAATCTGATGGGAACACAACTGCCACCCAAGACCGAAGCCAAGCGCCGGCTCAAAAGCCAGTACCTGCCCTGCCTCCTGTCCCGGGCACAGCAGCAAGTGCTGGAGATAGGCGCCGGCCACAGTCTTGGCTGCGTTGTCGGGCCGCCGGGAACCGGCAAGAGTTATACCATAGCCGCCGTCGCGGCCGAGCATATGGCCCGGGGCGAGTCTGTGCTGGTCGTCGCCAACAACGAGCATGCGCTCGATGTCATCAACGACAAGCTTGAGAGTCAGTTCGGGCTCAAGGACATCAGCCTGCGGGCGGGACAAAAGGCCTTCCTGAAACAGCTCAAGGATTATCTCAGCAATCTGCTGAACGGCTATCATTCACTTGAGCACACACCACCGCAGCAGTTGGAAAGCCAGCTCAATTTATTGAACCGGCAACTGGACAACTCAGAACGCCGGCTGCTGCAGTTTTTGCGCCGCGCCATTCGCCGCGGTCAAAGGCTGCACAAACTGGAACGCTCACAGCGGCGCTGGTTATTGCAGCTCTATCTTGCTCTGTTTGGCCACAGCATGGAAAACCTGAGCCAACATTGGGACACCCTGGATGAGTTGAACGATAGTCTGACAACCAAGGAGGCGCTGGCCGCCAAGTTGCTGCAAAATGTCAAAACCAGCCGGGTTGCCGACTTGCTGAACAACCACAGGCAACAGCTGCAAACTTTCAATCAAGCGATTCGTTCCCGCACCTCACAACGGCAGTTTGCCCTGTTCGATACCTTGGATTACCAGGTGTTGCAGCAAGCGTTTCCCATCTGGCTGGTGAGCCTCAACACCCTGCATAAGGTATTGCCGCTGCAGCGGGAACTATTCGATCTGGTTATCTTCGATGAAGCCAGCCAGAGCAATATCACCAGCGCCTTACCGGCACTGTTTCGGGCCAAACGGGCCCTGGTCGTCGGCGATGGCAAGCAGCTCAGGCATATCTCCTTCCTGTCCCGCAGCAAAGAGCAGGCGTTACAACAACTGCATGGCGTTTCCACCGCGCAACCCGGCATCTGCAGCTATCGCGATAAATCGATTTTGGATCTGGTGGCCGAGCAGATAGCCTCCCAGCAGCAGGTTGCCTTTCTCGATGAGCACTTTCGCAGCGCTCCCGAGCTTATCAATTTCAGCAACTCGCAGTTTTATCAGCAGCGACTGCGGATAATGCAGCACAGACCCTGTACCAGCAGCGGCCATCTGCATCTGCACTCAGTGATGGGCGAGCGCAATGAACAGGGAGTCAACCAGGCTGAAATCAGTGCACTGTGCAACCTGATAAGGCAGCAGATAGACAGCTGCGAACAAGCGGGCATGACCAAGTCGCTGGGAGTGTTATCGCCTTTTAGGGCTCAGGCCGATGCGCTGGCCGATACTTTGTTCAAACAGTTTTCCGCCACCGAACTGAAAAAGTATCGCCTGCGGGCCGACACCCCCTTTGGTTTTCAGGGGGAGGAGCGCGACATTATGTATCTCTCATTTGCCGTTGACCCACAGAGCAAGAGAGCCGCGGTATATCTCAACCGCGAAGATGTGTTCAATGTGGCTATTACCCGCGCCAGAGAGCAACAACACCTGTTTGTTTCAGTAGCGGCCCAAGAGCTGCCGAGTCATTCCCTGCTGCGCCGCTATCTGGAATCCAGCCGTCAATTCAATGCTCGGCACAGGCAAAATGATCACCTTGATAAGTTTCAGCGCCAGCTCTGTGACGCCTTGGCCGGACACAATATCGAAACCTGGCCGGGCTATGAGCTAGCCGGCACAGAGGTGGATATCCTCTGCCGCTGGCAGGGCGAGTATCTGGCGCTGGATCTCATCGGCTTTCCCGGCCCCTGGATGGACTTTTTTGAACTGGACACATACAAGATACTGCAGCGGGCCAAGGTGCCCACGTTGCCCATCAGCTATGGACTCTGGTTGAAGAATCCCAGTGCCTGTATCGAGCGCATTCGCAGTAAGCTTGGCCAGGTAAGGACCTTATCCGGCGCAGAGACTTAGGGATAGCCTCTGAGAAGTGTTGGAGGGAGCGCGGCCCCTTGGCTCAGCGCTCCTACTTTCCACTTTAGCGATAATGGTTGGTGCTTGAGTTCTTACTTGGGTTTCTTACCTTGGCTTTTACCCTGATTTTTACCCTGAGCATGGCTTTGTGCATGGCCAAAGACAGGCCTGGCACCGGGTCTGGCTTTGCCACTGCCGGGCTTGGAGCCTTTAGCTGTTGCCACTTTGCCTGTTGTTGTGTGGTCGCCGCCCTTGCCTTTTCCGGCCTTGTTACCGCCTTTGGCCCCTTCGGTTGGCTTACCCTTGGCGGCTTTGCCGCTGCGCTCTGCAAACTGATTGTCGCTGAAACGGGTGAGTCCCTGGCGACCCTTGTCGGCCCCCTTGCGGTTATGCTTACCGGCCCAGGCTTCGGCGCGGCCTTCCGGGGGCACCAGATGCTGTGGCCCGGTGCCGATAAGATGCTGTTTCCCCATGGCGATAAGCGCCTCGCGGATCAACGGCCAACCTGCGCTGTCGTGATAGCGCAGCAAGGCCTTGTGCAGTCGCCGCTGACGCCCCTTCTTGGCCACCGGCACCTCTTCGCTGCTGTGTTTGACGTTTTTCAACGAGTTCAGCTCTGTGTGGTAGATGGTCGTGGCATTGGCCATAGGCGATGGGTAGAAGTTCTGCACCTGATCCAGCTTGAACTTACGCTCCTTGAGCCACAGCGCCAGGTTGAGCATGTCCTCGTCCGTGGTGCCCGGGTGAGCCGAAATAAAATAGGGGATCAGATACTGCTGCTTACCCGCTTCGGCCGAGTATTGGTCGAACAGCTCCTTGAACTTGTCGTAGGTGCCCATACCTGGCTTCATCATCTTGGATAAAGGCCCCTCTTCGGTATGTTCCGGTGCTATCTTGAGATAGCCACCCACATGGTGCTTGGCCAGCTCTTTAACGTAACGAGGATCTTCAATCGCCAGGTCATACCGCACGCCGGAGGCAATCAGTACCTTCTTGATCCCGGGAACATCCCGGGCGGCACGGTAAAGATCTATGGTGTGCTGATGATCTGTGTCCAAATGGCCACAAATACCGGGAAAGACACAGGATAAGCGCCGACAGGTCTTTTCGGCCTTTTCGCTCTTGCAGCCGAGACGATACATGTTGGCCGTTGGGCCGCCGAGATCGGAAATCACCCCGGTAAAGCCGGGCACTTTCTGCTGTATATCTTTAATTTCTTTGATAATGGATTCTTTCGAGCGGCTCTGGATAATGCGCCCTTCATGCTCGGTTATCGAGCAAAATGAGCAGCCACCGAAACAACCTCGCATGATATTGATTGAGGTCTTGATCATGTCGTAGGCCGGGATCTTGGCCTTGCCGTAAACCGGGTGTGGCACCCTGGCATAAGGCAAGTCGAATACCGCATCCATCTCATCTGTGTTGAGCGGCCAGGCCGGTGGGTTGACCCAAACACCACGGTCGCCGTGGGGCTGGAACAGGGCTCTGGCACAACCTGGGTTTTGCTCCTGATGCAAAATCCTCGATGCATGGGCGTACAGGTATCTGTCTTCACTCACCCGCTCGAAGGCCGGCAGCAACACATAGGTCTGCTCCCAGGGCCGTGGCTTGGGTGGCTGCACGCTGATGGGCTTGGGAGCGTCGTTGTCGAAGATCTTCTTGTCGGATGGCCCGGACAAATTCTGGCAGCCGACATCATCGGCGCCATAGGGATTGGGGATAGGGTCAATTTTATGCAACTGATCTATCTTGCGCGAGTCCATGCCGCGCCATTCTGGCAGAGGCTCTTTACGGATAACCGCTGTGCCGCGGATATTCTGCATCTGCGCCATGGTTTCACCCTTGGCGAGACGGTGCGCCACTTCCACCAGCGGCCGCTCGGCATTGCCGTAGATCAGGATGTCGGCCTTGGCATCAAAAATAACACTGCGGCGCACTTTGTCGGACCAATAGTCATAGTGGGCAATCCGCCGTAGGCTGGCCTCAATACCGCCTATGACCACGGGCACCTCTTTAAAGGCTTCCTTACAGCGCTGGGTATAAACAGTCACGGCGCGATCCGGGCGCTTGCCGCCTTCATTGCCTGCGGTATAGGCATCGTCGTGGCGCAGTTTACGATCGGCAGTATAACGGTTGATCATCGAATCCATATTGCCTGCAGTGACCCCGAAAAACAGATTCGGCTTACCCAGGCTCATAAAAGCCTCTTTGCTGGACCAATCCGGCTGCGAGATGATCCCCACTCTGAATCCCTGCGCTTCCAGCAAACGGCCTATCACCGCCATGCCAAAACTGGGGTGATCCACATAGGCATCACCTGTCACCAGGATCACATCACAGCTGTCCCATCCCAGTTGTTCCATCTCCTTGCGGGACATGGGCAAAAAGGGAGCCGTGCCGTAACACTCGGCCCAATACTTGGGATACTGAAATAAGCTGGATTCGACTTGCATTTGAGACTGACCATCAGAGGATTCGACACACGGCAGCCACGCTGCCTCAGGGCCGCGGAGTATAACAGGCTAACCGGGTTAAGTGTGACTGATTTTTCACCAACTGCCGACTATTTATCCCCCTTGCTTGTGCCTGCAAGCCAAGGCCCTACTTGGATTGTGGCTTCTCTCGGGTTCAGAGCAGCAAGCGCCCCACATACTGCCAGAGGTTAAACAGCGCCAGCACGAGTATGCTTATCCAGGTGAACAAGGTGCCGAGGAATCGGCCCGGGTGGTAACCGCCCTTGCCTTGGGTCAGACCTATGGCATGCAGCAATCTGGCCACCAGCCAAATCGTCCCCAGTAGATGTAACCAAACGCCGGCCATGCCGTTGGCTTCGGCCAACACCAAAAGCAGCAAGGCTATCGGGGCATTTTCCAGCAGGTTACCGTGTACCCGGTTGGCCAGATACAGTGCATCGTTGCCGCCATCACCCAGGCCTATCTTGTAAGCACGGCGCAGCCCTACCACCCGGTAAGCCAAAACCAAGACCAAAAGTCCCGTCAAGGCGGCATAAAAACCCGATATAAACAATGACATAATTTCAAACTCTCCTTTTTAACCTTCTCTATTCAGCCCCTATTGGCCCCATAAAATCCAGGTGTGCGCATCAACCTTAACGCAACAAGCTTGCACTTAGGCTCACATAAAGGAAATAATTTTTAAAATGTCATTAACCGGATTCAGCCCCCTTGCTGTAGAATCCGCGCGGGCAAAAAACCGTCCGTCCAACCAAGGGCACAGTGGGAAACCGAGTGGATAATCAAGAATTCATTGAAAAGCGCCGTTTTATCATCAAGTTGGGTAAGGCTCTGCATAAGTTCGGCACTCCGGCTTATCGGCTCGAAACCCACTTGCAGACAGTGGCCAAGACGCTCGGCATCGAAGGCTATTTTCTGATCTCCCCCACTTCGATGACCTTTGTGCTGCAACACGACACAGATCAGGAATACAACCATGTTGCCAGGGTCAAACCCGGCGAGCTGGATCTGGGGTCGCTGGCCCGCACCGACGCTTTAGTGCAGGAGCTGAGCCTGGGGCAACGCAGCCTGAGTGAAGCGCTGGAACGGCTGGATGAGATAGCCAACAAGCCCAATCCCTATGGCCCTGTGTTAACCCTGGGTGCCTTTGGCACCTCGGCCGCCGCCTTTGCCATGCTGATGGGCAGCAGCTGGAATGATGTATTCTGGTCGGCCTTGATAGGCATGCTGGTCTATGGTTTGGTATTCAGCGCCGAACGCTCGCGGCGAATGGCCGAACTGCTGGAGCCTTTAGCCGCCATGCTGGCCGGTTTCGCCGCCTGTGGCCTGGCGCAACTGGATGCCGGGCTGAATATCCCTGTGGTGGTGCTGTCGGGGATCATCGTCTTTATTCCCGGCCTGGCACTGACCCTGGGCCTAGCCGAACTGGCGGCAAGGGATCTTATGTCAGGCACCATGAGGATCATGGATGCGGTAATGCTGCTGTTCAAGCTCTACTTCGGTGCCGTACTCGGCGTGGCAATAGGCAATGCCCTGTTCGGAGAATCCCTCTATATCGAACCCATGCCACTGCCTCGCTGGGCCATCTGGTCGGCGGTGCCCATCCTCTCCATGGCGCTGGTATTTATCTTCAAGGCCAGGCTCAAAGATGCCCCCTGGGGCGTACTGGCGGGTATTGTGGCCTTCTTCTCCGCCATGTTCGGCGGCCTCTATCTGGGGGATTCTCTGGGGATCTTCTTCGGCGCCCTGGCCGTGGGTATTTACGCCAACCTGTTTGCCCGCTGGATGAAGGCACCGGCCTCCATTGCCCTGCTGCAGGGGATAGTCATCCTGGTGCCTGGCTCCAAGACCTATATCGGTCTCAATGTGCTTATCTCGGGTGAAACCATGTTGAACCAGTCGCATCTGGGGTCGCAGATCTTTCTGATATTCATGTCACTGATCGCCGGGCTCATCTTCTCCAACGTGGTGGTGCCGCCGAGAAACACCCTCTAAACGCTGCTGCCGTGGGCATTAGCGCCGGGGAAAGATAGTTTATTACAAGCTAAATCATTACTTTATTTCGCCAGCCTTCTTGACTAACCGCCTATTCGGTTGTGTTATTGAAGTGTGAATATCAGCCCGATATTCACTACCGAGAGGAGGCAGTCTATGGCAATAAGCCGCAGTGTCTTGCTTCTGGCAACCCTGTTTGCCAGCCTCTCCGTTTTGGCCAAAACCGGCACCGCAGGCAATGGCACCACCTCGTCTTCCCAAGGCCAAAATCCACTCCCTGAGCGGTTCAAGGTTGGCAATATTGTGGTGGTCAGCAACCCGATTTTCGACGAGTCTGCCAAGAATGCCATCTTCCTGCACAATTGGGCCAACGCCTTGCATATCAATACCCGGGAGTCGGTGATCCTTAATCGCCTCAGTATTCAGGAGGGGCAGGAAGTGACCCCAAGGCAGTTGGAAGAAGCGCAGCGAATTCTCAGGCGTGAGCCCTATCTCAGAGACGCCAAGGTCTCTGTGGTCAAGGCCGACCCCAGCGCCGATCAACAGCCTGATGGCGAAACCCTGCTGGTAGAAACCTGGGATCAATGGTCGCTGCTGCCCACCATCAGCCTGGGACGCAGCGGCGGCAACAACAGCTTCTCCGTAGGGCTGAAAGACGACAATATTCTTGGCCTGGGGATCCGCACCCGTTTGAAGTACCAATCCGACGAGGACAGAACCGGCTACAAAGTCGCGTTCGAAATGCCGCTGAACATCATCAAAAATG
The DNA here is from genome assembly GCF_002836945.1 of Shewanella chilikensis. Taxonomy (GTDB): domain Bacteria; phylum Pseudomonadota; class Gammaproteobacteria; order Enterobacterales; family Shewanellaceae; genus Shewanella; species Shewanella chilikensis. Next base: position 30,796 of record NZ_NIJM01000048.1, read on the forward strand.
CCACTGTGGCGGCCAACTTCTATGACAACAGCGATGGTCAGGCCAAACAGCTGTATTTCGACAAGCCTTTCTATACTCTGGACGACACCCGCGCCTACGGCGCCGAGTATCTGGATGAAGACAGAATCGACACCATTCGCCAAAACGGCCTCGACATCAACGAATTCGATGAAGAGCTCCGCTATCGCAACCTCTACTGGGGCTTTATGTTCGCCAAAGAGAACCAGAGTCGGCAAAGATTACGCCTTGGAGTTACCCAGGATAAGCACAGCTTTCACGCCCTGCCTCAATACCCGCAGCAGCCCTTGCCTCAGGACAGAGACTTTCTCTACCCCTGGGTAGAATGGGAGTACCTGCAGGATGACTTTCGGGTGCTGACCAATATTCACCTGGTCAACTATAACGAAGACTTCAACCTCGGCTGGCATCACAGCGTTAAACTGGGGCTGGAAACCAAAGACAGTGATAGCCTGGGCTATCACCTCAACTGGCGCAGCAGTCGCGGCTATTTTGAGGGTAAGGAGCTGCTGTTGCTGGCATTTGGCGGTGAAGCCACCCTGGCCACCCGGCAACGGGACTTTTATCAAGTGAATGTTGCCGCCGAGTATTTCTATAAGTTCACCCCCAAGTGGACCGCCTATTCCAAGGCGCGGCTGTCCAACTCCAACAACAACTATATCGACCGTCCCTTTGCCCTGGGGGATGAAACCGGCATTCGCGGTTATCCCAACGACTACCAGCACGGTGACAATCAATGGCTGCTGACCGGCGAAATCCGCTATTACCCCAATATCAACCTCTACCAACTGGCAGAATTGGGCTGGGCCGCCTTTATCGATGTCGGTCAGGCCCTTGGTGGTGCCATGGCCAATGACAACGAAGTCTCAGGCCCCATAGGCTCAGTCGGCATAGGTGCCAGAGTCTACTCTTCCCGCTCCAGTTATGGTCATGTCGCCCACATAGATTTCAGCGTGCCCTTTACCCGGGGCGATGAAGTGGACGGCTGGGAATGGCGCTTTCAAGTGAAGCAGAGTTTCTAGGCTGATTTTGCCACCCCAGCGGCAAACTCTGCCGTATACCAATGCGTACACCTTATTCACTTCGAGACTAAGTGTGATCCGCACCGCTAATACAGGACACGCTACTAAGCAACACTCTTTAGTTCGTAG
>NZ_NIJM01000049.1 GCF_002836945.1 Shewanella chilikensis
TTCACCTCGTTAAACGATTTTACTCGCTTAGCGTGGTGTCCAAAACTATCGGGGCAGATCAAACCGCCAAGAACGGTCCGGGAACTGTGTCAGGCCAATATTCCCTCTTATGGCCTACTACACTGAGTGTCATATCCACTGCAGTTAAGCAAAGGCTTAACATAAGCAGTTGAATTGTATCTACAATAACTAGATTGAATGAGTGAAACAATCGCCAATCGGGAGAAATGAAGTAAAAACGATAAAATACTGCTTTAGCTGTCGGCGCCGAAATGATTGGCTATTTCGGAAAAGAGTCGCTCTCTTTTGCGATTCAACTCATGCTTGTTGAGCTTTAGCAATCAGGAATGTGAAGCGGATTACAGCAGTTTGCAGCAAAACACTCTAGGGTAAGTTAACCCTAACAACGAGAGGCAAGCTCTCGACTTTAAACAGGAATCTCAGATGTCTGATACAGATAAGGCGTTTTTTCAGCGTGCCAGTGAACTCATCGATTTGGCTAACAAACAGAACCAGAATACTGAAGTCCAAACCGGTGAAGTCAGTGCCTCCTTCATGTATGCCCTGGCTCGCTACAATGCCTGGTTCGGCTCTACCGGTTTTGCCACCAAGGAGCAGATGCAGTCGAAAAAGCAAGAGATGATGGATTACTATATGGAGCGCTACAAGGAGATGCTTGAAGGCTCGATGGACGACTATATCGAGAATTTCGACCACTACCGCGCAACGCAGAAGTAGAGCCGCCATAGCCTTTCAAAATGCCCGGCCAGATGCCGGGCGTTGTATTTTGACTTGACTCATGTTTAAAGCCCTTCCTTGGCCTATCGATTTTGCCAGCCTTTGCTTAGCCTCGAATTCAGATTGAATCGCCACTGATATCTAGGCTGTTGTTTGAGCTCATGTCTAGGCTCTAGTCTAAGCTATTTTTCTTGGCTATTTTCTAAGCTATTGTCTGAGTTAATACTTAAGCTTTTGTACCGCTTTGTGGTCTTGCTCTTAAACTGAGTCTTAAAAGAGTGACCCGCTGTCTCGACCCAGAAAGGCTTGAGGCTTATGCTATGACACCTGTTTTTATAGTTAGACAGGTTTTGGCGCAACAGATATCCGGATTAAAACGCGATACTAAACGCTACTCACGCCATCACCTAAGGAGACACTTGTGACACCCGCAATCGATCTCGCCACCAAGGCGGGGATCTCTTTTACCGTTCACGAATATCACCACGACAAGAATGCCCCTTCCTACGGAGAAGAGGCCGCCAGTGCACTTGGGCTGGATCCCAACCGGGTATTCAAGACTCTGCTGGTCAGCAGCGATGAAAAGTCGCCGCCACTGGCGGTGGCCCTGGTACCGGTGAATCATCAACTCAGCTTGAAATGCGTTGCCAAGGCGATTAAGGCCAAGAAGCTGGTGATGGCCAATCCGCAATTGGCGCAGCGTTCATCCGGCTATCTGGTGGGAGGCATTAGCCCTCTGGGGCAGAAAAAGCAGTTACCCACAGTGATAGACGCCAGCGCCCAGGAGTTTGACAGCATCTATGTCAGCGCCGGTCGCCGCGGACTGGAGATCTGTCTTGCCGCAGAGGACTTGGCCAAGCTCTGCCGCGGCAGTTTTGCAGCGATTAAGAGCTGAATCGTAAGCGGCCAAAGCAAAAGCCCCGCAACTGCGGGGCTTGGGTTATATGATGCTCTAAATACCTTTTACAAGAAGTAAACACTAACTTCTGGCGGTGTAATCACCGACTCCCAACCACTTGTAGGTGGTCAGTGCTTCCAGTCCCATGGGGCCTCTGGCATGCAGTTTCTGAGTACTGACAGCCACCTCGGCGCCCAAGCCAAACTGGCCGCCATCGGTGAAACGGGTGCTGGCATTGAGGTAAACCGCCGCCGAGTTCACCTGATTCATAAACTCGGTAGCGGCGTTGATATCATCCGTGAGGATAGCCTCGGAGTGACCGCTGGAATAGCGGCGAATATGACCTATGGCCTGCTGGATATCATCGACTACCCGGATCCCCAGATTGAGAGATAACCACTCGGTAGCAAAGCTATCCTCGCTGGCGGCGGCCACTTGCTCGGCTCCAAGAATAGCCACTGTCTCGGGGCAACCTACCAGCTTAACTCCGGCATCGACTAAGGCCTTGACCACCTTGGGCAATGCCTCCTTGGCTATCTGCTTGTGCACCAACAGAGTATCCAGGGCGTTACATACGGTTGGGCGCTGCACCTTGGCGTTGAGAATGACAGGAATAGCCTTCTCCAGATCGGCCGCCTTATCCAGATAGAGATGGCAGATACCGATACCGCCGAGAATAACCGGGATAGTCGCCTGTTCGGCGCAGAGCCGCTGCAGCTTGTCGCCGCCGCGGGGTACTATCATATCCACATATTGATCCAGCTTGAGCAGGCCGGTAACCAGGGTGCGATCAGGGTTGTCGATAAGCTGCACCGCATCTTCCGGCAAACCACTGGCTTTAACGCCCTGGCGAATGGCCTTGGCCAGTGCCAGGTTGGATTTCAGGGTTTCCTTGCCGCCACGGAGGATCACCGCGTTGCCGGTTTTAAGGGCCAGCACGGCAATATCCACAGTCACATTGGGCCTGGCCTCATAGATAACGCCTATCACCCCCAGTGGCACGGCGCGCCGACACAGGCGCAAGCCGTTATCCAGCACCCGGCTGTCATATTCGCGGCCAATGGGGTCGGCAAGGGCAATCACATTGTCGATATCGGCTATCACTCCGGCCAGGCGCGACTTATCCAGCAGCAGCCTGTCTATCATGGCCGCGTTGAGACCAGCCTCTTTGGCCGCAGCGACATCCTGCTCATTAGCCGCGAGAATAGCCGCTTCATCGGCCTTGAGAGCGGCAACGATATTATGCAGCAGTTGCTGCTTGGCGGTGCCGGAAAGATTGGCCAGGGCAAAACTGGCTTCCTTGGCCCTTTGCCCCAATTGTTGCAGATATTCAGCTGTCATAAAACCACCATGTCGTTGCGGTGCACTATTGCATCACCATAGTCATAGCCCAGCAAGGATTCAATGTTATCTGAATGCTGGCCCGCGATACGTTTGAGGGCCACGGCGCTGTATCGGCAGATCCCCCGCGCCAGTTTACGGCCCTTGGGATCCAAGAGTTGCACCGTGGCGCCGCGTTCAAACTCGCCCTCGACGGCGATAATCCCCTTGGACAGCAGACTGCGGCCCTTTTCGGTTACCGCCCGCACCGCGCCTTCATCCAAGGTCAGTTTCCCCTTGGCCTTGGGCCCGGCAAGGATCCACTGCTTACGGCTCTCCAGTGGGGTTTCGATGGCGCAGAAGTGAGTCCCCACTGACTCGCCGGCAGCGATTTTTTCGATGGCATCCGGATGATGACCCGAGGCGATAACCACTTCGATACCGGCGCGGCGAGCTATGTCGGCCGCCTCCAGCTTGGTTGCCATGCCGCCGGTACCCAATCCGGAAACCGAGCCGCCGGCCAGTTGCCGCAGGCTGTCGTCGATATTGGCCACTTCGCTGATAAGATGAGCATTGGGATTGTGGCGCGGATCGGCATCAAACAAGCCTTTTTGGTCTGTCAGCAGGATCAGCAAGTCGGCATCGCACAAAAGCGCTGCGCGGGCGGACAGGTTGTCGTTGTCCCCTACCTTGATCTCATTGGTGGCAACGGCATCGTTTTCATTGATGATGGGGATAATATTCTGTTTCAGCAGCGCATTTAGGGTATCTCTGGCGTTGAGATAGCGCTCGCGATCATGGAGATCCGCCCGGGTCAGCAGCAACTGCCCCACGTGCAGACCATAAATACTGAATAATTGAGCCCAAGCCAGGATCAACTGGCTCTGGCCCACGGCCGCCAGCAACTGTTTGTTGGCCATGGTATCCGGCAACTCCGGATACATCAGATGCTCACGCCCGGCGGCAATGGCGCCGGAGGTACACAAAACCACTTCGATACCGGCGCGCATCAGGGTCGCCATCTGCCTGGCCAGCTCGACCATATGGGCCTTGTCCAGGCGCTTGCTGCCGGAGGTAAGCACACTGGTACCCAGTTTTACCACTACCCGGCGGTAGCGTGTGTCACTCAAGTTCATCACTTGTATTTGCTTAAAAAAGTCGGGGATAAATCTTATACCCAATCCGCCGCAGGATTCCTAGCGGCAGTCGGCTTTCAAGCGGACAAAATCGTTATTTATTGCGATATCTCATACAAAAAGGGCCATACAAAGTATGACCCTCAATAAATGCAGTTCATAAAGCAGATGCTTGCGCTTTAGCTTTTTTAACCACCGTAGGCAAACTTGAGAATAAACAGCAGCGCCAGTGCCACAACCCCGGCATTGAGATCGCGAAAACGGCCGCAGAGGAGTTTAATCGCCGCATAGGCGATAAAGCCAAAGGCGATACCCGTGGCTATTGAGAAAGTCAATGGCATCAGCAGACAGACCACCACCACAGGGGCAGCTTCGGTCAAATCTTCCCACTCTACATGCACCAGGCCAGACATCATCAGAATCGCCACATAGAAGAGGGTGCCCGCGGTCGCATAGGCAGGCACCATACCGGCCAGCGGCGAGATAAAGAGTGAGGCCAAAAATAGCAGTCCGACCACGACGGCGGTCAAGCCGGTACGGCCACCGGCACTGACGCCTGAGGTACTCTCGACATAACTTGTGGTGGTCGAGGTACCCAGCATGGCCCCGGCAATAGTGGCAGCGCTGTCGGCGGTCAGGGCACGGTTGAGCCTTGGCAGGCGGCCCTTGTCATCCAGGAAACCACCACGCTGCGCCACAGCCACCAAGGTGCCGGAGGTATCAAACAAGTCCACAAATAAAAAGGCGAACACCACGGAAATCATGCTGATCTCCAGCATGCCGGAGAGATCCATCTTCATAAAGGTGGGCGCTATGGAGGGCGGCATGGATACCAGGCCGGTATATTGCACATCACCAAAGGCCAGCCCTAGCAGAGTGATGACCAGAATGCTGAGGATCACCGCCGCCTTATATCCACGCTGAACAAAAGCGATGATCAGGAAGAACCCCAATACCGACATCAACGCCGGAAATGCAGTGATATCACCCATGCCCACCAGAGTTGCCGGATTGGCAACCACAATACCGGCACTCTTGAGGCCAATGAGCGCCAAAAACAAGCCGATACCAGCGGCAATACCGAGGCGCAGCGACATAGGAATAGAGTTGACCACCCATTCCCGAATCCGTACCAAGGAGAGGATCATAAAGCAGATCCCGGAGAGGAACACGGCGCCAAGCGCGGTTTCCCAGCTGTAACCCATTTCACCCACAACTGTATAGGTAAAAAAGGCGTTGAGACCCATTCCCGGCGCCAGGGCGATGGGATAGTTGGCCAAAAGTCCCATGACCAGACAACCTATCGCCGCCGCGATACAGGTCGCCACAAAGACTGCGCCCTGATCCATACCGGCATCAGCCAGCATTGAGGGGTTAACGAAGATGATGTAAGCCATGGTCAGAAAGGTGGTTAGACCCGCCACAGCTTCCTGCTTCAGAGAGGTTTTGTTTTGTTTTAACTTGAACAGTTTTTCCAACATGGAACCAGGTTCCTTGAATTTGAGTGTAGGGAGGTTTGTGACACTTCTTTAACGAGGTCATCGGCGGCAGATTATAGGGAGTTTGCTCTGCTCAGACCAGCACCAGAGTAGTTAGCCAGCCAGTGGTATCCATTAAATGCCCACCAGCTCACAATTTATTCACATTTTGCCGCAAACAAAAAAAAGCCTGCTCAAAGAGCAGGCCAAGACATGTATCAAGCACCCAAAAGGGAAAGAGTCTACCGCGCTAGCGGGTAACACCTGGCAACAGAAGCAAAACTTCTATTGCGACTTGAGTCTAAATACACCACAAAGTGGTGAACAAAGGTTGATGGATGATGGAACTACTTAAAGGGGTAGTCAGCCCTTGAAACTCATGGCGAACATGCCGCCGCGCAAAACCTGACAATCAAACCAGGTGTTGCTCCAATAAACTAGGTTGTTTTTGCCTGTGTAAGACATAGCCGATACTCCTAACAAAGTTGTGAAATAAATACTCTAGTGAAGCTTGGCTCGGTTCCCTGGAACTAGAGGTTCTCATATCCGTGGAGACAACTTGTCACTCATTTCCCTGGAGATAGTTATCCATCCTGGATTGACTAGAGGTGGAAGGCGCTTGCCTAACCAACGAGAGCTATTATAGCTATCTGTAATTTTATTACAAGTATTAAGGCAAAAAATTTAAAACACACCTAAAACTGTAATGTAATTACATAAAAGTTACACAAGATTTACCCAAAGCACCGAATAACACATCTCGAAACACAGTAAAAAATACGCCTTACCACTTGATTCTAAACAAATAAATCAAAAACAAATTAAACTAAGCTAATTCCAATTAAGTAAAATCTAACGCTGTAATTGACTGTCAGTCAGTGCCCAAATGTTAGTCTCCCCACAGGGGTAAAAGCGTGACCCCAAAGAGGTAAGACCAGTTAAAGTGAGTTAGATCACCCGGTTACAGGATTGACTAAAAATCCGTCTGAAAGTTTTCTGTTGTTTTCAGTGCTCGTAGTGGATGACAATTCAAACGGCTTCAAATCAGATCTGACCCAACCGTTTGCAATGGAGAACTTAGGTAAGATGACATCCAGCAAATGTCGGGGCCATGTAATGCCAACATAGCGGTCGCCAAGTAAAGAAAAGCCAACGGACAGAGTGCAGGGATAACCCGGCCGACAGCGTCGGCCGGGAGGCGTTGAGGACTTACTCAGTCATATAGGCAAACAACCCAAGCAGCGGCGCCGCCGTAGGTTTGCCATAGAGGGGATCGCCTTCAGTGGCACTGCCGGCAATATCCAGATGACTATAGGCCATGGGCTGAACGTCTTTTAACCCGTGTTGTGCCAATCCGGAAGCCTTTAGCAGGAAGGCCGCCGGATACTGGTGTCCTCTGGCGGTAACCGATGAGGGCGCATTATTGGAAGAAAGTAGCTCAGAGGCACCGGAAACATCACGCACCTTGGCAAAATCTTCCTTACGCAAACGGGACAGCTCCAGCCCTTCACCGTAACGCTCGGCGCTGGCCTGCAACCGCTTGGGTAATGCCTGTTGCTCGGCAACAGCGTTGGCCACTACCGCACTGTAAGCTCCATAGGCTCGCACCACATGGCCGGTCAGGGTTGCCACAGAGAATAGCTCTGGCGCCGCACTGCCCTGCGCCTTTAAACGCAGATGAGACAGCAAGTCGGCCAGCACCAAACGCCCTTCGGCATCGGTATTGCCGATCCTGACCCTGACACCCGAATGGGCTGTGATGATTTCGTCCGTGACAAAGGCTTCGCTGCCTATACTGTTGCGTACCAGCCCCAATTCGGCCACCACACGAATGCCTTTGGGCTTGAGTAATGACAAGGTCTTCATCAAACCGGCCACGGCAGCCGCGCCGCCCTTGTCGCGGCTCATACCTGCCATGGCACCGGCCACTTTCAGATCGGCGCCGCCTGTGTCATACACCACGCCCTTACCGGCAAAGAAATAGTTGTGCTGGATGTCACCTTCGCCGCGGTACTCCAATTTAACGACTCTGGGCTGATGTCTGGCCACGGCAAAAGAGGCCCGCGCCACAGCGCTCAGCAAGGGATAGTCCCGCTCGAGAATGTCTCTGTCTTCCACGACCTGTAGCGACAGCCCTGATTCTTTGAAGGCGTTGAGGCAGTAATCGGCAAAGGCAGGGGCGCCCATGCGCTCGGGCTCAGTGCCACAAAGATCTCTGGCAAGGGTGCGGCCGGCTTCAATGGCATTGAGCATGCCAGCATCGGCGCCGTTCATCACCCCTATGGCTTCTATGCTGTCAAGGGCGGCACCCGCCTCACGGGCTTCCAATGGCTGCCATAACTCCTGCGCCGTTGCCAGCGCCGCAACCATATCTGCCTTGGCGTATTCATCGCCTAAGGATGCAGGCTTATCGACCCACAACAGCGGCCTTTTGGCTCCGGCGTCACGGGCAATGGCGATACCGGCACGGGCGGCATTGGCGAAGGCGCGCACATCGTCATAATCGCCAAGCGGCGCGACCGGGGCGATAATCAAACGGCCACCGGCAAGCCCGGGAGCAAACAACAGGGTTGGGCTCTTGCCCACCCGTTTGTCAACTTGAGCCCCATGGGAGGCCAGCATAGCCACCTCTTCGATTGGACACGCCGTCACATCGGCGCTGACCACCAGTAATGCATCCCAGTCTGCCTCACTGAAAATTGCATCCTGGTCAGTAACATCAATAAATTCAACCATGACCCATCCTAATTATTTTTTATTGGCGCCCAGCATTATTCCCTTTCCGGCGCCGGATTACCAATATCTGGCTGGCAAGTTTCGCTGCCACAAATAAACAATTGTCCCAACTGGGTTCTGCGCCCTTACGTCGCTCTGTGATAGACTGATGACAACTCGCGCTTGGCCCGGTCCAAGCCCGCCAACCAGACGAAAAGATCAGGAGTTTGCTGTGTCCAGTCTCAGCCAATTGCAACCTCAGCCTCTATGGCAGTGGTTTGAACAAATCTGTGCCATTCCTCACCCATCCAAGCATGAAGCCGCGCTCAGCCAGTATATTCAGAACTGGGCCAAAGACCGTCAGCTTGATGTTATCGAAGATAAAGTCGGTAACCTGATTATTCGCAAAGATGCCACTCCCGGGATGGAAAACCGCAAACCCGTGGTGATCCAAGCCCATATCGATATGGTGCCGCAGAAAAATGCCGATAAAGAGCATGACTTTGTCAAAGATCCGATCCAGCCCTGGATTGATGGCGACTGGGTCAAGGCTCAGGGCACGACTCTGGGTGCCGATAACGGCATAGGCATGGCATCGGCGCTGGCCATTCTCGGCAGTGACGATATTCCCCACGGACCGCTGGAAGTACTGCTGACCATAGATGAAGAAGCTGGTATGACAGGAGCCTTTGGCCTGGAAGCCGGTATGCTTCGCGGTGAAATCCTGATCAACACAGATTCCGAGCAGGAAGGCGAGATCTACATGGGCTGCGCCGGTGGCGTGGATGCCGAGATCACCCTGCCCATGGTCTGGGAAGCCACAGGCGAGGGTTTCCAGGCATTCAACCTGACGCTCTCCGGGCTAAAGGGTGGCCACTCAGGGGTGAACATTCATCTGGGACGCGGTAATGCCAACAAGCTGCTGGCCCGTTTCCTGTTTGAACACAGCGAAAGCCTGCAGCTGGAACTGGCCGAATTCAACGGCGGCTCGCTGCGTAACGCCATTCCCCGCGAAGCCAGTGCCACTATTCTGGTACCGGCCGAACAAGCCACAGCTTTGAGCGAAACCGCCGTGGCTTTCCAGGCACTGCTTAGAGAAGAGCTGGCGGTTGCCGATCCGGCCGCTTGCCTGACTCTCACCGAAGTGCCGCTGCCTGCCAAGGTGATGAGCGAGCAGAGTCAGAACACTCTTATCGATCTGCTGCATGCCTGCCCCAACGGTGTCATGCGAATGAGTGACGAGATTGAAGGCGTGACCGAGACCTCACTCAACCTCGGGGTGATCAATACCAGCGAACAGGATGTCAAACTCCTGTGCCTGATCCGCTCCTTAATTGACTCTGGTCGCAGCCAGGTTGAAGGCATGCTGATCGCCCTGGCCAACCTGGCCGGTGCCGAGATTGATCTTTCCGGCGCCTACCCAGGCTGGAAGCCAGACAGCCAGTCTCCTGTAATGGCGATTGTGCGCGACACCTATCAGGACATCTACCATAAAGAGCCGGTGATCATGGTGATCCATGCCGGTTTGGAATGTGGCCTGTTCAAGGAGCCCTATCCGGCCATGGATATGGTGTCTATCGGCCCCACCATACGTTTCCCTCACAGCCCAGATGAAATGGTGAATATCACCACAGTGGGCCAATATTGGCAGCTGCTGTTGGCGGTACTGGAACGTATTCCCGAAAAGGCCTGATACCTTGTTAAAGGCACTTAAGCCTTGAATAAATAGCGCCAAACGACTTGGCGTGGCAGCCAGGCGGCAAGTGAGTGACGCCCCATCAACATGGGCAAACTATGTGATTGGGGTAAGCGAACCTTGCCAGCACAAATGCCACTTCAAGAAAGGTAATTAAAAAAAAGCCGCACCGGAGCACTCCGGGGCGGCTTTTTGATGCGTAGTGCCTAGCGTTTAGGCTATTCCTCCAGCAAGCTACGCAACATCCAGGCAGTCTTTTCGTGAACTTCCAGTCTGCGGGTCAGCAGATCAGCGCTCGGCTGGTCATTGGCCTTGTCGATAACGGGGAACAGGGCTCTGGCGGTGCGGGCCGTAGCCTCCTGGGCTTCGACCAGGTGCAATATCATCTCATTGGCAGAGGGCACGCCTTCCACTTCCTTGATGGATGCCAGACGCACAAACTCTTTATAAGTCCCGGGCGCCGGATACCCCAGGGCGCGGATCCGCTCAGCGATTTCATCCAAAGCATTCCACTGCTCTGTATATTGATCCATAAACATCTGATGCAGGCTGTTGAACTGCGGCCCTTTGACGTTCCAATGGAAATTATGGGTCATCAGATACAGGGTATAACTGTCGGCCAGCAGCGCGGAAAGCCCCGCGACGATTATTTTACGATCCGCATCCGTGATACCTATATCTATGTTGGGTGCCTTGACTTTCTTGGTTGCCATATACACTCCTTTTGCTTGTTGGCGATAGCCGCACTCAATAGCGACTAAAGATAAATAGCTATAACAGGGTGGAGACTTGTGCTCCCATAAACTGTGACTCAGTACACAGTTTGTCCAGTTTAAGCTTCCCAATTACGATCTAAATGACTGTTTTGATAAAACCGCTCACAACCAGGGCCTGACCTTAAAAAAGCAAAACCTTTTGCCCATTCACTGGATAATATTTAGCCACCCAAAAGCCTTCAGCTTATGTTCATCAAAGGCCACTTATCCTGAAGTCACTGATGGGGAATTGCATCGCAAGGCCTCAGTTAGCTCACTTGCCAGGCTGGTAACCATACCGGCCTAAAGGAGGCAACCATGAACAAGCTGAAAATCTGGCTGCAGCACAGTGTACTTGTCCTGTGTCTGTTTGGCCTGCCAACTACAGCGCTGCAGGCCGCCGAATCCGGCAGAGATATCCGGGAACCCGAGCTGATGCAGCTGCTCTCCCCTATCGCTCTCTATCCGGACACCTTGTTGACCCATATGCTGATCGCCTCAACCTATCCACTGGAACTGGTGCAGGCACAGCGATGGCGCAAACAGCGCAGCCATTGGAGCAATGAACGCCTGATGGCCGAAGCCGAGAACCAGGATTGGGATCCCAGTGTGATGGCGCTTATCGCCTTTCCGGAAGTGTTGAACAAGATGAGCACAGATCTGGACTGGACCGCCCGTTTGGGCGAAGCCTTTATCGCCGATGAAGGCCGGGTAATGGATGGGATTCAAACCCTGAGACAAGCCGCCTGGGATGCCGACTCATTAAATGACCTGGGTAACCTCAACGCCAGACGCGACGAACGTCAGATAGTGATAGCGCCGACCCGCACCGAGGTGATCTATGTCCCTTACTACGACAGTCGCCGTGTCTATGGCCATTGGCACTGGAGCAGCTATCCGCCTATCTATTGGGACCCTTTCCCCGGATATGTGCGCTACCACTCCAGTCCGTTTTACTGGCGCAGTTCCGGGGTCAGCATTTCATTTAACTTCTTCTTCAGCGCCTTTCATTGGCATGACAGAGTGATCTGGGTCGATTATCGCCACAAACACTATAATCACTACCGTCCGCGACTGGCCTATAGCCAGGGAGCCCAGCGCTGGAGCCATAACCCGCACCACAGACGTGGCGCCCATTATCGTCATCCTGGGCTGCAACAACGCTACAACAAGGCGGTATACAACAAGCCGCACAAGCGTTATGAATCCCAGGCACGCAGCTTTAACCACAGCCAGAGGCTGCATCAGGACAGAAACAAGCAACAAAAGCAGTTGCAGCATGAGCTAAAAAAGCACAGAGAGCACAATAGTCGTGAATGGCGCGCCGCTGACAAGAGGGAAAAGATGCATAAGGGCGAGCCACAAAAAGTTCGCCAGCTGTCACAGCAGCCGTCATATAGGAGTGCCAATAGCAGTGCCAACGCCGCCGACAAAACGATGCGGGTTAAACATCAGGCCAGAGACAGACAGTTGCAACAGGCCTCAAACCGGCACACTAACACTACTTATAGACAAGCTGAAAAGCGCCGGCAACAGGCAGATAAACAACAGCAGCCACAGAGACACTATCAGCCTCAGAGTCAATCGAAGGTGCAGCATCAGCAGCGAGCTCAGCCACAGCGCCATCAGGCAGAGCGACGCCAGCCCAGCCGCGCTCAGGAGCACAGACAACGAGCAGTGCATCAACAAAGAGAGCGTTGAACAAAGAGAGTGTTGAAAAAGCTGAGTTGAAAATGCCGGGTTAAAGTAGCACTTGCCCTAAAGTGAAAACGAATGAAAAAGACAGGTCCAGCACTGGCCTGTCTTTTGGGGTGTAGTTGTATGACTCAGATAAAGCCGCTCAGACGACTCTGTCGTCGTACAAGTCGATTTGAGTCAGCGCTGCCACTTCTTCGATATAGGCACGCACTCTGGCCGGGAATACCAGCCCCTTGACCATGGTCAGGTTTCTCAGGCCGGGGAACAGGTTGATATCATCAATATTCAACTTATTGCCCCGCTCCGACGGCAATTGCAGCCAGTCGAGCCGCGGCCAACACTTAGCCAGGCCCTCAAGATAATCGGCCGTTTGCGCAAGCGCTTTTTCGAAAGACATCTCTATCATGGCGCTCTTGTTTTGGGTAAACCAGGCAATCGCCTCTTGGCTGCCAAATTCAGGCAGACCGAGCAACACACTGCGGGGATAGAGCAAGCGACTGCTGAAATAACCGGATGCCTCCTGCCATTGGCTGACAGCATCGGCCTGGCTGGCAAGGGTAATGACCGGCTTACCATCCAGATTATCCAGATAACTGACGATATCCAGGCTCTCGGCCATGAAGCTGCCATCGGCTTTTTGTAAAATGGGCACCATATTGGCGCCGACCATAGCTATTCTGGACTCCACATCATGGTTTTGCAGATAGACCCGCTCCACCGGCAACGCCTTAAGCCCCACCAGCATCATAGCCTTGACGCAATAGGGACAATGGTCAAACACAAAAAGCTTCATCAGTACTCCTTAGCTTCCTTGGAACTGTCAGGGCCATCAGCATATCCTCCGAGGCCGGAGCTGGGCAACTCCTGACTGGCCGGCGGCGCAAACAGCAAACGCCAACGCTGCCTGAAACTAAGGCCGGGGCGGCTCACTTCCGCCAACATATCGCGCCATTCGGCAAAGGTGACTGTCACAGGATTAAAGCTGTTCACCGGCTTGGTAATACCATAGCGCACGGTTTCCCGCTCCGGTTCGAAGCTGCCGAATAATCTATCCCAGATGATCAACACCCCGGCGTAGTTCTTATCTATGTACTGAGGATTACGGCCATGGTGTACCCTGTGGTGGGACGGAGTGTTGAATATCCACTCCAGGGGCCCAAGACGTTTGATGGCCTGAGTATGGACAAAAAATTGCAGGCCCAGATTAAGCAACACCACAAATATCACCCAGTTGGGATCGAAGCCTATGATCACTAAAGGCAGCCAAAACAGCCACATGCCCGCCAATGGGTACATCAGGCTCTGACGAAAGGCGGTGGAAAAATTCATATTTTCCGAGCTGTGGTGCACTACATGGGCGGCCCACATCCAGCGGCATCTATGGCTGGCTCTGTGGAACCAGTAATAGCAAAAGTCCTGCCCCAGCATCAGCAGCACAAAGGTCCAGCCATTCATCTCAATGTCGAACAAACGCCAGCCGAATAACCACAAATACAGTTTGGCCAGCAGTAACCCTGTGAGAATATCGGCGCCCTGGTGCATGCCTGCCAGCACAAAGTTACAGAAAACCTCCGCCGGCCGATAGCGGGCATTCTCAGGCAAACGTCTGAGGCGGTCACCGAAAAACCACTCCAATGCCATGCAGATGAAGAACAGCGGCGCCAATACCAGCAGCAGCCATTCAGGGTGGGAAATAAGTAAATTGAAATCCATTTTTATTCCTTTTATTCCAGCTCACCACTTGGCAAAGTGATCTTCTGTCAGGCCGCTCTGCTGCACCAGCTCATGGCGCTTGCCCAGGGAGTCTTTGACCCAACCGGAAAACAGCCCGGTATACTGGCGAAAATTGCTTTTAAGCAGCCCCAGGTTGAGCCTTTCGCTGCGGCACCCCAAGGGCGAAAATACCAACTCCAGATCGCCGCGCTCAGACCAAACTCGCCATTGGCCGCCGGATGCAGCCATGCGGTCAAACTCAAAATGCACCGGCGACAGCAAATGCCTGGCACCATCAACCCAGAGCACGTTTTCACAAGAGCCGGTCTCGTTGACTCCGGCCGCCAGGTTTAGCCCCACCCCCTTGCCATCAATATCGGCATTGATAGAGGCCCAGCGCCAACTGGTTTCCCGGCGCATAAAGCCTGCGGAAAAGTCATAACCTGCTCTGGCATGCAGCAACGGCTGAGGTTCATGATTGAAGGACAACTGGCCGGAAACCTTGAGGGCATTGTGTTTCTGGGTATAGGTCCAACCGCTGTAACCGGTTGGACTGCAAAGCGCCATCGGCAAGCTGAGCGGTTCGGGAACCAAGGTCAGCTCCCCCTCAAGTGGCATTCCCTGTAGTTTAAGATCCAGACTCAGTTGCCATTGTCCCTGCTCACGCCGAAAGTGAATGCCGCCCATACGGCTCTCCCCCTGCCATGGCGAACGGCTCAGGTTAAAACCAGCGGGTGGCCGCAGCAGATTCTGCTGATACATGCGACGACTCTGCAAATCAAACAGATAACAGAAACCACTGCCAAGATAGGCGATATCCGCCAAGGCAACGCCCAGCATCCATCTGGGGCTGTTAAGGCCAATAAACTCAAACTGCTTATAACTGCAACGCTGTTTCAGGCGTGAAACCCTGCGGTCCATCTCATTGAACAGCTGAAAGTCTGCCAATCCCAGGCTTTTCGGCGGCCCGTCGAAATGACCAAACAGAGGCCGGCCGTGAACATCTATCAAAGAGTCAGGCGTGGCCTGGGTTGCAACCCCGGATTGAGTCGTCGGCAAAGGCCCGGATTTCAATTCCAACATATTCCCAACAGGTGTTTTTAGAGCAATAACTTGACTCTACCCTGTCGCCATCGGAGATTGAAGCCTTGAATGTTACAAAAATGAAAAAACCGCTATGCGGGGTCTTATCCGGTTTACTGTGTCATTCAGAAACGGTAACTGACAGCGATGTTCCTTGATAATCTAAGCTAGCGGTTTTCCCAGATTGATACTCGAGTTTGTCCCTTGGTGGCCTGCGCGCAAAGAACCCGCAAAAAAATCTCCCCCAGACCGAACCCAAGCCGGTTATCTGACATAACCAGATGCTGGAAGCCAAACTCAAATCTGGTTATCCTGATGCCACCTTTTTTACAGCTTCGGATTTTTATGAAACGGCTTGCTACCTTGATACTGGGGTCGGCGCTGCTCTTTGGCTGCGCCAGTCATACCCCCAACTTTATTGCCCTGAGCCCTGAACTGCCTGCGGTCACGCCACAGACTTCGCTAGAGCCGGCTCTGGCGCTGCAAACCCTGGATACCCGCACCGCCAACTTTATTGTGCGATTCAATGAAGATGGCAAAGCCGCACGTCTGGTCAGCCCGGCGGAGCCACCCAGGGTCCAGCTGGATCAACTGTTCCGTCAAGGTTTTGCCAAGGCCGGATACCGAATCGATCCCGCCAGTGGAAAAGAGGTGCAGTTACAACTGATTGAACTGCTCACTGATGTGGATGAATCCAGCTTCGGCTTCGAAGCCAAAACCAATGTCAGCATCAATCTGCTGGCGAAAAACAGCAGCCATACCCTGACCAAGCGTTATAAGGCCAAGGGACTGCTCAAGGGCCCATTCAGTGCCGACTTCGCCTCGCTGGAACTGGACATGAACAAGCTGATCACCCAGTTGAGCGGCGAAATACTCAACGACCCCGAGCTGCACAGCTTTTTGCAACAGTAATTTATTGGGCCGGTCTGTGACTCACGGGCAGGCCCGTCTGCAACACCACGATAAGGAATCAGGTCATGAGCCGATGGATACTCGCAGCCGTATTGATGCTGACCAGTCAGCTGGCGCTGGCGTTGGATATACAAAAAGACAATCTCTACCCCCAAGTGGAATTTGATACCAGCATGGGCAAAATCGTGGTCGAGCTCGATCGCACCCGGGCGCCCATTACTGTGGACAATTTTCTCACCTATGTGGTGCGCGGCGACTACAACAACACATTGTTTCACCGCATTATTGCTGATTTCGTGGTTCAGGGCGGCGGCCTCAGCCCCAAGTATGAAGAACTGCCGTCAGACAAGCCGATAGTCAATGAGTCGGGCAACGGCCTATCCAACAGCCTAGGCACTATAGCCATGGCCAGAGAGAATGCTCCCCATTCGGCCACCCGCCAGTTTTACTTCAATGTTGCCGACAACAAAAAGCTCGACCCATCCTCCAGGCGCTGGGGCTATGCCGTATTCGGTGAAGTCAGCCAAGGGCTTGAAGTTCTGCAGAATATGGCGCTGGTAGAGACAGGCACCAACAGCACCTTGGGTTGGCCCGACGTGCCGGTTACCCAGGTTTTGTTGAAGAAAGCCACACTTCTGCCCAGAAATTAACCCCAGGCCCGGTTCAGTATCAAAAAGCTGTCTATACTGAACCTGGCAAACATAAGGAGGCGATCTGATGACCCCGGAAGAGTTCATCGATGTGAAAGCGCCCCAACTGGCTCATTACGGCAAAGCATTCTTGAGCGACAAGCTGGAATTTAATGAAGTCAGATTGTATCTGTGGGATACCCTGGAAGAATGGCATCAGCTGAACTTGCAGGGGGAAGCGCAAACGGATGTCGAACGCGTATTTTGGCACTTGTTGTACGCCTTCGATAAATGGCCCGATTGGGTATTGCGCGGTAACCAGTTTTTGCGCCAGCAACTGGACGACTGCTGTGAATACCTGTTCGGTGGTGGCCCCATACCCGAAGGCTGTATCGGCGTCAGGCCCTGAGACAGACGTTAATCTACCCCGCCCGGGTGATACTTTAATGACACGGGCGACCAATCCCCGGCTTTGCCGGGGATTTTTTATTGGGCAAACACCCAAGCACGCCTTGAAGTCGCAGGCGCGGGCTTTTACTCTAAGGCCTTTGACTCTCACCAAGCCGTGCCATGCCTCAATCTTTTTTTGCCAGCACCCGAGACGCCCTGAGTATCTATTTCCACAAACGGGTACTCATCTTATTGCTGCTCGGTTTTTCCGCCGGCCTGCCGCTGATGCTGGTATTCTCCACCCTGTCTTTCTGGCTCAGGGAAGCCGGGGTAGACAGGGCCGCCATCGGCTATTTCAGTTGGGTAGCCTTGATCTATGCCTTTAAGTGGGCCTGGTCCCCTCTGGTCGATCGCATGCCCCTGCCTTTGTTCAGCCAACTCTTTGGCCGCCGCCGCGGCTGGATGCTGTTCTCCCAGCTATTACTGATAGCTGCCATTTTGGGGATGGCCGGCAGTGACCCCATGGAAGATCTCACCCATCTGGCACTCTTTGCGCTGATGGTGGCCTTTTCCTCCGCCACCCAGGACATAGTGGTCGATGCCTTTCGTATCGAGTCGGCGCCGGAAAAAATGCAGGCGGCACTGGCCGCCGCCTATCAGGTGGGCTATCGCAGCGCGATGATCATAGCCACTGCAGGCTCACTGACTATCGCCGCCTGGGTTTCTCCCACGCCGGAAAGCTATGATCTCCAGAGCTGGCAAACCGCCTATCTGGTAATGGCAGGCCTCATGGGCATAGGCATACTGGCGACACTTTTTGCCAAAGAGCCGGCTGTAGATATCAGCTCGATAGGGGAAGAGGAAGCCAACCTCAGAGACAGACTCAGGGCCAACCTGGCACCCAGACTCTCTGTCTGGGCCGCGCCGGCCAACCTGTTTATCCTGCGCCATGGCAAGTTGCTGCTCCTGCTGCTGGGGCTTTATTTCTGTTTTAGCCTGGCTGAACCCTTCACCCAGGTACTGCAATCCTACTTTCCGAGTCAGACCCTGAATACAGATGCAGTCACGCTGGCCACTATGGGGCTCACTCTGCTGCTCTGGTTGCTGATCTTCGGCGTCAAAAGTAAAGACAGAGCAATTCAAGAGCAGGAAGCCAAGCAGCTGACCCAGGCCGGAACAGATAGGATGGCCGCCTTTATCTCCTGGCTTTACAGTGCCGTGGCCCTGCCCTTTATCGATTTCTTTCGCCGCTACGGCAAGAGCGCGATTCTGATCCTTATGCTGATCTCCTGCTACCGGATCTCGGATATTGTCATGGGGATCATGGCCAATGTTTTCTATGTGGATATGGGCTTCAGCAAGGAAGAGATCGCCACCTTGAGCAAGGTCTATGGTCTGATCATGACCCTGGTGGGCTCGGCATTCGGCGGGGTGTTGTTGGCACGCTTCGGCACCATAAAAATCCTCTATGTCGGCGCCTTCCTGGTGGCCACCACCAATCTGTTGTTCGCCCTGCAAGCCATGGTAGGCTACAACGTGCCGCTGCTGACCCTGGCAATTTCGGTGGACAACTTCAGCGGCGGTATCGCCACAGCAGCCTTTATCGCCTACCTTTCCAGCCTCACCAGCAGTGGCTACAGTGCCACTCAGTATGCGCTGCTGTCTTCGGTGATGTTACTGTTTCCCAAGTTTATTGCCGGCTTCTCCGGCGCCTGGGTCAACGCCTTTGGCTATGTGAATTTCTTTGTCAGCGCCAGCATCATAGGCTTGCCCGTGCTGCTGCTGATTTGGCTGGTGCAAAAAAACAGCCCGCCGAAGCGGGCCGATACTGCTCAAGATGCGCTCAAGTCGCAGATTAACGACTAGTCGCGGAAGTTATTGAACTGGAACGGCTGGCCCAGCTCGGCATTGCGGGCCAGCGCCATCACAGCCTGTAAGTCGTCACGCTTCTTGCCTGTAACCCGTACCGAGTCGCCCTGGATTTGCGCCTGCACCTTAATCTTGCTGTCTTTGATCTGTTTTACCAGCTTCTTGGCCACATCGGTCTCGATGCCTTGTTTGAACTTGACCTTCAAAGAGAACATCTTGCCGCTGTGGATCGCCTTCTCATCCACTTCCATCGCCTTGGGATCCACATTACGACGGCTCAATTGGGTTCTTAAAATATCCACCATCTGATTGCACTGAAAGTCAGACTCTGCCGACAGAGTCACCACAAAGTCTTTATACTCCACCGCAAATTCCACCCCGCGGAAATCGAAGCGGGTATCCAATTCACGTTTACTGTTATCCACCGCGTTTCGCAGTTCTACAGCATCTACTTCTGACACTATATCGAATGAGGGCATTTCGTCGCCTTTTACTTATCAGCCAAACCAATAGCGCCAGTCTACCCTAAGTTGAAGCCGAGCTGAATAAATCCACGTCTGCTGATGACAGCCAGGCTTTATTTTGACTATGATGTTCGCCAAGCTTTCCAACCCTGCGTGATTTGTGATTAACCGACAGCTGCTGTTTAAAATTGCTTTGTTGATTGCCCTGGCGGTGATCAGCTACCTGGTTTTTTCCAAGCCTAACTACCCTCAGAGCATCCCTAACCTTGATAAAGTGGGTCATATAGGTAGTTTCTTTGCCCTCGCCTGGCTGACCTATCTGGCATTTCGTCCCCGCTGGTACTTGATGTTTGCCACCCTGGCCGGATACGGCATTCTGATAGAGATGGTGCAATCCCGTCTGCCTTACCGCAGTGCCGATATGGCCGACTTTGTCGCCGATATGGCCGGAGTCGTACTCTTCTACTTCTCACTCTGGGGCTATCGCAAGTATTTTGGCGCCGCCATGTTGAGGGAGTAGCCCGGATGCAGATAGGGATCCTCGGCGTTGGGGCCATAGGGCAACTGCTGGCGCAGCAACTGGCCGCAGCCGGGCTTGAACCTTGGTTATTACCCAGAGCTAACACCCCGCCATTGGCTGAGCAGGGCGAAGAGCAAGTCTATACCCTGGAGCTTGGCGACCAGAGTCTGCAAACATCCTTTCTGTGCCTGGCGCAGGACTCGAGCAAGCTCAAGCAGCTCGATCTTTTGCTGGTCACAGTCAAAGCCTATCAGGTTGAAGCGGCGCTGGAGCCTTTGCTGCCAAAACTTCACCCGGATTGCCGCATCTTGCTGCTGCACAACGGGCTTGGCCCACATCAGAGTCTGGCTGCCAAGCTGAATGGCCGGCCGCTGAGCCTGGGCACCACCAGCCAGGCGGCGCTGAAACTCAGCAGCAATCATATTCGCCAAACCGGCAGGGGCCTGACCCAGATAGGTGACTTAAGCGGCGCCCCCACGCCAGAGGCGATGAAAACCGCTCTGCTCAATGCCATTCCCGGCAGTCAGTGGAGTGATGCCATTCTCGAAGCCCTGTGGCAAAAGCTGGCGGTCAACGCCGTTATCAATCCGCTGACCGCCATTCACAGAGTCAACAACGGTGCCCTGGCCGCCCCCGAGTTTGAGGGAACAATCTGCGCCATTCTCGATGAGCTGTTACAGGTGGCCAAGCAGGAAGGCATAGCACTGACGTTCGATGCGCTGCACGCCAGAGTCAAGGAAGTGATACGGCTAACCGCCGCCAACTACTCTTCCATGTATCAGGACCTCAAGCATGGCCGCAAGACGGAAATTGACTATATCAACGGTTACCTGCAGCAGCGCGCCGAGCAATATGGGCTCACACTGCCAATCAACAGCGAACTGGTGGCCCAGATAAAAGCGCTGGAGCCACGCAACTAAATCATCCCCAAAGTACCAATACCGCGGCCAGGGCAATCAGTACCAGGCCGCCCATATCCTTGACCTTGACCCGCTGCTTGAGCCAAAGGCTGGAGATCAGCATCATAAAGAAAACTTCCACCTGCCCGAGCGTTTTCACATAAGGCACGGCCGTGAGCGACATGGCACTGAACCAACCTATTGAACCCAGACAACTGCTGATACTGATGGCCAGGGTCAACTTGGGCCTTTGCCAGAGTTTTTTAAGGGTCTCTTTATCTTTGATAAGAAGCCAGGCGAGCAGCAACAAGGTCTGCAGCAAAATAACCAACAAGAGTACCCAGGCGGCGCGGTGAGGAAATGGCAAGCCCAGCACCAGGCTTGCTTCCCGAACCCAGAGCGAAGTCAGCGCAAAGGCGCTGCCGCACCCCAACCCCAGCAGCAGCGTCTTGAAGGACAAGCCTTTGAGCCCGCCTTGGGTACTGAGCAGAAAGACCGCCACTGTACCGACAAGTACCCCCAGCCAGCCGGTGACAGTCAACGCAGTGCCGAAGAACAGACTGCCGAGCACGGCCGCGACCAAGGCTTCACTCTTGGCCAGCCCGGCGCCGACAGCGAAATTCTGCAATTGGAACAGTTTTACCATCAGGGCGGTCGCGAGGATCTGCGCCAAGGCGCCCCTATGATGTACTGCAGCGCGCCATGCCCAAGCTGCGGCAATCCTGCGTCCTGCCAGGCATAGAGTGACAATAGATACACAGCCGCCAACGGCGCGGCATAAACAAAACGCGCCAGCGTCACCCCGGCAACATTGACATCGCGACTGAGACGGCTCTGAAACGCGTTGCGCCACGCCTGCATAAAGGCGGCCATCAGGGTAAAGATGATCCACATGGGTGGCTTGTCCTTAAAATTTGCGCCCGAGAATGCTTGCCCGATGAACCGCAAGCCATGACTGAAACGAAAAACGCCCGCGATTGCGGGCGTTTGAGACTAACACGCTAGCCAGGTGATTCGCTATTCCACCAAAGGCGCAGCTTGCAACAGCTTATGCAAGGTTAACCAAGCGCTTGGCTCAGCGACTGGTATCCAGCGCCGGGAAAGACTTCACCAGATCATCAACGGCCTTCATCTGGCTCAGATACCCTTCCAGTTGCTGCAGTGGCAAAGCACAAGGGCCATCACATTTGGCATTATCCGGGTCCGGGTGCGCCTCAATAAACAGCCCGGCCAGTCCCAGCGCCATACCGCTGCGGGCCAGTTCGGTAGCCTGGGCACGACGACCACCGGCAGAATCTTCACGGCCGCCAGGGCGCTGCAGCGCATGGGTGGCATCGAAGATCACCGGGTAGCCGGATTGCTTCATCTCATCCATGCCCAGCATGTCCACCACCAGGTTGTTATAACCAAAGCAGCTGCCACGCTCACAGAGAATGATCTCATCATTACCCGCTTCGTTGAATTTCTTGATGATATGCCGCATCTCATGGGGCGCCAGGAACTGAGGCTTTTTCACATTGATGATAGCCCCTGTCTTGGCCATGGCCACCACCAGATCTGTCTGGCGCGCCAGGAAGGCCGGCAACTGGATGATGTCGACCACTTCGGCCACAGGCGCGCACTGGTAAGGCTCATGCACATCGGTAATCAATGGCAGCTTGAAGGTGTCCTTGATCTCCTGGAAGATTTTCAAACCTTCTTCCATGCCGGGGCCACGATAGGAGTTGACGGATGAGCGGTTGGCCTTGTCGAAGGAGGCCTTGAACACATAAGGGATCCCCAGCTTCTGAGTGACTTCCGCGTAGGTTTCGGCAATGGTCATCGCCAAGTCCCGCGACTCGAGTACATTCATGCCACCGAACAGCACAAAGGGCTTGTCATTGGCTATCTCGATAGCCCCCAGATGTATGGTTTTATTACTCATCGCAACTTCTCTCTTGAATGCCGCTCATGCGGCGTTAACTTAAATCAGCCGGCCACGGCCTGCAGCAACTGGCCACAGAGCCAGGCCATATAAGTGCCTAAAGCATAGCCGAATACCGCCAGCAGTACACCTACGGGTGCCAGTGCCGGATGGAAAGCCGCAGCCACTACGGGCGCAGACGCCGCGCCGCCAACGTTGGCCTGGCTGCCCACCGCCATGTAAAACAGCGGCGCACGGATAAGCTTGGCCACCAGCAGCATCAATCCCGAATGCACCAGCATCCAGATAATGCCCACCAGGAAGTAAATCGGCGTATCCAGAACTTGGGATACATCCATATGCAAACCGATTGTGGCCACCAGTATGTAGAGGTAGGCCGAGGCTATCTTGGAGGCTCCGGCCGCTTCCAAATGACGTGCCGGACTGAATGACAACAGCAAACCTATGGTGGTCACTATCACCACCAGCCAGAAGAATCCGGAGGTCAGACTGTATTGCTCGGTCCAGGGATAGTTGGTTGCAAACCAGGGAGCCAGCAGGTCGGCGCCGACATGAGCCAGACCGGTAATACCAAAGCCCACAGCCACTATCAGCATAATGTCGCGCAGGCTGGGAATCCGGGCGTTTTCGGCATGATATTGCTCCACCTTGGCCTTGAGGCTTTCAATGGCGCTGGTATCTGCACCTGTCTTGGCATCTATCTCCTTGGCCCTGGATGCCATAAACAGCAGCACGGCCATCCAGATGTTGGCAACTATCACATCGACAGTCACCATCACGGAGAAAATATTGCCGCCCACTTCATAAATCTCTTTCATCGCCGCCTGGTTGGCACCGCCGCCAATCCAGCTGCCGGCGAGTGTGGTCATGCCGCGCCAGACTGCGTCCGGGCCATGGCCAGCGGTCAATGTCGGGTCGATTGCCGACATGATAAGCAGGGCAATCGGGCCACCTATGACAATGCCCATGGTGCCGGTCAAAAACATCACTACCGCCTTGGGACCCAATCCCAGAATGGCTTTGAGGTCGACGCTGAGGATCAACAATACCAAACAGGCAGGCAGCAGATAACGAGACGCCACATAGTAAAGTTTGGAGGTACTGCCATCGACAATCCCAAAGGTATTGAGCAAGGATGGCAGGAAGTAACACAGCAACAAGGCCGGGATGAAACGGTAAAACTTTTGCCAGAAAGGATGACTGCTGCTGTTGGTGTAAAAAACGAAGCCGAGAATGGCGGCCAGAATGCCGAGCGCGGTGGCGTCATTGGTCACCAACGCAGTCATTTCAGTGGCCGCCTGTGAGGTACTGCTCATAGGTCCTATCTCCCTTGCGATTGCAATTTATTGTTTTATTTTAATATTTATATTTTTATCACTGCCCTCACGGGCAGGTTCAATGAAAGGTCTGAGGCTCGTCTCCCAGTTCTCTGAGTTGCATCTTTACCAGCTCGACCACAGGGTCGTGCGGGCTGTTGTCGACAAAATACTGCAGATCGGCGCTGGCGACATGAATCGCCCCCAGTTGCTGGGCAATAAATGCACGCTCCCGGTGCAGGCTGAGATCGTCGGCATGCCATTCAAGCAGCAAATTACAGCACTCCATCGCGACTTCAAATTCATGGGCGACTATGGCTCCGGCCTTGAGTTCATGCAGCATGCGGGTCATCAGCCTCTGGGTGCCAACCGGCTTGAGGTAAGACGCCTTCAGCGGCGCACAGTTCCCCAGTTCGCCGCGAACCAGGGCATGCAAACGCTCTTTGCTGAGGCGCTCCCCCCGAAGCGGGTCGAGATAGATGAGTTCACCGGCCACATGGCAGGCCAGCACTGTGGTGCCCGGCAACAGCACAGGGTCGAATTTCAAGTCCAGCTGTTTGCCAAGCAACATAAGCACAGTTGCCAATGTGGTGCTGTTCCCCTGGCGGCTGAGAATACACTGGCCGAGATCGGCCGCCTGCCGGGAAAAATAGTCTTCCCTGGGGGCAAACCCCAGATCCTTGTAAAACCAGTCCAGCAGCGCCTGAAAGCGCCGCTGTTGATCCACCAGATAATGACTGAGCACTGAGCCGGACAGTTCCAGCCAGGCCCAGTTGGCCTGTTTGGCCAGGCCAAAGCCCAGATGTTGGCAAAGCTCAAATGCCGATTCGGGCAGAGAGAGTTCGTCTTGCTTAAGAGAATATTGTTGCATTACCCCAGAATTACCGCTTGTTTGAAGTGTGCCAGTTTTGCCGCATAAACCACCCAACCCAGAGCACCGAGGAAGGCGAAGATCCGGAAGATCAGATTACGGTTGGACTTGAGCGCCATCACGCCCAGCAGTATGTAAGCGACCACTGCGCCTATCTTCTCTGTCATCCAGGGATCGACGAAGGGATACTGCTTGATCATAAAACACAGAGTCAATCCGGACAGCAGCAGGAAAGTATCGATCACATGCGGACCTACCTTCAACAGTTTCTTGTCCATAATGGCTGACTGACGCAGCTTAAGCACGAAACGCACAATGAACAGCAATACGCTGACGGCGATTAGAGTCATGTGCAGGTGTTTAACTGCCGGATACAGGCTGTAAAAAGTTTCCATCGGATAGCTATCTGTAGGTGAACAAAGGCGACAGTGTACCCTATCGCAGTGCTCAGCACCAAGGCCAAGCCGCTGTCGAAAAGGCGGAATTATGGCAGGAAGCGGGGACGATATTCGCGGTTTTCAAGCCCGGGTGTGAGTCCCGGGCACAGGCACTCAACCGGGCCACAAACCCAGAGTACATCTTTCATTGGAGCCAAAGTCACGTACCGTGGCCACCTGCTGATAACCGAGCTCGGCAAGTTTTTCCCTGAGGTTCACGGCCTGAGCATAACCATGCTCCAGCAACAGATAACCGCCCGGCAGCAAATGCTCCCTGGCATGGGCTGCGATATGGAATAGGTCGGCAAAGCCCTGATCGGCGGCAGTCAAGGCGCTGCGAGGTTCAAAGCGCACATCGCCCATATCAAGATGCTCGTCATCCTCCTCGATATAGGGAGGGTTGGAAACAATCAGCTGGAACTTACGCCCCTGAACTGCCGAAAACCAGTCGCTCTGAAGGATCTCCACCTGCGGTAACTTCAGGTTATCCCTGTTGGCACAGGCCAGCTCCACCGCTGCCTCGACCTTATCGACAGCAGTCACTCGCCAGCCTTGCCGTTCATGGGCCAGTGCCAGTGCGATAGCACCGGTACCTGTGCCGAGATCCAGCACGGCGATATCATCTGAAAGCGGCAGATTAAGCGCAGTTTCCACCAGAATTTCGGTGTCCGGGCGCGGAATAAGGGTGGATTCGTTGACAATAAAAGGCAGTGACCAGAACTCGCGCTCACCGACAATATGGGCCACGGGCACGCCTTGGCTGCGACGCAGCACCATCTGAATAAACTGCTTGTGCTGCTCGGCAGACAAGTTTCTTTCGGGCCAGGTATAGAGAAAGCTGCGGCTCTTGCTCAAACAATGCAGCAACAGGGCTTCGGCATCTGCATGGGCAGACTCGGACGATGCAGCCAACATAGAAGAGGCCCATTGCAGGGCCTCGGCAATATTGAGTTTAGTCACAGACAGTCCTTTTATTCGTCGGACAGAGCCGCCAGCATGTCGGCCTGATGCTCTTGCATCAAAGGCTCAAGCAGCTGCTCCAGGTCTCCTTCCATCACCTCATTGAGACGATACAGTGTCAGGTTGATCCTGTGGTCGCTCACCCTTCCCTGAGGGAAATTATAGGTGCGGATCCGCTCGGAGCGGTCACCGCTACCCACCAGAGAGCGACGGGTAGATTCTTCGGCGCTACGGCGCTTTTCATCTTCGGCCGCCTGCAACCGCGCCGCCAGCACGCTCAAGGCCTGAGCCTTGTTCTTGTGCTGCGAGCGCTGATCCTGGCATTCCACCACCAAGCCTGTGGGCAAGTGGGTAATACGAATTGCCGAGTCGGTTTTGTTAACGTGCTGACCACCGGCACCGGAAGAGCGGAAGGTGTCGATACGCAGCTCGGCCGGGTTGATTTCCACCGCCTGGGCCTCGGGCACTTCGTGCATAACGGCCACGGTACAGGCCGAGGTATGCACCCGCCCCTGGGATTCGGTTTCCGGCACCCTTTGTACCCTGTGACCACCGGACTCAAACTTGAGTTTGCCGTAAACACCGTCACCGCTGACTTTGGCTATCACCTCTTTGAAACCGCCATGCTCGCCTTCGCTGGCGCTCATGACTTCGACCTGCCAGCGCTGGCTCTCGGCATAACGACTGTACATACGGAATAGATCACCGGCAAAGATAGCGGCTTCATCACCGCCGGCACCGGCACGGATTTCCAGAAAGGCGTTGCTGGCATCATTGGGATCTTTGGGCAACAGCAGAATTTGCAACTCACCTTCCAGCAGCTCCAACTGAGCGCGGGCCGCCTTGATCTCTTCCTGAGCCATCTCTTTCAGCTCAAGATCTTCCTCGGCCAGCATCTCCTGTGCGGTTTGCAGATCCGCCTGCGCCTGCTGGTAGGCCTTAAAGCCTTTGACCACATCTTCAAGCTGAGCATATTCCCGTGACAGGGCTCTGAACCTGTCCTGATCCGCTATGACATCTGCGTCACTGAGCAGGGCCAATACTTCTTCATTACGCTCAAGCAAGCCTTCCAGCTTGCGGATAACGGATTCCTTCATTTAGCTCGCTAACCTTAGTGTTTATCCAAGCCGAGCGCGGTTCTCAATTGACCCAAAGCATTGAGGTCCCCCTGACGACTGGCAGCTGTCAGGGCCTGGGTCGGAGCATGGATCAGTCTGTTGGTCAGGCGGTTAGCCAGTTCCAGCAGCACCTGCTCTGTGTCTGCTCCCTGCGCCAACTTGTTCATAGCCCGTTCAACCAGCTCATCTTTAATCGCCATGCTCTGGGTACGATATTCGCGAATGCTGTCGACCGATTCCAGTGAACGAACCCACTCCATAAACTGGTGTGAATGCTCTTCGGCAATGACTTCCGCTTGCTCGGCGGCCTCTCTACGGGAGGCCATATTCTGTTCGATTATGCTTTGCAGATCATCGACCGTGTAGAGGAAGGCATCGTCCAAATCACCGACTTCTGCCTCAATATCACGGGGAACCGCTATATCAACCAATAACATAGGTTGATGGCGGCGCTGCTTCAGCGCTTTTTCTACCATGCCCTTGCCCAGAATAGGCAGCGGACTGGCGGTAGAGGATATCACGATATCGGCCTTGGGGAGAAAATCTGGTATCTGCTCCAGGGTAATCGCCTGGGCATTAAACTCTTCGCACATCGCTTCGGCGCGGGAAATAGTACGGTTGGCCACCACCATGCTGGTCACACCGTTTTCCTTCAGATGGCGGGCAACCAGTTCTATAGTTTCACCCGCACCTATAAGCAGTACCTTGGTAGTCGCCAGAGAGGAGAAGATATGTTTGGCCATGCTGACGGCGGCAAAGGCTACCGAAACCGCCGCAGTACCGATTTCCGTTTCGGTGCGCACCTTCTTCGCCACGGCAAAAGTATTTTGGAACAGGCGATCCAGTGTCAGTGCCACAGTGCCGGATTCCTTGGCCTTGGCAAACGCCTGTTTGACCTGACCTAGGATCTGCGGCTCGCCCAGCACCAGAGAGTCGAGCCCGGATGCGACCCGCATCAGGTGTTGCACCGCGGGTTGACCACAGTGTTGGTAAAGGCAAGGGGCCACCTCTTCATGGCTCAGGCCATGATAGTCTTCCAACCAACGCACCACCTGCTCGGCATTTTCTGTATTGCAGTAAAGCTCGGTACGGTTACAGGTGGAAACGATGACGGCTTCCCCGCTCTGGGTCTCCTTGGCCAAGCTACGCATGGCGTCATGGATCTTATCCGGGGCAAAGGCAACTTTCTCACGCAGGTCAACAGTGGCGGTTTTATGGTTTATACCAATTGCTACAAGGCTCATCTGAACTCGTTCTGGACTCTTGGCGTCGCTGTAGGATGCGGCCATTCTACTGAATTGGCCACCTTAAAAACAGAATACGCTTAACAAAACCGAATAAAGGTCTAACTTCTCAACCAATTTATCAATTAAGCTGAACAGGTGCTGGCAAAAGCCACAAGGGCGACACCACAGGGTTCGACGCTTATTGGTATTCTGCCAAAGCCCTCGTATCATAGGCGGCCTACACAGTGAACAACAGATGATTATTTTGAAGTACTTCACAAAAACCTGTTTTACACCGCTGTCGGCACTGCGCTTGTGGTTGCCCTTGTTGCTGCTTGGCCTACTCAGCGCCTGTAGCAGCCTGCCCGATGCCCGCTGGCAGGCAACTCAAGTTCAGCACGCAGAACAAGCCAAGGCCTGGGAGCTGAAAGGCAAGCTGGCGGTAAAGACGCCTGAGGAAAAATTCAGCACCAATCTTTATTGGCTGCATACTCCAACGACAGAAGAGCTGAGACTCACCACCATGTTGGGCACCAGTGTGATGCTGCTGAAAAGCGGCCCGGACGGCGCCTTTTTGGAGCTGGACGGCGAAGTCTACCGCAACCGAGACCCGCAGCGTTTACTCGATGGCCTCAGCAATTGGAGCATTCCCCTTAACGCCCTGCCCCGCTGGGTGCTTGGCCTCAGCGCCGCCGACACTGAACTCCTGCTCACAGGCAATGATGGCAAGCCTCAGAGCCTGGAAGACGGCAGCGTTAGCCCTCCGTGGCAGGTGAAGTATCTCAGCTGGCAGCAACAAAGCGGTGCCGATATCCCGCGCCTTCTAAAACTCAATCGCGGCGCACTCGAACTCAAGATCCAGTTAACCGAGTGGCAGGCACTCGAAGCCGAGCCGAAACTCACCACCAAGGAAAGTCAACAGCCATGAGCCTCGACCACCCAACTCTCCAGCCCAATAGCCTTTCACTTGGCTGGCCGGCCCCGGCCAAGCTGAATCTGTTTTTGCACATCAATGGCCGCCGCCAAGACGGCTACCATGAACTACAGACCCTGTTTCAGTTTCTCGACCATGGCGACCTGTTGGACTTTAAAGTCACCGCCAATGGCGAACTCAAGCTGCACTCCAATTTGGGCGCCGCTGTCCCGGATAGCGATAACTTAATTCTCAAGGCCGCAAAATCATTGCAGCAAGCCAGCGGCTGCGAACTGGGGGCCGAGATCTGGCTCGACAAGAAACTGCCCATGGGCGGCGGTCTGGGAGGCGGTTCATCGGATGCAGCCACGACTCTGGTGGCCCTCAATGCCCTGTGGCAAACCGGCCTGAGCGAAGCGGAACTTGAACAAATTGGTTTAAAACTCGGCGCAGATGTCCCTGTGTTCATTAAGGGCGTGGCGGCCTTTGCCGAAGGGGTAGGCGAAAAACTTCAGCCGGTGAAACCGGCCGAACCTTGGTATCTGGTATTGGTTCCCGAGGCCCACGTTTCCACTGAAAAAGTGTTCCATGATCCTGATTTACCGAGGGATACTCCCAAGCTCTCACTGGAAGAACTGCTGAGCGCCCCCTGGCAAAACGATTGTCAGGAACTGGTATGTCGCCATTACCCTCAAGTTGCCAAGGCCTTGGGCTGGCTGCTAGAATATGCGCCGTCCAGAATGACCGGAACCGGTGCCTGCGTGTTCGGGGAGTTCGAAAAACAGCAACAAGCTCTCGATTGTCTGGCAAAGCTGCCGTCATCATTCAAAGGCTTTGTTGCCAAAGGGATAAATAGATCGCCGCTTCAGAGTCGACTGGCTCGCCTCTGAACAGTTTCTTCCGGGATAAAGCGCTGCAACCGTTTTATCCCAGCCACTAAAATAAAGCAAACGCCTGAGGTTCTTACAGTGCCCGACATCAAGCTCTTTGCTGGGAACGCTACCCCCAGTCTCGCCAAAAAGATAGCAGACCGTCTTTTTTGTAAACTCGGAGACGCAGAGGTAGGCCGTTTCAGCGATGGTGAAATCAGTGTCCAGATAAACGAAAATGTACGTGGTGCTGATGTGTTTATCATTCAGTCCACCTGCGCACCAACCAACGACAACCTGATGGAGTTGATCGTAATGGTTGATGCCCTGCGCCGCGCGTCAGCCGGCCGTATCACAGCCGTTATCCCTTACTTTGGTTATGCCCGTCAGGACCGCCGTGTCCGCAGCGCCCGTGTACCCATTACCGCCAAAGTGGTTGCCGATTTCCTCTCCAGCGTGGGTGTCGACAGAGTACTGACCTGTGACCTGCACGCCGAGCAGATCCAGGGCTTCTTCGATGTACCGGTAGACAACGTCTTCGGTAGCCCTGTGCTGCTTGAAGATATGCTGGCCAAGAAGCTGGATAACCCGGTTGTTGTTTCCCCCGATATCGGTGGTGTTGTTCGCGCCCGCGCCGTAGCCAAACTGCTCGACGACTCAGATCTGGCGATCATCGACAAGCGTCGCCCACAGGCCAACGTGGCTCAGGTAATGCACATCATAGGTGACGTTCAAGGCCGTGACTGCATCATAGTTGATGACATGATCGACACAGGTGGCACTCTGTGTAAGGCTGCTGAAGCCCTGAAAGAACACGGCGCCAACCGCGTCTTTGCTTATGCGACCCACCCGGTATTCTCCGGCAATGCCGCCAGCAACATAGTAAATTCAGTGATTGATGAAGTCATAGTCACTGACACTGTGCCTTTGAGCCCAGAAATGCTCAAGACAGGCAAAGTGAGCCAGCTGACCATGTCAGCGGTACTGGCCGAGGCTATCCGCCGCGTCAGCAATGAAGAATCTATCTCTGCCATGTTCCAGCACTAAGCTAACATGTTAAACAAGAAACGCACCTTAGGGTGCGTTTTTTATGCTTGATATCTGGGTTGCCATAATGTGGCCCGGTAGTCATCACCACGCAGAAAGGCACGCCTTACCACTCTCTGTTGCTCTGTACTTACCTGTCTGCTGCAGAAACAATATTAGAGGGTGTTCAAAATTCTGTGTCACGTTAAAAATCACAGATCGATGTGAGCATCC
>NZ_NIJM01000004.1 GCF_002836945.1 Shewanella chilikensis
GAGTGGTTTTACCATGGTCAACGTGACCAATGGTGCCCACGTTAACGTGGGGCTTACTACGTTCAAATTTAGCTTTAGACATGGTATTGCCTCAATCTAAGATTTTCTGGTGGTGAAACCATATATAGTGAAAAAGTCCGATGCAAATGAATGTCATCGAACAGATTATAAAGGTAGAAGTAGAATTTAAGAGAGGCTGGTGCTGATAGGCAGATTCGAACTGCCGACCTCATCCTTACCAAGGATGCGCTCTACCACCTGAGCCATATCAGCATGCAAATTTGGAGCGGGCAGCGGGAATCGAACCCGCGTTATCAGCTTGGAAGGCTGGAGTAATACCATTATACGATGCCCGCGCAACCTACTTAAGGCTACCTACTTACCTTGAAAATGGTGGAGGGAGAAGGATTCGAACCTTCGAAGGCGGAGCCGTCAGATTTACAGTCTGATCCCTTTGGCCACTCGGGAACCCCTCCAATAAAATTGGTGCCGGCACCAAGAGTCGAACTCGGGACCTACTGATTACAAGTCAGTTGCTCTACCAACTGAGCTATGCCGGCACTTCATTTCGGTAGCGGATATTAGGTAAATGTTGGGTCGAGTGCAATAGTAAATTGGTTTTTTTTCGCAAAAAAGCCCTGAATGGTGTTTTTTTACTCTGGCACTGCGTAGCGATTAGACTTCCCCCTAACCCTTTGTACACGGGATAAACAATTCGGTCTGGCATAGGGATTTTTTATTGTTCACGAATAATTCATGGTGTACTGTGCCTTGCCTGAGCAGAGGAAATCAGATGACAACAGCCAACTCAATTCAACAGGCATTGTATATGCCTTTTCACCGCCAGCAATGGGCCGAACTTCGTGAGTCTGTGCCTTTGACCTTGAGCGAAACCGAATTGAAGAAGCTGCGGGGGATTAACGAAAAAGTTTCCCTCACAGAAGTTACCGACATCTATCTGCCCCTCAGCCGTCTGCTTAACTTGATCGTTGGCGCCAAGCAGCAAAGAGGTTTGGTGTTAAATGAGTTTTTGGGGCAAACCCCAGCGAAGAGCCCATACATTATCAGTATTGCCGGCAGTGTCGCCGTAGGGAAAAGCACTACAGCCCGTATCCTGCAGGCACTGTTGAGCCATTGGCCCGAACACCCTAAAGTCGATCTGATTACCACTGATGGTTTTCTCTACCCGCTGGCCGAGCTGAAACAAAAAGGGTTGTTGCAGCGTAAGGGCTTTCCGGAAAGCTATGACATGAAGCTATTGGTGGAGTTTATCGCCGCCATTAAGTCAGGCGCCGAGTTGGTCGAGGCTCCTCTATATTCCCACATCAGTTACGACCGGCTTCCCGAAGTGCAGCAGGTCAGACAGCCGGACATTTTGATCCTGGAAGGCTTGAATGTACTGCAGACAGAGCTGGATTCTCCAGTGAGTATCAAGCGGCCTTTTGTTTCTGATTTCGTAGACTTCTCTATCTATGTAGATGCGGACGAATCACTGCTGAAACATTGGTATATAGACAGGTTCCTGCAGTTCCGGCATACAGCTTTTGCCAATGAACGCTCCTATTTCCACCACTATGCCAAGCTGAGCGATGCCGAAGCCGAACATATAGCCGCCAATATCTGGGACACTATCAACGGCCCGAACCTGAATCTGAATATCGAGCCCACCCGCGAGCGGGCACATCTTATTCTGAAAAAAGGTCAGGACCACCTGATGGATCAAGTGCTACTGCGAAAATAATCAAGCACCGCGTAAACTGATTTCCCCACCAACAAAATGCTGTGTGCCTGTATCTGTCTGCAGGATAACGCCGCCTTGCTCATCCACTCCCAGGTAGTGGCCGCTAATCTGCTGCTCACCCAGCAGCAGTTTGACCTGTTGACCGGCAAAGATATCGGCACTCTGCCACCTGGTGCTGAATGCCGCCAATCCTTGAGTTTCAAACAGCTTAATATCTTTCAATAACTGTTGGTAAAGATTAATAGCCAACTCCGTCTTGTCCGGCATAGAATCAAGGCCACTGAGATCGCTCCAGGGTTGATCCAGTTGTTCACCCAGTTCAGCAGGCATAGCCATATTCAAGCCTATTCCGATCACCAGATCGCATTCGCTGTCGGCAGTACCACTCATTTCAATCAGTACACCGGCAAGTTTACGGCCATCGAGATAGATATCATTGGGCCACTTCACTCCCAAACCTGTAATACCGAAAGACTCCAACACACTAACCAGAGAACAGGCGACCACCAGACTTAAGCCCATCGCCTGGGAAAGACCTTGAGAGAACTGCCAGTACAGGGAAAAGTAGAGGTGACTGCCGTAGGGCGACAACCACTGGCGTCCTCTACGCCCTCGTCCAGCCGATTGGTACTCGGCAATACAGAGATCACCATTACTCAATTCATCGACATGGTTGAGCAGGAAGGTGTTGGTACCAGCCAACTCATCAAAGTAAAAGCAGCGGTTATCTATAGCGGAAAGCAAACGCGGCTTGTCGATAAGATGCAAACTTCTCGCTAACTTATAACCTTTGCCTTTCACGCTGAAAATATCGATCCCAAAGGCGGCCAAGGCGCTGATATGCTTGCTGACGGCGGTACGGCTGATACCGAGCTGTTCGGCCAGTATCTCGCCGGAAACAAACTCACCCTGCTGCAACAGCTGTAATATTTCCCGCTTGCGCTTCCACTGTTCGGTCATCGTCAGAGACTCCTCTCTCCTGTTGCCGCAAAAATTCGCGGCTCGGGTAGTAATTCAACACCGAAACGCGTTTGCACTTGCCTGATAATTTCCCGCGCCAAATTAGCCACATCTTCACCGCTGGCGCCGCCTTTATTCACCAGCACCAAGGCTTGCTTATCATGAACTGCGGCAGCTCCCATCTGGAAACCTTTCAAACCTGCCTTATCGATAAGCCAGCCCGCGGCCAACTTAACAGTACCATCCTGCTGAGCATAACCCACCAAATCAGGAAAGCGTTCGGCCAACTTAAGATAGTCGGCAGCAGCAACCACTGGATTCTTGAAAAAGCTGCCAGCATTGCCAAGCACGGTAGGGTTAGGCAGTTTTTCCTGACGAACCTGACATACCTGCTTAAAAATCATAGGCGCGGTCACTTTTGTCTCTTCAGCAAGTGACTGCAACGGCCCATAACTCAGTTTGGGCTGCCAGTCTTTAGGCAGTTTCAAGCCGACAGAGGTGATCACAGCCCTGCCCTTGAGCTCGTTTTTGAAAATTGACTCTCGATAGCCAAAACCACAATCAGCGGCCTCGAGACGAGTTATCCCCCCGGTTTGCAGATCCAGATACTCAACCCAGTCACATACCTGGCACAGTTCAACCCCATAGGCACCTATGTTTTGAATCGGCGCAGCACCAACCGTTCCAGGGATAAGAGCCATATTCTCAAGTCCCGGCATCCCCAGCTTAAGCGTTTCACAAACCAATTCATGCCAGTTTTCACCGGCGGCAACCTTTAAATAGAAATGCGCTTGGTCCTCACTGACGTCGATTCCCTTGGTAGCGACTTGAATCACGCTCCCTTGATAATCCTCAAGCAACAATAGATTACTGCCGCCACCGAGGATCAGCATAGGGACATCATCATCCTTGTGCTGCATACAAGCCCGGACAAGCTCAGCGGTAGAACTCACTCTGATGAGTTCCCGACAATAACAATCGATTCCAAAAGTGTTCAAGGATTTAAGGGAGTGGACTAGGGCTGACATCTAAAGCTTTCACTGCAAATAAAAGCAGCATTGTAACGGGATTAACCGACTATTTCAGCCTTCAGCGGTTAAACATACTCAAACAAGTCAATCGTCTATCCAATAGAACTGATATCACACTTTAGCGTTCAACAGGAAACTCATTAGGGGGACTATGATGTAGCGATCATAG
This sequence comes from Shewanella chilikensis, assembly GCF_002836945.1. Classification (GTDB taxonomy): domain Bacteria; phylum Pseudomonadota; class Gammaproteobacteria; order Enterobacterales; family Shewanellaceae; genus Shewanella; species Shewanella chilikensis. Next base: position 3,902 of record NZ_NIJM01000004.1, read on the forward strand.
TGGTAAAAAGCTTCCGGTGTTATGACAGGCAATTGCAGATTAACTTTACCGGGAATGTGTCTGAATCACTGTGCTCCAAGCAAGACAGTCAAACAACAAGAAGCGTTGTTTGACTGCCATGAAAGGATTAACCGCCGAAACCGACATCCTTGATATCGACCCGGGTCACCTCGCCATACTTGGCCGCTATCGGGGCTATCTTGTCGCCACTGCCAATCAGCACCATCTGCAACTTATCCTTGGGGAAGTAGTTGTCAACCAACTGCTTGGTCTGCGCCAGAGTCAGTCCATCCACCCGTTGCTGGAATTGATTGATATAGGACTCATCAAAACCGTACAGGTACATGTCTGACAGCAGACCTGCCAACTGGCCGCTGGTTTCAAACTTGGGCGGGAACTGGCCTTTGACGTAGGCCTTGGCCGAATCCAGAGTCTGCTGATCTATCCCTTTCTGCCACAGGCGGCTGTAGGTCTTGAGTGCCAAGTCAATGGCTTCCTCTGTAGTAGCCGACTTGGTGAAAGTACTGATCATAAACACCCCTGAGTCACGATAGGGGACGAAACCCGAGCGCGCGCCATAGGTTAAACCGGCATTCACCCTCAGCTCATCGTTGAGCCAGGAGGTAAAACGGCCACCGAGTATGGTGTTGACCACAGTCAGGCCCACATAGTCAGGGTTATCCTGAGTCACACCCAGGCCACCTATGGTGAAGGTGGTCTCTATCGCGTCCGACTTATCCACCAGCAAGACTCGGCTGGCAGACAGAGTCGGCAGCCCCTGCTTGAGGTCAACGGCACGCAGCGATTCACTGTTGCTCCATTGACCGAATGCCGCCTGCAGCTTGGCCTTCATCTGCGCCGGGTCGAAATCGCCCACCACGCTGATAGCGGTATTGGCCGGTTGATAGTAGCCCTTGTGGAAGGCTCTCAGCTGGTTGACCGTCAACTGGGACACAGATTCGCTGGTTCCCGAAGTGGCATTGCCATAAGGATGCTGACCGAAGACCAACTTGTTGAAGTAGCGCCCAATCACAGACTTGGGACTCTCTTTCTCCTGCGCCAGCTCGGCGACTCTGCGGTTCTTGAGTTTATCAAACTCGCTAGCATCAAAGTCGGGACGGGTCAGCACATCGGCAAACAATCCCAGCATGGTATCAGCATCTTTGGCCATAAAATCGGCACTGAGGTAACTGCCCTCACGGCCGGCATCGGCATTCAGACTGGCACCGAGAAAGTCCACCTCCTGCTCTATGCTGGCCTTGGTGCGACCGGCGGCGCCAAGCAACAAGCCCTGAGCCGTCACCTCTGCCACACCGGCTGTGGTGTCATTGACGCTGCCGACTTTCACCACGGCGTTCAGGGTGATCAACGGCACCTCTTTCTGCGGCATCAGCATCAGCGTCAGGCCGTTACCCAGAGTGACTCTTTCATAAGTTGGCAGTACAAAGTGGCCGGTATCCTGGCTCACCTTCACCTGGGTAGACTGACAACCTGAAACCATCAAGGCTGCAGCAATGGCCACGGCGCCCAGAGAGGCCTTGAGAGAAAAAACCTTGCTCATTGATCCGCCTCCTCTTGTGCAGCCAGTACCCCCACAGTGCGGTTGGCCCGGCGCAGGTATGTTTCTGCCACCCTTTGAATGTCGGCCACTGTGACCTGGTTATAGGCATCCGGTGCCTGGAACAGCTTGTCGAAGCTACCGAAATAAAGTTCGTAGGTGCCCAGGGTATTGGCCTTGCCATTGATGGTTTCCATACTGCGATAGAAATCCATCAGCTTGATATTTTTGGCTTTTTCCAACTCTTCAACCTTAACGCCGTCACGGGCAATACGGTTGACCTCTTCAATCAATGCCTGTTCCAGAGTGGTGGCGCTGACACCTGGGGCCGCCACCCCAAGGATGTACAACAGGTTGGGGTCAAAAGACATGGGCATATAAGTCTCGGCGGCAATCGCCAACTGCTGGTCCACCAAAGCCTTGTAGAGACGCGAGCTGTTGCCTTCACTCAGAATCGAGGTCAGCAGATCCAGCGCGTAATAGTCTTTATTGGTGGTGGCCGGTACGTGATAGGCCAGCATGATATTAGGCGTGCTGACAGACTCTTTCTTGACGAAGACCCGTCGTTCCCCTTTTTGCAGCGGCTCGACTGTCTTCACCGCCTTGGGTGGCTCTTGCGCCGGGATAGGGCCAAAGTAACGCTGGGCCAGACGCTTGACCTCGGCCAGCTTAACGTCACCGGCAATCACCACAACCGCATTGTTGGGGGCATAGTAGGTCTTGTGATACTGCACCAGATCTTCCAAGGTCCAGGCCGCAATATCAGATTCATGGCCAATCACTGACCAGCTATAAGGATGCGCCCTGAAGGCCACACCTTTTACCTCTTCCTGCAGGGTACGCCAGTTGGAGTTTTCCAGCCCTGTGGTACGTTCTGAGGCAACTACGCCGCGCTCACTCTCTACCATCTCTGCATTGATATCCAGCGCCGCAATCCGATCGGCTTCCAGATCAAAAATGGTTTCCAGAGCATTGGAAGGGAACCAGTCGGTATAAACGGTCACGTTTTCAGTAGTGTAGGCGTTGTTGGCGCCACCGGCCGCTTCCATGGTGCGGTCAAACATCTTGGGGCCGTATTTCTTGGAGCCATTGAACATCATATGCTCGAAGAAGTGAGAGATCCCTGTGATCCCGGGCACCTCGTTGCGTGAGCCCACCTTCCAAAACAGATACATGTTGGCATTGGGAATGGATGAATCTTCCAATACCATGATTTTCATGCCGTTATTCAGGGTAAAACTCTGAATATCTTCGGCCGTGGTCGCCTGTGTTGTCGCCGCCCCAAGAAGGCTGGCTGACATCAGCAGGGCGGTCAGCGTACGCTTCATTGGGTCGCTCCTTGGCTGATTGCTGATTTCAAAAGATCCAATATCGGGTAAAAAAGCACTGCAAATCAAGTAACAAGTGATACAGAATTGTCAGATTTTGTAAGCAAAGTGCTTTATCCCGTACGGTTTATTTGCTGCTTAAGCTGGAGAGTGCCAGTGTGGTCAACGCCTCTATCCCCGTATTGAACGCTGCTTCATCGGCATAGAAATAGGGGGAGTGATTGCTGGCCGCCGTTGACGGGTCAGTCCCCTTAGGCGTTACCCCAAGAAAGAAGAAAACTCCCGGGGTTTCTTGCGCGTAGAAAGCAAAGTTCTCAGCCCATGTGATAAGCCCGGGTTCCACCAGCCTCTCCCCTTGCCGACCACTTGCTCCAGCAAGGGCCTGACTTCGGCTACCAATTCAGCACTGTTCACCAGCACAGGATAGCCTTGGACTGCCTCTGTCTTCGCCTCAGTGCCATTGGCTTGCGCTATCATTTCAGCGGTCTTGCTCAGTTGCCGTTTAATATTGGCTCGGCTAGAGGTTCTACTAATAGTAAATTGAGCGTCAGCCGTTATTGAAGACCTCCAAGTTTAGTTAAACGGCAAACACTTTAACTTGGGGGGCTGAAGTACTGATTTGGCTTAAGGCTCTATTTTCTTCTGTTTCAGCTTCTTCATCTTGGGCTCGTCGATTTTACGCTCTTTGGCCGCCGCCTCTTTGGCTTCCTGCAGGTATTTCTGTTCCCGCTGCGCCCTCTCATCAAACTGTTTACTGGCTTTTAACCTTTGCTCCTCCTGCCAATCTCCCGATTGCTGGCGTTTGAGCACCTTCTGTTCCCGCTCGGCAGTTTCCGTGGCGGCGGCCCTGGCTTTTTCCAGTTGCTCCTGCTCCAGACGCCGGGCATCTTCACTGGCCTTTTCACTCAGTTGAGTCAAATCAGCCGCACTCACGCCAAAGGCCAGCAACCAGCTCAATAACAGTATTAATCTCGCCAAAATTCGCTCCTGCTTAGAGAGAACAAAAATCCATCTTCCAAGGACTATCACACATTTTTTCACCAGTTTGACCGATAATGAAGGTTTTTAGCAACAAAACGAAATTTTGATTGAGCCAAAGAGTAGATCTGTTTAGCTTTAAACTAACGGATTGAAATGCTGTTCCACATAACCGTTTGCCCAACCAATAAGCTATAGGGTGCAAGGCAGGTCACCACATAGTCGGAAGTGTTAGCTTCCTTCCTGTTGGTTGAAAAGCCGAATATGCGGAGCTGTGTAAACATAACAAAGGGAAGTGGTTCTCAACGGAGAACGACAAGGGAGTATCCTGGATGATCCGATGGACACAACTGTTACAGAGCCTGGTGGCCGACACAAAACTCGGCCCCCAGTTGCAACTCTGGCGCAGCGAGCCTCACTCGACACCTCTGGCCTTATTCATGGGGTGCAAAATTTTTGCCGCCAATCAGGCAGCATTGGATTACTTCGCCTGTGTTCACCAGGAAATTCTCGATGCCACTCTCTACGACTTTGCTCCCCGACTGCAATTAGGCGGTCAGAGCAGTATAGAGTTGGCCAAAAAACTCATGCAAGCCGCGGCGGCCAGCTCTCAAGTACAGGAGTGGTTACACCTCAATCGCCACGGCAAAGAGCTGCCAACCCGCCTCTACCTGGAACCCGTCAGAATAGATAGTAATAAGATGATCTTGGTGAGGTTCGAAGCCTTGGATCGTCGCCTTAGTCCCAGAGGTGAAGCTCAAGACGTATTCGGCCTGCTGCCCCGCAGCGTATTGGCCGGAATTCTCGAAGAAAGTGCCGAAGCCGTTGTCATCAGTGATACCTCGGGCAAAATCCTTGCGGTCAATCGAGCCCTCTGCCGTCTTTGCGGCTTTAGTCAGGCGCAGCTGATAGGTCAGCAGTTGCAGATCCTCGAAACCGCAAACGATCCCAAGCAGAGAGAATGTCGTGCTGCGCTGGCGCAGCGGGACTTCTGGCAGGGAGAGGTCAGCCATACCCGGGTCGATGGCAGTCACTTCCCCGCCTGGCAGAGCAGTCGCAGGTTGCAGACTGAATCCGGTTGTTATCTGGTCACCATCTTCAGCGATATCAGCGAGCGTAAACAGCTGGAATCACGCCTGACAGAACAAGCCATGTTTGACATGCTGACAGGGCTTCCCAATCGCCGTCATATGAAGCGCAAGCTGCGCCAGGTTCTCAGAGCCAGTCTAGAGGCCTTCAACCAAGGAAAGCCAACCACGGGAGCCTTGATGTTTCTGGACCTCAACGGCTTTAAACATGTCAACGACTGTTTCGGTCATTCCATGGGGGACAGAATACTGCAACTGGTCGCCGCCAGGCTGGAAGCCGGTTGTATAGAGAGAGCCGATATCGCCCGTATGGGCGGCGATGAATTTACTCTGGTGTTGCAAGATTGCCGCGACAGGGAAGATATCTACCTTTTTGCACAGCAGATATTGGCTCTATTCGAGACCCCATTTGAACTGGAAGGACAAAAGTTTTACCTGGGTACCAGTATAGGTATCAGCCTTTTTGGCAACCAGGAGATAGACCCTTCCGAACTGCTGAGCCAAGCCGACACAGCCATGTACAGTGCCAAACGCAGCGCCAGCCATATCAATTTCTATGACAGCTCCATGAGTGAGGCCGCCGAACATAAACTTAAACTGCTCGGCGATCTGCGTCACGCCTTGGGTCTGGGACAACTAAGCCTGTTTTATCAACCCATAGTCAGGCTCAAAGATAACCATATGGCCGGTGCCGAAGCACTGCTGCGCTGGCACAAGAGTCCTCATGAACTGTTGGAAGCGGCCGATTTTGTACCCTTGCTTGAAGAAACCGGTCTAATAGTCACTGTCGGCAACTGGGTCGTAGAGCAAGCCTGCCGACAACTGGCTGTTTGGCGGCAACAGGACAACGACTTTATTATTTCAGTCAATATATCGCCGCTGCAATTAGAGCACCTGGACTTTTACCAACAGGTAAAATCTGCACTGCAACATCATCAGCTTCCCGCAGAAGCCTTGATTCTGGAGATCACCGAATCGGCATTGCTGGGCCACCCACGTCAGGCCAAACAAACCCTCAAACAGCTCAGGGCACTGGGCGTCAAAATAGTTCTCGATGATTTCGGTACCGGGCTGTCATCATTGAGTCGTTTGGGCAGTCTGCCACTGGATGGGCTAAAAATTGCCGGTGAATTTGCCGAGCAATTACAACATCAAAAAGGCAAACGTTTGTGCCAAGCCATAGTACAGCTGTCACAAGCACTTGAACTCAAATTTGTTGCCGAAGGAATAGAAACCGAATATCAAAATAATATGGTACGACAAATGGGGGATGGACTGGCTCAGGGATTCTTTTTCGGTTACCCCTTGCATCCAGAACAGTTTGCCTTGGCGCATTTTGATCTATAAGAGCTCGATACTAAGAAGGGTGAACAGAACTGTCGGCAACAGAGTTACTCTGCTACCACTCCCCTGCAAAAGCGGTAAGCCGACAGTCCCACTCCATCATCAAGGATGATGTAGGCTCATTAAAACCGGATTCACTTATAAATGTCGTGATCTACACGGAATTTTCGCGACTACTTACTCACTTACTCAATACCGCTCACGCACTTTGGCCGGCATCCGCCGTAGCCTCTGCTCCACCAGCTCAGCAAGTAATGCGTACATAGGTGCCACATCCAGCCCAGGCTCCAACTGAGACAGAGCTGCAGCTGCAGCCTCGAGTGTCGATAAGCTATCACTGCGATTAGCCTTGCGGATGCGATACGCTGTCGGCACCGCCAGTGGCAAATGCCTTTGAGGCAACGCCTGTAACCAAGGGTTAAGCCGATACATTTTCAAGGTTTTGCGCCAGGTGCCGTCCAGCAGGATAAGCCTTACAGCTTCTGATGAGTCATCCGCCTGCAACAGCTGACTGTTATCAGAAGGATAGAGCAAGAAAGTCGGCATGCTATCTGTTGTCAGTTCAGCTCTCAACTCGGCAAAATCCGCCTCGGTTTCTCCCACTATCACCCGGGTGTCCGGCACGGCCAACTGCAACAAACGCACACTATTTTTGGCATGCTCGACCTCCGCAGGATGCTGCAGCACCAGCAGCTGGCTACCAGGATATATTGCAGACACTGCAGTACAAACACAGGCCGTTTCTGGGTACCCACATTGTTCACAATAACAGCGCGACATACCTAATATCTTTCCTTAATCAGCACTTGCTCTCTTCAACGCCATCTTGCTATTTATAGTCAGGCTGATAGTCGATCATCTGCCAAGACGGCAGCTCAGTAATGCCAATATTAACACATGCCCCAGGTTAAATTCGGCTCAGAGTCCGATGCCAAAATGAAACGGTTAATGAGAGTCCACTGTATGACAACAATGCTTTATAAATAGAACAACTCTGTCCTCATCGCCTTTGCTTCCAGTTAGGTGACTAACAGAACTTGTCGAAAATCCGACCTCAAAAACAATGGTAAAAGATATAAAAAAGCCCCGCTCAAAGAGCAGGGCAAGCCAGTTAGCACATAAATAAGAAGGGAGAAACCCGCAGAGCCCTTAAGCTCTAACCAAAGATCGCCAGCAAGATTAAGCACTCTTGATGACAGCGGCATGACACTGATGCGGGATTTTTATGACAAACTCAATCCTGCTGTGCTTGCAGGTACTGACGCAAGGCGTCTCCCGGAATCGAGGTTTCCGAGGCAACCGCGAAAGCCGCCCACAAAGAGGCTTCCTTCATGGCCTGTTCCACTGCCATTCCCGATACCAAACCATGGATAAGCCCGGCGGCAAAAGCATCACCAGCACCCGTGGTATCCACCACTTTCGCCGGAACAGCAGCTATCAGAGCCTCACCATCCTCCTGATATAACACCGCGCCCTGCTCGCCTTGAGTCACAATAAAGTATTTAAGTGCGTCACCGGCTATCTGACGCCCAAACTGCCAGGGGCTGAGCTCGCTGCGTCCTTGCATATCTGTTACCGAAGACAGCAATACATGGCAGGGTCTTGGCCTGTCATCTTTGGCCAATTGTGCCACCACCAGAGTGTGTTCCAGCGCGGTTCGCGCCCAACTGACCGCACCTTCGGCGGATGAGTTGATATATAAGGCATCCCACTGCGACCACTTGGGCGGCGCCGGCAATTCAAATATCGGCCGTTGCGGCCGAATAATGGTGCGCTCGCCATCCGGGGTCATCACCAACAGCATTTCACAGGTATTGCCTGCTCGCCGCTGCACCCTGCGACAATCCAACCCTTGGGTACTGGCTTCGGCCAGTAGCCAATCGCCCATCTCGTCGCGTCCAACCTGACTCACCAGAGCCACATTATGGCCGGCCCATTCCAGACCTATGCCTGTATTGGCGCCACCACCACCCAAGCGTTGGCCACCATCCTGATAATGGAATCTGCCTCCGGTACGCAAGGGTTTATCCAGCAATAAGATTCGGTCACAGTTAAGGTTGGCAACGAGCAAAATCTTGGCCATAGAAATAATCCACAGAAACGAATGACCCCATCTTACCCCAGGGCAAACACTAAATGCAGCGCAGCCAACAACAAAGGCCACAAGAGGTGATATTGCCAAACGGCTAAAAACACCGTTTTAACTCAGCAAAAATTGCCATTTAAGCGAGTTTTTATTTACATTTATTCAAAGTTAAAACAGACTATTAAACATCCAGACTTTGGTGAAATTTTCTTTCCAAGACAACAAAATAAACTCACTTTACCCGAGCGCTACAGACTCCTATATTCGCGGAAAATTTCACCATTCAGACTTTTTAAACAGATCTCCGTTTAAAAGGTCGTTTTTCTATTTGGAGTCTGAGTTGTCCCAACCTCACGCCACCGCTCACAACAACAGTGCCTGGGTACCTGTTGCGGGTTTGACCCTGTTTGCTCTGGCTTCCGGCTATCATATGAGTCTGCTGCCGCTGGCATTGGACGGTTTTGGCTTGGCAACAGATCTGGCGGCTTGGCTGGCGAGTATTTTCTATTTCGGCTTGCTACTCGGGGCAACTTGTATTTCACCTGTCGTGGCACGCCTGGGACACAGAGGCGCCTTCATCCTGTTTCTATTGCTGCTGGCGGCGACAGTGGCTGGCATGCCCTTGGTGGTTAATGGTCAGTTTTGGCTGGCGGCGCGCTTTATTGCCGGGATTGCCGTGGCCGGCATCTTCGTAGTGGTGGAGTCCTGGTTGTTGATAGCCGACACCGCCAAGCAGAGAGCCAAGCGTTTGGGCTTCTATACAGGCTCACTCTATGGCGGTAACGCCCTGGGACAACTGGGTGTGGGACAATTGGGTGTCGATGGTGCCATGCCGCATATTTTGGTGGCGATAGTACTGGTGTTGGCCGTATTGCCGCCACTGCTGGCCAAGCGCTGCCAGCCACAAAAAATACAGCATCAGAAGATTAGCTTCAAAGAAGTCAGGCATGTCAGTCGCCCTGCCATCATGGGCTGCCTGGTTGCAGGTTTGGTATTGGGCCCCATCTATGGCCTGATGCCTGTGTTTCTCAGCGAGCAAACGGGTGACCATCAACTGACGGGCAAACTGATGGCCATAGTGATCCTGGGAGCCATGTTGGTGCAACCCCTGGTCAGTTGGTTGTCTCCCAGATTCAGCAAGACTCTCTTGATGGCGTTTTTCTGTTTGTTGGGCGCCGCCGGGGTTGTGGGTATTCTGCTGAGTCACAGCACTTTGGTGATGGGCTTCAACCTGTTGCTGCTGGGGGCTGCCGCCTTCGCCCTTTACCCTATCGCTATTACGCTGGCCTGTGACAGCCTCGACAGCAGCAAGATAGTGGCGGCAACCGAACTTATGCTGCTCAGCTACTCTGTGGGTTCGGTTATCGGGCCTCTGGTAGCCAACGGCTTCCAGCAACAGCAGGGGTTGCCCATGTACCTGGGCTTGTGTCTGACCACAACTTGTATCTATATGCTAATGTCCAGTGTGCGACCAACCCGTGGCCGGATGCCGGCACTGCGTCCCTGAGTCCACTTCCCGAGCTTAGTGTCAGCCATTCAGGCTGACACTCACTTGGAATGACCCGCTAAGCTCCTGAGTCATTTATGCTCTGTGGGCGTCGCTAGGCTTGTCAGCATAGCAACAAAACGCCAACACAGCAGGCAATGCCTCACGACCATCGGCCAGCCCTAAATGATACACAGCCTCTACCTTGTTGATGTCGCGCTCCAGCCTCGACAAGTCCAGCGCCATCTTAGGCTGGAGCACCATGGCACTTCCATCGGCAACTGCCTGCTGTAATTGCTGTTGTGCCTGGTTGTACACCTGATGACGCCTCAGCAAAGCATCGACAACCTTGGGGTAACGCCGATAAGCTTTTTGTGCCAGCCATTTAAATTTAAAGGCTGACTTTCTGTAATCTGCGGCCTGAGTCAGGATAATCAGTTGTTTTTGATAGCCATCTACTCTGGCTTGCTCTAGCGGAATAGGTGCCGCAATGCCACCATCAAGATAAGGCACCCCATTGATGACGACGGGTTTGGAGATAAAAGGCAGGCTGCTTGAGGCAATCAGTATCTGCAACAGCTCGTCGTGGCCACCAAAATCACTCATGCCAAAGAAGTCAGTTTCACCGGAAAGGCAGTTGAAAGCCCCTATCTTGAATTCGGCTCCCGAGGACAGGAAGGTCTCAAAATCGAACGGCAGCAACTCGTGAGCCATACGTCTATAGGTGAAGTCAGTATTGACATAATTGCCCGTCTTCAGCAGATGCCTCATGCCCATGTAGCGCTTATCTGCAAGATAACGCTGCTGAATTAACAGGTTACGCCCTTTCTGCCTGGAAAGGTACGAAGCCGGATAGATAGCGCCGGCGGAAACCCCTACCTGATAATCAAACATGACCCCGGCTTCCAAGAAAGCATCCAGCACCCCGGCGGTATAAATGGCGCGCAGGCCGCCGCCCTCCAGTACCAAAGCCGTGCCTTGCTGTTGCCTAAACGCTGTGACCATTATGATTCCCCCAATACAGCCAATAGCGCAGCATAACCAAGCATACCTCACAGGGAAAGCTGCTCTTGAAATACCCATACTTTAGAAGTAAGTGATTTGCCTTTGATTACTTAAGCTTATACTGATTTTCCATTAAGAAATCTGCCAAAAACATTCTAATTGATTACCAGCTTATCCTTGGTAAACCCTGGTGGCATCGGGTTTGGCTATGTTTGGCAAAATCACAACATTACGGTTATCAGGCGAGCCGGCATTATCAAACAACTGATTAAAAAGTAACTTATCTACCGTGGCAGGAAGCCATGCTGTATTGCCGGACAGGAGTTAAAAGAATGGATGCTAGAAATCAAGGGGAAATCTGCTTACTACCGCAGTTGGCCAACAAGCACAAACTCAAGCTCTATCGCTGTTGTCTGGAAGAATTTCGACAGTTGGGCTACTGGGACAAATATGTGCAGCAAGTGCAAGACGAAGTTAATAGGCTCCAAGCCTTGGCGGAACAATAAACAACATGACACCCGGCAACAGGGTGGCGCAGCTCAAATTTAAGTTGAAACATTTCCCGGAACAAGCTGCAATATCGACGCAAAATTTCACCTTGGACTGTCTAGCCACTCAGAAATACAAAGCCAACTTCAATTTGGCCAAGGATGCCGAAATACTTAAGGAAAAAAGATGAAACGCTTTGTTTTTTTATCTTATTTTTGGTTATGCCTGTTATCTGAGTTGGGTAAAGCTCAGCGGTAATGAACCGCAACAGCTGACCGACATTCACCAGAACACCCTAAGCAAGAGTATCCGCGAAGCGGCTCAAACCTCGCCGCGCTATGCCAGTCACTCTGTGGAGATGGATGTCAGATTCCACTGCGATGGACGCCAGTATTGCAGCCAGATGACCTCCAGGGCCGAAGCCGAATACTTCAACCGTTACTGCCCCAACACCAAGATGGACGGCGACAATGATGGCCGTCCCTGTGAAAACGACAGTCGCTGGTGAGTCACGCTATTTTTCAACCAGCGGCTATAGCTCACTCAGAACCAGACAACTGCCAACAGTTGCGGCCAAGTTTCTTGCCTTGATAAAGTGCTTTGTCGCACCACGGCTATCATGCTGGAAAGCTCATCGTCACATCCAAATCCAGTTCTGAGTATCAACACTTAAGTGACAAGCACAGCTTGGTGTTACTGATACAAAAACGTTTCATCCGTGAGCGGATTTGGTGATAAAACATACTATATTTCAAGGTTTAAAATCTGGACGAGATCCATGAGCGGCGAAACATGCCCCCAGGGTCGCTATCGCCTCACGGATTTTTGGCGCCTGCCCCTCACGCCCTGCGGTCAGGGCATAGACGCTGTACTGTGGCAGTTGCCAGTCAGGCAATAGAGGCAACAAAGTGCCCTGCTGCAAAAACTGCTGCACTTCAGGCTCCGGTAAGGCCGCATAACCCAAACCATCCAGGGTGAAGCGGATCAGACTCTGCATATTGTTGACCGCCAGACGCCCAGGCGTTAAAGACAGCTGCTCACCACTGACGGTATGACTCAACATATTGTCCTGCACCATACTTCCCTTATGGCACAGACGCTCCCAATCCTGCAGTTCACCAGGATGGCTTGGCATAGAGCGCCCTCGCCGATGCAGAAAGTCTGGTGCCACGCACAAGAGCATCTGCCAATCGGCCAGATGATGAGCCACCAGCGCCGAATCGGCCAAGGGCCCGATACAGATAGCCAGGTCTAGGGCGCAACCCACCAAATCTACCACCTCATCCTGCAACTGCAGCGTCAATTGAATGCCGGGATGCGCCTCCAACAGACGCCTTAACGGCTCACTGAGAAGGCCGCCACCAAATCCCACGGGGGCGGCTATCCGCAACTCACCGGCCGGAGAGTCCTTCAATCGACTCAACTGCAGCTCAGTCTCATCGGCAAGTGCGATCATCTGCACACAACTCTGGTAAAAGAGTTTTCCAGCCTCAGTCGGCGTCAACGCCCTGGTGCTGCGGTTAAGTAGCCCAAGCCCTAGTTGCTGCTCCAGCTTGAATATCTGCTGACTAACGGCAGAAGTACTCATGCATAACTGCCTGGCGGCGGCATTCATAGTGCCCTTCTCTACTGTGGTGGCAAATACCAGCATCGCCTTGACCATCTGCCTATTCATCTTTCAGCCCCATCAAAACAGCCAAAACATCTCAGTTACGGCAGTCGCTATAAAGCAATCCTTAACTGTGTTTTCAGAAAAATGCGCTTGAGAGGATTGTATCATCGGCGTAAATTCTCGCCATTGAAAATCATTCTCATTTACATAGTTTGCATTTATCATTCAGGAGTCAGAAACCTATGCCTTTGTGTCGAATCAGCCCACTGGCCAGCGCCATTGCCGCACTCTTACTCATACCTGCGGCTCAGGCCGATGAAGCGCCCCAAGACATGGAAGTCATAGTGGTCACAGCCTCCGGCTACGAGCAACAACTCAAGGATGCTCCCGCCTCTATCAGCGTGCTTACCCGAGAACAGCTGGATAGCCGTTTCTATCGCGATATTACCGATGCCATGCTGGATGTTCCCGGCGTTGTGGTTACCGGCGGCAGCGATCGCCGTGACATTAGCCTGAGGGGCATGGGAAGCCAATACACACTGATCCTGGTAGACGGCATGCGCCAGTCATCCCGGGAGACTCGTACCAACAGCGATGGCCCGGGAGTCGAAGGCGCCTGGACTCCGCCATTGTCGGCAATAGACAGAATCGAAGTGGTGCGCGGCCCTATGTCATCCCTGTATGGTTCTGATGCCATAGGCGGGGTGATCAATATCATCACCCGCAAGGTTCCGGAAAACTGGCAAGGCGAACTCAGGCTGGACAGCACAGTTCAGGAACGCAGCGAATCCGGCAATATCTATCAGGGTAACTTCTTTGTCAGCGGGGCCCTGATCCCGGACTGGCTGGGTCTACAACTCTATGGACAATACACCAAGCGAGAAGAAGACCAGATCACCGGCGGTTACCGCGGCCGAGATGCCAACAATCTCAGCGCCCGTTTCTCGCTGACTCCGAGTGACGACCACGACATCATTTTGGAGGTCAGCAGTGCCATTCAGGAATTGGACAGCACTCTTGGCAAAACAGTCGCCCCTCTCGCTCCCGGCAAACCCTGCGGCCGTTTTGGCTGCCCGGCGTCCTCCACCACAGAATATGAAAGCCGCAAGTATTCCTTGGCACACACGGGCCGCTGGGAAATAGGTACGAGTAACACCTGGGTCAAATATGAAGAGTTTGAAAACAAAAGCCGGGCAATGACCATCAAAAACACTGATGCCCAGACCAGTCTGATCACCGGCTTTGGAGATAGTCATACCACCACCTTTGGAGCTGCCTTCAATTACCAGGATCTCAGTGATAAAACAGGTAATCAGGTAGGTGACCGTAGCGACATCAGCAGACGCCAATGGTCGGTATTTGCCGAAAACGAATGGCGCATGAGCGACACCTTTGCCCTGACGGCCGGTTTACGCATGGATGATGACGAAAACTTTGGCGAGCACTTCAGCCCCCGTATCTATGGAGTCTGGAACCTGACTGACAGCACAACCCTCAAAGGTGGTGTTTCCACCGGCTTCAGGGCGCCAAGCCTGAGACAAACAGTGCCGGATTGGGGCCAGGTCAGCCGCGGTGGCAATATGTACGGTAACCCGGATCTAAAACCCGAGACCTCAATCAACTACGAGCTGGGGCTGCACACCGGCTTCGGCGAGAATATCACCACGGCCATGACAGTCTTCTATAACGAGTTTGAAGACAAAATTACCCGAGTACCCTGCCCCGAGAGTCAGTGTACCGATGGTCCGAACCGGTTTGGCTCGGATCCCACCACTTATGTGAATGTGGATGAGGCGGTAACCCAAGGGTTCGAGTTGGATTTCAGCTATGACATCAATGATGACATCCAACTTTCGGCCAACTACACCTATACAGACTCAGAGCAAAAAACGGGTCGCTATCAAGGCAGCCCTCTGAATAAACTGCCCAAGCACTTGCTGCAAACCTCCCTTAATTGGCAAATCAACGACAGCTGGGGCAGTTGGGCCAGAGTGCACTACCGAGGTGAAGAGAGCCAGCCCACCACAGGCCCTTCGTCATCGACTCTGGTAGCCCCCTCTTACACACTGCTGGATATAGGTGCCAACCTGCAACTGATGGAAAACCTCAAACTCAGCGCCGGTATCTATAATTTACTGGACAAAGAGATTACCCAGGAAGAATACGGCTATATCGAAGACGGCCGCCGCTATTGGCTGGGGATGACCTGGAGCTTCTAACGAGAAAGCCTTATGCCGTTTTTATAAACCAGGACAATTCTGGGATATACTGGCGCAGTTCAACTCTCTTACTCCAAAGACCGCGCACCGTCGCGGTCTTTTTATTACGGTTGCAAAAAACGTCATGACAGCGTTTACTGTGTCCGCGCCAACTTCTCAAGGTTAAGGAAAACAATGAAACTGATACTGATTATTATCGCGTTTGTGGCCTTCTTTATTGCCCTGAAAAAGTGGCAACGAGCCCAAGCGGTAAAAAGTGGCGACCCGGATGCCATGGCCAATGAAGGCTTGAGACTGATTGGCAGAAATAGCGTCGATGAAGGCATAGCGCTGCTGGAACAGGCCGCCAATAAAGATCATCCCGCCGCCGCCCAAATGCTCTATGAGTTCTATACCCGTCCCGAACTGGAGATGGTCCCCAATGATGCCGACAAGGCGATGCACTGGGCCGCCAAGGCCTCGTCATTGGACAATGAATTTGCCAAGCTCCATGACCTGATGCTGGAGCTGAACCAACACCCTGCTTTTGGTGACAATATTCAGCTACTGGAGCAAAACTTACTCCCCAGAGCCGAAGCCGGTGATATTGAGAGCCAAAGCCAACTGGGACGGGTCTATGCCCGTAACCCGATACTCGATAAAGATGGCAGCAAGGCGATAAAATGGCTCGAGTTGGCCGCTGCCAAAGATGATCCCGAGGCCTGCTTTCATCTGGGAAAATTACTGCAGGAACCCAGACAAGGTGAAGCCGATTTGCAGCAAGCAAGATTCTGGCTCACCAAGGGGCACCAGCTCGGTGAAACTGCCAGCGGCGGTCATCTGGCGGAAATGATGTTGCAAGGCCAAGGTGGCCCGGTGGATAAACGCCAGGCCGAACGACTCTTGATTGAGCAGGCAAAAGACAGCAGTTACTCGCAACTGACATTAGGGCAGCGCTACCTGAACGGTGACCAATTACCCCAAGATCTGCACAAGGCCAGAGAATGGTTGGAAAAAGCCGCAGCCGACGAAGAAAACAGCGTGGCGGCGACTATTTGGGCCGGTTTCCTGCTCGAGCACTCCCGCGATAGCCAGGATCACCTGCATGCCAAGGCATTACTGGAGCCCCTGGCGCAAGCCTGGGATCTTGGTGCCCACTTTCAGCTCGGTAAGCTCTATGAACAAGGGTTAGGTGTCAATCGCCAACTGCCGCTGGCACTGATGCATTTCGAGTTTGCCGCCATGGGCGAAGAAGCCGAATATTTCGCCGCCAAAGAGACTCTGGCAGCACGTCTGAGCCAATCGGAAAAGCAGCAAGCCCAAGCTCTCAAACAGGAATATTTGACCCTGCACCCCATAGATAACCTGGCCCAGGCCAGATTGGACCTGCTCAAGGGCCAAGCTCTACTGTATGCGGATGAGCAAGAATACCAGGAGCTGCAACAAGCGCTGCACTGGCTGGAAAAGGCCGCCTTCGGCGGAGAAACTCTGGCCTATGAAGAGCTGTATGAAACCTGCCTCAAGCTGGATAAACGGGTAGATGCCGCCGTATGGCTGTATCTGGAACTGGCAGAACATAACCAGTTTGGTTTTCAGGGGAATCTAGTGCTAAAACAACAGGAACTGCTGCAAAGCTTTACCGAGGCCGAAACTGCCTGGTATGAGCAGCGTCTCGAAGAGGTTCGGGCGCAGTTGCCGCAAAATAACCCCGAGGCCGCCTGAGCTGTGTTAAACCTTTGAAGACAGACCCCGGCCTTGGCCTGGGTTTGTCTTTTCTGAGATGATTGCCAAAACCGCTAACCCAGCAGTTCAGCCTTTATTCTTGATGGTCCAATAGGCGGCGTTGACACCATCTTCACGAAACTCGATATCCACCGGGTACTCACGCTCACAACCTTCTACTATCCAGCGTTCATGCCAGTAGCGCTCACCGACTTCGCCTTTGGGCATCGCCAGCACAAAGGCAAAAAACTGCTCCGGCACCTCGCAGCCGCGGCGAGCCACTTCGGCGGCCACGCCCGGCATAGCATCCTTGAGCAGAGTTTCATTGGCTAAAGTGCCTTGCTGAACTATCTCCTCAGAGAAGTATTCCCCTTCGGCCGCGGCTACCGGCAGTGACACCAGCAAGCCACACAAGATCCCAATCCATTTCATCTGCTTTCCTCCCTGATAGTTTCAGTATCAATATTAGCCCGTCATCCCGCCACAGGCTCAACCAGCCTAGTAGAAGATGGGTCTGCTTTAGGTCGCCGGAGTGTGAACAAAGCTGTAGTTTCATGTAAAACAATATCTTAAGCTTTAATGTCTTTGGATTTATGCACCGAGGCAAAATACCATTAAGGAATCCATGGCAGCGACCTTCCCTATATCCACTGCCACTCTCAGCTTGCCAGACGTCAGAGGCTTGGCTAGACTGCCGCATCGGCGACGATTCAGTTGGCAATATCTCTATTCTATAAACCGGGCGATGTAATGAAAGCAAAGCAGTATCAGGGCTTTACCCTAATTGAACTTGTAGTGGTGATTATTATCCTCGGGATCCTGGCAGTGGTGGCCGCACCCAAGTTCCTCAATCTGCGCGACGACGCCACAGAGCAGGTACTTAAAGGCCAGTATGCCGCCTTTGAATCTGCGGTGAAACTCTATCACAGTGGCTATCTGGCCAAAGGATATCAGGGCGCCATCGACAACCTCGCCAGCTTTGGTGATGGCAGTGTTGATTCCAGTGCCAACGGCTGGCCCTATGCCACAGCAGGCAAAGACACCCATATTTTCGACGCCTGCGAACAGTTGTGGCATGGCCTCACAGATACCGACCTCAGCATCGCCTATGTGGAAGATGCCAATCTGCCTACAACCACTGTCGACGTGGCCTATACCTATAAGCAAACGCCCAATACCTGTATCTACCGCTCAGTGTATTTTATCCAGCAAAATGAAGAGACACTGATCATGGAATATCTGCCGGATACGGGTGAGGTCTCGGTTAGCAAAACCTTCTGGAGTCAGCCTTAAAGCCTGGCTGTTTCCCCCGGACTCTGGTCAAAGTAACGCTTGAACTCCCGACTGAATTGGGCCGGGCTCTCATAGCCCACTTCCAGTGCCGCTTCCTTCACCTTGAGGCGCTGTCTTTGCAGTAGCTCTTTGGCCTTATTGAGGCGGATCTTCTTCAAGTACTGAATGGGCGATGAGGCGGTTACCTCCTTGAAACAGCGATGAAATGCCGAGGGACTCATGTTGACCAACTCGGCCAGCTGCTCTACCTCCACACTTTCACGATAGTTCTGGTGCAGATATTTGAGCGCCTTCTCTACCCGGGATAAACGGGTATGACTGAGCGCCAGCGCATATAAAGGCGCCGCATTGTCGGAAGCCAACACCCGAAACAGCAACTCCTGCACCATGGCCTTACCCAAGATCTCGGCTTCCAACGGCGACTGCAGAGCCAGCAGCAAACGCTCGACACAGCAAAGCATATCTTCGCTGTTGGCGGCAACAAAGAAGCCGCTCTGACGGGCATCATCGAGATCCTTGGGCATCTTGTGGTGTTGATCCATCATGCGGATCAACTGGTTCAGTTGCTGCAGATCTATATCCACCATGAGTACCAATACCGGTTCTTCCTCGGAAGCAAAGGTTTCACACTCCACCGGCATAGGCACTGTCATCACCAAGGTGTTCTGCGGATCATAGTCGTAGATCTTATCTTCGAGATAGACACGTTTACGCCCCTGGCCGACTATCATGATCCCTTGGGAATAACACATGGGGCCACGGCTGCCATAGGCCGAACTGCGAAACAGATGCACCCCTGGCAGGCTGGTGCTGTTGACCCCTTCATGCACCGCCAGGGCCGCCATTAAAGCTGCAATATCACTCATAACACTCTCCAATCATCAGGGTTTTGATACTAGCACCATCACAGAAAAAAGCATCAAAATAGCCAAATTTAAGCCCCTATTAACCAAACCAGGCAGGAATAGGCATAAACGCTCCAGCAATGTGTATTTCAATCCAAGCTGAGAGGACTAAGATGGCAACCATAGTTTTTCGGCTGTAGAAGAGAGATATATCATGCTCAATTTCGACTATCGCAACCCTACCCACATAGTATTTGGTAAAGACAGACTGGCAGAACTGGACCAACTGGTACCGGCCAATGCCAGAGTGCTGGTGACTTACGGCGGTGGCAGTGTCAAACGCTTCGGCACCCTGGACAAGGTCATAACCGCGCTGGGCGACCGTGTTGTATTTGAATTCGGCGGCATTGAAGCCAACCCCAAATACGACACCCTGGCCAGGGCTGCCGAGCTGGCGCGGCGCGAATCCATCGACTTTCTGTTGGCCGTCGGTGGCGGTTCAGTGATGGACGGCACCAAGTTTATTGCCCTGGCGGCAAAATTCGATGGCGACAGCAGCAGCTTGCTGCATCACGGTTTCAACCCGGTTCCTGTGACAGAGGTACTGCCTGTCGGTACAGTGGCGACACTGCCGGCTACAGGCTCAGAAATGAATGCTTTTGCCGTGGTCAGTCATCAGGGTGGCAAGTTCCCTGTAACTCATCCACAGAGTTTCCCGGTATTCTCCGTGCTGGATCCCAGCCTGACCTTCAGTTTGCCGAAGATCCAGGTCGCCAACGGCGTAGTCGACTCTTTCGTGCACGTGGTCGAGCAATACGTCACCTTCCCCGTGGATGCCAGAGTTCAGGACAGAATGGCCGAAGGCATACTGAAGACCCTGATTGAAGTGGGCCCTGTCACCGTGGCCGAGCCGGAGAACTATAATGCCCGCGCCAACCTGGTGTGGAGTGCCACCTCGGCGCTCAACGGTATGATAGGCTGCGGCGTACCGGCAGACTGGACCACTCATATGATAGGCCACGAACTGACCGCCATGTTCGGCATAGATCATGCGCAAACGCTGGCCGTAGTCCTGCCCTCTGTATGGCGGGTGCGCAAGGAACGGAAACGCGCCAAGCTGCTGCAATATGCCGAGCGGGTTTGGGATATCACTTCGGGTGATGAAGACAGCCGTATCGAGCAAGCCATTGCAGCCACTCAGGCCTTCTTTGAACAGGTCGGCCTCAAGACTCGCCTGCGCGACTATGATGTGCCGCAAGAGCGTATCGCCGACGTTGTTGCCGCACTGGAAGCTCACGGCATGACGGCCTTGTCTGAAACCGGCGATCTTGGTCTGGACAGCAGCCGTGAAATCCTTGAGCTTGCCTGGTGACCGACCGATAAGACTGAACTTTGAGTCAGTGAATTAACCCACTCAGCTAAATCAAAAATCAGCAAAAGGTGCGAGAAATACCGAGATTATCCAGGTACAAAACGTCTGGATAATACTTTAAACGCCCGTCAAGAAAGCATAATGCCGTTCACTTGAGGTGAACGGCATTCATTAGCAATCAAAACAACACACTAAATAAGTTAGGTTATACGTCCATACAAGCCTTGAGCTTGTTCATGGCGTTTTTCTCCAACTGGCGGATCCGCTCGGCAGACACCTGATAGGTATCGGCCAATTCCTGCAGTGTGGTCTTTTCATCGTCCAACCAACGGGCCCGCAGAATATGCTGGCTGCGCTCATCCAAGGTCTTGATGGCAGACAACAGCTTGTTCTGGGCATTGGATTCCCAGTTGTCATTTTCTACCTGAGCCGCCAAGTCGGAAGAGTGGTCTTCCAGATAAAGCGCCGGGGCAAAGTCATGATCATCATCGTGATCATTGGTCAGGTCGAAGGCCGGATCCTGCGCCGCCATCCGCGACTCCATCTCGGTCACATCCTGTTTGGATACGCCAAGATTTTCGGCCACCATGGTGACTTCTTCATCGCTGAACCAACCCAGACGTTTCTTGGCCTTACGCAGGTTGAAGAACAATTTACGCTGTGCCTTGGTGGTGGCAACTTTAACTATGCGCCAGTTCTTCAGCACATATTCATGAATTTCTGCCTTGATCCAGTGCACGGCGAAAGACACCAAACGCACACCCACATCAGGGTCGAAGCGCTTGACCGCCTTCATCAGGCCTATGTTGCCTTCCTGGATCAGATCTGCCTGAGGCAGACCATAACCCGCATAGCCGCGGGCAATATGCACCACAAAACGTAAGTGCGACATAATCAGTTGCTTAGCCGCCTGCAGATCACCGGTTTCCTGCAAACGCTTCGCCAGCTCATACTCCTGCTCGGCGTCCAGCATGGTCATGCTGTTTACCGAATGGATATAGGCCTCGAGACTGCTGCTCCCTTGGGGAACCATCAGTGCCATTGATTGCGTTTGATCAGTCATTCACGCTCCTGTTTCTTACTGCTTTGATGCTCATTTCGGGTCGAAAAAAATGCTGATGAGCCGATGCACTATCGGTCAATTGACATATATTGTCAACGCCGTATCCAACACCCGGGGTTATTTTTACCCCGAAAATAGGACAATGCAAGTGAAGATAAGTTCATTTTTACATCAGTGAGGCTCTATGGCTCGCAGGTGTTGGCGCACCGACAGGAAAGACCCCAGCCAGCCCAAAAATGACGCCAGTGCCATCATCTGCAGCAGCTCGACAAAACTCAGGGACTGCATCTCAAGTTGGCTGCCATATAGGCCCAAAAGCGAGGCCAGCGCTCCATCCAGATACCAGACCAAGAGGTTGATTATCACCCAGGCGAGCATACCGCCGATAACACCATACCAGATGCCGGTATAGAGAAAAGGCCGTTGAATAAAGGCTTCTGTGGCCCCGACCAGCTTCATGACCTCAATTTCACTGCGCCGATTCATGATAGCCAGGCGAATCGTGTTGCCTATGACCAGCACCACTGCCAGGATCAGCAGCGCCGCCAACGCCAGCACAGTACGTTCCAACAAGCGCACCAGCGCCTGTAAGCGCTCCAGCCACTCGATATCCAGACGGCCAAAGCTCACCTCTGGCTCACGCTCCAGCTTGGTCAAAAGCTCTCTGGCGCCTGTTGGGCTGGAATACTTTTCGGTGGGGATCACGCTGATCACCGCCGGCAAAGGGTTGCTTTCCAGATAGGAGAGCGCCTCGCCGAAACCAGACAGCTGTTGGAACTCCGCCAGTGCCTCGTCACGATTGATATAGTCGACCTCATCGATTTCCGGGTAGACCTTAATCCGCGCCAGCAGGCTCTGAATACTCTGCTCTGAGCGGTTCCCCTCGATAAACAAGGAGATCTGTGCCGCGCTGTTCCAGGATTGGGTAATGGTCTCGGCATTTTTTACCAGCACCTGCAAGGCGGCCGGCAAACTCAGGCTGACCCCCAGCACTGCCATAGTCATCAGCGATGAGATAGGGTTGCGCCACAACTCACCCATGCTGGCCATGGCATGCTGTATATGGCGGATAAAGAACATCACTATCCGGCCGGAAAGCGGGAGTTTACTGCGGGTCAATGAAGGCTGGGCAGACATAGCTTATTCCTTAGCGCTCATGGGGCTGGTCCCCAGTTCTTCACCACCTATCATCCGTCCCTGCTTCAGGGTTAGGGTGCGGTATTTCATTCTGGCGATAAGACCGAGATCATGGGTGGCAATCAACACGCTGGTGCCCGCATCATTGAAGGTTTCAAACAGCCTGAGAATATCCATGGATAGCTTGGGGTCCAGGTTACCGGTCGGTTCATCGGCCAGCAATAGAGGGGGTTTGTTGACTATCGCCCTGGCAATGCCTACCCGCTGCTGCTCACCGCCCGAAAGCATGATGGGATTATGGCGCTCTTTACCATAGAGCCCCACCATATCCAGAGCACCGGCTACCCGCTTGCGGATCTCCCCCAGGGTAAAACCTTCGATAACCAAGGGCAGCGCCACATTGTCAAACACGCTGCGGTCCATCAATAGATGGTGGCTTTGGAAGATCATCCCGATATCGCGGCGCAGATAAGGCACATGGCCGCGCTTGATACCGGCGATATCATGACCGTTGATCCATACCCGGCCGGCACTGGCGCGCTCGATAACAGTGATCAATTTGAGCAAGGTACTCTTACCGGCTCCGGAATGTCCGGTAAGAAAGGCCATTTCGCCCCGCTGAAGATGAAAACTCACATCAGACAGTGCCTTTTGGCCCCCGGCGTAAATTTTGCTGACCTGCTCAAATCGAATCATATATCAATTATCCGTCTTCTCCTGACTGAACAGGGCTTCGATAAAGTCTTTGGCATTGAAGGTACGCAGATCGTCTATCTGCTCTCCCACGCCTATGTAACGAATAGGAATACCAAATTTATCGGCAATGGCAAAGATAACTCCGCCTTTGGCTGTGCCATCCAGCTTGCTGATACTGATACCGGTAACCCCGACTGCTTCCTGGAACAGTTGCGCCTGACTGATGGCATTCTGACCCGTACAGGCATCCAGGGTCAGCATCACTTCATGGGGAGCGTCCGGATCCAGTTTCTTCATCACCCGAACCACTTTCTTCAGCTCTTCCATCAGATGGCTCTTGTTCTGCAATCGACCTGCGGTATCGGCAATCAACACATCGATATTTCTGGCCTTGGCAGCCTGCAAGGCATCAAACAGCACAGAGGCGCTATCGGCACCTGTATGCTGGGCAATCACAGGAATATCGTTGCGCTGGCCCCAAACCTGCAGCTGCTCAACCGCAGCCGCGCGGAAGGTATCACCGGCTGCCAGCATGACAGACTTGCCTTCGCGCTGATACTGTTTGGCCAGCTTGCCTATGGTGGTGGTCTTGCCAACGCCGTTGACACCCA
The DNA here is from genome assembly GCF_002836945.1 of Shewanella chilikensis. Taxonomy (GTDB): domain Bacteria; phylum Pseudomonadota; class Gammaproteobacteria; order Enterobacterales; family Shewanellaceae; genus Shewanella; species Shewanella chilikensis. The sequence continues at coordinate 27,813 of NZ_NIJM01000004.1, forward strand.
CCATTAAAATAACGAAAGGCCCGGCGGCATTGTCCGGCACCAGAGGCGCACTCACAGGCTCCAGCGTCGCCAGCATCTCCTGCTGCAGCAATTCATATAAGGCTTCGGCATCCTTGAGCTGCTTGCGTGAAGCATGATCTGTCAGGCTGGAGATCAACCGACTGGTGGTTTCCACCCCAACGTCGGCAATAAGCAGTTGCTCTTCCAGCTCTTCAAACAGGTCATCATCAATCTTTTTACCACGAAACAGCCCGATAAAACCGCTACCGATATTTTCGCTGGTGCGCATCAGCCCCCGCTTGAGGCGGGCAAAGAAGCCCTCTTTAACAGGTTTTGCCTGTGGCTCAGGTTGAGCTTCTTCCTCGGCAACCTGTTCAGCCTGGGCTTTTTCAGCGGCCAAACGTTCAGCTTCGGCTTGCTCTGCCTGCGCCTTTTCAGCAGCAATACGCTCGGCTTCTGCCTGTTCTGCCTGCGCCTTTTCAGCTGCCAGACGCTCGGCTTCTGCCTGTTCAGCCTGCGCCTTTTCAGCAGCAATACGCTCGGCTTCTGCCTGTTCAGCCTGTGCCTTTTCAGCTGCCAGACGCTCGGCTTCTGCCTGTTCTGCCTGTGCCTTTTCAGCCGCCAAACGTTCAGCTTCGGCTTGCTCTGCCTGTGCCTTTTCGGCCGCAATACGCTCGGCTTCAGCTTGCTCGGCCTGCGCCTTTTCGGCAGCAATACGCTCGGCTTCAGCTTGTTCTGCCTGTGCCTTTTCGGCAGCAATACGCTCGGCTTCAGCTTGTGCCTTTTCGGCAGCAATACGCTCGGCTTCTGCCTGTTCTGCCTGTGCCTTTTCGGCAGCAATACGTTCGGCTTCTGCTTGTTCAGCTTGTGCCTTTTCGGCAGCAATACGCTCGGCTTCTGCCTGCTCGGCTTGTGCCTTTTCAGCTGCCAGACGTGCTGCTTCTACCTGCTCGGCTTGTGCCTTTTCAGCCGCCAGACGATCAGCTTCGGCTTGTTCGGCCTGCGCTTTTTCAGCAGCTAAACGTTCGGCCTCTGCCGCGGCTTCTGCGGCTTGTTGTTCGGCGAGTTTGGCCGCCTGCTCGGCTTCGTCGTTGCGTTTGTCTTTACGAAACCAGGAAAAAAAACCTTTCTTTGCCATCAGTGCTACCAGTGCTCAACATCGTGGGGGATCTTCAGGAGCCGGGCTCCCGCTTGAGGTCGCAACTATTTCCCTGGAGCAACGGGGCCTGTTACTGGCATTCCCGAGCGATAAAGGGCTTTAGCTTCATCTCACCTTTTCGGCTGAGTTTGTTATAAAATAGCGACGCTTTTAAGGTGGCATAGTCTACCACTTTCTTTCTTCAGGCAAAATCACGGGGGCAAGATGGCCAAAAATAGACCGGGCAGCGGTCAGGTTCGTATTATCGCAGGCCAATGGCGCTCGAGAAAATTACCCATCCAAGATCTGGAAGGGCTGAGGCCAACCACAGACAGAGTGCGGGAAACCCTATTTAACTGGCTGGCAGGAGAACTCAGCGGCAGCTCGGTATTGGACTGTTTCGGTGGCAGTGGTGCTCTGGCATTGGAAGCCCTGTCTCGCTATGCCGCTTTTGCCAGAGTCTATGAGCTGCAAAAAACTGCCGCTCAGCAACTGCAGCAGAATCTGCAAACCCTAAAATGCGATAGTGCCGAGGTCATTAACGGCGATGTATTGGCCGGTTTGGCGCGCCCTGCCGATCGCCGTTTCGATATCGTGTTTATCGATCCCCCTTTTCGCAAGGGGCTGGCCGAGCAAACCCTAACCCTGCTGGCCCGGCATCAATGGCTCAACCCAGGCGCCCTTATCTATCTCGAAGTGGAATCAGAATTGCAGCAGTTGCCGATACCGGCTGACTGGGAAGCATTGAAAGAGAAGCAGGCCGGCCAGGTCAGCTACCGCCTGTATCGCTTCCCGGGAGGAGTAGAGTCATGAAAGCCGTATTAGTGTTGGGAAAACTGGCGACCCTATTGGCCTGGGTGTTGATGTTTTTCAACCTGTTCAGCCCGTTTGAAGGTAATATCGGCGTGATACTCACCATACTTCTCGGGGTAACCGCCATGATGCATGGGCTGCAGGTGCTGATATTTCACACGATATTTTGTCAGTTGTTGCCGCTCAAGGCAAAAGACTATCTCAACGCCTTTCTATTCGGGGTGTTTGCCTTGCTGGATTACCGCCAACGAGCGCTGAGTCAACTGGCTGCAGAAACCTCGGCAAACACTCAGGATTGAGGCGGCAAAGGCGCCTCTTTACCCTTGGCCAATATTTCCAGAATTTGCTGCAAATGCTGGCTCAAAGCATCAGCCTCAGCTGCCGCAAACCTTTGCTTAAGGGATGCATCGAGTTGAGTCGCCAGCTCAGCCTTCACAGCAGAGAGAGCTGGTTGGTTCTCTTCAACCTGTAACTTGGCAATGCTGAGAGCCAACAACTTAAGCTCAGGCAACAACTCTATTTGCTTCAATGGTGCCAATAAACCTGGGTCGTCATCACTGAGTCGTTGATCCAGAGTCATCAGCAGTTGGTCGACCCGCGCCAACGTCTGCTCTCCGCGCTGATACAGAGGGGTTATGGCAACATCATTGGCAAAGCCAGTGAGTTGATAGAGGGTCACGCTCAGCGTCAGCACGATTAACAACAGCGGCAGTGACAACCCGAACACCAGACCGACCCAAAAGTTATTGATACCGGATAAAAAGGCTCGCATTGCTCCTCCGCTGTCTGCAACAAGGCCATCCAATGGATGGCCCGGGATCATAGGAATTTGATTGCCAAGGGGTACTTGTATTCCACCCCCTCACTGGCCTTGACCGCTGCGACTATGGTCACCACCACATCGAAAATCGCCAGTACAGCCACCAGCACCAAACCTATGCCAACAAAGATCAGGATCAGGCTGATGATGGTGTAAATGATCATACTGATTTTGAAGTTCAGGCAATTACGGCCGCAAACATCGACAAATTCAAACTCTTCCCGTTTCATCAACCAAACGATCAACGGCCCCAAGATAGTGCCGAAAGGGATCAGGTAACCGGCAAAACTCGCCAGGTGCACCAACATTCCCATGTCTCTTTCCTGCTTTTCCATGCTGTTTCCTAACTTTTTCAGTTCAAAGCCAAACTATCCGGGCCATAGAGGCGCATCTGCCAGTCTTCTATGCTGCCCCGCTCCAGTCGGCGCTGCAAGCTGCCAACCCAACTGGCCGCCAAACCTTCACAGCTGAGCAGCCTGTCATAGGCGGCCGCATCAAATTCGGGGCGAAAATACAGCTTCATCGCCTCGGCGACACTGATATCGGTACGCCTTTGTTTCAGTATCAGGGCATCCTGACAGCTTATGATGCCAGGCTTAAGCACCCGATAGAACCAACCTGACATACCTGTTTGCTGCATGGCAAGGGCAAAGTCCCTCTGACCATATTGGTGATTGAGCTTAAAACAGGGTGAACGTGGTTGGGTGACCTGCAGCTCGACTTCGCCAAAGCTGAGGATATCGCCGATATGAATATCTGCCTCGGTCAGGCCAACACTGCTGATGTTTTCTCCCATGGCCGGAGCATCCTGCCCCGCGGTTATCAGCCCCATGCGCCGGTAGTGGCCATAGTGCTCGCGAGGGAAATGATGCAGTACCCTATCCGGGCCACCATGATGTTTGGGATCCGCCTGGGCATCACCCGCAACCCTGTCGCCGAAAACCTCCAGTGTCTCCATCCGAGACTTGTTATCTATCCCGCTTGCCAGCTTGTCCCTGAATGTCAGTTTATCACCGGCATACAGCCCAGAAATCTTGTCAATCAAACACTTGGTCACGTTACGTCTCCCTTCGGGTGCCAAAGCCCGATCATACTCCAAGCTTACGGGACAGATCACGGACATTTCCATACAAAGCGGCACTATTGTATGGCCGCAGCGCCGAGGACAATGCCCTGGATTTCTTATGTATTCAGGAGAAGTAATATGAAAGCATTCAGATTCAGCGCCCTGGCCCTCATTGGCGCTGCAGTAAGCAATGCCGCCTTGGCGGACAACACTGACGTTTATATCCGTAATGGCCAGATTTACAGCCATGAAAACAGTTTCTTTGTCTCTGCCGGTGCCTATCAGGGCAGCGAACTCTATCAAGGCGTCGATTCCAAGCTGCGTCCCTTTGGCAACCTGGGTTATAACGGCAAGGACTTCAACGCCTCACTGGCCAATATCAACTACCGCTTCTTCGGTAATGATAAAGATCTGTTCAACCTGAGTCTGTATCTGGGTAGTCCTGGTATTGCCTTGAAAGGCTCAGACGCTGCAGCGCTTGGAGGCATCCATGAACGTAAGCTGAGTGGCGATCTGGGTATCAATCTGGATACCCAACTGGGATTCGGTACTCTGTCCACCTCGGTACAACATGACGTAACCAACAGATACAACGGCTTTATCGGCCAGGTCCGTTACGCCGTACCACTAAACCTGGGCTGGGGCACTGTCGTTCCCTACGCCGGCGTCAGCTACTTAAGCCGTGACTTTACCCAATACTACTTCGGAGTCAGCAAGGCTGAAGCCAATAAGCAGCATAAGGACTACCAACCGGGCAAAGCCTTCACCTACAACGCAGGTTATAAGCTGATTGTGCCTCTGAGTGAACATCTCGAACTCAGCCAAAGCAGCAACTTCAACTACCTGGATTCCGCCATTGCCGACTCGCCGATTGTCGATGGCAAACAACAGTGGAACGCCAACCTGGCACTGACTTATTACTTCTGAATCTGAGGTCATTGGATGAAATCGCTTAAAAACCTCTTTCTTACCATAGGTTTAGCCATAGTAGTCAGTGGCTGTGCGACCCATTATGACACCCAGAAATTTTCCTGGGATCTCGACAAAGACTTAACGAGAACTCAGGTGGACTCAAATACTTGGTGGAATAACTACGTTAACAACCATAACGACAAATACATAATGGCGGCACTCTGTCAGAAACACCGCTACTCCCAGTACTGCAAAAGTTAATTTATAGCGATCTATAACTTGGATTTTCGGCTGGCTATATTTTCAATACTGTCAGCTGCATTACTGGATGTTCGTGGGTAAAGGGGTGACCAAGTCCCCCTTTTATGTCAATTGAGCTGTCACTTATGTAACCGGAGTGATAATTTTGCTTTATCTAAACCCGCATGCTTATCGGCAGGAAATGGCAAACACTCGCATAACACTCGTAGAAGACGATAATAAGATCAGTGACCTTCTGACAAATTATCTCAGAAACCAACATTTTGATGTAGAGCGAATAAACGATGGTAGTTGCGCAGGACAACTTATCCTCGAGCGTCAGCCTGAACTGGTGATCCTGGATCTTATGTTGCCGGGAAGCGATGGCTTGAGTATTTGCCGTGAAATCCGCGCCCAATACCAAGGCAAGATACTGATCCTGACCGCCAGTGAGGACGACATGGATCAGGTGGCCGCGCTGGAGATGGGCGCCGATGATTTTGTCAATAAACCAATCCAACCCAGAGTACTGCTGGCCAGGATCCGCATGTTGCTGAGACGTCAGGAAAATGTGCCAACGGAAAGCAATCGCGAACGCCAGTTCGGAGAACTCTACCTGGATAATGCCCGCAAGCTTTGCACCATCAGTCAAACAGAAGTCAACCTCACCACTGCCGAATTTGACCTGCTATGGCTGCTGAGCTCACATCCGGATGAAATACTGTCACGAGAGTATCTGGTCAAAGAAACCCGCGGCATAGAGTACGACGGAATAGACCGCAGTATAGATAACAAAGTAGTGATTTTAAGAAAGAAATTAGGTGACAACCCCAGCTTGCCGCGCAAGATAATCACGGTAAGAGGCAAGGGTTATCTATTTGTACCGGATAGGTGGTAATGAAACGGCTGTTTATCTTCTCCTACCTGGTGCTGGTGTTTCTGTTTTTCACCTGCTTCATTTTTGTCTTTCAACTGGACTTCTTTTCCTCCGATGAGTGGGAAGCCGACTATCAGGATCGCTCCTATATATCACTGAGCCAGTTGTTATCGGATATTTCGGCGGCCGAGGGCGTTGCCAGTGCCGAGTCATCACTTCAACAAGTACTAGGCAACCTGCACAAACAGCTGAGGGTCATCTCGCTGGACTCGGATGAGCTGTCGGCTGACGAAAAACAGCGCCTGAGAGAAAACCAGCGTTATATCAAAGATGTGGAAGAGGATATCTCCTACATCATGTTCCAAGGCTCAGACAAGGTGTATGCCATCAGCCGCGATGAGTCCGCACCCTTCTGGCAGGAATACTACTTCAAAGAATCCATTGCTTTCTGGGTGCTGTTTCCGGTACTGGCTTTTATCAACTTTGTGCTGCTCTACCTATTGGCCCGGCGTCTGCGCCGCTTGGAGCGGGTTCACAACGCCTTTGCCAATGGTAATTTCAAAGTTAGAGCCAAAACAGGTGTTTGGCACAAAGTGGGGCACCTGAACCAATCCTTCAACCAGATGGCTGACAAGATAGCCAAACTCATCGACAGCAACAAACAACTCACCAATGCCGTAGCCCATGAAGTGCGTACACCTATATTCAGGATCCGTTGCAATCTGGACATGCTGGACGATTCAGGCGTTCGCCCGGAGCAAATGCCCTATCTGGAAGGCATACATCAGGATCTGGATGAACTTGGCACCATGGTGGACGAATTGTTGCATTACGCCAAGATGGAACGGCGTCAGGCGCCATTGCAATTGAGCTGCCAATCATTGAATACCTCGCTACAAGAGCTGATTGCCCACCTGCAGTTTGAAACCGATATCGCCCTTGAACTCACCACCACAGAACCACTGGAGGCCCTGGTAGACCTGCGCCTCTGGCACAGAGCAATCAGTAATATCATCCGCAACGGCTACCGTTATGCCAGCCAAAGCGTCAGCATAAAGCTGAGCGGCGACACTGACAGAATCAGGCTGCATATTGCCAACGATGGCCCGGGGATCCGGGATGAAGACAAACAGCGCATTTTTGATCCCTTTGTTCGCATCGACAAGTCACGGGATCGCGACAGCGGCGGTCACGGCCTGGGACTGGCCATCAGCGCCCAGATCATTCGCCAACATGGCGGAGACATCACCATTAGCGACACCGCAAACGGCGGCCCAAGTTTCGATATCTGGTTACCTAAACCGACAACAAGCTGCCAAAACAGATAAAAAAAGCCCCGTTAAAAAACGGGGCACCAGCAAATCAGTGGGGAATCAGCGAGTGAATCACCGCGCCATAAAGAAGACTCGCAATCGAGATTAAGCCCATCACATGACAAGCTTGTTACTCTAATAAGACATTGGTATGAAAATAAAAAATGCCCGCTGCAGCGGTCAACTGCAACGGGCCAAGGGTGAAACCTTAATCTGTTGAAACTAAAGCTCAGTGATGCGCACACTGTTGCTCCTGATGCCAAGCATTAAAACGGCTCTGGGCCATGACCAGCAGCAGCACCATAGACAGGCTGCCCATCACCAAAGTCACGGCAAATGGCGCACCGAGGTCGGTTTGCTGCACCAGACCGGCCAGCAAAGAAGCGCCGCTCATCTGAATGAAACCAAGCAAGGCCGCCGCAGTACCGGCGCGCTCACCGAAGGCCGCCAACGCCATACTGGTTGCCGGACCCAGCAGGAAGGCAAAGCCGACACACAGCAACATCATGGGCAACATAAAGCTCATGGCGGCAGCCATACCTTGCTGAGGACCATAGATCTGCAGTACAGGTTGTATGGCGGCAGAAGCCAGCAACAACCAGAGCGAAAACACAACAGTCGTGCGATTTCCAAGGCGTTTGGTGACCACTGGCGCAGCAAAACAGGCAATAATATTCACCAAGGCGTTAAGGCCAAACAGGCCACTGAATGCCAGTTCTGACATACCCAGATGATCAATCAGCCACACAGGAGCGTAGGACACATAACTCAATATTGAGGCCATACCCGCCATGCAGCAGAAGGCATAAAACAGGAAGTGGCGTTCGGCCAATACAGGCTGATAACGGCCCCAACGGTACAGCGGCCCACTGCTGACGGTATTCTGCGGCCGGGTTTCTGGAAAACGCAGGCTCACCAGCAGCAGGATCACCAAGCCGTAAACAGCCATCAGCCCAAAGGTAGAGCGCCAACCGAAGTGCATCGCCATCACGCCGCCAATCGTTGGTGCCAGTGCGGGGATGACGCAAATCGCACCGTTGAGATAGCTGTAGATGCGGGTACTTTCAGCCGGTGTGTAACAGTCACGCACCGCGCTAAACACCACAATAGAAGTGGAGCAAGCTGCCAACCCCTGCAATACCCTGGCAATCTGTAACCATTCGAACTCCATGGCAACCACAGCCAACAGCGCACTGAGCACATAGAGAGCAATTCCTCCCAATGCCACAGGCCTGCGGCCAAATCTGTCTGCCAAGGGGCCTATGAGGATCTGTCCCACCCCCATGGCGAACAGGAAAAGCACCAGAGTCGACTGGACTTCGCCGGCACTGACGCCATATTCACTGGCCATGGTTGGCAGAGAAGGCAGATAAATATCGATGGCCAGCGGGCTTAGCAGCACCATGGCCATCAGCATAGGCAGGAGTCTTTTTGCCATAGGTTGTCGTTCAATCCTGAGTGAAAACTGAGATGGGGCACATTCTAATGAACTGGTGGTATGAAAAGAAATGATATAATCTCACAACATAATTTCCTCTGAGGAATATCAGGGTGAATCTGGATAACCTGGCCCGTATCGACCTCAACCTGTTGGTCATGTTGCAGGTGCTGCTGGAAGAGCGCAGCGTGACCCGCGCCGCCAATCGGCTGCACCTGAGTCAATCTGCATTGAGCAAGAGTCTCAACCGTCTGCGCGACATGTTGGGCGATCCTCTGTTTCAGCGCACCGCTCACGGTCTCAAACCGACAGCGCACGCCGAACAGTTAGCACAACATCTACCTATCGCCTTACAAAGTTTGCATCAACTGACCCAACCTCCCGTGTTTACCCCGGCCAGCAGCAACCGGCAGTTTTCGCTCACCATGGTAGAAAGCGCCTATGAAACTCTGCTGCCCAGTTTTATCGGTCGCTTGCTCAGCAACGCCCCCAATGTCAGGCTCGACTCCTACGTCTGGACCGAAAAATCCATGCAGGCACTGCAGCAAGGGCAGATAGATTTGGGTATTTCGGGAAGGGATCTGCAGCCCAGCTCCAGCTTTCACTTCAGCCAGTTGCCGGAAGGGATCCTGTATCAAACTCTATTTCAGGATCATCAAGTGTGTCTGGTACGCGAAGGACACCCGGCGCTGCAAGCTCAAAAGAACAAAGTCTGGGATCTGGCGGCCTACCTGGCGCTACCCCATGTACAGGTGCGTTGTGAGGGTAATGATTGGTGGGCGCTGGACTACTTTCTGGCGGATCTCGGTCATCATCGCCGCCTCAGTGCTACAGTGCCCGACTTCTACGGTGCTGCCAGTATTTGCGCTCACAGTGACTTGGTATTTACCCTGCCCTCCAGTTTTGCACTGCACGCCTGCAAGCTTTACTCGCTGCAGCAATTGCCGCTGCCGATAGACTTTATGCCCATGGCTTATGTGTTGCTCTGGCATGAGCGCAATAACGACGACCCCGGCCACCGCTGGATGCGGCAGCTGATAGGTGACAGCATGAGCAGTAAAAAAACCGCCTGAGCAGCGGTCTTGGGTTAAATGTGATTAGAGCACGAAGGTCGCAACCTTGGCATTGAGGTCGGTCGCACGCACCTTGAGCGCCTTGGCGTGCTCTAGGTCGTCCATGGCGGTGGCGGTGATCTCATCGGTAACGTCCTTGATGGCCGTGGTGTTTTGGGTAATCTCTCCCGTTACCTGAGTCTGCTCTTCCGCCGCCGTGGCTATCTGCCCCGCCATATCGGATATCTGCGCCACAGCAATAGCTATCTCTTCCAGCGCCTTGCTGGCCTCTTCGGCATCGCCGACACTGCGACCTGCCATCTGGCGACTGTTTTCCATGGAGGCAACCGCCCTGGCAGTGGTATGCTGCAAAGCCTCTATGGTGTCGTGGATTTCGGAGGCCGATTCCTGAGTACGCTGAGACAGAACCCTCACTTCATCGGCCACCACGGCAAAACCGCGCCCTTGTTCACCGGCACGGGCAGCCTCGATGGCGGCGTTCAACGCCAACAGATTGGTCTGTTCGGCCACCCCTTGAATTGCGGTGAGAATACCGCTGATAGCCTGGGCATGACGATTGAGCTCATTGATCACTTCGGTGGTTTGGCCGACTTCCTCGGCCAATGAATGTATCGAGTTTCGGGTCTGCAGTACCAAACTCTTACCCTGCTGCGAGCTGCAGGAAGATTGCTGCGCTGCAGTAGCGGTCAACTCGGCGTTGGCAGCAATCTCCTGGGTGGCACTGGCCATTTCAGTAACTGCGGTCGCCACCATGGTCACTTCCTGCTGCTGCCTTTGCAGCTCAGCAACCGAGCTCTGGGTGGTGTTCAACCCCCGCTCAGCATCCAGATCCAGTTCGGCCGCCAACTGACGTATATGGCTTATCAGCTGATGCTGGGCCGAGACAAAGCGGTTGAAGTTGTCGGCCAGCTCGGCCACTTCATCATTGCTGTCGACCGTGATCCTTTGGGTCAGATCGCCATTGCCGTCGGCAATCCGTGCCAGCGCCTGGGATACCCGCCCAAGGGGAGCCAACAAGAGTCCGAGAAACCAAGAGATAGCCGCCGTACTCACCAGCAGCACAAGCGCCGCCAAACCAACCTGGGTCCAAAGCAATTTGCCGAGCGGTGCTTCAAGTGTCGCCTTGTCCAGCAGCAGCAAGAGCTGCCAGTCGGTATCCGGAATAGCCGTTGCCCAAACAAGTTTGTTCCGACCATCGGCATCAAAATACAGGGATTGCAACTGCGCCGTTTTTTGAATATTGGCCAAAATGCCCGCACCGAGATCATCATCAATTTCGGCAACCGGACGCATCGCCTTGCTGCCATCCTTATAAGCGATTACGGTACCGTCGTTATGCATCATGATGGCAAAACCAGCAGCCGGGATCGCCATGCTGTTAACCTCAGCCACCAGAGTATCAATTGCCAAGTCGCCACCTATCACCCCTTTGGCGGTTGGCTGCGCCAAAGAGATCACCTGAATACCATAGCCGCTGTCGATATAGGGTTTGGTGATAATGGCCCGGCCTTTAGCCATGGCGTCCTGATACCAGGGACGACTGCGGGGATCGTAATGACTGTTGTCCACATTGGGGTCGGCATCCTGCATTTTGCCATCATTGCCACCGAAGTAGACAGACTCCAACTTGCCGGCTGCACGGGCCTGCTGCAGTGCAGGTACAAAGTCATCACTTATGTATTCCTGCAAGGATGAAACCACGTTGGTGCGAATCGCCAACCACTCGGTGACCCGCTGAGCCTGCATCTCACCAATACGCATTAACTCTTGCTGACTGGCTTGCAGCAATTGTGTTTTCTGAGTGCTGTAGCTTTGCCAGGAAAGCAGCACCACGATCAGAGTCAATGCCAGTGCCACACACACCAGCAACTTGTGTTTCAATGAGCGGAGTTTCATCTTCAGCGGGGTCCGATATTTGAGAAAAGGCAACAGCCATAGGCGCGGTACGATTTGGTCGAAATGATTACATATTCTGTCGCTGCAGTTGAGAGTTAGTTCACAATCATTTGAAAAACCAGCCTAAGCTGCAACAAAAAACACTTTTCAAGTATTAAATCACAGTTGATGAATAAATATTTATTCGGGGAACTCCTACCTCTTAACGCTTTCTTAATAAAGCGGTATTAAACATGATAAATAATGAAGTAGATTTAGACCTGACCTGAGCCAAGCACGGGGTCATACTTGGACCCAAGCAAGTCCGGAGGAAGAAACATGTATCGACAGTTTGTGCAGAATCTGCCACTCAACCCCAGAACCTTGACGGGAGCATTGCTGAGTCTCTGCGCTTTTAGCCTGGCCCTCTTGCTTATGCCCCTGGTATTGATATTGGCAGCAACCACACTCCTGTGTCTGAGCCTGTTTGGCCGCAACTACTTAAAGCGTCAATTGGCTAGTATCCAGCAGTGCCGCCACAAAGGCAGACAAAGAGATCTCTATGACTTGGATCCCAACCTGTGCCGGGATTCTGGATTGGGTTCAAGAGGTCGAATCCTAGAACACGAACCGGACTAATCGGCGAGTAGTTCCTGCGCCCGTTTCAGGGCACGCCGCTCATCCGCAGACTGGCTCAGTTGCAATACGCTCTCCACCTGTTGTTGCAGTGACTGCCACAAGGGGCCTATCACCTCCAGTTCACGCTCATCGGCACGCTCTCGCGCCAGTCGCAACCAGGCAACAGCCTCCACTACATCTATGCGTCCAAGGCAACCATCGGTCAGGGCTATCGCCAATTCAATCATGGCGGTCACACTGTGACCATAGCGAATAACCTGCCTTAAGTAACTCTCCGCCTGAGACAGATCCGAACCAAATGCAGCATCATCGTTAAGCATATGCTGCGCCCGCGCCAACATAGCATCCAGTTGCCCCTGCTCTGCCGCTTCAGCCAACCATTGTTCACTGGCCCCAGGGTCGGCTTCACAGCCTTCGCCACGGGCCAACATCAGGGCTAGGTGGTATTGAGCGTGGGGATCTCCGGCTCTGGCCGCCCGGGTGATGTGTTCAAAAGCTTGTTGCAGCTCGCCGCGTTGATAGCAGAGCACCCCGAGATTGGCCATAGCCTCAGATTGTTCGTTGGCGGCAGCAGCACTGAGGAAACGCTCTGCCTCGGTTTCATCTTTAGCCAGCTCACCGCTACCTACCAGATAAAAGTAACCCAGGAGTGCCATGGCATCGGTCACGCCGGCCTCGGCGGCTTGGCTAATCGCCTGCTGCCCGGCGGCGATATCAACGTCGCCGCGATAGCCATGAATTAGGGCGACTCCGTGCTCAAACAGTGCCTTGGGTTCGTTTGCTGCCGCCTCGGCAAACCAGTGTGCTGCCTTGGCCAACATGCGCGCCGAATCGCCGGCAAGCGGCTCGTCAGCCTTATCTTGCAGGGCCTGCTCCTGGCCCCGAGCAATCAGAGCACGATTCTTGAGCGCCATCCCCAACAGATATTGCGCCTCGGCATCATCTTTCATTACGGCCCGATAGCAGAGCTCACGTCCGGCCTGTAAATCAAAGTCATCGAAACGGTATTCAGGAGCTTCCCGGCCCTTTAGCCTGGGATAGGCCAGTTCCATCAGTTTCAGCAGATCGCCGATGGCTTTTTTGGCCAGCGCCAGCAACTGAGTTTCGGTAAGGTGAAACTTTTCCGGATGGGCACCGCGGTTGCCATCGGCTCGCAGCCTATGCAGCGCCCGGGTGATACGCACATCTATCAGCCGCAGGCGATTGAGCTGTTCGATACGATCATAAAGGTTAGGGCTATCAAAAGTGAGCTCGGCGGACTCGGCCAACAGCCCAGTCAATTTGTGAGCAAAACTGCGAACATGCAGCAACGCCTGGGTTGGCACATCCTGCACATAACGCTTGGCAGTCCGGTACTCCCGGGCCAAGTCTTCTGACACACTGGCAATAAAGGCAACATCATCCAGCACAGTCTAACCTCACAGGGCCGCAGGAGCGGCCGGCAGAGAGTTGATGATTAGCCCTTGCGGGCAACGCGATAGAGGCGGAATAAGGCCACATTGACGAACAAACCAATGAAAGCCACCAAGGTATCCACCACCAACTGCAGTGGCATACCACCTGCCTGCCCCAGTTGCGACAGCACACTCCCTATAATAAGCAGCGGAAAGTAGCTCAAAAGCACCAAGATTGTCTTGCCGGTGAGACCGCTACTGAACTCAAAACTGGCCTTAATCGCCTGTAGCGGGGTCAGACGCTCGACCACCACCATAAAGTTAACAAAAGCCAGGCGGGCAAACAGATACAGACTAATCCCCATCCCCAGGATCCATACCGGCCCAATGGCTGCCAGGATCATGGTCGGTGCAGCAATCGCCATGCCGGAGAACACCCCGGCCAACATCAACCCCGGCACAAATGCCAGACTGGACTTTAATACCTGGCCCGTACTGGGCTGCATTCCTTCGGTACGCAGTTCCATAAATAGTGTCAAGGCCGCAATAAGCACAGAGAAGATCACCATCAAGGCGATCACAGCCAGCATATGAGGGGTACCGAATTGTGGGTTTTCAGGATCGGCACTTTGCAACTCGGTACCGAGCCACATTTGAATACCCACCTGCAGTAGCAGCAAGGGAACGGTCAGCATTGCCAGCTGAACGATATGATTACGGAAGAAGTTATAAGCTTCGGTCAGGATGGCAGACAGAGACATGCAGCTTTCCCAAAAAGGTTGTAATTAAAGGATCAAGATAGACGCCAAGGATACCCAAATTCCCACGCCAATGCACAAATGAAATACAGCAAAACGACCGCCTGTCACGCAAAAGCCGTGCATCAACGCCTGAGATAAGACTAGAATATGGCCCCAGAAGACCTTTTATATGCACAGGAAAGCAGAAATGAAAGCTTATATCACAGCAGCCGTAATCATGGGCTCACTGTTGGCGACACCAGCGCAGGCCGGTTGGTTCGACAAACTCACCAACAACACCCAGACCCAAAACGATACGGCTACCAATAACCAGACCACCACTCAAAACAGTGAACTGGTTGGCACCGTGATGTCACAGCTGGGTCTGACTCAAACCCAGGCCGAAGGTGGCCTTGGCAGTCTACTAGGACTGGCCAAGACCTCATTGGGGCAAGAATCTTTCTCCCCTATTGCCGACAGCATTCCCGGTATTGATGGCTTGCTGGCCGCGGCGCCCAAACTGGATGGCAACTCAGGGATGACGGGCCTGCTGTCCAAAGCCGGAGACCTGGGTAACTCTCTACAGGGCAGCGCCATGGTCTATGATGCCTTTGCCAAGCTGGGAATTTCCAAAGAGCTGGCAGCACCCATGATAGATATAGTCAAAAACTACCTGCAAAGCAGCGGCGGTGAAGGCACAGCCGATCTATTGACTAAAGGATTGGGCTCACTGCTGTAAAGCAGCCCGTACTATCAGTGGGAACCTGCAGCCACTGATAACGTCTAAAAAGTGTGGCCACTCGGTTTAAGCGCGCATCGGCAGGGCCGGATTTTATCCGGCTCCAAACCGCAAACCACGTGGCCCGACACGTTTAGAACCTATACTGAACCAACTGACAAGAGAAGCCTATGATCGCCAAGCTCAAGCAGTTTTTGAATGCCCACCAACAAAGTCAGTCCCCGCAGGAACAACAGAAACAACTGGAACTGGCAGCCGCCAGCATGTTGTTGGAAGTGGTTTATGCCGATGAGGAGATGTCCGGCACCGAATCCCAGCTGTTACCCGAACTCCTTGAACAAACGCTGGGTATCGCCACCGAAGCAGCGGCCGAGCTGATAATTGAGGCGAAACAAAGCCGTCACGATGCCACTTCACTGTTTGAGTTCACCTCAGCCATCAATGATAGCTTTACCCTTGATCAGAAGCAGCAGCTGATCCTGGCGATGTGGCGTGTGGCCTATGCCGACGGCGAACTGTGCCGCTACGAAGACCAGATCATTCGCCGCTGTGCCGACCTGCTGTATCTCAAACACTCTGAGCTGATCCAGCTGCGCAACCAAGCCATGACTGGCGGCACAAACTGAGCCCGTCCTATATTGCATGCTTTATTGCACGCTTTTATTGCATAGGGATCACCGGCGGCAATTGGCGTTTCTGCCACTGCTGCTGCAACGTTAGCAATACGGCCAGCACACACAGCAACCCCAGGGCGTAGGCCATGGCGCTGCCGAGTGCAAACGCCAACAAGACACAAAGCGCGCAGCTTAGCAGTACCAAAGGCAGGTAGCGTTTGCTCAGCAAGCGAATGGCAGCCAGCATGGACAAAAGATAGATCACCACAAATACCCCGTTGCTCCAGGCAATCAGCTGCTCGAGTTGTTGGCCTGAAATATAGGTCAGCACTATCACCAGCCCCATCACCCCCAGCACGGCCGACAAAGCCCTGACCGGTACCTGATAACTGTTACGCTCACGGAACCAGGCCGGCAATATTCCCTCGGTACTGAAGCTCCAAAGCAGCCGCGATACACTGGCGGCATAGACGTTCACTGCCGCCAGACCACTGGCAATACCCAGCACTCCTATCACCTGAGCACCGTATCCGCCGAGCAAGGTATCGAATGCGCCTATCATGGCGACCTTGGTATCCACTTCCACCAGCAATAACAGCAAGGTACAGACCAGATAAACCGCACCGACCAAAATCACCCCTATCACCATAGCGGGAATCAAGTCCCGATCCGGGCGCCGAAAATCGTTGGCCAAGTGAGTCATGGCCTCCACGCCGAGGAAACTCCAGAAGGCAATGCCTATCGCCAGCATCACACCGTCATAGTCAGGAGTGGAATGAGCGGTCAAAGACACCAGCTCACCTGCCTTGGCACCACCGGCGCCGAACATCATCACCACCACGGCAACAATCCCCAGTGTCAGGGCAAATTGCGCCTTGGCCGACACTTGAATGCCCCTGAGATTGAGTAGCCAAAGCCCGAGCAGAACCAAGAGTTCACAGCCCACCTGCACCCAACCGGACACGGGAACCAAGGCGTTAACGAATTGGAAAGTCATCAAAATGGCGGCGGGCGCGCCGATAGGCACAGCCATCAAAAAGCTCAGGCCTATGGTGCGGCCCAGGGTACGGCCAAAGGCTCGTTCGACAAAATAAGCGGGGCCAGCAGCGTGAGGGAAACGGCTGGCCAAACGGGCAAACACCAAGGTCACCGGAATAATGGCTAGGGTCAACAGAGCCCAAGCCAGCAAGGCGCCACTACCGGCTTTGGCGACTGTCATCTGTGGCAAAATAAACACCCCGGTACCCAACAATGTGGTGGCCATTAAGCCAGCACCCTGCCAGCGTCCGATAGTTCCTGTAACTTGATTCATCTGCTAAATTATCAGTATCTTGAATGGCGCCAGTATAGTCGTTCTCCGGCAGAATTTCTGTCATTCGTTTCCGTCAAATACGGCTTTTAAGCCGACGAAATGACGGCAAATCAGCAAAAAACACACAAAACGTCAGGTAGCATGGATAAGTTCGATAAAGCAATCATTAATGCGCTTAAAAAAAACGCCCGCCGGAGCATTTCAGATGTGGCAGCCGAAGTGTCACTGTCCCGCAGCGCCGTCTCGGACAGGATCAAGAAGCTCGAGCAAAATGGGGTGATCCGTGGTTACCAATTGCTGCTCAGCGAATCCCAAAAAGAAGCTGTGAGTGCCTACTTTGAAATTCAACACAAATGCCCCCGCTGCAGCGATGTGGTGCATGTATTTCATGCCATTCCGGAAGTCGTGACCTGCCATGGTATCTCCGGCGACATGGATCTGCTGGTGTTTGTCAAAACGCCATCCATGCGACGACTACATGAGATCCGCGAGTATATCGATACTCATACCGAGATAGTGAAGATTAAAACCCATGTGGTGATGAGCGAGTGGATTAATAATCAGTGAGCTAAAACCAAGAAAAGCCACCCGCGTGCTCAATAGGTGGCGAGTCCCGTGGAGGATCGGGAAATGCGTCAAAAGCGCAATAACAAAGTGGCTTCCTGCCCAATCACTTCCTTGTCTGCAACGTAATAACGTTGCTTCAGGATGCGGCGGTGCTTGTTCTTGACTGCAAAGCCGCCGCATTCCTTAACCTCTTATTAGTGGCAGTCTTTGCAACCCGCTGCCGGGTCTTTTTCTTCGTGAGCTGTGTGACAGTCAGTACAGCTGAGCACGCCATCATGTTTCTTGTGTGCCTCACCTTCGAGCGACTTCATATCACCGTGACAGGAAGCACATTGCTCGTTTTCAAAGGCATAATCGGCGGAAGGCGAACCATCTTTATGGCAGGCTTCGCAGCCGGACATTTCCGTGTGAGAATCAGCTATTGGGGCTGCCAGCAGTGAACCGGAGAAACCCAGAGCCATCATCAGAAGCATTTTTTTCAACATCACATTTTCCTTTTTATGGGGGTTAAGCAATCGTCATTTGTCCTGTGTACAGGATGAAGTGGCGCAGCAAAATGACCCCCAACAGACTCAGGGTTGCTGTCGCTGCCACATAAGACCATTTACGCTTGGCCGTGGCGGTCATAAACAGATTCATGGCTAATGGGATAGAGAGACCACAACCCAGGATACCGAGCCAGAACACCCAACCCCAGAAACCTTCCCCTATGGCATTGAAGGCCGCAACCTTGCTTTGTCCACCGGTAAGCACCAGCCCGACAAAGAAGGTGAAGATCACCGCAATTTCCACCAGGATCAGTGGGATCTCTATCTTGTGAATAAAGTGCACTTCTTTGCCATCGGGGTTACCCTTGAGCAGCACACCACCGAGCAGAGACGCCGCCGCACCGGAAGATAGACCGGAGATCAGGAACAGCAGCGGTAATACCGGATTCTTCAGCATGGGGTAACCGGGCAGAGCCGACAGCAGGAAGCCGGTATAAGCCCCCAGCGCCAGAGACAAGATCACCAATAAACCTGTTAAACTGGGTTCATGTTTGGCCAAAAATCCGGTCACTTTGAGCACCACGGGGAAGCGCTGCTCACACCAGTCATCTATCGGTTGACGGAACACCATGGCAATCCAGGCGAACATAAACACCATATAGACCATGAGGATCATCACCCCGATGGACATCACCGAAGTGGGGTTATAGAACACCAAAATCTTCCAGAAATGGAACGGCTTGGTCAGGTCAATGACCAAGATCCCCAAACCCGCCATCACAGTAAGTGGGGCGACCAAACAAGCGGCCTGGACAAAGCCGGAACGCCAGGCATCCTGTTTCAGGCAACGGTTTTTCAGCAATACGGCAAAGAACATGGCGCCCGCCGATACCCCGGCGAAGAACAGATAAAACGCAATGGGCCAGTGCCAAACCAAAGTATCAAAATGAAAAGGACTCATAGCTTAATCTCCCCCTGTTTGGCCACAATCTTGAACAGCTTGGGCCGGGTGCCGAGATCAACCTTGGATCTCTGGGTTGGGTTGGCCCGAATCATCTGCACCACTTCTGAACTCGGATCTTTCAGGTTACCGAATACCAAAGCCTTGGTTGGGCAGGCTTCTACACAGGCCGGCTGTTTGCCCTGCTTGAGTTGAGTCTCACGGCAGAAATCACATTTGTCGGCCGCTTTGGTAACCGGGTTAATAAAGCGCACCTGATAGGGGCAAGCCGCAATACAGTACTGGCAACCAACACACTTCCAGGCATCCACAGTCACAATGCCGGTTTTCTTGTCTTTAAACGCCGCACCGGTTGGGCAAACGTTGACGCAAGGCGCGTCTTCACAGTGCTGACAAGACTTACGGCTAAAGTGGTAAAACTGGTTCGGGTATTCACCATATGGGCCAGTGCGAATAATCTCCAACCGGGAAACCCCTTCAGGTACCTGGTTCACTTCCCGGCAGGCATCACTACAGGCATTACAGCCAATACACTTGGTTTCATCATGGAGCAGGGCATAGTTGATGCCAGAGTCATGATCGGCGCTGGCAACCGCCTCATTGCCACTCAATGGATAGAGAGAGGCACCGGCCATCAGGGCACAGCCCCCTTTTAAAAAACGTCTTCTGGAATTTTCCATTACTCTTACCCCTTAGTTGACCGTATGACAGTCACGGCACAGCTTGCTGTGCTGTGTGCCAGTTGCTTGCTTCATTGGATCGTCCAACGGGTGCAGCTTGTGGCAGGCGGCGCAGCTCAACTTGTCGGCGTGAACATTGTGGGTCCACTCTTTCTCAGCCAATTTCTGTGGCTGGTGACACTTGAGACAAGTGGCATTCTGGGTTGCAGGAGCAATCCCTTCCTGAGGAGTAAAAACTCTTAAATCATTAGGTTTTCTTGGATGTTTTCCTTTTTCCCCATGACAGGTGCTGCAACTCATATTGAGCTGATCCTGACCATGGTGTCCCTGCATTAAGCCATTGCGTTTGTGACACTTCACACAGGGATCACTGTTGATTTTCAACGCGGTCTCGGCATATGCAATGCCGCTTACCCCCAACAAACAGGTCATAGAGGCCGCGCCTAATATTGCACGCCATCGAATACTGGACATCTCGGGTCCTCACTTTCAATTGGATATAACAGGGACTAAAGGGTAGCGGTCTAAACCGCCACCCGTTATTGCAGCCTAAGCCGTCAACATCTGCTCAAGGTGCTGTGCATCCAGAGGATTAGAGCGTTTCATATCGATGAGGCGAACGTTGAGCTTTTCGAGTAGGCTCTTTGAGTTGGCGCTTTCAGCATCACTGAAATCTGAAATTACCATTTTTATTTCTGAAGAATTCTGATCTATCAATACATAGTCCAGGCGCGAGTGACTCGCGGTCGCATGTGGGTCAATATCAACCACTGAGTCCAACGCCACATTGCTACAAACTTCGTATCGACCATTGGTTAAAGACTTCAGAGATTTAAAAAAGTCTAAACTCTGCTTGTCAAAGAACCGATTTTTGAGCTTTATCTCTTCGGCGTTTTTTTCGTCTGACTTAAAGAACTTGATACAAGTCATTACAAATACCACCAGCACGAATGGCACTGCAATAAAAAGCACGAAATAGATAAAGGCATAACTTAGAATAACTGAAGTATCCATATAATAACCCTCCAAACATCATTTTTAGTTTTAATACGCTTAATTGCGCAGTTGAATTATTACTATCTACAGCAATATGAATTTTGATCACCATCAAATAACCGTTGAGGAAAAGACTGAAAGTTCAAAACATAAGACATTGACTACATTACCATTTTGCAGAAAACATACTGCTAAAAATTAGAAATAGCATTTAGACAATGCGATATTTGAAAATGCACTATTTCACTATTTGAAATATACAGAGTTAATGAGAATCTCTCTCACAAACCTCCTTGAATCAGTCAAAAAAACAGCATTTAGTGATCTAGAATACAGAATCGGAAATAGCTTCGAATAAAATTATTCTTTCTGAAAAAACAGGTTAATATAGATGTCGGATGTACCACTAAAGGAGTATTGCAGATGAACCATATTGACTTTGAAAAACTGGATATTTTAAGTCTTTCCATTCTTGTTAGCTTATACGAGAACAAATCTGCAACACACGTTTCAAAACTTTTAAACGTACCCGCACCTAAAATAAGCCGTTGTTTAAAAACAGCCAGATCTATTTTTGGTAACGAACTATTTTTAAGAAAGAAATATGGCCTTATTCCCAATGAATTTGCGGCCAAGGTTTACCCTATTGCAAAAGAAATAGTGAACTGTGCCAAGGGCTTCAATCAGCTTGGCAATCCAGCATTTGCAGGCAACAAAAACTTTGAGCTGGTCACCCCTGGGCTTATCTCTTACGCCTACCCCAAGGCGTTGATGCAGGCCATTAAACAACAGAACAAGCAGTTGCATATCAATTTGAACTCCTGGGGCTGCAACTCATTGCAAGGGATAATAGACGGCAACATCAGTGCAGGACTCTGCAGTTGCCATTACCCTCAAGAGTTGCAAGCTATCGGCAGCAAATTACAGATAGAAGCCCTGAGAAAACTGGATAGCCTCTACCTTATCTGCAACAAAAATCATCCGCTGCTCTCCCGTGAGCTAACCCTGGAAACCATTGCCGAATATCCCTATATCAATACGGATCTGGGCCTTGGGCCCAACAGTCTTAGCCCATTTGAAGACTACTGCCGGATCAACAATCTGGATCTGAATGTTGAGATGACTATCACCGGGATCTCATCTCTGAGTGCCTATCTCGAAGCCTCACAGGCGGTGGCCTTGGTGCCCTATAAGGCGGTATTCGATCTATTGGGCGAAGAGCCCCTGTTACACCTTTGCAAGCTGTCGGAAATGGAAACCACCCGGCTGTTCAATGTCACTGAGCCACTGACACTGACACTGCTTAGCCCCAGCGGCCAACAAGACCCGGATCTGGAATGGATTCGTTCACAGTTGCGTTTGGTGAGCGGGACCTTGCTGTAGACTTGTGATAACAATCTAAACAGGATCTCAGCCTGCTCTTTACGACTTGAAGTATACAGACAGATTTGCCCAAGAGTTCATACAATAGCGTTGCCAAAAGCGGTACACTAATGAGCATTCGATACTGGGTAAGCTGTTTATGCAAATCAATTCTCACGCCGAACTCAATCTCCTTTGGGGTTCCCTCATACTTGAAGAACTGGCACGCCTTGGGGCTCAGCATGTGTGCATGGCGCCGGGCTCGCGCTCCACGCCTCTGACGCTGGCAGCCGCCCGCCAGGACAAACTGAAACAACATCTGCACTTCGATGAGCGAGGACTGGGCTTTATGGCACTCGGACTCGCCAAAGCCAGTCGGGCTCCGGTCGCCATTATCACCACCTCGGGAACAGCCGTGGCCAACTTGTATCCGGCCATCGTTGAGGCCTGGTTGACTCAAGTCCCCTTGGTCGTGCTTTCCGGCGACAGACCGCCGGAGCTGATAGCTTGCGGCGCCAACCAAGCCATACTCCAACCGGCAATATACGGCCAATATGCCAAGCAGTTGAACCTGCCGACACCGGATCTGGCCATAGCCCCTCAGGCACTGCTGACTCAGATTGATGAAGCCGTGGCCAACCAAAGCATGCCGGTCCACATCAATTGTATGTATCGTGAGCCGCTTTACCCAAGCAGCCTGGATGCCCCCAGAAGCCAAGCCATAGAGCACTACCTGCAACCTCTGGCGAGCTGGCAACAGGCAAGCACACCCTATAACCAATATGCCACCAAAGGCATGGGACAAGTCCCAAGTTGGGATACCATGGCGCGTTTTGTTCACGGCAAGGGGGTTATCATCGCCGGCACTCTGGACAGTGCCGATAATCCACAAAAGTTGGTCGAACTGGCCAGCAAACTCGGTTGGCCGCTGCTGACAGATGCCCAGTCTCAGCTGCGCCAACATCCTGCCGCGATAGGCAATGTCGACCAACTGCTGCTCAACCCCAAGGGCCGAGCCCTGCTGCAACAGGCCGACCGGGCACTGGTGTTTGGTGGACGCCTGCTGTCGAAACGCTTGATAAGTTATCTGGAACAGCAGAACTGGCACCAATATTGGCAAGTATTGCCGCAGCAGATGCGCCTGGATCCCAGCCATAAACCCAAGCAGATCTGGCTGGCAGAGCTGCAACAGATAGCCGCCCTTGAGTGGCCACGCTCGTCCTCCGCCAATTGGGCGCTGGAGCTCACCGCCCAGAATGAGGCGCTCAATGAGCTCTTTGTACGCCAAATCGATAACGGCGAGTTCGGTGAGGCTCAGGTGATAAGAGCCATAGCGGCAACCCGCACCGGTGAGCAGCAGCTGTTTATCGGTAACAGCTTACCGGTACGGCTTTATGATATGTTCGCGCCCATCAGTTGCTGCGCCGCCATCACCTATACCAACCGCGGTGCTTCGGGGATAGATGGCCTGCTGGCCAGTGCCTGCGGCGTCGCCAACCACAAGGGCCAGGCCACCACCTTGGTGCTCGGCGATCTATCGGCGCTGCACGACCTCAACTCTCTGGCATTGGCACGCCAGGCTCAGGGGCCATTAGTGATAGTGATACTCAACAATGATGGCGGCAATATCTTCAATATTCTGCCGGTACCAGATGAGCAAGTAAGGGCTCACTATTACCGATTAAGCCACGGGCTGGAGTTTGGTTATGGCGCGGCCATGTTTGGCCTACCCTACAATAGGGTGGAAGACTTCCAGGGCTTTATGGATGCCTACAGTGAAGCGCTCAACTATAACGGCGCCTCGGTTATTGAGGTTTGCGTCAGCCAAACCCAGGCCAGCGACCAGATAGCCAGCATAGGCCAATGGGTAAAGCAAAGCTAATGTTAGCCACAACGACTCAGGGTTCAGCAACCCAGCCGCCTTTGGTGCTGCTGCACGGTTTTCTCGGTAGCAGCCATGATTGGCACGAGTTGCTGCCGCACCTGAGTCAGGACTACTACTGTATTGCGGTCGATCTCCCGGGCCATGGCCGCAGCGGTGATATCCAAATCGACAGCCCAGGCTTCAATGACTGTATTGCCTTGCTGCGTCATACACTGCTCAAGGTTGGCATCCCACGTTTTCACTTATTGGGATACTCGCTTGGCGGCCGTATCGCGCTGCATCTGGCGCAAACCTGGCCCGAAGCACTGCTGAGCCTGCATCTTGAGTCCTGTCATCCTGGCCTGTTATCCCATGATGAACGTCACCAGAGGGCGATGGCCGATAAGCTGTGGGCCGAACGTTTTAACACTATGCCGATTGAGCAAGTGCTGGCCCTCTGGTATCAGCAAGCGGTATTTGCCGACCTATCAAGCGCCGAGCGAGAAGGTTTAATCGAAAAACGCCGCCATCAGCAGCCACTGGGCCTAATTAACTGTTACCAGGCCACCTCACTGGCACTGCAACAGGATCTGCGCCAAGTGCCGGCCAAGCTTGCCTGCCAAAGCCACTACTACCTAGGGGATCTGGATGCCAAGTTTAGCGCTCTTGCCAAGGCCTGGCAGCCGCAAGCCGGATTCAAGCTGCATACCATTGCCGATGCGGGCCATAATAGCCATCAGGCCCAACCCGGCGCTTTTGCCATGGCGCTCAAAGGCGCCCTGAACGCGATTTCAAGGGGTGAATGATGCATCCAGACTCACTGTCACTGGCCCGCTATAGGCTGCCGCTGGAAACCTCACTACCTGTGGGCAAGCAAAGAATCGAACAGAGAGCCGGGCTGGTTATCAAGGCCAGTTGCGGCAATGAAGAACATTTTGTGGAAGTCGCCCCCTTGAGCGGCCTGGATGCCAACGGCGAGCCACTGCTGGGGTTCAGCCGTGAATCACTGACAGAGGTGACAGAAGCAGCCTTGGCGCTGATGCCAGCACTGGCCGCCAAAGAACTTAAGTTGAGTCAGGCGGCCGATGCCTGTCAGTATCCCTCGCTCGCCTGGGGGCTAAGTCTGCTCGATGCCAAACTCAAAGGACAACTGCCACAGCGTTGGCCGGCCTTTGAAACCATTCCACTCATCTATCACAGGGAAGAAGAGCCACTGGCGCTACTGCAACAAAGGCTGGCGGCGCTTCCCGATACGGTTCTCAGAGCCAAGATCAAGGTCGCCCAGACCAGCATGGAGCAAGAGCTCAGACTGATCCATGCTGTATTGGCCGCCAAACCTCATCTCAAACTCAGGCTGGATGCCAATCAGGGCTTTGAGTATCAACAAGCTGTGGATTTTTGCGCTTGTCTGCCCAAGGCCTGCATTGAATATATTGAGGAACCCTGCCGCCGCGCCGACGATAACCCTGCCCTATTCAAGGCCACAGGGATCCGCTATGCCCTGGATGAAACTCTGCTGCAAAGTGAGTTTGTACCTGACTGCAATGACTTCGCAAGCGGTCTCACGGCGCTGGTGCTTAAGCCGATGTTGCTCGGCAGCTTAACCAGACTGCAAACCCTGATCGAACAGGCCGAAGCGGCCGGCGTGCGCGCCCTATTGAGTTCCAGCCTGGAATCTTCTCTGGGAATTGCCGATCTGGAGGCGGTCAGTGCCCTCTTGACCCCCAACGAAGCCCCCGGACTGGATACTCTGGCGCCTTTCGGACGCGATATTATCGTCGGCCAAGGCCATAAGCCCCGTCTGGACTTTGCTGAGCTGGAACTCTTGGGTCAATGGCCCTGTCTGTAACCGCCAAGCTCTGACAGCCTCTGCAACCCCCAATTTCAGTAACAGGAAAGCACATGACCTACTCGCCCCTTCACCTCAGTGGCCAACAGACTCCGGATGCCGTCGCCTTGGTAGAGGGCGGTATCAGCCATAGTTATCAGGCAGTAAGCCGGCAAGTATTGGCGCTCGGCGCTAAGCTTCGAGCCTTGGGGTTGCAGCGCGGGGATAAACTGGCCTGTGTGGCCGCTAACTGCCGCGAGCTGATGTTGTTGTATTGGGCTTGTTTGGATCTGGGGCTGCTCTTTTGCCCGCTGTCACCCAAGTTTCCGGATAGTCAGCTCCAGGAGCTGCTTGAACGTTTACATATTCGCTTTATCTGGTGTCCGGATAATGCCAGGAATAAGCTTTGGCAAACGCGGGATATCACCCGAGTGCAGGCGGATTTTGCCATTCTCGAATCGAATTGTATCCCAGCCGAGATAGCCACTGTCTCGGCCGATACGCCGCTCAATATTATTCTTACCTCGGGCTCCAGTGGCTGCCCCAAGGCCGCAGTCCACTGCCTTAACAACCATATCGCCAACGCCAATGGTAGTCGGCAGTTGATTCCTTTGGCGAGTGGTGATGCCTGGTTACTCTCGCTGCCGCTGTTCCATATCGGTGGCCTGGCAATCCTCAATCGCTGCGCCCTGGCGGCCGCAGCCGTGGTGCTGCCGGACAATAAGCTGACTATGGCGGCGCAGTTGAGGCGTGATGCCATCACTCATCTCTCGCTGGTGGCCACCCAGTTGCAACGCCTTTTGGACGACAGCCCGGAAAGCCTTATGGGAGTGAAGTGCCTGCTACTCGGCGGCGGCGCCATAGGCCAAGGCCTGCTGGACAGGCTATCCCCCTTGAAGGTGAAAGCCTTTACCAGTTACGGCATGACAGAGATGGGCTCGCAGATCACCACGGGAATGGCCCGCAGCGATGGCAGCAGTGGCCGCCTGTTACCCGGGCGCGAGCTCAAAATAGAACAGGGAGTTATCTGGGTCAGGGGCGAGACCCTGTTTATGGGTTACCTGCAGTCGGATGGCAGCATAGTTAAAGAGACCCAAGACGGTTGGTTTTGCACCAAGGACAAAGGCTTCTGGAGTCAGGATGGGCTACTGCATATTCAGGGGCGGGTCGACAATATGTTTATCTGCGGCGGCGAGAATATTCAACCGGAAGAGGTGGAAGCGGCGCTGAAACAGCACCCTGCCATCCTGGATGCCATCGTCTTTGGTGAAGATAACCCTGAGTTTGGCTTACTGCCGGCCGCCATTTTGCGTTATCAAGGCTCACAGGCGCCGAGCGAAGCCGAACTGACCGCCTTCCTGGCAGACAAGCTGGCTCGCTTTAAGCGCCCGAGACACTATTATCCCTGGCCGCAACAGGTTGCCGAGGGGCTCAAAGTGCAGCGCCAGCAGCTTATTGCGGCGCTAAATTCAACCATGAAGCCTTAAAAGTTCATTTTGTAAGAAGTGTTTACAAAAGTCAGCCTCGCTCAATGGATGAGAAAAGTAAAACCCCTGGCCCAGATTGCAACCGAGGTTTTGCAATAGCTTGAGCTGGGCAGCCGTTTCAATACCTTCGATAACCAACTGCATGTCGAGCGAGTCAGATAATGCTATCACACTGGATATCGCAGCTTTGCATCTGGGCTCAGTATCCAGACCGGCCACAAAACAAGCATCCAACTTCATTTGCGAAAAAGGAAGTTCACACAGGCGAGCCAAAGATGAATAAGCAGCACCAAAGTCATCTATCGCCAATTCGCATCCTAGCATGCGTAAACGGATTAAATTTTCCATATTGAGGGCCGGCGCCAATATAAGGCCTGATTCCGTTATCTCTATAGTGACCAGTTTCGGTGGAAGTTTATAATCCCGGATCAATTTGGAGATTTGATATACGAGCTCAGTGGAGTTTAATTGGGAAATGTCCAGGTTGTAGGCGAGTGATAAGCGATAGTTCTGTTCCAACAATCGCTTTTGCAATTTAATCCCCTGACGGAATAATTGGAGAAACATCTCATCCAGCAAGCCATAACGAATGAGAGGTTCGATAAACAGATTAGGATGTAACAACCCGAACACGGGGTGCTGCCAACGCACCAAGACTTCCGCTCCTTCTATTTGTAAATCCGTGACACTGAACTTGGGTTGGTAGAAACCAACGAACTGATGTTCAGTGACCGCTTCCTTAAAATCTCTGAAATTCAAAGAGAACCAATTTGGAAGCAGTTCTGGTTCAGGTGATACCGTCTGCGGTTCGTTCAGTTCACGATAACATTCGATCATAGCGCTCAAGTTTTCAATCGTCGGTGATTTGGCTAAATCACCAAGATACTGAAACCCCAACAGTTTAACCATCTGGGAGACAGCCCGGCGCAGATCTTTGTCGACATCACTGTAAAGGGCTACCCCACGGATCTTGAACCTGGCTCTAGCCTGGCGCAAAAAAGACAAACCATCGGTTCCAGCCAACATCAAGTCGCAAATTACGATATCGACTTCCCTATGCTGCTGTAGCCAGGAAAAAGCGGCTGTCGCGCAGCCAAAGCTGAAGACTTCCACACAAGTTAACGACTTGAGGTTGTGCTCCAGCACAGTGCGTTGAAAAGGATGATCCTCAAGCACCAACACCTTGCATTTCTTCATTATTTAAGCCAAAAAAACTGATATGGATATAAATAGCAGTTAGCATCATTTATCAGTAAAAATAACTAAGAATTCTTTTATTAAGTTTATATAAAATCCTATATAGCTAAATTTACGCCAACACACCGTAAATGGTCTTTCTCACACTATTCCTAATTTATTTTGAAATAATATAAGTCCGCTAATATTATAATAAATGCAAAACCCAACAGAAAAGGCTGAAAGTTCGGTAGGAAACATCCTACTTACATATGAAAATTATTCTGTAACAATTGATTTGGAATGATTAGAGGGACAGAAGTTTATAATATGAAGAACATTATTGTTGTCGATGACCATCCAGTAGTGATTATGGCTATAAAAATCATACTCGAGCAAAATGGCTTTCATGTCACAGCCACAACAGATAATGGAGTAGATGCGCTAAAACTCATAAGAGAGCACCAACCTGATGCCGTTGTTCTGGATATAGGCATACCACAACTAGATGGTCTTGAGGTTATTAACCGATTGAATAGTTTGGATTTACCACCAAAGATACTGGTACTGACGGCACAGCCTTCTGAATATTTTGTCACCCGCTGCATACAGGCCGGAGCCTCTGGTTTTGTCTCTAAACAAGAGGATCTAACAGAGGTTCTGGGAGCGCTGAGAGCAGTATTATCCGGATATTCATACTTTCCAAATAACGCCTTCATCCATCATAAACAAAATAAACAACTGCCGGAGTCAGATAAATTGGCACAACTATCTGGTCGAGAAATGATGGTACTTCAACAGTTGTCACACGGCCTATCCAATAAAGAGATTGCCGATCGCATGTTACTCAGCAATAAAACCATAAGTACATATAAGACTCGTTTACTGGAAAAGCTTAACGCCCGTACCCTGGTCGATCTTATCGAAATATCCAAGAGAAACCATATCATATGAAAAAAGCCCCTCTTATCCAGGCGCTCTACTTAATATTGATTTTTTTATCTTTAGTTTCACAGCAGGTCAATGGGACAGAGTTGAATACTCCAGGCATTTCTGGCCATGCCGGCATGAGTAAAATTAGGATAATCCTGACCGATGAGCAGTGGCAATGGTTACAACAACAGCAAAGTATCCGAGTAGGAGTTGTTACTCCGGATAACCCACCATTCGATATGACCATGGATGGTAACAGTGACTACTATGAGGGCTTGAGTGCCGATTACCTGCAGCTTTTGTCTGAAGCCCTTAAGCTCAAAATAGAACTACGTTTATTCAATACCAAAGAGGACGCTATCTTAGCTATCAAGGCCGGTAAACTGGATCTGCTAACCGGGGCCTCCGGTTACGAAGCATCCCAAGGGTTGCTGCTAAGTCAGGCTTATGTCGATAATCAAGCTGTATTATGCACTTCAGAAAAACTAGCTGCAGAGCAGACTCCAACCAATATTGCTATGCCTTATGATTATCTGCCGGAGGTCGACCTTGCCCCCCTTCTCCCCAAAGCCCAAATCACTCGATATCCCTCCAAACTAAAAACAGTAGCCGCAGCCGTGTTCGGTAAAGCTGATGCCGTAATCATGGATCTGTTCTCAGCCAACTACATAGTTAACAACTATTTTGCCAAGAAGTTGCGGATAACGAAATTTTTGCCCGTTGAGCCCCAAGGCTTAAGCTTTGCCTTAAGTAATGATAAACAGCAACTTAAAGAAATAATAGATGAAGCATTGAAGCAACTCCCGGAAAGTGAACATTGGGCCATCAAAAAACGTTGGAGTGGAGGCGGCCTGAATCTGTCCAGAAAAAAGCTCGATCTGGATCTGAGCGAAACGGAACTGGCTTGGCTAAAGCAACATCAACCGATAAGAATTGCGGCCAATAAGTTCAATGCACCTATGACCTATTTTGATCAGAATGACAGGTTACACGGTTACGCGGCTGACGTTTTGGAGATCATCAAGCTTTATAGCGGAATTGATACCGTCATTATCAAGACACAAAATTTCCATGAAATTGAGCAGCGTCTGCAAGATAAAAGTGCCGATCTAGCTTTGTTATCTCCTTCGGATAAGCGCCAAAAAGAACTGATATTCACTAAAGAATTTTCTAATGCGCCTTTTGTTTTTATCTCCCAAAAAGGTCTTCACTTCAATCAGGAAAAAACCAACTTAAAAATCGCCCTCCCAGTAGCACATATCTCCTCGGAAATACTGCCTAAAGTGTTACCACAAATAGAGGTGGTAGAAGTAAGCAACTACATGGATGCCCTGGAAGCCACCTTAAAAGGTAAAGTAGATGCCACTATAGCTCCACTTGGAATCGCAGACTACTATGTCAATCACTATTATGGGCACAAACTTGCAATACAAGGCATTATTGACGAGTTACCACCGGCAACTGCGGCCTTCGCCACGAGTAAGAGCAACCCTCAATTAATCAGTATTCTCAATAAGGTTCTGGCCATAATCCCTGCCGATGAATTGCAATCTATAGGGAATAGATGGCGCAGCAATGCCGTTCCCGGACAAGAGACTTGGCGCGATTACAAATATACTATTTATTCAATTACTGTTGCTGCAATACTATTGATTACTGCATCTTTAATCTGGGCCTGGTTTACCCGCAGCCACTATATAAAACGGCTTATGGTTAAAAAGAAACTACAACAACAACTTATATTTATGCAAGAGGTGATCGACAGTATTCCCCACCCTATCTATGTCCGTAATACAGAACGCCAACTAATTCTCTGCAACCAAAGTTATTTACAATTCTTCCAAGTATCAGCTCATGACTTGATAAATAGAACTGTGTTGGAACACAGTGATAGGCTAAGTGATGTTCACTTGATAGATCAAAATTATACCCAAGCTATTAGTGAAAACAGAGCATGTTACGAAGACAGGCGCATATATTTGGATGGAAAACTTATTGATGTTTACCACTGGTTCCGACCTTATAAAAACGAACAAAATCAGATCCAGGGTATTATAGGTGGATGGATAGATGTCAGCGACCGCGTCGAATTAATGCAACAGTTAAACTTGGCCAAGGAACAGGCAGAGAAAGCCAGTGTCGCCAAGACTCAATTTTTGGCAACCATGAGCCATGAAATACGTACACCTATGAACGCGATTATAGGCTTGCTGGAGCTATCGATGAAACGATCTCAGAAAAATCTGTATGATTTTAAGTCTATTCGTGTTGCTTATGATTCAGCCAAAGGACTACTGGAACTCATAGGCGATATTCTCGATATAGTTAGAATTGAGGCAGGACAGCTAAGCTTGAACCCAGTACAGACGGAGCTGAAGCAAACTCTGGATTCTGTAATTCGTATCTTCGAAGGTATAGCGATTCAAAAAGGCTTACAATTAATACTTGAGATGGATCCTGAACTACCTAAGTATGCACTGTTAGATCCTCTAAGGGTTAAGCAGATTTTATCCAACCTAATTGGTAATGCCATTAAATTCACCGACCAAGGTAATGTTTGCCTCTCAGCGCTTAAATCGCAAAATTCCAAAGGTCAAACCGAGCTGGTTTTCAAAGTCGCTGATACTGGAACAGGTATGCCAATAGAGGAACAACAAGACTTATTTAAACCTTTCGTTCAGGTTCAAAATGGTGCCCATAATAAAGGAGGGACAGGTCTGGGGCTCCCCATATGTCGCTCCCTGTGTGAAATGATGGGCGGTTCAATTAACTTGGTCAGCGAACCGGGTCAGGGGACTTGTATCAATATCCGAATACCTTTACAAGTTACCAATGAAGCTGCAGCTGAAGAAAGCCCAACATTCCCTTCCTCAGATGTAATCCCTACGGCACAAGTGCAGCATGTGTTGATAGTGGATGATCATCCGGCCAACAGGCTGCTGTTGTCACAGCAACTTAAATATCTGGGGCACAGCATTGATGAAGCGAACGATGGTCAGGAAGCTCTCCATCTCTTCAACCTACACCCCTATCGAATAGTCATTACCGATTGCAATATGCCGGAGATGGATGGTTATGAGCTTAGCCGCAAGCTAAGACAATTGGAACAAAGCCGTAATCTTTCACCGGCGATTATCTTAGGTTACACAGCCAATGCCCAATTGGAAGTCAAAAAAGCCTGTATCTCTGCAGGCATGAATGATTGCCTGTTTAAACCTATCAGTTTAGCTGAGTTGAAAAAAGCCTTGGATAACCTCCACCTGGTGCTCGAGCAAGAACCGCTCAAGCCTAGCTTCCTGCCAAGCACTTTGGACAAATTAACTGGCGGAAACCTGGAGCTAACAGAGCAGTTATTGCTGGAACTGTTAAATGCCAATGAGGCAGATTTAATAAAATTACAAACGGCACTGAATAAGGGGGATGAAGATGATAGCAAAAGCGTAGCCCACAAAATTAAAGGTGCGGCAAAGATTATCTCAGCTACCTCCATCGTCAAACATTGCGAGCAGTTAGAACATGCGGAAACCATAGAGGAAGCCCGTGTAACTTTGGTTTCGCTCAGTGATTCATTGGAACACCTTGCTCGAGATATAAAAGCATATCTAAACTCAGAGAAAAGAGAACCAATGGATTTTATGCTCTAAAACAGACTTAAAACTTTAAAATTATTGAAATGGCACAATACTATTGATTGAGTTAAGTAAAAGCTATTGTGATTAAATAATAAGCTGTCACTGACTTATATTGTGACATTCTCTGTATCAACAACTTATCAAGCTTGCTTTTTACAGTACGCCAGCATAGCATAAGGATTAAATACAGACATTTTAAATCGCACCCAAGACAATATAATAATAACCAAACACTCAAAAAAGTGTCCCTAAAACATAAAGCCCAGTTCAACAACAACAAACCCTGTAGGACTTTTCCTATAGGGTTAATGTTATTTCCGATCTACCCCCCTCCCCCTTTCATATTAGCAACAATTAATTGTAGTATCACCTTCGAAGTGGTTCGAGCTTAGCTTGAATAATATAGAGCTCAAAATTTTATTTTGAGATTTTAGGTTTTACCTAGGTTTCTAAATTCTGCAAGTATACAAGCGCATACCACCTATTCTTTAAATCTTAAGGATTAATAGGTAAACATATGAAGAAAATAATTGTATTAGCGGTATCTTTAGCTGGTTATGCTTCTTTGGGAACTGCCAATGCAGCATCAACAGGTCAAATTCAATTCGTTGGTGAAATCACTGGAGCCACTTGTAATGCTACGGTTAATGGCACTAGCAACGCCACTGTAACACTGCCAACTGTCAGTAATAGCCAACTTCAATCGGCTGGTAATACCGCCGGGAAAACCAGCTTTACCATTGAGTTAAGTGAGTGTACTGCACTAGATTCTATGACTCAGGGTTCTGCTTTCTTCGAGTCGGGCTCGGCAGTCAATATAGCAACTGGTCGTCTTAAAAATACAGCGCCAACTAATGCCGCAAGTAACGTGACATTGCAGTTACGTGACGCTTCATCTGATGCAGCAATCAAAGTTGGCGACTCGACTCAAACAACATCAAACACTTATGTCAACTTGCCGACCACTGCCGGAGGTAAGGCTCAACTGCCTTACACTGTAGAATATTATGCTGAGAATGCAGTAACTGCTGGTAAAGTTAATTCATCAGTAGTTTATTCAATCCAATATAAGTAAACCTTTTATTAAATAGAGATATAGAGGGGGGAGCTCCCCCCCCTATCATCAAAAAGGACAACACTGTGTTTCGCTTCTTTTACCTTATTCTAATTATAGTTTCATTAATATTTACTATAGGAGTTGCACCACAAGCATTAGCCAGTGTGGTCATTACTGGCACTCGTGTAATCTACCCTTCTGATGCGAATGAGGTGAGTGTAAAACTGGATAACAGAGGAAATAATCCAGTGTTGGTTCAAAGTTGGATTGACAGCGGTGAAGTTGATACAAAGCCTGACTTTATCAATGTTCCATTTATCATTACTCCTCCAGTTAATAGAATTGATCCAGATAATGGACAAAATCTAAGAATACGTTACACAGGAGATATTCTTCCAACTGATAGGGAGAGTTTATTTTGGCTAAACGTACTTGAAATCCCCGCCAAGCCAAGTTCCGAAAGCAATGAAAATTATATACAAATGGCATTTAGAACAAGAATAAAGCTGTTTTACCGACCAATTTCATTAGAGTTGGATGTTAAGGACTCTATGGAAAAGATTAGTTTCAACCGACTTGACAATGACACTGTAAGAGTTGATAACCCAACCCCTTTCCATATTTCCTTTGCAAAAATTGTATCCAATAAAAAAGAAATAGATGGCGAGATGGTATCACCATATTCATCTTTGGATTTCCAATTACCTAATCAAGCTGGAAATAAAATTGAAGCAACTTATATCAATGATTATGGCGCCATGAAACTTTTGGAATATTTAGTTAAATAATTATCAGGCTAATGTGGACAACAATATTAGCATTAGCCAAATAACTAAATCGAGGTCAAATTGAAAAAGTTATCAATAAGTAATTTCATTACACTGTTAGTCGTTAGCTATACACTATCATTTGGTTGTAGGATAACTCTTGCTGAGACCTCCACATCTGTTGGCGCATCATCTACTAGCGTTACCTTTGATTCATCTCTATTGAATATGGTTGGATCAGATAGCTTCGATTTAAGCTATTTTCAAGATGGCGCATCTGACCTTCCTGGTAATTATAAATCTGCAGTATATATCAATAAGATATTACTTGGGTATTACAATATTGAATTCAAGGTAAACAATAATAAAAAAGTATACCCATGCCTGAGTCGAAACTTGATAAAAGATATTCAACTCAATCCAGATGAATTACCCATATCCATTGATAAAAACATCGACTCATGCATTGACTTGAAAAGTTATATCACCACGGCAAACGTTAACTATGATAGCGGAACTCAACACCTTGATATTATTCTTCCTCAAGCGTATCTGTACAATAAAGCAAGGGGAGAAGTTAGTCCTGAACTATGGGATGAAGGCATCAACTCCGGTATTTTTGGATACAATATCAATGGTTACAGCAGCCGTTCCCATGGTGAAGATTACAACTCTTTATTTGCAAACTTTAGAACAGGAATCAATATTGGGGCATGGCAACTAAGACATAATGGTAACTACTCTTCTGTTGAAGGGGGAAGAGAGAACTATAACGCTATCAATACATATATACAACGTGATATCCCTTCATGGAGAAGTAGTGCTTTAGTCGGACAATCAAATACTTCTGGGCAAGTCTTTGATACCTTACCTTTTGTTGGCCTTCATTTGGCAAGCGATAGAAGAATGTTACCTGAGTCTCAGCAAGGCTACGCACCTCAAATAAGGGGGGTAGCGAAAACGAACGCACGAGTTTTTGTCCGCCAAAATGATCAAATCATTTACGAAACTAATGTAACTCCAGGTGAATTTCTGATTAACGATCTTTATCCTACCGGATTTGGTGGGGATCTTGTTGTTACTGTTAGAGAATCCGATGCCAGTGAACACTCATTTAAAGTACCTTATGCTTCTGTAACTCAGTTGTTAAGGCCGGGTACAATACATTATGAATTTACAGCAGGTAAAATTCATAGTGATAACTTATTAAGTGATCCTGATATTTATCAGGCAACTTATCAATATGGTGTTAATAATGCCTTCACTAGTTATGGTGGATTTCAGGCCAGTGACGATTATTACGCCGTGCAACTTGGTGGCGCAATTGGTTCTTCTATCGGTGCATTTGCTATGGATATTACCCACGCAAGAACCCGCTTAGGAGACGGCGTTGAACCTATGGATATTAATAAAAAAGTAGAAAATATAACAGGACAAAGTTATCGACTAAGCTACAGTAAGGCCATCAGCGAAACAAATACCAATCTATCATTGGCAGCATATCGATTCTCAACCGATGGATATATGGACTTTATGACAGCAATGCAAACCCGTGATGCAGTCTCTTTAGGCTATTCACCTGATTTGATTTCCAGATCAAAGAATCGATTTACTATTACAGCAGCACAGAGCCTGCCCGAAAATTGGGGCCAATTTTACCTGAGCGGTTCAATACAAAACTATTGGAACCAACAAGGAACTGAGAAACAGTACCAACTTGGATACAATAACCGTTATAAATTTTTGTCTTATGGTTTGAGTATAAACCGTAGCTTTTCCAGTATAGGAACAGAAGAAACCAACTATTTATTGAGCTTGAGTCTACCCCTTGGGAAAAGTAACTTTTCGCCACAGATGATGGTAGATCTTTCCCATAACACCAATGGCGATAATAGCCAACAGTTAGCAGTATCAGGTGTATATGGTGCAGAGAGTCAATTAGGTTATGGAGCAACTATTACCAAAACGGATAAAGGCGGAACCAGTCATTCACTAAACGCCAATTATCGGGGGCATGCAACCACAGTGACTGGTAGTTATAGCCATGGAGATAACTACAACAGCGCTGCTGCAGGGATAAATGGCACTATCATAGCTCACTCAGGCGGATTGACTCTAACACCCTATGTGGCAAACACCTTTGCTTTAGTTGAGGCTATAGGTGCTGAGGGGGCAAGTGTATCTGCATATCCTGGCATTCATCTTGATAGCAATGGTTATGCTGCAGTTCCTTATTTGAAACCTTATCAGATAAATGAAATTAATATCGATCCAAAAGGAACCCCGGCCGGGGTCGAATTGGAGTCTACCTCTCAAAAAGTAGCCCCTCATGCAGGAGCTGTGGTGAAGTTAAGCTATAAGACCAAGCAAGGTAGTTTGATTCTAGTCAAAGCAACTTATAACGGAAAGCCATTGCCATTTGGGGCTTATGTTACAGATAGTCAAAATAATCATATTGGCACTGTAGGCCAAGGGGGCATACTCTATGCCAGAGTTGAGCAAAATAGTGGAAAATTGAATATCCAATGGTCTGAACTGGAAAACTGCGCAATTGACTATCAAATCAATGAAGAAGCACAAGATGGATTTCATAAACTCAACTCAATTTGTCATTAGAAATAACTCTACCAACAATAAGGGTCAGTTTAGCTTAAAGAACCTGGTGAATCTAAATGAATAATATACAAAAATTTATTGGTATTTTTTTTATTTTCTTAAGTCTTGTGATGCAACCTAAAATGGTTGAAGCCGTCGATTGCTCGCGAACTTCAAATTTTATTGATTCCCAAATGCCTTTGGCTGTTAACAATTTAACAGTTAACCCTGACATGCCTAATGGTACTGTTATTTTTAAGCAGAATTTCTTGTCAGGACAAACGCTATCAGCATATTGCAATGCTTCAAACATTTCATATCAAGCTTATATAGAACATAGCTATAGCTCACGACCATACTCAGCTTCCCCGTGGAAGGGAGGGCCTTATCCGCAAGCCACCATTTATCAAACTGGAGTACCAGGAATTGGTGTAATGATGGCTGCTAATAACAGTCCATTCCCAAGTGATAAGAAGTTTAAAACTCCCACCCAAGAAAATATAAATCGTGATTACCGCTATAATAATTCTCATATAACTTTGCTGTTAATTAAAACAGGAAATGTACGGCCTGGTACAATTAGAGGGATGAACTTACCTACCGGTATTATAAGGTTCAAAGCACCCGGTACAAATTTTTTATGGGCAAGAGTTAAAATACAAGGCACCATCAATATAGTATCACAAACTTGCAATGTTTCGAATGTAAATGTTCCCATGGGACAACATAAAATAGGGGATAAGTTAACCACAACCGGAGCAACAACAGACTGGGTCGATGCATCTATCAGGCTAACTAATTGTCCGAGGTTTTACGGCACCCTCAATGATGGCAATAATACCTACTATAATTACACTACTGGTGCATCCAATACTGGAACTTACACTAAAAACATCTTGGGCGTATCCATATCCCCGAATACAAGCATAATCGATAATAGTCAAGGAATTATGAGCATAAAGTCAACAACGAATAGTGCTAAAGGGGTTGCCATTCAGCTTGCCGAGTTCTCCAATGGGTTTAACCAATATATAAAATTTGGAAATCTTTTAAATTATACTTTATTAAATAACAATAGAACAACTTTTACCATTCCACTGAAGGCAAGATATATCCAAACTGAATCCAAAGTCACTCCAGGTAGAGCTGATGCCACGGCCACCTTCACCTTGACTTACAAGTAATATCACTAAAAGCATAATTGTGAGAATGGCAGTCATCGGACTGCCATTTCTATCAATTTTCAATCAAGGAGCATACTGAAATAACCTTAAGAAAAGTAAGATTAACAAATCAATCTAATGTCATAATCAAAGAGGCTCGCCAACGACGATAATGATATGGCAAAATAGGTTGAGGTAAAACCCAACGAGACTCACTGTCACTCTTGTAAAGTGGAATATCTTGGCTTCTTAAGAAGCTCTCCAAGCGAAAAGGGTGTAAACGACAAAAAATAATGTCACAACCTGCCAACTGCTCAACGTATAACTCGTCTTTTGAAATATGGAGTCCAGTATCCATCAGCCAGTAGAGTGTCTGATGATAAATTTCATATTTATGTTGTTTCAGAAAAGCTATCCCCCAACCTGGTTCAGCTGTTAATGCCAACTCTCGGTAAGTTCTGAAATCCATTGACAGCCTCCCAAAGATAGTTTAGGCAGACTATAAAGACTTGTTTAAAGAATATCGTTAAGAAAAATCCCTATTAATGTACGAAAATTCTGACATTGGAATTATGTCAAATGGCTATTACAGTTCTCTTTTCCAGGCAACTCTCTTTAATGGCATTGTTGGCTAAAACAAATTAAATATATTTCATAGTAAGCTAATGGCGGGTTTTCTAAACTACTACAAATTCGGTCTCCAGGTATCGCAGAAAAATCATCGTCCAGCTTGAAGGCTTAGAGCACTATACCAAAGGCTTATATTCAACGATTCTCTATCCACTAATAATAGCTTGCTTAAAATAAAACATTTAGAAACGGACCTGAGGAGGGAAAAGTATTATAGGGTGTACCAAATCTAAATAGGTCAGGTTTATCTATTCAGATTTGGTTGACCGTTATTTTTTCCAGAAAAAT
Organism: Shewanella chilikensis; assembly: GCF_002836945.1. Lineage (GTDB taxonomy): Bacteria > Pseudomonadota > Gammaproteobacteria > Enterobacterales > Shewanellaceae > Shewanella > Shewanella chilikensis. Next base: position 67,290 of record NZ_NIJM01000004.1, read on the forward strand.
CTACATCCGCAATTTAGCGGCTATCACGCTTTTGCTGCAGCGCTTCGGCACCCGTTGCCACCATTCGCAGTTGAGTCACCAGTCGGTCGGCCAGGATCTTACGATCAGCACGTTTCATATCCAGGGCGGCGGCGCCGGCATTGAACACCAGAGTCACCAATGCCTCAGCCTGTGCCCTGGCCAACTCAGGGCTGCGGCCGGCGGTGTCCTCGGTGTAGTGCGCCAGTTCCGAGATAAAGTGTTCAATCTCCCGCGCCACGGCGGCACGAAAGGCTGCCGAGGTGCCTGAGCGTTCATGCAGCAGGATCCTGAATACGTTGGGGTTGGATTCCAGTACTTCCATAAAGGTGTCGACCGAGATGCGGATAACACTGCCACCGGCCTCGGCGCGCTGACGTCCCTTACGCATCATCTGTCTCAGCGTCAAGCCACCTTCATCGACCATGGTCAGCCCCAGCTCATTCATATCCTTGAAATGACGGTAGAAAGAGGTTGGCGCTATATTGGCTTCCCTGGCCACTTCCCTAAGACTCAGGCTGGAAAAGCTGCGCTCGGCACTCAGTTGATTGAATGCTGCATCCACCAAGGCGCGGCGGGTTTTCTCTTTCTGCTGTGCTCTGATACCCATCTTTATTCCATTCACTGGATCTGTTGCGCAAATAATACAGGCTTTACTCAATAATCACATCCTCGGCTGGTGTCACTGTGATTGTGCTCCAATAGCAACTTAGCGTACACTTGTTAGCTTAAAGCGTTTTGGAAGTCATCATAATGAAAAAACCTCCCCTCATCTGGACCAACCTGATCCTCTTCCTGCTGACGTTTGCCGGTGCCTGTATTCTGGTGCCTTGGCGAGGCATCAGCCATGGCTTTGAGCTCAGCGAGTGGCTCACCTTCGTACTGTTGGCCTTCGCCAGTGGCTTGTCTATCACCGCCGGTTACCATAGGCTGTGGTCACATAAGGCTTATAAGGCTCACCCGGCCGTGCGTTTCCTGTTTGCCCTGGGCGGTGCGCTGGCGTTGCAGAACAGTGCCTTGCATTGGGCTTCGGATCACCGTATCCATCACAAGCATGTGGATGACAATGACAAGGATCCCTACTCAGCGAACATGGGTTTCTGGTATAGCCATATTGGTTGGATGCTCAGGGAATATCAGGCACAACGTTATCACGACTATAACAACGTCAGAGACCTGCAAAACGATGCCATAGTCATGTGGCAGCATAAGCATTATCTGCTGCTGGCGCTATTGATGAATGTGGGCCTCCCCGCTCTGCTTGGCTGGTTGAACGGCGATATCCTGTCGATGTTGCTGCTGGCTGGTCTGCTCCGCCTGGTGGTAGTGCATCACTGCACCTTCTTCATTAACTCGCTGGCGCATATCTGGGGCAAACAACCCTATACAGATCGCAACAGTGCCAGAGATAACGGTGTGCTGGCGCTGTTCACTTATGGTGAAGGTTACCATAACTTCCACCATATCTTTGAAAACGATTACCGCAATGGTATCCACTGGTGGCATTACGACCCCACCAAGTGGTTGATCCGTTTCCTGTCCTGGTTTGGCCTAACAAAAGACCTGCGCAAGAGCCCTCAGGAGCGCATCGAAGCCGCCAAACTGCAGATGCAATTCAAGCGCGCCCAGCATAAGGTGGCCCATCTGCCCAATTGCGAGGAGATCCTGGAAAAGCTGCAGGCAGAGTACGAGGAATTGAAGAGCCACTTGCTGGCCTACTTTGAAGCCAAGAAGGCGCTGCTTGAGGCCCGCAAGCAGCAGTTGGCGGATAAGCATCTGCTGTCTCAGGTAACGGAAATGCGTTTACGTTTTCACGCCCAACGAAAACAATGGCGCCAACTACGAGCCAGCATAGCTTAAGACCTTATCGTAGCCTTGCGAGGTTTGGCGATCGGCTTAACAGAATTTACCTGAGTTGTGAAACGGTCGGCTTGTACTGCGACCGTTTCTGTTTATGATCAGGGGTTATTTCAATCACTCAGGGACCCGGCTATGTCAGATCAGTCAGTAAAACTCACGGAATACAGCCACGGCGCAGGTTGCGGTTGCAAGATTTCTCCCAAAGTCCTCAGTACCATTTTGGCGTCTCAACTGCCGGACTTTAAAGATCCCCGCCTGTTGGTCGGCAACCAGAGCCGGGATGATGCGGCCGTGTATCAGTTGGATGATCACACCGGCATTATCAGCACCACAGACTTCTTTATGCCGATAGTCGATGACCCTTTCACTTTCGGCCGTATCGCGGCAACCAACGCCATCAGCGATATCTACGCCATGGGCGGCAAGCCTATTATGGCGATTGCCATTCTTGGCTGGCCGGTGAACAAGCTGTCACCCGAGATAGCCCAGCAGGTAGTGGATGGTGGACGCCAAGCCTGCATGGATGCCGAGATCATGCTGGCCGGAGGCCATAGCATAGACGCGCCTGAGCCTATCTTCGGCCTGGCGGTAACCGGCACAGTGGCGCTGGAGCACCTCAAGCAGAACGATACCGCCAAGGCGGGTGACAAGCTCTATCTCACCAAACCTTTGGGAATTGGCATACTGACCACGGCGCAGAAACAGAAGAAGCTGGCGCCGCAGGATGTCAATATCGCCCCTGAAGCCATGTGCCAACTCAATAAGATAGGTGCCGAAGTCGCCAAGATAAGCGCGGTTCACGCCATGACAGATGTGACGGGCTTTGGTCTGGCAGGCCATCTGCTGGAAATGTGTCAGGGTTCCAACCTCAAGGCCAGCATAGATACCGCCAAACTGCCGTTGCTGGAAAAAGCCTCCGAGTATCTGGCTATGGGCTGTATCCCGGGCGGCACCCACAGAAACTTTGATAGCTACGGAGAGCACCTCCCCGAGGTTTCCGAGCAACAAAAAGCCTTATTGTGCGATCCGCAAACCAGCGGTGGCTTACTTATCGCCGTCAGCGCCGAGGGTGAGGCAGAACTGCAACAACTGCTGACCAGCCAAGGGTTGGAGCTGCACTGCATAGGTGCGCTCGACCATCGCGACGACAGTCAGCAGTGGGTGGAGCTGATATGAGTCGACAGATAATCGCGCCTGCAGAGTACCGGGAGATCTTCCTATCCGATCGTCCCCTGGTCGATCTGCGGGCGCCGGTTGAGTTTGCCAAGGGTGCCTTTCCTGCCAGCACCAACCTGCCATTGATGAATGACAGCGAAAGGCAGAAGGTGGGCACCTGTTATAAAGAACATGGGCAAGCTGCCGCCATAGAGCTCGGCCATTCACTGGTCAAAGGCAAGATCAAGGCCGCGCGTATTCAAGCCTGGCTGGATTTCTTCAGCGCCCACCCAGATGCCAACCTCTACTGTTTTCGGGGTGGCCTGAGATCTCAGCTGACCCAGCAATGGATCCGCGAGGCCGGTCTTGAAGTGCCCTATATTCAGGGCGGCTACAAGGCAATGCGCCAATACCTTATCGATACCATAGATAACACCCCGCAGCAGCAACAGCTGTTGATCCTCAGCGGTATTACCGGCTCAGGCAAGACAGAGTTTATTCTCAGTCGCAGCGAGTCAGTGGATCTGGAAGGCACTGCCAATCACAGAGGGTCGAGCTTTGGCAAGAATGTTACTCCGCAGCCCAGTCAGATCAATTTTGAAAACAGTTTGGCTCGGGAGCTGTTGAGGCATCAAGAAAGGCAAGAGTCCTGTCTGCTGCTGGAAGATGAAAGCTTCCTGATTGGCCGCCGCGCCATACCCAAAGTCTTTTTCAGTGCCATGCAACAGGCCCAGGTTTTGGTGTTGGAAGAGCCACTGGAGGCCAGACTCCCTCGTCTTCTGGATGAATATGTGCACAAGATGCAGCGAGGTTTTGAACAGCATTATGGCGCAGAAGAAGGCATGGTGGCGTTCGGCGCCTATCTGCGTCAGAGTGTCGAGGGCATACGTAAGCGTATGGGGCACCAACAAACTGATCAACTGTTGCAGTTAGTCGACTCAAGCTTGCAGACCCAGCTGCAACGCAACACTACAGAGCAACATCTGGAGTGGATCTCGCTACTGCTGGAGAAGTATTACGACCCCATGTATCAGTACCAGCTGGAGAAAAAGGCCGAGCGGATCATCTTCCGCGGTGACCGTCAGGCCATTCACCAGTGGCTGGATGAGAGGCGGTCAAACCGCTCCAAATGAATTCAAAAGCAAGAGAGATTCAATCTGAAGAGCCCGGCAACTGCCGGGCTCTTTCGTTGACATTACCTCAGCTGTCGGGTTTGGCCAGCAGATCGGCTACCCGCTGTTGCAGCGAGTGGCGGCTCTCCTCCGCGCCGGGTACCTGAGCTGCAATATTGACCTTAAGCCTTGACCAGAAACGTCTTGGACGGGTCGTCAGGGCATGGCCATCTTTGTGGCTGAAGAAAGATCCCCACAAACCTTTGAGCGCCATTGGCACCACAGGCACAGGATCCTTTGCCAGTATCTGTTCGATACCGGGCCGAAACTCATGTAACTCACCATCAGGAGACAACCTGCCCTCAGGGAAAATACACACCAACTCCTCATTGGTCAGCGCCTGGTGAATACGCTCGAAGGCTCGGGTGTAGGTATCAGCGCACTTTTTCGGTGAGCAGATAGGGATCACCCCGGCGTGGCGGAACAGATACTTGAGCAAGGGCATTTCACTTATGCTCTTGTCCATCACAAAACGCACCGGACGAGTGGATGCTCCCAGCAACACCAAGGCATCGACGTAACTGACATGGTTACACACCAGCACGGCGGCCCCCTGCTTGGGAATGTTTTCCCGGCCTTCAACCTTGAGACGGTACAAGAGATGGCTCAGCAGGTAGCTGATAAACCTCAGCGTAAATTCAGGCACCCTGCTATACACATACAAAGCTACCACAGCGTTGAATACCGCCAGCAGAGTAAATAGCTGAGGGATCGACAGACCCACCAGCTCCAGCAAGATGATTGACAATATCGCCGAGCACACCATAAACAAGGCATTGATGATATTGTTGGCGGCTATGGCCTGGGCACATTCACCGGGGGCCGAACGCGACTGAATAAAGGCGTACAGAGGCACAATAAACAGGCCGCCACTGACGCCCACCATAAACAGTGCCAACATCAACCTGAAGTGTTCACTGCGGCCGACAAACTCGGCTATGTCGTAGAGATATCCCGCCGGCAGTTGGCTGTAGTCAGGAATGGCCCACAGCAGATCCAGGCCAAAGAAGGTTAACCCTGCTACCCCGAAAGGCAACAATCCCAGCTCTACATGGCCAAAGGAGAAACGCTCACAAACAAAGGAGCCGACCGCAATACCTATGGAAAACAGCGCCAACAGCAGCGACACCACAGTGGCGTCCGAGTGCAGCGAGCCTCTGGCAAAATTGGGGAACTGGGTCAGGTAGGTGGCACCCAAAAACCAGAACCAGCTGATTGCCAGAATCGCCATCCAGATTGACGGCGTTTGCCGTACCCGCTTGATACTGACCAGAGTGCCGGACAAGGGCGCAAAGCGTACCTTGTCTATCGGCAACGGCGCCGGCAGTGATGGAATCGCCCGGCTGGAGAGGAAACCGGCCAAGGCCAGCACAGATACAGTTATCGCCGCCCACATCAGGCCGTTGTCACTGGTTACCAGCAGCCCGGCACTTAGAGTGCCTATCAAAATAGACAGGAAGGTGCCCATCTCTACCCAGGCGTTGCCGGTTACCAACTCGTCCTCTCTAAGCGCCTGCGGCAGCAGCGAGTATTTTACCGGACCAAAGTAGGCCGATTGGGTGCCGGTAAGAAACAGCAGCAGCAACATCAACAGATAACTTTGCGCCATAATCGCCGCGGCGGCGCAGGACATGATGATAAGCTCCAGCAGCTTTAACCTACGGATCATCAGCGCCTTATCCATATTGTCGGCTACCATGCCCGCATGGGCGGAAAACAGAAAGAAAGGCAGGATGAAGATCCCCGCCGCCAGATTGACAAACAAATCCACACTCATCGGCAGGTTATCGACCTGGCTGTAGGTCACCAGCAGCAGCAACACATTCTTGTAGATGTTGTCGTTGAGCGCCCCCAAACATTGAGTGGCGAAATAGGGTAAAAATCGTTTGCTCAGGAACATACACCCTCCTCCTGTTGCATTGCCGTCCACCACAAGTGCACCTGAAATGTCAGTAACTGCAACCAAGAAGCCTGACTGAAAAGCTTATCGTCCAGCGCCAGGCCGGTTAGCCCATGGATACTGCTCCAGAAGCTACGACTGGCGAGCGCCAGCTTGGATGAGGGCAAGTTTGGCAACAAGTCACCGAGTTGCTGTTCGAGCAAGCCTATCAGCTCGGCAATCAGCTGTTGTTGCGATTTGGGCAGAGGTTCTTCCGGCCCCAGATGTAAGGCAAACACCAAACGAAATGCCTGGGGTTGGCTATGGGCAAACTCGGCATAAGCCTTGGCCAGTGCCAACAGCTTCAGCTCGCCGGTTGCGAATGTTTGTTCACACACCAGCTGTACTTGCTCAAGCAGACGCTCCAAGACCCTGGCGGATACGCTCAGGAGCAGATAGTTGTAGCTACCAAACAGGTTGATTAGGGTACTGGGGGCATAGCCCACTTGGGAGGCGATCCGTCTAAGACTCAGGCGGGTATATTCCTCCTGCGTCAACAACTGCTCGACGGCATCCAGTGCCATGAGCCGGATCTCTTGATGACTGTGTTCCTTGCGTCTTGCCATAGTGTCCATTCCTGAAAAGAGATGGCAGCAGACTAACAGCCTTCAAAATAAAAAACAATGTTCACAATGTGACATTTTTTAACCAAGATTACGGAAGGCAATTGATATCTTCTAAGGTAATCACTACCTACAAAGTACACCAAATAATATGGCTTCAGCGTACTCTCTCTAATAGGGGCAAAACTAAAATAGGCCAGAAGCACTGCTTCTGGCCTATTTTACCTGCGATATGCATCCACTTGTTTAACGCATAGTAACAAACTCTTCTGCGCCCGTTGGATGGATAGCGACTACGGCATCAAAGTCAGCCTTGGTGGCGCCCATCTTGATGGCAACGCCAAAGCCCTGAAGGATTTCATCCATGCCAAAGCCGATACCATGGATCCCGACGACTTTTTCATCGGCGCCGGCACAAACCAGCTTCATCTTACAAGCCTGACGGTGCGCAGTAACCGCTGTGTACATGGAGGTAAAGGAGGAAGTGTAGACCTTCACCTGATCCTCACCGAAGCGCTCTTTGGCCTCAGGCTCTGTCAGCCCCATGGTGCCAATTGGCGGGTGGCTGAAGACCACAGTCGGGATGCAGTCATAGTCCATCTTGGCATCCGGCTGGGCGCCAAAGAGACGCTCTGACAGCAAGCGACCCGCCTTGACGGCAACCGGTGTCAGCTCTACTCCGCCCGCCATGATGTCACCGACACAGTAAACCCCTTTAGCGCTGGTGTTTTGCTGGGCATCAGTTATCACATATCCCTTGGGATCCAACTGCACATCGGTATTTTCAAGGCCGATATTGCCTGTGGCCGGTGCCCGACCAATGGCCCAGATCAGGCAGTCCACTGTGTACTCTTCAGCGTTTTCCAGCACCAGAGTCAGGCTGCCATCGGCATTTTTACGCACTTCCTTGGGAATACTCTGGGTATGCAGCGAAGGCCCTTCGCTGGCCATGGACTCCATCAGTGTTTCATAGAGCATGGGGTCGAAGTTACGCAGCGGCGCATGTTTGCGTACAAACAGATGGGTTTCACTGCCAAGGGCATGCAATACACCGGCAATTTCCACCGCGATATAACCGGCACCCACTACGGCTACCCGCTTGGGCTGTTCACGCAGGGCAAAGAAACCGTCCGAGTCTATGCCATATTCTGCCCCGGGAATGGCGGGAATGCTGGGCGCGCCACCGGTAGCTATCAGAATATGCTCGGCACTATAGTGTTCGCCGTCGACCTCAATGGTGTGGTTATCAACAAAGCGGCCATAGCCGTTAACCACAGTGACTTTGTTGTTGGCCAGACCGCGTTCATAGGAACCATGGATCCGTTCGATATAGGCTTCACGACTGGCCACCAGAGTGTTCCAATCAAACTGGTTGACGCTGACATCAAAACCATAATCTTTGGCATAGAGATGCATGGCTTCGGCCACTTGGGCGCCATACCACATGACCTTTTTGGGCACACAGCCGACGTTGACGCAGGTACCACCCAGGTGTTTGGCTTCAATCAGCAAGACCTTGGCGCCACGCATAGCGGCTCTATTGGCTGACGCAATACCACCGCTGCCCGCACCCAGGCAGATATAGTCAAAATGTTGTGCCATGTTTATCTCCGTAGATTGATACTGACTAACTCGCCCAACAGGGCGACCTCCCGTCTGACGGGATACTTGTGAGCCATTGTAGGGGGATTCAGATCAAGTGACCAGACCAGAGTCTGCCGGTAAAAATTTCAATGATACAAGCGGCAGCGGGAATAATCCTGAGTCTCAGGCCCTGAACCCGAGCACTTGAGGCAACGAAACTGCTGTTGATGCTCACCGAGTTCAGCCTGCAAATATCTGGCAGTGTGGGAATCTTTCTGCCTGAGGCGCCGCTCCAGCTCTGTCATTCGCTTATCCAACCAGCGACAACTGGGATCATCGGCGATTTGGCGGCGAGGCTTGGATGCCTGCTTTTTTCGGGATTTGGTTGGTTTACTGTCGCGCGAGGCCTTGGGCAGGGGCGCAGACTCATATTCAAGTGCGGCTTCAAACTGCTGTGGAATGGCAATAGGATTGCCCTCGCTGTCGAGCACCCACCCCAGAGGGAGCGAACCTGACTCTTTGCCCGGGTCGCTGAGTTGCTTATCTATTGAGGGCTCTGAACCCGACACTGGATTCAGGTCTGGATTCAAGTCTGAGCTTGATTCGGCCTGGGATTCAACCAATGGGGCGACTCCCAACCAAAGGAGCAGGCAGCAAAGCCCGCCGATTCTGTAGGTTAACATTCCCTGTCCCTCCGCATCGATCCGTCGATGCTGTTTGTCTTCACATCAGAGTCTAGAAGCTGCGGTGAATGTTAGCCAATTTAAAACTGCCACTGCAGATGCAAGCCGGCATAAGACTGAGCCAGATCGCCATGCCAACCCTCTGCTTGCGCCTGCTGCTTGATATCGTCCTGCGCTATGCTGTGGCTCAAATGCAAGGAAGCCACCAAAGAAGGGGTTAATGAGTAGCATGCCTCTACACCAAGCTGCAGATGATTGGGGCCATCATGGGTCTGGCTGGCATAGCCAAAGTCGAATCCCTGGGTCACATAAGGGGTCAGAGTCAGTTGCTCGTTCACTTGCCAGTGGCTGTGCAGGCTCAACTCAACAAAATAACCCGATGCTTCAGTAGCATAGGTATAGTTAATCGATGGCGTCAGCCAACTCAGCCCCTGATAGGCGAGATAGGCGTACACCTCATTGTCATGGGCGCGCTCATCACCGTAAAACTCCAACCGCTGCATGCCGACTCCGGCTTCCACTGATTCGAGTGGGTTGAAACAGTATTCCACCCCGGCATTGAGCTCGGCGTAGTTAACACTGTCAGCTCGGCCAAACAACACGAAGGCCCCCAGGCCATCACGGCTATGCTGAATGCCACTCCAGGCAATCCCTCCCGCAGACAAGTTGTCCCGCCCCTCAGAAACATAGTGACTGTCCCACCCCAGCATGAGTATGGTTTCGGCAGCCTCATCGGCCAATAATGTATTGCAGCACAGGAGTGTCAACAACAAGAACGGATAGCGCATAAAACGTACCAAACTTACAAAGTAAAGCTATTTTATTTCACCAGCCATACATGTAAATGATAATGAATCGTGTTTTGGATCCAGTTATCATTTATCGCTTTTTTGTGCATTGTTCAACAGACTCTTTCCGACGACCCGATAAGCGCATATTTCATGGATGTGTTTCTCACCTATGACAGCAATCGCTTTGATCACCTTGATAATTCAAAGCAGAACCCTTATCTATTAGCCACGCCCCTGAATATTCGCCGCCATGGCGGCAAGACCAGGCATCCAATGCAGGCCCTATGGCCCACGCCCAAAGAGAGGACAGACAATGACCAATCCGCTGCTGACAGCACAGGAGCTGCCACCCTTTTCCAGTATCAAGGCCGAGCATATTCAACCGGCGGTCGAACAGGCCATAGCCAAATGCCGCGATAAAATAGAGGCCGTGCTGGCCGCCGGAGGCCCTTACACTTGGGAGAAGCTGGTGGCACCTCTGGAGCAGGTAGACGATGAGTTGAGCCAGATCTGGTCGCCGATTTCCCATATGAATTCTGTACTCAGCAATGAAGAGTGGCGCGCCGCGCACGATGCCTGTCTGCCATTGTTGTCTGAGTACAGCACCTTTGTCGGCCAACATCAGGGCCTGTATCAGGCCTATAAAGAGCTCAAGGCATCGGCGGAATTTGCCCAGCTCAGTCAGGCGCAACAGACTGTGATAGAACATAGCCTGAGAGACTTCGAACTGTCGGGAATAGGCCTCAATGATGAACAAAAAGCCCGCTATGGAGAGATTGTAAAGCGCCTGTCCGAACTCAGCAGCACCTATTCCAACCAACTGCTGGATGCCACACATGCCTGGAGCAAGCTGGTTACCGATGAAGCCGAATTGGCCGGTCTGCCAGAGTCTGCCATTGCCGCCGCCAAGGCGATGGCAGAGGCCAAAGAGCAGCAAGGTTGGCTATTCACCCTGGATTTTCCATCCTATCTGCCGGTCATGACCTACAGCGACAACCGCAGTCTGCGTGAAGAGTGCTACCGCGCCTTTGTTACCCGCGCTTCGGATCAAGGCCCCAATGCCGGTGAGTTCGACAATGGTCCGCTGATGGACGAGATCCTGGGCCTGCGCCATGAGTTGGCACAGTTACTGGGCTTTGATACCTATGCCGATAAGTCCCTGGCCACCAAGATGGCGCAATCGCCCGAGCAGGTTATCGCCTTCCTCAATGAGCTGGCGCTGCGCTCCAAGTCTCAAGCCAAGGCCGAGTTGGCCGAACTCAAGGAGTTTGCCAAGGAGCATTATGGTGTAACCGAGTTGGCGGCCTGGGATCTGGGTTACTACGGCGAAAAGCTCAAGCAGCACAAGTATGAGATATCTCAGGAAGAGCTACGCCCCTTCTTCCCCGAAGACAAGGTGCTCAGCGGCCTGTTCTACACCATCAAGCGCTTGTTCGGCATGGATGTCAAAGAGCAGCAGGATTTCGACAAGTGGCATAAAGATGTGCGCTTTTTCCACATCCTGGATGCCGAGGGCGAACACAGAGGCAGCTTCTATCTGGACCTCTATGCCCGTGAAGGCAAGCGTGGCGGCGCCTGGATGAATGATTGCCGAACCCGGCGGATGACGGCCACCGGCCTGCAAAAGCCGGTAGCCTACCTCACCTGTAACTTCAATCGTCCTGTGGGTGACAAGCCGGCGCTGTTTACCCATGACGAAGTCACTACCCTGTTCCACGAATTTGGTCATGGTATTCACCATATGCTGACCCGCATCGATGTCGGCGGGGTTTCCGGCATCAACGGCGTACCTTGGGATGCCGTGGAGCTGCCAAGCCAGTTTATGGAGAACTGGTGCTGGGCCGAAGAGGCGCTGGCGGAGATCTCCGGCCATTATCAGACCGGGGAGCCGCTGCCCAAGGCGATGCTGGACAAGATGCTGGCCGCCAAGAACTTCCAGTCCGGCATGATGATGCTGCGGCAACTGGAGTTCTCTCTGTTCGACTTCCGCCTGCATCAGGAGTTTGATCCGGCCAAGGGCGCCCATATTCAGCAGATGTTGGATGAGGTTCGACGCCAGGTGGCAGTGGTCACACCGCCTGAGTTCAACCGCTTCCAGAACGGTTTCGCCCATATCTTTGCCGGTGGTTATGCCGCTGGCTACTACAGCTACAAGTGGGCCGAGGTGTTGTCTGCCGATGCCTTCTCCCGTTTCGAGGAGGAAGGTATTTTCAACGAGAGTACCGGACGCGACTTCCTGCACAACATACTTGAGATGGGCGGCAGTGAAGAGCCTATGGTGCTATTTACTCGCTTCCGTGGCCGCGAGCCCAGCATAGACGCACTGCTGCGTCACTCAGGGATCCAAGCCTGAGGCAGAAGCAATTGATTAGGCGCCTGCGGGCGCCTTTTTTGTGAGCCAGTTCTCGCTTGCCGTCTGGTATGACCTTTGATAGCCTTTAATGCCTCTCAACTCTTGGACCCTTTGATGAACCTCTACTTTCGCCTGTTTTGGCTGCTGCTCTGGCGAGTGCGCCGGGCAAACGATATCGGTTTTCTCGGCACCAGCCGCATCCGTTATCGGGCTTTACCGAGTGACTGTGACATCAACCTACACCTGACCAACTCCCGCTACCCGGCATTTATGGATCTGGCCCGCACTTATATGATGGCCGAAATGGGCTTGCTGAAGCGCTTTCTAAAACTGAAATGGATGCCGATAGTCAATGCCGCCGAGTTCACCTATGTAAGGGATATCAGGCCATTACAGCAGTTTGAAATTGCCTCTCGCGTGGTTGGCTGGGATGAAAAGTATTTCTACATAGAGCAGCGTTTCCTGTCGGACAGAGGCCTGCATGCCATAGTGCATGTCAGAGGTTTGTTCGTCTGCAAACGCAAGCCGGTACCCACGGAAAACCTGTTGACAGAAGCCGGGTTCGATGAGACCACGCCCGAGTTACCGGCAGAGATCATCAAGTGGAAGTCGTTCCTGGATCTCAAAAAGGCCCGTAACAGCTGAATTCTTGTTCAGGGGATGGGCCTGAGCCCACTGCTGGCCTCCTCCTGAGCCAGAGTCACTTCATCCTGCACCAACATCCAGGAACCCCGCAATTGCGCCTGCAGCCAGTAGCGCCCCAAATGCTGGTAGTCCAGTAAGTTAAAACTGCGCTGCAGGTAACCAAGACAAGGGATTAAGGCACAATCGGCCAAAGTGAACCCATCTCCGCAAAGCCAATGATGCTCAACCAGGCGTAAGTCCAAGGCCCGCAGGCAAAGTCTGAGACGGTTTTCAATTTGACGCTGCACCAGGGGAAGTTGCTGCTCTTCCGGTAAGCTATATTGCTGCTCCAGCTGATAGAGACTGCTGTTGAGGTCGTTATCGGCAATTCTGTCATAGAGACGCACTTGCAGATTGAGCTCGGGCTCCTTGGGCAACAGCCGGGTGCCGGCGTCCATTTTATTGTCCAGATACTCTATGATAATGCTGGATTCAGGCAACAGGCTACCGTCCTGACACACCAAGAGTGGCAGCTTACCGGATGGATAGAAATGCAGATAGTGTTGGCGCTCCAATGGATCCTGCAGATCCGTTACCCGGGGAAAGAAGTTTGCCTGCTTTTCATAAAGTGCCAGCAGCACCTTTTGCGAATAACGCGACAATGGATGGTAGTAAAGCTCCATAGACAGGGATCCCCATGGTTACCAACTTTAACTTTAGTTGCTGGCTACCGCTTAGGGAAGGCGTGACCCGTTACCATGAGTGCCGCGAGGCATTATCCACCCTCTGTTTGCCCCCACTTCCGCTTGAAAGGTCCAACGTGGAGAGATGTGATGGGCACCTTTTCAGGTGGTAAACTTATTATCTGAATTCGGGCATCAAACGTCTGTTGGGGCTGAACATTCACTGAAAAAAGTCCTGCTTGATCAGTCTTGGAACCAAGCCTCAAGTATTGCTGTTAATCCGCTGCCATCTTTATCCCGATTGGTATTACACTGGTGCGGCAGCAACTGAACCAATCAAAAGGGAAAAGCACATGAGCAAGCCGGAAGATTTTGCCACCATCTATGCCAGAGCCTGCGAGCGCAAAGGCGGCGCCGAGCGACTGGAGAGCCTGTTACCCAGGGTCTGTTCCACTGAAGAATTGCTGGAATACACAGATGCCGAGTTGCTTTCAGCACTCAGCAAACAGGTATTTCAGAGTGGTTTTGTCTGGAAAGTAGTGGAACACAAATGGCCGGCCTATGAAGAGGCCTTCTTTGGCTTTGAACCCATGAAAGTGTTGATGCTCTCCCCCGAGCAGTTGCAGGCCCGAGCTGAGGACAGCCGCCTCATTCGCCACCAGAAAAAGACCCAAGCCATTTATGACAACGCGCTCATGGTGCAGGATATCGCCAGAGAACACGGCAGCCTGGCCCGATATATTGCCCTCTGGCCGGTGGAGGAGATCACCTCACTGTGGCAGGAACTCAAACGCCGTGGTGCACGCTTGGGTGGCAATACCGGCCCCTATTTTTTGCGTGGCATAGGTAAAGACAGCTTCCTGCTGACCGCTGATGTTCAAAACTATCTCAAGAGCCACAAACTGGTGGATGCAGGCTTCAGCTCAAAGAGCGGCCTGGCCCAGGTACAAGCGGTATTCAATCATTGGCAGCAGAGCAGCGGCAGGAGCATGGCCGCCATCAGCCGCATCCTGGCTTGTAGCACAGGGGACAATCGCATCTGAGGCCTGAGATAAATTTGACTTAGATTCAGACAAAAACAGTTGCAATCGAAAATGAGAACTATTATCATCTGTTTTGCGTTCCAAAACTCATCCTTAACTGAGAGTCAGTTAACCGCTAGTCGACTGAGATTTGCTTGAAGTTATGGTGTTCCTGAGTTTGCAAAGCACGACATTGCTCACACACTCTTTTAGGCCGGGTTAATTACCCGGCCCTTTTTTTGTGTCGAAGCTTTATGCTCCTTCTCTCCATCAGCGCTTCCCCATGCCGTTCGGCTATTTCTGAATTCGATATTCCCTCTCTACGAGCCTGCTTGGGAGATCCGGCACTAAGTAAGGGGCGTTAGTCTGGATTTAACACCCAAATAGCTAATGACTCCCGGCCTGAGAAACTAAGTTTAAAGTAATTAAAAATCATTACCTTAAGGGATTTTCTGTTCAGAAATCTAAGGTAGGAAAAATTAGGCTGGAAAATTTTACCGCGAAAAGCCAAAAAACAGTTGCAAACATAAATGAGAACGATTATCGTTAACTTGCGTTCCAAAACTCATCCTTAGCTTTAGGCCCGCAGTACCCGCTGAGAGTTATGGTGTTCCTGAGTTTGCAAAGCACGACATTGCTCACACACTCTTTGTGGCCGGGTTAATTACCCGGCTCTTTTTTTGTTTGTAAACCAATAGCCTACCCGAATAGCAAACCATCATAGGGGCCAGACTGATCCTCTTTGGCCATATGGTAAATACTGACAGTAAACTGCGTCCCCTTACCCAAAGTCGAGCTGACTTCTATGGTACCGCCAATGCGTTTGATAATACCGTAGCTCAGCGACAAGCCAAGCCCGGTACCATCCTTACGAGTGGTATAGAAGGGATCGAATATCCGGCTCAACTGCTCCTGTGGGATCCCTGACCCCTCATCTTCAATCTCTATCTTGATCCCCACAGGCTCATCCTGCTCCACCCAGTCATAGGTGCGGATCCAGATCCGTCCCTTACCATCCATAGCGTGAGCAGCGTTGACCACCAGATTGATCAACACCTGCAGCAGTTGCGGACGATTCACCTGCACCGGATAACTGGCATTCAGCTCAGGCAACAACACCACTTCCTGTTTACCCAATGAGTGACGTACCAACAGCTGCATCTCTTCGATAATAGGCGTGATTTGATGCATCTCCAGCGGCGCATTGAATTCACCGGGACGGCTGTACTGCAGCAAGCTGCGAATAATTGTACTGATACGGCCTACCTGCTGGATGATGAGGTCTATCTCCTCCTCAACGACCTCAGCATTGTCGCCAAGCTCCACCCGCAGCAGTTCCATATTACCGAGGATTACGGCGGTAGGGTTGTTGATCTCGTGGGCAATCCCTGCGGTCAGTTCCCCGAGGGCAGTCAACTTTTCATTGGTTACCAACTGCTGACGGGTTTCGTTCAATAATTGCACGTTGCGCTGCAGCTCTTCGGTTTTTTCCTGCAGGCTACGGGTACGTTCCTCGACCTTCATCTCCAGTTGCTCGGCCGCCGCTTGAATTTGCGCATTGCGGCGCTGCAATAAATCGAGCATACGGTCGAACTGCTCGGCCAGGTTGGCCAGCTCATTGTCTCTGTCCAGTCCCAGCTCGCCGATACGCAGATTACGCCCGGACTGCACCGCCTTAACCACTTGGTGAATACGCTCTATCGGCTGCAACAAACTGTAAGCGCCGCGATAAACCAAGAGTCCGGAAACCAGCAACACCAACATCAAAATGGTGCCCAATTCTATGATATTAAGCAGATAATTGTGGATAAAAGGCGACTCGGAAAAACCAGAATAGATCATGCCTATCCGCTGGCCACGAATATCGGTCAGCGGCGCATAGGCCGAGATAAACCAGTCGTTGTACACAAAGGCTCTATCGACCCAGAGTTGGCCTTTAACCAACACCTGCTGACGCACCTCTTCAGACACCAGAGTGCCCAATGCCCGGCCGCGATTCTCATCCTCTTTGGGGAAGAAATGCAGAGGCACATTGGTGCTGATGCGAATATTGTCGAGGAAGATAGTCACAGTGCCTATGGAACGTTCCGGCAATGTGCCCTTGTCATAGACCAGATCGCGAATATGATCGACGATACGAGTGTTGCGATTAAACAGGATCCCGCCATCCAGATACCAGCCGACCTTGCCGTTTTCATCGGCTACCGGCAGCAGGCTGCGGCTAAGCATGCCCCGTTCTTCCACTTCTCTGTCGGGATTTTGTGCCCTCAGAGTCATTTTCACCGGGATCTTGGCACGTTCGGCCAACTCGGGATCGATTCGCGCCAGCCGCGAGCTGGACAGCACCATCAGCCCGGAATAGGCGCTTTGTCCCTGAACCAAGGGCAGCATCTGCCGCAAATCGGGATCGGCCGCAGCATCAGCGATTCTAACCAAACGCAGAAAATCGAGATCCAACGCCTTACGTTGCTGATCCAGAAAAACACTGAGCTCTTTCTGCTTCAGTTGCTCCCCTTCGAGTATCGAGCGAAAATGGGTCTGGAAGTCGAAGGACTGCATCACATGTTCCAGCTGCTTTTCCTGGCGCTCCTGCACAGCAGCCAGTGTATTGTTGGCCACAGTCAGGTCGGCTTTGACCTTCATAAACAGCTGTTTGCCTGTGTAGCTGATGTTCCAGTAAATGGTGATAAACACCAGGCTCACCAGCGTCAGCAAGATGGGCAACAGAGTCAGGATCAGAATGCGATAACGCACCTTTGCCTGCAGCTGCTGCCAGCTCAGGCCAAAGAGCCGTTTAAACAGTGACAAGCTCAGACCTCCGACTCGCAGTCAAACCACTCTTTATATTTACGATCCAGAGTCTTGCGAGACACTCCCAGCACCCGGGCTGCCGCCGACTTATTGCCGCCGTGGGAATCAACCACGGCCGTGACATGGTCTTTTTCCACATCCTTGAGCGCCCAGTCGTGGGGATAGCCAGGCTGGGCATTCAGTTCGGCCTTGGGCTGTTCTTTCCAGTATTCCGCCGGTGGTTTACCGAGCAGAATGCAGCGCTCTATCATGTTGCGCAATTCGCGAATATTCCCAGGCCACTGATGTTGCTGCAGTTTGAGCAGGTCTTCATGGCTCCAGACCACCTCTTTCACCCCGAGCTCTGCGGCCAACTGGCGGGTAAAGTGATGGGTCAATTCCACCACATCATCCGGTCTTTCCCGTAATGGCGGGATAACTATGTCGAGCACATTGAGACGGTAGAAGAGATCGCGGCGAAAATGCCCGGCTTCAACCTCTTCAGCCAGCTTACGGTTGGTTGCCGCTATCACCCGGACATCAATATTAACTTCTTTTTCACTGCCAACCGGACGAATCGCCTTTTGCTCCAACACCCGCAGCAAGGCCGTCTGCATTTTCAGCGGCATTTCCCCGATCTCATCGAGGAAGATGGTGCCTCCGGAGGCAAAGCTGAATAGACCTTCGCGATTGCCCTTGGCACCGGTAAAAGAGCCAGCGGTATGACCAAAGAGTTCACTCTCCAGCAGCTCGGGAGCAATGGCGCCGCAGTTAACCGGCACAAACGGGCCCTGACGACCACTGAGCAGGTGAAGTTGCCTGGCCACCAGCTCCTTACCCGTGCCGGACTCACCTTCGATAAGCACCACCGCATTGGTTGGTGCCACTCGCTCTATCACCCGCTTGACCTCCATCATGGCATCACTGTTGCCTATGATGGTGGAGGAATAGCCACTGGACACTTCCCGGCGCAGCATTAAATTTTCCCGCTTCAGCAAGCGCCGCTCGATGCAGCGGTCGACCGCCTTCATCATCTGCTCTAGATGGAAAGGCTTCATGATGAAGTCGGAAGCGCCGGCCCTGAGTGCCTGAATCGCCACTTCCATATCGGCATAGCCCGTCATAAAGATAATGTCGGAGCGCCGCTCCTGATCATCCAGCGCCTCACGCCACTCAATACCTGAGCGGCCGGGCAGACGTATATCCACAATCAGCAGGTCGAAGTGACAACGACTGCGCAGTTGTTCGGCTTCTTCTATGCTGGCGGCGGTTTCTACCAGGGCAAATTTCTTTGCCAGCGCTTTGTTGAGAAAACTGCGCATACCGGGCTCGTCGTCGACGATCAACACGGACACGGCAGAAGGCATTGGCTTAGACTTTAGTGGCTTTTCTATCTGGCTCATATTGTCGGCTTCAGGACATTTTGACTCAATTGAAATAGATTCTATCATTGATACGGTAAAAATTGGTCACTATGAACCAGCGAAAAAGCCGATTGGGACAATTTGTCTGACACTTATTTACCAAGCTTGGGATCCAGTTCACATATTGGATCCCTCAATATCGGTTTAGAGCAGACATTCATCTTTGGCACCCAAATTGCTTTATTGGGTGCGAGTACAAGGCCGTGGCCCGCTGGCTTATGGGTTCGGCACACTTATAAAATCATGCCAAGGAGCAATAATGTTGAACTTGAAACAACTGCTGGGTCTTGCCATTGCGGCAGGCCTGATGATCTCTGCCCCGGCTTCCGCTCAGGAAACCATCAAGCTGGCCACCACCACCAGTACTGAAAACTCAGGTCTGCTGGGTTACCTGCTGCCAAAATTCGAATCAGAATCAGGTTACAAGGTACAAGTGATTGCCACAGGTACAGGTAAGGCTCTGAAACTGGGCTCTCAAGGTGACGTGGATCTGGTAATGACTCACGCTCCTGGCGCAGAAGCCAAGTTCGTTGCCGACGGTTTCGGTGTTGAACCTCGCGGCATCATGGAAAACGACTTTGTTGTCCTAGGCCCCAAGAACGACCCAGCCAAGGCTCGTGACAGCAAGAATGCCGAAGAAGCCTTCGCCAAAATCGCCAAGTCAGGCGTACCTTTCGTTTCCCGTGGTGATGATTCAGGTACTCACAAGAAAGAACTGCTGATCTGGAAAGCTGCCAACGTGACTCCAGACTTCAAAGGCTACACTTCTGTAGGTCAAGGCATGGGTAAAACCCTGCTGATGGCTAACGAACTGCAAGGTTACACTCTGTCTGACCGTGGTACCTTCGTGGCTTACAAAGCCAAATTGGACTTGGGTATCGACTTCGACGGCGGCGCCACTCTGGCCAACCCTTATCAGGTAATCCTGATCAATCCTGCCAAATACCCTGATCTGAATCACAAAGGTGCACGTGCCTTCAGTGATTGGTTGATTAGCAAAGAAGCACAAAGCATGATCAACAGCTATAAAGTTCAAGGTGAACAACTGTTCAAGGCAACTTACGGCAAATGAGTGAAGGCTGGTTAGCCCTTATACAGCAGGCCCTCGGCCTGCTGTTTTCCAGAGACCCCGAAGTCTGGTCTATTATCTCCGTCTCTTTCTCGGTATCTTTCGCGGCACTGCTGATCACCTTGCTGCCGTCAATGATACTGGGGTTCGCCTTGGCGTTTGTTCAGTTTCCCGGCCGCTGGCTGGTGACTAATCTGGTGCAAACCCTGCAATCCATTCCCACTGTGGTGGTGGGCCTGCTGGCTTACCTACTGCTAACCCGTAACGGCGCCCTGGGCGACCTGCGCTGGCTCTTTACCCAAAAGGGGATGATCCTCGGACAGATGATGATCTGCGCCCCGGTACTGATAGCCATGAGCCATGCCGCCTTCACCAGTGTCGACCGCCGCGCCTGGGAAACCAGCCGCACCCTGGGTGCCAGCTGGAGCTCGGCTATCTGGGTGGTTTGCCGCGAACTAAGAGTACCGCTGTTACTGGCGATTATCGCCGCGTTTTCCCGTATCATTACCGAAGTCGGCTGTTCCATGATGGTTGGTGGCAATATAGCCCATGTTACCCGTAACATACCCACCGCGATTTCGCTGGAAACCAGTAAAGGGGACTTCGCCCAGGCCATAGCCCTTGGCTTGGTACTGCTGGTGCTGGCACTGATACTGAATTTTGCTCTGGGTACTCTGCGCGGCAGGGCCAGTCCCAGAAGTCATTAGGACGCTTGATGATAAAGCTGATAGCCCAAGATCTTGAGATGCGTTTTGGTGAACGCCTGTTATTTCGCGCCCGGCAACTGGAGTTTTGTCAGGGTGAAGTCATCTATCTGCAAGGTGACAATGGCTGCGGTAAAACCACTCTGATGAAACTGCTGGCCGGTTTACTCAAACCCAGCGCCGGTACCATCTATACCCAAGGATTTCCAGCGACGCCCTGGTGGCGAGGTGATACCTTGCTCGGTAAGGCTATTTACCTGCATCAGCACCCATACTTGTTTGAAGGCAGTGTCAGCTACAATCTGCAACTGGCGCAAAAATACAGCGGCTTGAATAAAGCCGAGCAGCGCACTAGGATGCAAAGCGCGATAGAAAATGCCCAACTGGGGAAACTACTCAAAACCAACGCCTCAACGCTGTCCGGCGGTGAACGGCAACGGCTGGCACTGGCCAGAGCCTGGCTGTTGAAACCCAAGTTACTTATGCTGGATGAACCCATATCCAATATGGACAGAGCATCGCAACAAACCGTTTTTGCTATGATTGCCGAATTGAAGCAACAAGGCACAGGGCTGCTGATCAGTAGCCACCAGCATTCAGAACTGACAGCACTTTGTCACCAACATTGGCATATAGAATCACAACAACTGACAACCTCAGCCAATTTGACCCTGGCCACGGAAGAACTGCAGGAGGAGAACTATGTCGCAGCGCATTGATGCGGTGATACTCGCCGGAGGCATGGCCAGGCGTATGGGCGGAGAAGACAAAGGCCTGGTAGATCTGCTGGGGCGCCCCATGATTGCCTACGTTATCGACAGGGTAAAACCTCAGGTGAATCAGATCCTGATCAACGCCAACCGCAATCAAACACGTTATGCTGAGTTCGGTTTTCCTGTCATTGCCGACCTGGAACAGGGCTACCCTGGGCCATTGGCGGGGATGATTAGCGCCCTGGACAAAACAAACGCCGATCTGCTGTTGGTGGTGCCTTGCGACTGCCCTTTGCTGCCCAAAGACCTGGTCGAGCGTATGGCGCAAAAGCTGCAGGCGTCAGAAGCGGATCTCGCCGTGGCATCCGATGGCGAGCGTGAGCAACCAGTGGTTATGCTGCTCAAACCGACGGTGAGGGATTCGATGCAGGCGTTTCTCGATTCTGGCAGGCGCCGTATCGATCTCTGGTACAGTGAACACCCGGTAGTGGTTGAATCATTCGCCGATCAACCCAGCGCCTTTATTAACGTCAACACCAACGAACAAAAACAACAACTCGCGGCGGAAATATCCCAAGCTTAAGAGGTTTTTATGAGCACTGTCTTTACCAATCCCCTGTCCATTCCCGTGTTGGGCTTCTGCGCCTACAGCGGCACAGGCAAGACCACGCTGCTGAAGCAGTTGATCCCTGAGCTGAATCGTCGTGGTTTAAGACTGGCAGTGATCAAGCACGCCCATCACAACTTTGATATTGATGAGCCGGGTAAAGACAGCTATGAGATGCGCAAGGCCGGCGCCAGACAGATGTTGGTGGCCTCCCATGTGCGTTGGGCCTTGATGACTGAAGATCCGCTGGACAGAGATCCGGACCTGCTGCATCTACTCGGCCAGTTGGAACAGGACAAGGCCGACCTGGTGTTGGTGGAAGGCTTCAAGAAACTGGCGCTGCCCAAGATTGAATTACACAGAGCCGCCCATGGCAAACCCTTTATCCATACCGAGGATCCCAATATCCTCGCAATCGCCTGCTGTGATGAAACCAAGCTGCCGGGGGAGATCCGCCGCCTGGATCTCAACAATGTGGCGCAAATTGCTGATTTTGTGCAGCAGTATGTTCGCGAGTATCGCCCCGAATTCAAGTCCTCTTCAGCAAGAGCCCTGCCCTTAAGTGCCTGTGAGCTCGGCAGCGAACAAAATCTGTCGGTACGTCAGGGCATCGACCATATCCTGGAGCAAGTCAAACCCGTCACAGAGACAGAGCTGTTGACGCTCGATGAGGCCGACAACCGTATTCTGGCCCAGGACGCCATATCACCGGTGAACGTACCGCAGCAGACCAACTCGGCAATGGATGGTTACGCCTTCGCGTTTCAAGACAATATGTCACAATCCTTTGAACTGAAAGGAGAAGTGCTAGCCGGTCATCAATATTCTGGCCAGTTGCAGCCGGGTGAAGCGGTACGAATTATGACAGGTGCGCCGGTTCCTCTTGGCGCAGATACCATTCAACCCAGAGAGCTTGCCACCGAAACCGATGGCAAGGTCAGCTTCAGTGGCAAAATCTATCGCGGCCAGCACGTGCGTCTGGCGGGTGAAGATATAGCCCAAGGTGCCGTGGCCCTTGGCAGTGGCACACGTTTAGGCGCTGCCGAACAAGGCCTGCTGGCTTCACTGGGACTGTTTGAGATGCCCCTCAAACGCCGCCCCAGAATTGCCGTATTTTCCACCGGCGATGAAGTCAGCCAACCCGGCACTGAGCTCAGGGCCAACTGCATCTACGACTCCAACCGCTATACCATCAAGGCGATGGCCAAACGCCTTGGCTGTGAAGTGCTGGACTTGGGGATCATCGAAGACTCGGAAGCCGTTCTGAGCCAAACATTGAGCCAGGCGGCGAATCAGGCCGATGTGATTATCAGCTCGGGCGGGGTGTCCGTCGGCAATGCCGATTATATCAAGACAGTGCTGGCCCAGCTGGGGGAAATCAACTTCTGGCGTATCAATATGCGCCCGGGACGCCCATTGGCGTTCGGTAAGATAGACCAAACATTGTTCTTCGGCTTGCCCGGCAATCCTGTGGCCGTGATGGTCTCTTTCCTGATGTTTGTTCAACCGGCATTGCGTAAACTGGCCGGTGAACCAAGCTGGCAGCCAAGACTATTACCGGCGATTGCCGATGAAGCCATGCGCAGCCGCAGCGGCCGCACCGAATTCAGCCGCGGCATCATGACCCTGGGAGATGACGGCCAATTACACGTACGCACGACCGGTGCCCAGGGCTCAGGCATGCTCAGCTCCATGGTCAAGGCCAACTGCTTGGTGATCATCGGCGAGGCCGATGAACGCATAGAGGCGGGTGAAACCGTCTATGTACACCCGTTTGCAGACCTGCTCTGAGGCTGCCCTTGAACAGCCTGAGTGACGGCTTTGGCCGCAAAATAGAGTATCTGCGCCTCTCCATTACCGACAGGTGTGATTTTCGCTGCATCTATTGCATGAGTGAAGATCCCTGTTTTCTGGAGCGGGAACAGGTACTGAGCCTGGAGGAACTGGCCTTTATCGGCCGCGCATTTACCGAGCTTGGCGTCAGCAAGATACGCCTCACCGGCGGCGAACCCTTGGTACGCAGTGATTGCGACCGCTTGGTGGCGCAGCTGGCGGCGCTACCCGGGCTCAAGGATCTTTCCATGACCAGCAACGGCTCCAGGCTGGCCAAGCTGGCTCCGGCGCTGAAAGCCGCCGGCTTGAACCGCCTTAATATCAGCCTGGATACTCTAAAGAGCGAACTCTTCACCACCCTAACCCGTAACGGCAAACTGGAGCGGGTGCTCAAGGGCATAGATGTCGCCAAAGCAGCCGGCTTTGACAGGATCAAGATCAACGCCGTGATCCTCAAGGGACGCAACGAAAACGAAATTATCGATCTGTTGGAATATTGCCGTCAAAAGCAGCTGGACATCGCCTTTATCGAAGAGATGCCTCTGGGTGTGATGGAAGAGCGTTCTCTGCCAAGGCACATGAGCAGCAGTGATGTCAGGGAAATTATCAATCAACGCTGGCCACTGAGCCTGTCATCCAAGCGTACCGGCGGCCCGGCACGTTACTACAGCATGGCCGACAGCCCTATCCATATAGGTTTTATTTCACCCCACAGCCATAACTTTTGCCATGAGTGCAACCGGGTCAGAGTCACGGCCGAAGGCCGCTTGCTGCTGTGCCTGGGGAACGAACACTCACTGGATCTGAAGCAGATCATCCGCAGCCATCCTGGTAATATAGACGTATTGAAGCAGGCTATCTTCGAGGCGATTCAGCGCAAGCCCAAAGAGCATCACTTCGACGATCCCAATCAGGTGCAGATCCTGAGGTTTATGAACAGCACGGGTGGCTGATACCTGCCACCGTGCTACACTGGCGATTCGACCTCAACCAAACATTCTTGCCCATGGCACTGACCCGCAAACAGTGGAATAACATCATTATTCTGGCCTCCATCCTGATGGTGTCGGTACTGACCTTGCTGGATAAACGCATGAACTCAGTGCCCGATACCCGCGAACTGTTTGACAGCCATACTGAACTGCAGCAGCTGCAACTGGGCGGGATCTGGTTGGCACAGGCCGCCAATGGCCAATGGCAGTGTGATCCCAAGGTGCTCAATTGCGCCGACTGGAGTCAAGCCTGGCTCAGTATTCGGGTATCACCATTAGCCAGTAAGCCTGAACTCACCCAAGATGAGCGGCCACGAGAGTTGCTGTTGAAAGTCAGCGGTGCTGCCGAGCCACAACTTTGGCTGTTCTACCCCCATCAGGGACTGCTTAAATCTGCCGCCGGGAACTGGTATCTTATTCCCCCTAGCCTCAGAAGTGGTGTTATACCTCTGCTGAGTGTATCCACAAGCTGATAGAGCAGAAAGCCTTATGCCAGAATTGCCGGAAGTGGAAGTGACCCGCCTCGGGGTTGCGCCGTATCTTGTTGATCAGACCGTCAGTAACCTTATCGTTCGTAATCCTTCACTGCGTTGGCCGGTACCCGAAACGGCCCGCAATATCATAGGACAGACCATCAGAGCCGTGCGCCGCCGCGCCAAATACCTACTGCTGGATACAGATGCAGGTACCTGCATAGTGCATCTGGGGATGTCCGGCAGCCTGCGGATTTTGCCCCGTAGCACACCGGCGGAGAAACACGATCATATAGATCTGGAGCTGGAAAACGGCCGGGTGCTGAGGTTCAACGATCCGCGCAGATTCGGTGCCTGGCTCTGGTGCGAGTTGCCGGAAACGGCACATCCGCTGCTGGCCAAACTGGGCCCCGAACCTTTAACGGATGCCTTCAATGTCGAGCAACTGCACGCGGCGCTCAAAGGCAAGAAGAAGGCGATAAAACTTTGTCTGATGGACAATGCCATTGTGGTGGGTGTCGGTAATATCTATGCCAACGAAGCCCTGTTTGCCGCCGGGATCCACCCGCAGGCCGAGGCCGGTAAAGTAGATAAAGAGCGGCTGACAGTGCTGGTCGCCGAGATAAAGCTGATCCTGGCTCAGGCCATCAAACAGGGCGGCACCACACTGAAAGATTTCACCAATGCCGAAGGTAAACCGGGTTACTTTGCCCAGAAGCTGCACGTCTATGGCCGCGGTGGGGAAACCTGTACCCAATGTGGCCATATGTTATCCGAAATACGCCTGGGACAGCGCACCACAGTGTTTTGCAGCCTGTGCCAAACGCGCTGACTCAAGACTATTCCCGCATCCACTGTCCCGGATGCGGCGTGTAGTAACTGACCATGGTCTTGGGTTCCTGACACTCGGGTAAACTCGCCGATGCCGCCAGCAAATACCAATCTTGCCTGTGAGCCGAGCCCATGTTCTGACCCTTACTCAAATCAAAGCATTCAAGGGTTACCCACCCAGGAACCAGGAGATAACGTTGTTTACCTTGTTGCAGCCACTGCCAGGCCCGGCGCTCCTGCTCGGCGGTGGATGCCAAATAGCTAAAATGGGTAATACTTATGGGAGAAAACAGAATAAACTGCTCCTTGAAGCGGATCAGCCCAAGCTCGGCTTCCTCACCTATCACCTCGGCAGTATGCTGCATCAAGGCCTTGGGAGTACGTATTTCATCGAGTAAAAGATAGCCCCAGGTACTGACCAGAAGCCATCCCAGGATAGTTACAGCGCCAGCCCTGAACAGCGAAGGCTGCTTCCTTAACCACCAAATCAAAATTAGCCAGGAGGAACCGAGCACCATAAACAGATAGCCGATACCTGTGAGATCATCGGTATAGTCCGCCAACCTCTCGAGCAATTTGGGATGGTGCAGCAATGCCAGCACGCCTAAAGTCAGCAGCCCCCCCCCCAACAACCACAGCAAGGCGGAAACCAAGCGCTCAAACCACAGACACAACTGTGCCTTCTGCAGTGCAGCCGCAATGGCCAGCGCGGCCATAGGCAGTGCCGGCAAAATATAGAGGTTGCGCTTGCCGGGGCTGATACTGAAAAATACCACCACCAACAAGACCCATAACAGCAAGACGGCAATGCCTGGATCTGCCTTAATAGCTGCCCAGAGTCGCTTTCCGTAAGCCAATGCCAATAAAGGCAGTGGGAACCAGAGCCAGGGAATGACACTGAAAACAAAGAAATACCAAGGCTTGATATGATCCCAGGCATTAACGTAACGCTCACCCGTCTGCTTAAACAGAATATTGTTCATGTAAGCCAGGTGCTCCGGGCTCGCGGATGCTTGAACCGTCAGTATCATGGGAACCAACCAGAGCGCAATTACGGCTAGCATAACAACCGGCCCCAATAGCGCCCGCCAGCGCCAGCTCTCTCGCCATAAGCCTCGTTGCCAGCTGTAAAATGCCAACGGCAACAGCAACAGCAGAGGCAGAAAGCCAACCCCCTTGGTGATAACCCCCAACCCCATAAAGCCCCAGGCGGCGAAATACCAGCCCCAACTCGGCCCTTTGAGGAAATGGCGCAATAGACCATAACACCCTAAAGTAACCCAGCACATCACCATGGCATCTATCTGGGCATTCTTGGCCTGCATCAAAAATTGCGGCACCAATAGCAGCAGCAGAGCGGCATTGCGCCCGGTGCGAACATTCCAAAGTCTGGCGCCCAGATCGTAGACCAGCATCACTGTCAACAAACCACACAGAGCATTGGGCAGCAAGAAAGCCAGCTTGAGATCACCAATCAAGGCGTAGCAAAGTGCTATGGCCCACATGAAAACCGGCGGTTTATCAGGATAAAATTCGCCGCCGCGACTGGGAAACAACCACTGACCGCTACTGACCATTTCTCTGGCGACTTCGACAAATCTGGGTTCGTCAGCAGGCCAGGGAGAGCGGAATCCAATTCCCAGCAACATAATAAACAGGGTCAGCCAGAACAATGCCCAAAACACCCTGGTGTAACTATCACTGTCAAAGTAGCTACGCAGCCAATTCATCAAAGCTCCTGTTTATCTGTGACCAAATCATCCACCTGACGACTCAGGCGATTACGGTAAAGGTAAGTTCCTATAAAGCTGGAAAGCAGCAAGAGCACCAGACTGATGCCAAGTTGATACTGATCAGACAAACCCAAACCGGCCCCGGCATAGGCAAAGATCAGCATCTGCGGTAAATAACCAATGAAACTGCCAAGCAAAAAACCGCCGACAGGAACCCGGGTTGCCCCGGCGAAAAGATTAGTCAACAGGTTACTGCCCACAGGTAACAGCCTGATCATTAATACTTTGAGCCAGGTGCGATGGATGATCATCCGTTCAAAACGTTGCAGCCGTATACCAAAACGTTTTTGCAAGAATTCGCGTACCGTCAAGCGGGCGCAGTAAAAGCTGAGAAGGCAACCCGCCAAGGCGGCAAAAGTAGAAAACAGGGCGCCAACAGCCCCCCCCAGAGCAAAACCGAAGACAAAGGCAATGATCTGTCTTGGCCCCCCCACGGCAGTAAACAGGGTGCCCACAGCAAACAGTAACGCCAGTCCACCACTCCCTTGGCGCTGAATAAAGTTGGCAACCCAATTACTGTCGGTGAGATGCTCAAACCAGCCTGCCTGAACGGCCAACATCAGCCCAAGCAAGACAGAGAGCAACAACAGTGTCTTTAGCAAACGCTTCAACTTAATCCCGGCGGCTGTGTTCAATGCTGTCTATCTCGGCAATTTTGGCCCGGCGGATCAACCACATCACCCCCAAGATGTCGACGATTCCCACCCAGAGTCGATTCCAAGCAGTATATTTTGAAATACCGGCTTGTCTGTCTCTGTGATTAACCACGGAAATGCGCACATCTCCCCCCATGCGGCGGATAAGCGCCGGAATATACCTGTGCATATGGTTGAAATAGGGAAGTTTCAGAAAACTGGCTCGTGGAAACAGTTTAAGGCCACAGCCGGTATCCGGAACGCCATCGTGCAACAAAGCATCGCGTACCCGGTTGGCAAAACGGGATTGAAAGCGTTTCCAAGCTGTGTCTTTACGGTGTTTTCGATAACCTGCGATACAAAAATCAGCACTGCTCATTTGCGGGATAAGCCGGATCATAGCGGGGATATCGGCAGGATCATTCTGCCCATCGGCGTCCAGCGTCACTATATATTCCCCCTTGGCCTCGCGCACTCCCGTGCAGATAGCCGTGCTCTGGCCTGTACTGCGTTTATGACGGATAACTCTGGCATCACAGCCATTTTGCTCTACGGTTTGTAACACTTCTTCAGCAGTGTTATCGCTGCTGCCATCATCCACAACCAGAATTTCAAATGGAATTGTACTTGCCAAGGCCTGACAGATTTCGTTAATGAGAGGGCCTATATTGCCGGCTTCGTCTTTGGCGGGTATTACGACTGAAATCAAAAATAAGCTCCCGGGATACTGACCTAAAAACAGTTCAAGCCTATGAAACATAGGCATGAACTGCAGCATAGAAGTCGTTTCTTAAGGCTAAATTATGTCAACGCCGCTTTTTACGCAACCATTAAACCCAACATTGATAACATTCCGGTTACAGGCATAAAAAAAGCCGGCTAAGCCGGCTTGGGGAAGATGTTATTTCTCAGAATCTGTATTCGTAACTGCCAAATAGGCTGGCATCGGTATCGTTATCAGTATCGAATTCCGAACGGGAAGCGGTTCCCCCAAAAGTCATCATTCCCTTCAGCAAGGGCATTCGATAGCTGAGCTCCAACATCAATAGGTCTTCCTTGGCAGGCTGAGGTGCCCAACCATGAGCAGGAGACTTGCCGTCTTTATTGAGTTGAGCATAGCGCAGGTAAGCGTTGATGCCGTGGCTGTCGGCAAATTGCCCCACCAAGCCCAACACATAAACCTTGGCATCGCTGTCATAGGTGGAGCCCAAAGAACGTTGATAGTAACGTGAACCACTCAGGTAAGTGCTATGTTCATAGAAACAGTTAAACACATTAGGGTCGCTGCCACAGGCTACCATTGTATCCGTATACTCGAAGAACAGCTTATATTGTTGCTGCGCCAGGTTGAAGCGGGTATCAGCACCCACCAGCATGGCACAGTCGGCAATCTGCCATGGCGCCGAACCGCTGGAGTCTTCACAGGTGCGCTCCAGATAAAGGCCGAAAGGCACGTTAAACAGAGTGTCGGCATAACGAATATCGAAGCCCGCCATCTGGTTGCCCACCTTGGAATTCATAGAAGGGTCGCAGCTAGCTTCTCCATCGGCACACTCGGTCCCCCCTGAAATAGCATCCCAGAACGAACTAAGATCACAATCCTGGCCTTCACCACAAAATTGCGTGGTCCAGGAAAGGCCTATTTCCAACTGTTTGAAGGGTCTGACACTGCCGCGCATATTCCACAGCAGGGTATCTTCAATGGCCCTGTCGTCGTTCATCCAGCTGATGCCGGTAGTCAAGGTCCACGGGCCAATCCAGGATAACCAAGGGGTTTCAAAGCCAGCGGCATTGTTGCGACTGAGCATCACAGACGGCATGGGCCTGGCATTATTTGATTTATGCAAGGCCGAATCAAACCCTGGGCCCCACCACTGCTGCACAGTGCCTGCGGTCACTATCCAATTGCCCAGTACCACAGCCATGTAGGAATCATCCAGACGGGCGTTCTCATCATCCTGAGCATCATATGCCCCGGTTCCTGCAACCTTGAAGGCAAAACGTTCTCCGACATATTCATAGGAGGCACTCAGTTGTCCCTCCTCACGATAGTCAGAACCAAAATGTTGAAACCTGGCAGCATCGGTTGCCGCCGTTGCCTTGATGGCCGCATTACCGCGACTGTCTATCGCCTGACGATAGTAAAAATTCACCCTGGAAAAGGCGTCGGTCAACGCCGGGGTCAGGGTGGCCGGCTCAACTTTGGCCAAGTCGGCACCGATACCTGCCCACATCAAGGGATAGGTATTGACCGGAACCGTGATTACCCCGGCATCGGCCAGCGCTTGTATATCGGCTCTTAAATAAATGTCAGAACTATCAACCCAAGGCGCCGCTTGACTCATAGTACTCATTCCCAGGCCAATGCCCAGTACCAAGCTTTTGTACAAAAAACTTCTCATTGAAATTAACTTCCTTGCTTTTTGATTCGGGTAACCAAGGCCTTGGCAACATCCGGATGAACAAATTGACTGACATCGCCCCCGTGCAGCGCGACTTCCTTGACCAAGGTCGATGAAATAAAAGAGTTTTCTTCTGCCGGAGTCAAAAAGACACTCTCCAGTTCAGGGTGGAGCCGACGATTCATATTGGCCAGTTGGAACTCATATTCGAAATCAGACACAGCGCGCAGCCCACGAACCAACACATTGGCACTCTGTTCTTTGGCAAAGTCCACCAGTAGCCCGGTAAAGCCAACCACCTCGACATTGTCCAGATGTGAGGTCACCTTGTTGAGCATGGCGACCCTTTCTTCCAGAGTAAAACAAGGCTGCTTCGATGGACTGGCCGCCACACCTATCACCAAGTGAGAAAATAGCGCAGCGGCACGTTGGATAAGATCCGTATGCCCATTGGTGACAGGGTCGAATGTTCCGGGATAGATGGCTTTCGTGTACATGACTCTCTGCCCTAAGTTGATGGTGTAATCGCGCCTAGTTTACCGAGTTCTCTCCCAGGATTGAACCATTGACATCGAATCGGTGTGGTTAATCCTTAACAACGGTTGTACCCAGGAGAGTCTGAGTTCAAGGCATTTAGCGACCCATGCAAATCTTTCAGACGAAACCTGATTATGAAAGACGAAAACACAGATCTATGGAGTTTAAATTGGTATACTGACACGCCTTTTTTCGTGAGTGATCCATTGATGTTCGCGAGGATGTAGACATCAATGGACCACTTAAGTTTTTACAATGAGTTGATTTTTTCATATGTTAAAAAGAGTATTGGTCATCAAACACGATAAAATTGGCGACTTTGTCCTCATGTGGCCTGCACTGTATTTACTCAGGCATGCTTTACCGCAAGCCAGTATTGAAATGTTTGTCTCTCCAGCCGTAAAGCCATTTGCTGAAGTATGCCCTTATGTTGACCATGTCATTGTCGATAACGGCAATGACGAAGAGATTGGCGAAGCCATCACCGCCAGGCAATATGACGCAATTCTCATCTCTCAATCCGAATACCGTATCTACAAAATCTTACGTCACATAGATGTTGCCTATAAACTCGCTCCTAAGCATAACTGGTACCAATATCTCTATAAACATAGAGCCAACGTTCAGTATCGTAAGGGAGAGCCCTGTTGGCGTGGAGCTTGCCTACTGGTAGAGCACTTCCTTAATCACTTTGGATACAGTATCCCAGCACTTCCCAAACAATATTGGGATAAGCAAGCCGTGCGAGACAAATGGCAAGCCTATTACGAACATTCTGCAGGTGAAAAGTTAATCTTTGCTCATCCGGGTACAGGCGGGTCATCCGGTGCGCTCGCCCCAAAGGACTTTGCCTACCTATTAACACAGATAAACGCCAATACTAAAATCGACTGTAAGTTTGTACTCACCTTCAACGGTGACGAAGAAGCATTAGCGCAAATAATCAATAAAGATTTACAAGCTAATGGAGTCAAAGTGGTAATGGCTAAACCTTTAGCCGGCCTTGCCGACTTTGCCGAATCACTGGTCGCTGCCGACATGTTTATCGCAGGTTCAACAGGCCCTTTACATATCGCAGGGCTTCATGATGTGCCAACTGTAGGGTTTTACGCTGGGAGGCGTTCAGCGCCCAAGATTCGCTGGCAAACTTTGACCCAGAGCCACAAGCGTCTAGCCTTTACTCCACCGATAGGCAAAAAAACTGGCCGAAATATGGCACTAATCGATTTTGACGCTGCGGCACAGGAAATTGCACAGTTTCTAGATACCTTTTATGGTGAGCCCCAACCACTCACCTCGGATTTATAACATTTAGCGACTCAAAATTGATATGAGTCACACGAAAATTGGAAAATACTTATGATAGTAGTCACAGGTGCCGCAGGCTTTATTGGAAGCAACTTAGTTAAAGCGCTCAATAACTTAGGACGTAGTGATATTATTGCCGTAGATGACCTGACCGACGGCACCAAGATGTTTAATCTCGCCGACTGTGAAATCGCCGATTATCTGGATAAAGCAGACTTCATCGAACAGATAACCCAAGGACAATTCGATAACAAGGTTGAAGTGATCTTCCATCAAGGCGCCTGTTCGTCGACCACAGAGTGGGACGGCAAGTTTATGATGGCTAACAACTACGAGTATTCCAAAACCCTGCTCCACTTTTGTGAGCGTACCGGCAGCCAGTTTATCTATGCATCTTCGGCCTCTGTTTACGGCGGCAGCGATAAGTTTGTCGAGCAGCGGGAGCTGGAAAAGCCGCTCAACGTCTATGCCTACTCCAAGTTCCTCTTCGATCAATATGTCAGGCAACATAGCTTCACGACTCAAGTGGCCGGACTACGTTACT
Organism: Shewanella chilikensis; assembly: GCF_002836945.1. Classification (GTDB taxonomy): domain Bacteria; phylum Pseudomonadota; class Gammaproteobacteria; order Enterobacterales; family Shewanellaceae; genus Shewanella; species Shewanella chilikensis. The sequence continues at coordinate 100,392 of NZ_NIJM01000004.1, forward strand.
TCAACGTTTATGGACCAAGAGAACAACATAAGGGCGGCATGGCTAGCGTAGCCTTCCACTTCAACAATCAGATCAAGGCGAATGGCATCTGCCGCCTATTTCAGGGCCACGACGGCTTCGAAGATGGTAAACAACTGAGAGACTTCGTGTATGTCGAAGATGTAGTCAAGGTCAACCTCTGGCTATGGCAAAATCCGAGTGTCTCAGGGGTGTACAACTGTGGTACGGGTCAAGCACAGAGCTTCAACGATGTGGCCAATGCGGTGATCGCTTATCACGGTAAGGGGGAAATCGAATATATTCCTTTCCCGGATAAGCTCAAAGGCGCCTATCAAAGCTATACCCAGGCGGATCTCACTCGGCTTAGGGCTGCTGGATATACTCAGGCCTTTAAAACAGTCGAGCAAGGAGTACCCGAGTATCTGGACTGGCTGGCCGCGCAACACTTTATCGGTCAGTAATTAAGCCTTGAGGAGCCCATTTGTAATGAAAGACAATCAATTGAAAACAGCTATTTTTACGCTTGCTATTGGTGATGAAAATCCCATGTACCGTGCCGCGTTACTCAGTTTCGAAAGATATGCCGAAAAAGTCGGTGCTGATCTTATCGTTTCAAAGGAGCTCCATTACCCAATCACCATCACAAATCCAAAACATACCGCCAGCCCTGCATGGACAGAGAAGTTATATATCAAGGAGTTATTGAAAAAATACGATAGGGTACTGTACCTGGATGCCGATATCATTATTACTCCAGATGCTGACAACATTTTTGAAGTTTATAATGAACTAGATACTATTTATCTATTTAATGAAGGACAGTTGCTAGAACGTCAACCTGTGATAGACAAAATCTCTGCGATCATGGGTGAAATAAAAGACTGGCCAAAAGTAAATGGACGCCCTGTCTACTATAACCTAGGCTGCATGCTAATTTCACGCCAATGTCCGGTATTTGATATTGCCTCATTATCTGATCTTCAGAAACTTTGTAATCACATAAAGTACTATGAACAAACTTATGTAAATTACCTGATACAACGTGATAAGCTCAAAAATAAAAGCATATCTTCACGGTTTAACCGCATGGATGTTTTAGGGGCAGAAAATTATAAACAAGCCAGCTTCATCCATTATGCTGGTAGAGGCTATACTAACTCTTCTTTAAAACGTGAAGTCAGATTTGTAAACGACTTCTGCGACATATTTGCTAACCAAATAGATGCTGACATTTTAAAAGAAATAAAAAGTGACGGCTGGGACTTGTTTATCGACAAAGCACATAAGCGTTATAAGCTACCGAGAACGATCATCAGTGCCTTGGCTAAAGCCTTCGTCACCATTTAAGGAAATAGCTAAAACTCATGATGAAGTATAAGGTTTTCGTTATCAATCTAGCCCGCTCTACTGAGCGGATGGCCCGCATTTCCGAGCAACTCAATCGTGTTGGAGTCCCCTTCGAACGCATAGAAGGTGTTGATGGCAACCTACTAACAGATGAAGAAATTGAACAGGTTTCTCCTGCCAAATTAGTGCAAAAAAACTATTACAGGGCGCTAAGTAAAGGAGAGGTCGGTTGCAGTCTTAGCCACAAAAAAGCATGGCAAAAAATTATCGATGATGACTTGGATTTTGCCTTCATCCTTGAGGATGACATCTACCTAGAAGACAATTTCTCCGAAGTGGTCGACTTAATGCGAAACCTACCCACAAAAGAATGGGATTTCATTAAGCTTTATCCACTCCGCAAAGGTGGCCAGAGTAATATTAGGAATGCTTATACTTACCATAAGCACAAATTTATTAGCTATCATAAGTTTCCAATTAGCGCTGTAGCACAGGTAGTGAGTAAAAAAGGAGCGAAAGCACTTATCAAAAACATGCCTTATGTGGTACAGCCAGTTGATGGGCACCTAAAATCCTGGTGGACGCTAGGTATTTATCCTTTTGGACTCATCCCATACTGCGTTTCAGTCGATCTGACGGGCCTATCGGACATCAACCCTCATGGGGGGCTTGAAAAGATGAAGCAACGTAAATTAACCAAGCTATATCTTAACTGGCAACGTGCCCTGGCGCGGCTTTTTGCAACGCCTAAGCTTGACAAAAAATTCACACAGTTTACCAACTATCTAAAATAGAGATTCTTGTGTCTGTCATAATTGAACATTCAAGCATACTGAAAGCTAAACGTGTCTTGTACATGACACACTTGGCCATTGGTGACTTTGTCTACCAAGGTGTTTGGTTACGCGCCTTTAAAGCAAAATACCCTCATCTTAGTATCGATATCTGGTTTGATGACTGTCGCAGTAAGCCCCACGATTGGGCCAAAGGCCGCAACAAAATTCTATCGGAATGGATAAATGCAATAGGGGATTTCGACGACGTCTATCCCATAGTGAGCAATTTGAATCAACGTCAAGCAGCAATCCAAGCCGCTCGAGAAAAAAACTACGATATCATCATTTTCGTAGGGAAGAATCGTAGCGAACAATTTGCAAAGATTGCACGTCAAATCTCATCGACAGCCGTAGTTGTCGCCACCATGAACTACACCCTAAGAAATCTATTTAGCAGTAAAATCCATGCTGGCAAACTCGATGGTATTCTCAACTACCGTGATATAGCTAAAAAAAGCTCACATGTTACAGAGTTCTATGGTCATTGCTTTAATCAATTTCTAGGATTAGATACCAAAGATCTCATTAACGGCAACAAACAACTCGATATTAATATTAGTCCAGAATATCAATCTAGTGTCCAACCCGTGATAACCTCACTCACACAGGGTGACTCAAATAAACTCATTATTTTTATCAATCACCTATCAACGGCGACGAAAAAAGACTACCCTTGGCCTCAAGTGAAACAACTGATCCAGCTTCTGAATTCAAAATATGCCAACCTGGTATTCATAGTCAACACACCGCCAGATAAGCTTGAATCTGTCACTGCAGAGATAAGAGCAGATAGAGATTTAAATCCAAAACAGATCACGACTTTTACTGCACTGAATAATTTCTTTGAGCTTCCAGCTATCATAGGTCTTTGCGATCTAATTATAAGCGTAGATACAGCTACTGCTCATCTCGCTGTATGTATGTCTAAGCCTCAAGTAACTCTAATGGCCAGCGACTTTAAGCTCTGGCAACCACTGGGGGATAGCATCATCCTTGAAGGTACAGGTAAAGCAAGCTCTATTGCCCCACACCAAGTCGCAAATGCAGTGGAAAAGCAAATCCTAAACTTCTATGGTGAAACAGAAAAATTTCAGCCTTTAATCAACAATTGAGCATATGTTGAACATAAATCTAGGCAGGGAAAACTTTATAAAGCATTATTTATTAATGCTTTATATTTAGCCCACCAACAACGAGGCTGTAATATCAGGGCTTGTAAAACGATTAAACAAGCAAGAACTTAAGTAAGTAGGCTGCAAGTAGTGAAAGTTCTATTCCATTACCCTTAAGAGGACTCACAGAGGCTCAGATAATCGGCAACAATTTTGTCGATAGTCACCTGCGTAAGGATCTGACTGTCGGCAAAAGGCGGATAATACTCCAAGGCTTGCTCCAACTTCTGACTTAAAGCCTTACTATCCCGTCTTGGCACCAGATATTTAGCCAATTCACCCGTTAAAATCTCATCAGGTCCATGGGGGCAGTCGGTACTGATCACAGGTGTGCCGCACAATAACCCCTCGACCAGGACATTACCAAAGCCTTCATAATCGGAACTTAGCACTAATAGGCGCGCCGCCTTTATCCAGGGAAAGGGGTTGGCCTGAAACCCGGGACAGATGATGCGATCGGCCACGCCGTATTTTCTGGCCAGTTTCATCGCCTTCTTGGGATTGTTACAAAGCAGCACCAGCGGCAAAGGCTTATGCATCTTGGCAAGAGCCTGAAATAGTATGTCATGACGTTTTTGCCGTGCGACACGACCAACATGGATCAGATAGTCCCCCTTGGGAATATCCGGGTGTTCCTCTGCAGCCTTTGCCCTTATCGCTTCTATATCGAATGGATTATATATAGTACGCATACTGCGGGGAGAAATTCGCCCGCTCTGGCGAATTTCCTGAGCGATCCCCTTGGAGACTGTGATCAACGCCTGGCCGTTCAGTGCCAGCTTGGTTCTGAGCATTGCAAGGTAAGCTAATAGTCCGAGTTTACGCTCACGCTTCAACTCCTCTTCAATAGAGTTATGCACCACAATATAGAGCGGTGATACGCCGGCACGAGTTAGCAATAAATTGCTCTTGTCCAAATTAGACAAAATAAGGTCAAAACCACCATAAGTCTGTTCGAGTTCATCGAACCATTGCTTTACCCTGGCAACCGAGCGACCCAACCGCCACCAGGCAATGATATGCCGCTCACCTTCATCGAAGCAGACATGCAAGGGAATTTCCTCAGGGACTGCATAATCATAATGAGGGGTCAGCACCAAAAGATGCGGCTCATGTCCCAAACGTTTCAGTTCAGTCGCCAGGGTTAAGACTATCTTCTCTGCACCGCCACCGGCGAGGCTGTCTATAGCTAAGCCGATCCGTTTACTACTCATAATCAAGCCCCAATAGTCGCGCAATCTCCATTATGCAGATATCCAACCCCTTGGCCTCCCCCTCTTTATCCATATTGGCAACTAACTGCGCTACAGTTTGTGGTTCCAACAGGCGCTGTACCTGAGTACACATGGTATCGGTCTCGATATCGCTGCTGATGGCTAAGCCCCGCTGCACACAGCTATCAATCCGCTTGGGTTGATCCTTGGAAACAGCCACAGCCAACGTTGGCACCTTAAGAGCTATCGCCTGCAGCAGGGTATCGCCACCGCTTAGCACAGCGCCCACTGCGCCATCAAGCAGGTTGATAAACTCCACGCTGGAGAGCCGATCTATACTCACTACACCCTCTAACCTAGGCAGAGGTTTAGGATAATTAGGGCCAAACACCATGACGCTGGGTATTCCCATCTTTTGATAACAGATCTGCGCCACTTGGGCAAAACGCTCAGCCGCCAGAGTTGCGCCGACATAATGACCGCCAGAACCTGCGCTATAGAGGAGATAGCCCTTGGGATTTAAGCTATATTCTTGCTGCAACTGCTGTTGCAACACTTTATCGGGTCGAGCGAAGATAGGACCGGTAAAGATGGGCTCGGCCCGCTTAATCAGGTTTAACTTAAAGCGATCGAAACGACTAATATCGCCAATCACAAACTCAGGCTGTACCACCCAATGACTGTCAGTGACCAATGCCCGCACAAGCTTCATGCCACGAGCACGTTTGCGTTTGTGTTGGCTGATAAAAACTACCTTGGCACCGCTGCGATAAGCATGTTTCAGCTGTGCCTTACGTCCTGCGGCATCGAAGACCACTAAATCAGGCTTTAACTTTGAGATCAACTGGTTCACCTCTTTCACTCGCTTGGTGGGAGTGTCGTCAACCAGATGCGTTGGATAGGGGCAATACTTGGCATAGGGGGCGCGACTGTTAAGCACAAATTCAATCTGTGCTCCGGGCCAACGCTGCATGATCTCGTCGGCCACTATGGTGGAACGCATATATTCACCTATTCCCTCTTCACAGGAGACAGGTACAAACAGAAATTTTGGCGCCACGGACATCGACATTATCCCTAAAATAAAATGGAAAAACCCCATCCTCCCTCATTGCATCACTCAACTGATGTTTGTCAGCAGATGAGCCCATCAAGCCTGAAGTTTACCATTAATCAGAAGCTCCTTACTATTGACCGGAGTATTGTTGTGGATCGCTTGATTAAGTGCTTTCGCTTGCTGGCAACAGACGATCCAATTGGGCAATTACAGGAGCCACCGGGATCATCTCCATCAGATGCGCGCCTTTGGCGCGTGTACCCCAGGGAACCTCACCTGGATATTGCAAGGCAATTACCTCATCATAGACACTGACCACGCTATCCAAACAGGTATAAGGCCCAGTGCGTCCAGGATTGGAGTGGGCGTATAGGCCGATCACCGGTGTTCCTTGGGTTACAGCCATATGAGCAGGACCGGTATCCGGCGCCAGGACTATGCTCGCCTGTTTCAAAAGCGCCAAAAGCTGCGTCAGCGAAGTCTTACCCACCTGGTTTTCGATGCGCGCATCGCCATGTTCAAGAATGGCCTCGGCAAGCTGATACTCCATAGGAGCGGGACCGCCGCAAAGCAACACACGATACCCCTTTCCCAGCGCATGATTGGCTACTTGAGCATAACGTTCTGGCAACCAATTTCGCTCTGCCTTACTGGCGGCAGCGCAAATAATCAGTGCCTTATCCCCATCAGGGATCAACTGACAGGCAAACTCAGTATCGGCAGGGGGCACAGGAATGTTCCACTTAGGCTGAAGATCTGTCACCCCCAAAGCCTTAGCGAAGCCCATAAAGCCTTCCAATACATGGGGTGTGGCCAACGGAGCCACCTGTTCATTGGTCACCAACCATTGTCCCTCTTTGGCCCTGGCCCGGTCAAACCCTATGCGCACCTTGGCGGGGATCATCAATGAGGCTATGGTAGCCCGCAGCGCCACCTGCATGTGCAACAGCACATCGAAACGACGCCCCTTGAGCGCCCGCCGCAGATTGAAGTAACTCTTCCAGCCTTGGCCTTTGTCGAACACCACAAACTCCACCCCGGGCAGGTGTTTGAGCAGTTGATATTCTATCTTACCTATCACCCAGGTGATGGCCAGTTGCGGATACTGACGCTGAATCGCCTGCACCATGGCGACGGCATGGCAAACATCACCAATCGCCGACAGGCGCAGCAAACAGAGAGATTGAATTTTCGCTGGGTCAAGACTCATGGACAGAATCGGCTTCTTGGGTGCAAACCCCAGATCTTAATGTAGAATAGACCCAGGTTCCAAGCTTATAACGAACAAATAGCCGATGCAGATTAAAAATACCGCCAAGGGTTGCCTGGCGCTGAGTCATGCCGCCCCACAAGCCCTGGATGAAACCTGGTTTGACGAGTCTTTTTGGCGGCAACAGCAAGCGATTGTCGGCTCATCCAAGGGGCGTTACACCACCTGGTTTGTCGAGCATGGGAAACAGCAGTGGGTATTGCGCCACTATTGGCGCGGCGGCCTGATGGAAAAGTTCAGCAAAGATGCCTACCTATTCACCGGCGTCCCCAAGACCCGTGCTGTAGCAGAACTGGCGCTCTTGGAGCAACTCTTTGAAGAAGGTTTACCTGTGCCCGAGCCAATTGCCGCCAAAGTGGAACGCTTCGGTCTCTGGTATCGGGCCGATATTCTGATCCGCCGCATTCATGGTGCCGAGGATCTGGTGGCTCTGCTGCAAAAACAGGCCATGTCGCGCCCTCAGTGGCAACAACTCGGCGCCTTGATTGGCCGTTTCCATCAGCGTGGTGTCTACCATGCCGATCTCAACGCCAAGAATATTCTCAGCAGCGACCAGGGCTTTTATCTGATTGATTTTGACCGAGGAGAGCTGCGAACCCCGGCCGACGGTTGGCAACAGGCCAATCTCAGTAGGCTGTTGCGTTCCTTCAACAAAGAAAAACGCAAACAGCCCGAGCTGCAATTTACCGAAGATAACTGGCAGTGGCTGCTGGAAGGCTACCGCGGCTCAGCTGACAACAAAGCCTGAGCCAACCGCAATTGCTTCTGCAGTGCTCCTCTGTTGCTGCTGACCACTTCCAAGCCGGCTTGGGCGGCACGATGTCTCGCGTTGCTGTCCTGCAACAGTGCCGTTATGCCACTCGCCAGCGAGGCGGCATCCTCAACTTGCAGCAAGGCCCCGGCATCTTGCAACATGCAGGTTATCTCGGCAAAGTCCCAATGATGGGGGCCGACAAAGACCGGCAAGCCCAAGGCCGCCGGCTCCAGCGGATTATGCCCGCCATTGGTAATCAAGGTGCCGCCGACAAAGGCCAGATCGCCGCAGGCATATAACCCCAGTAACTCCCCCATGGTATCCCCGAGCAGCACCTGAGTCCCGGCAGCTAGCTCATGACCACTGCTGCGCCGCACATAGGCAAACCCAGCCTGCTTGATTGCCGTGGCGGCATTATCGAACTGCTCCGGGTGTCTCGGTACCATGATCAACAAAGCCTCAGGCCACAGCGCCAGCAAGCGTTTATGGCACTCCAGCATGGCGGCAAACTCCCCAGGATGAACACTGCCGGCAACCCATACCGGGGACGGGGACGAGGCGCGCCCCCACAACTGCCTTTCGCCTCTGGCCTTAGTTATCTTGTGCTGATCCAGCTGCAGGTCGAACTTAAGGCTGCCGCACACACTCAACTTGTCGCTGGCAACGCCGAGAGCGATAAAGCGTTCGGCCTCGGCTTGAGTCTGCACGGCCACCTTATCCAGCAGTTGCAACATGGGCAGGCTAAGCCCGGCCCACTTTTGGTATTTGGCGGCCGACTTGGCCGACAACCTGGCATTGGCCAGCATGATGCCGGCACCCTGTTTTTTGGCCTGATGCAGTAAGTTGGGCCAGAGTTCAGTTTCCATCACAATCAGGTTTGCAGGCTTGAGCCTGTTTAGAAAACGCCGCACACACCAGGGAAGATCGAACGGCAGATAACAATGCTGCACTGTGTCACCAAATGCCTTATTCACCTCACGGGAACCTGTGGGACTGGTGGTCGTTACCGTGACAGATAGATCAGGGTTGGCTTGCATCAATGCCTTGATCAGCGGCACAGCTGCCAAGGTTTCCCCCATGGAAACAGTATGGATCAACAGGTCTGTCGGTTTGGCCTTGAACAAGCCGAATCGTTCACCCCACCGGCCACGGTAATCCGGGCTTTTCAAGGCCCTAAATGCCAGATACAGCAGTAAGAGTGGCGACAACAGATACAGCAAGAGTGAGTAACGACTAAGGTTCATTGGCGGGATAATTGAGTTTTGCCTGATGGATTGTCACAATGCTAGCATAATACCCGAAGCAGCATAACCAAGAGCCATTCGCCGGATTGCGGATGATGCCGCAACCATTTAGGACTCAGATGAAAACCCGCGATAAAATCATCCAGGCCAGCCTGGAACTCTTCAACGAACACGGCGAGCGCTCCATCACCACCAATCATATCGCGGCCCATCTGGGAATAAGCCCAGGCAATCTCTATTACCACTTCCGCAACAAGGAAGACATTATTCGTTGTATTTTCGACCAGTATGAAAATCATCTGGACCTGGGGTTTCAACCCTATGAAGACAGGCAAGTCGATGTCGAGTTGTTGATTGGCTATTTCGATGCCATGTTTTATACCCTGTGGCAATTTCGCTTTATGTACGCCAACCTGGCCGACATCCTCAGCCGCGATGAGGCCTTGAAAAAGCGCTATCTGGAAGCCCAGCAAAAGGTGTTGACCCGCTCTAGTCACGTACTGCAACAGTTGTGTCAGGATGGCTTTCTGCAGCTGGAGCAAGACAAGATCTCCAGCCTGGCCGATACCATCAAGATGATAGTCAGCTTCTGGATCAGCTATCAGCTGACCCAATCCAGCATAGCCAATATCACCAAGTCTTCACTCTATGAAGGCCTGCTCAGGGTGCTGATGATCTTTAAAGCCTACGCCACCCCCAGTTCCACCTCGACCTTCGAGCGTCTGGAGCAGCACTACCAAACTTTAGCCCACCAGCAAGACTAACCCTACTGTCTTTGGTCTTTGGTCTTTGGTCTTTGGTCTTTGGTCTTTGGTCTTTGGTCTTTGGTCTTTGGTCTTTGGTCTTTGGTCTTTGGCATCTGTCATTCAGATGCCTTTCTCCTTCTCGGATTCCCTAGTTTTTCTCATCTGAAATAAGCACTAGCCCTAATCTGATTTATCCCTGCCGACCCAGCTCAAAAAAGAGTGTTGAGCCATTGGCTTTAGGGTTAAAATGCCACCACTCCAATAAACAGAATAATCCAATCAAGGAGACTTAAGGTGGCATCTACCTCATTCTACGATCAGATCAACCAACAGCTTGCTGACGTCAAGGCCGAAGGCCTGTACAAGAGCGAACGTGTAATAGTTTCTCCACAGCAACCGGCCATTCGCGTCAATGAAGCAGAAGTTATCAACTTTTGCGCCAACAACTACCTGGGGCTGGCCAATCATCCTGAATTGATCAAGGCGGCGCAGGCCGGATTGGCAGACCATGGCTTTGGCATGGCCTCGGTACGTTTTATTTGCGGAACCCAGGATATTCACAAACAACTGGAAGCCAATCTATCCGAGTTTCTCGGCATGGAAGATACCATCCTTTACTCCTCCTGCTTTGATGCCAACACAGGTCTGTTTGAAACCCTGCTGGGCCCGGAAGATGCCATAGTGTCGGATGCCCTGAACCACGCTTCTATCATTGACGGTGTTCGCCTGTGTAAGGCCAAGCGTTTCCGCTACGCCAACAATGATATGGCCGATCTGGAAACCCAACTGATCGCCGCCCGCGATGCCGGTGCCCGCCATATCTTGATAGCGACAGATGGAGTGTTTTCCATGGATGGGGTTATTGCCAACCTCAAGGGTATCTGTGACCTCGCCGACCAATACGGCGCTCTGGTCATGGTCGATGACTCCCACGCCGTTGGCTTTATCGGCCAGAACGGCCGCGGCACCCACGAATATTGCGATGTGATGGGGCGCGTCGACATCATCACAGGCACCTTGGGTAAGGCGCTGGGCGGCGCTTCCGGCGGCTTTACCGCGGCCCGTAAAGAAGTCGTCGATTGGCTGCGTCAGCGTTCACGTCCTTACCTGTTCTCCAATTCACTGGCGCCTTCCATCGTCAGCGCCTCGATTCGGGTGCTGCAGATGCTCAAAGAGGGCCAGGAACTGCGCGAAGCGGTATGGGAAAACAGCCGTTATTTCCGTGAAAAAATGGCTGCAGCCGGATTCACCCTGGCCGGAGCCGACCACGCCATAGTGCCGGTCATGCTGGGTGATGCCAAGTTGGCCAGTGACTTCGCCAACCGCCTGTTGCAGGAAAATATCTATGTTATCGGCTTCTCCTTCCCGGTTGTACCCAAGGGACAGGCCCGTATCCGTACCCAGATGTCGGCGGCTCATAGCCGTGAACAGCTGGACAAGGCCATCGAAGCCTTCACCCGAATCGGCAAGGAGATGGGTATCATCTGATACCTATCCCATGGAGTAACATAATGAAAGCACTGAGCAAACTCAAGCCTGAACAAGGCATCTGGATGGTAGACGCGCCCAAGCCAGAAATGGGCCATAACGATCTGCTGATCAAGATCCGCAAGACCGCCATCTGTGGTACCGATGTGCATATCTACAACTGGGATGAGTGGTCACAAAAGACCATCCCGGTTCCTATGGTTGTCGGCCATGAATATGTCGGCGAAGTGGTGGATATGGGCCAGGAAGTGCGTGGCTTCAATATTGGTGACCGGGTGTCAGGCGAAGGCCATATCACCTGTGGTCACTGTCGCAATTGCCGTGGTGGCCGTACCCATTTGTGCCGCAACACTGTGGGTGTTGGGGTTAACCGCGAAGGCGCCTTCGCCGAATACCTGGTGATCCCGGCCTTCAACGCCTTCAAGATCCCCGATGATATCAGCGACGATCTGGCCGCTATCTTCGACCCCTTCGGCAACGCGGTACACACTGCGCTGTCGTTCGATCTCGTCGGTGAAGATGTGCTGATCACCGGAGCCGGCCCCATAGGCATTATGGCCGCCGCGGTTTGCCGCCATGTCGGTGCGCGCCACGTGGTAGTTACGGATGTCAACGAGTACCGTCTGGAGTTGGCCCGTAAACTGGGGGCGACCCGAGCCGTCAATGTGGCCAAGGAAAAACTCGAAGACGTAATGAGCGAACTCAACATGACAGAGGGCTTCGATGTCGGCCTGGAAATGTCCGGTGTGCCGTCAGCCTTCCACTCCATGCTGGATACCATGAACCACGGTGGCAAAATTGCCATGTTGGGGATCCCGGGTGGCGATATGGCGATAGACTGGAGCAAGGTCATCTTCAAGGGTTTGGTGATAAAGGGCATCTATGGCCGGGAAATGTTTGAAACCTGGTACAAAATGGCCAGCCTGATCCAGTCCGGATTGGATATTGCACCTATTATCACTCACCATTACAAAGTAGATGACTTCCAGCAGGGCTTTGATGCCATGCGTTCGGGTCAATCCGGCAAAGTCATTCTCAGCTGGGATTGATCCCCAAACAGGGCGCTGTACTCATGCAGCGCCCTGATGCACACTGTTAATAAGCACTACCTCTTTTACAGGCAAACTATGTCCAGTTACCAACACCTTTCTGTCGTTCAACTCCAGCAAATGATGGCCGAAGATGCCGAGCTGCAGATAGTCGATATCCGCGATCCGGCCAGTTTCGAGACGGCCCATATTCCCGGCGCCGTTCGCCTCGGTAATGACAATCTGGCCGACTATCTCAGGGACGCCGATATGGATAAGCCCTTGGTGGTTTGCTGTTATCATGGCATCAGCAGCCAAAGTGCCGCGGAATATCTGCAACATCAAGGATTCGATGAGGTCTACAGCCTTGATGGCGGTTTCGCTGCCTGGCCGAGGGACTGAGACATGGAAATCGGCCGCCTCCCCAACGAACGCGCCGCCCAGGCGCTGGTAGACTACCTCAAGGGTGAAGGGATCCCCTGTCGCATCACACATCTGGAACAGGGGGTGGCCATCCATGTTATTGAGGACACAGACCAAGCCAAGGGGCGCAAAGCATTTCTCGACTTTGTCCAGGATCCGTTAAACCCCAAGTACTTGCAGGCCTCTTGGGATCATGGCGACAACCGAATCCGCTTTGACTATGGCGCGCCATCGCTGCAACTGCTGAGTCAATTTATTACCGGCGCCGGACCGCTGACGCTGATCATTCTACTGGTCTGCATAGCTATCTTCGCAGCCATGAACCTGGGCTACGGCAATCAGGTTTTCGAAGCCCTGGCTTTCTTCGGCGCCACTTCGGATGCCGGTTTCAGCCAATTCTGGCGCTTATTTACCCCGAGCCTACTGCACTTCTCGGCGCTGCATATCACCTTTAACCTGCTCTGGTGGTGGGTCTTGGGTGGCAAAATAGAAAACCGTATCGGCATTGCGCCACTGCTGACTCTACTGCTGGTCGCCGGCACTTTGCCCAATATAGTGCAGTACTATCTCAGTGGCCCCAACTTCGGCGGTCTTTCCGGGGTTGTATATGGCCTGGTGGGTTATACCTGGGTCAGCGGCCGCATGAGCCCAGAGAAAGGCATAGGCCTGCCACCGGCCATGATGGGCTTTATGCTGCTGTGGCTGGTACTTGGCTTTATGGATGTGTTTGGCCTTTCGATAGCCAACGGCGCGCATCTAGGCGGGCTCTTGGTCGGGCTGGCCCAAGGCTGGCTCGACAACCGCAAGAAAAGCTAATCCTATGTGGCTCAGGTTTGTACACGCCAAAGTCATTCTGCACAGCAGGCTACAGTAAAAAGAGGGAGCTCAGGCTCCCTCTTGAATAGGTTCAAAAGAACTTGGACAGGGCTTAGGCCAGCTCCAACACCTTAGCCACCAGCTTTTCAATACCACTATTGGCCTCGGCAATGGAACCTGCCAGCATGTAAGCTGGGGTGCTGACTATCTTGCGCTCACTGTCGACCACAATTTGATCTACCTTGGCATTTTGATGTTCACCGCCCATGGCAGTAAAGGCCGCTGCGGTTTCGGCGTCCGTCCCTATGGTGCCTTTGGCCCCCTTACCATAGAGGCCCGGGATCATCACAGGCGCGATACAGATAAAGCCCACCACCTTTCCGGCACTGATAAAACGGCTGATAAATTCACGCACCGGGGCGGCAATCTCACTATTGCTGCCATTTACGGCAAAGTTACAGAGGTTTTTGGCGGCCCCGAAGCCTCCAGGAATGATCAGGCCGTCGAAGTCGGCCAGATTCAACTCGGACGTCGCCTTGATATCACCCCGGGCAATTCGAGCAGCCTCCACCAACACATTGCGCTGCTCAGTCTCCACGACTTCACCCTTGAGATGATTGACCACATGCATTTGAGGAATATCAGGGGCAAAACATTGGTACGCTGCGCCGGAGCGAGACAGGGACAGCAGGGTCAACACTGCTTCGTGGATTTCACTGCCGTCGAAGACACCGCAACCACTGAGAAGAACTGCAATTTTTTTCATTAAAAAATCCCTCTTATGTCATTTAGGTTTAACAAACCAATTACAAACTGGTTGATCTGATTAAAAAACATGCTAACTTAATTCATCGTCTCTGCTAAGAGGCGATTTTTACCGCTACCAAGGTGCAAATCTGGAAAAGGAATTTAAAAAATCCACAACCGATAAGATTTGGTAAAACTTTTACCTGACTCACAAAAAAACAAATAACAAATAAATATCAACAAGTTATAAAAACAACTTCGAGTTGTTCTCTACAGTGTTTCTCTATGTTGATTTTTTCACTCACAGACTTATCCACAGGCTGAGGGTGATTTTGTCATGGCCGAAAATGCCTTGGTATGGCATGCTTAGCAGCACTTAAGACAGCTTAGATTGAAACAAAACTATGCCAACAATAGCAGAAAACCCCCTCGTCCTTGTGGATGGTTCTTCCTACCTCTATCGGGCCTACTATGCGCCGCCTCACCTGACCAACTCCAAGGGTGAAGCAACCGGGGCGGTTTACGGCGTAGTCAACATGTTGCGCAGCTTGCTGGGCAAATACAAGCCACAGCAGATGGCGGTTGTGTTTGATGCCAAAGGCCCCACATTTCGCAACGATATGTATACAGAGTATAAGGCTCATAGGCCTCCCATGCCTGATGATCTGCGTAGTCAGATAGCGCCTCTGCATGCCATCATCGAAGCCCTGGGCTTACCACTCCTATGTATTCCCGGCGTAGAAGCCGATGACGTGATAGGCACTCTGGCCTCCCGGGCCAGTAAAGAAGGACGTGCCATTCTGATCAGCACAGGTGATAAGGATATGGCGCAACTGGTGGATGACAATGTCACCCTGATCAACACAATGACAGACACCATAATGGGGCCGGAAGAGGTCACCAGTAAATTTGGCGTCGGCCCCGAGCTTATCATCGACCTGTTGGCACTGATGGGCGACAAGGCCGATAACATCCCGGGATTGCCTGGTGTGGGTGAGAAAACCGCGTTGGCCATGCTGACAGGGGCCGGTGGTGTCGCCAAGCTACTGCAGCAACCGGATTGTGTCACAGCTCTTGGCTTCCGTGGTGCCAAGACCATGGCTAAGAAAATCATCGATAATGCAGAAATGCTGCAACTCTCTTACGATCTGGCGACCATCAAGACAGATTGCGAGCTGGATCTGGACTGGCACCAACTCAATATTACGGCCCCCAATAAAGACCAACTGACACAGCTTTATGGTGAGATGGAGTTCAAACGTTGGTTGGCAGAAGTTCTGGATAACAAGATACCGCATCCGTTGGCGGTCAATACTGCAATGGCTGAAACCCAGGAAGAAACTGCACCCCAACTCGCCATAGAGACAGAATACGAAACCATACAGACCGAGGCCGCCCTGGAAAAATGGCTAAAAAAGTTAACCGAGGCCGAACTGATGGCGGTAGATACCGAAACCACCAGCCTCAATTATATGGATGCCGAACTGGTAGGACTGTCTTTTGCAGTCAAGGCAGGAGAGGCAGCCTATCTACCTCTGGGGCACGATTACCCGGAAGCCCCCGAACAACTACCTAGAGAACAGGTATTAGCGAAGTTCAAACCGATCCTTGAAAACCCTGAGATCAAGAAAGTCGGTCAAAATCTAAAATATGACATCAGTATTCTGGCCAATGCCGGTATCAAGCTGGCCGGTGTCGCCTTCGATACCATGCTCGAATCCTATGTCTTCAATTCAGTGGCATCCAGACACGACATGGACGGGCTGGCACTCAAATACCTGGGGCACAAATGCGTCAGCTTCGAAGATATTGCAGGCAAAGGCGCCAAGCAGCTGACATTCAACCAGATCCCACTGGAAACAGCATCGCCCTATGCCGCAGAAGATGCCGATATTACCCTTAGGCTGCATCAACACCTATGGCCCAGGCTCGAGCGGGAGCAAGAGTTAGCCAAGGTTTTCACTGAACTTGAGTTGCCGCTTATTCAGGTGTTGTCACAGATGGAGCGCGACGGCGTGCTGATCGACAGTATGCAATTGTCGCAACAGAGTGATGAGCTGGCGCAAAAAATAGATGCGCTGGAGCAAAAAGCCTACGAGATCGCCGGAGAGAAATTTAACCTCAGTTCCCCCAAACAACTGCAGGCGCTGTTCTTCGAAAAACTGGGCTATCCGGTAATCAAGAAAACCCCGAAAGGTGCGCCATCCACTGCCGAGGAAGTCTTGATAGAGTTGGCTTTGGATTATCCATTGCCAAAGATTATTCTCGAGCATCGCAGCCTGACCAAACTCAAGAGCACCTATACAGATAAGTTACCGCTGATGATAAATGGCAAAACCGGTAGAGTGCACACCAGCTACCATCAGGCCAACGCCGCTACCGGCCGTTTGTCATCCAGCGACCCTAACCTGCAGAATATCCCTATCCGCACCGAAGAGGGGCGTAGAATTCGTCAAGCCTTTATCGCACCTTCAGGACGCAAGATTTTGGCCGCTGACTATTCACAAATTGAGCTCAGGATCATGGCTCACTTGTCCCAGGATGCCGGGCTACTGGCAGCATTCGCCGAGGGTAAAGACATTCACAGAGCAACTGCGGCTGAAGTCTTTGATGTGGCGTTTGAAACTGTCACCCCAGAACAGCGTCGCCGCGCCAAGGCGGTTAACTTCGGTCTGATTTATGGCATGTCGGCCTTTGGCTTGGCGCGCCAACTGGATATTCCCCGCGCTGAAGCACAAAGCTATATGGATACCTACTTCAAGCGTTATCCCGGCGTGCTCAAGTATATGGAAGAGACCCGAGCACTCGCCGCCGAGCAAGGCTATGTCTCCACACTATTTGGTAGACGCCTGTACCTACCGGAAATCCGTGATCGCAACGCCATGAGGCGTCAAGCTGCGGAACGGGCTGCAATCAACGCTCCTATGCAGGGAACAGCCGCTGACATCATCAAGAAAGCGATGATCAAAGTTGCCGACTGGATAGCCTCTGACACCAAGGGGGAGATCACCATGATCATGCAGGTTCACGATGAATTGGTGTTTGAGGTGGATGAAACGAAAGCAGAAGAGTTGCAACAACAGATCTGCAAACTCATGGCTGAAGCCGCTACCCTGGATGTCCCTTTGCTGGCCGAAGCGGGCCTGGGTGATAGCTGGGATCAGGCACACTGATAACCCACCTACTTCATCAAGAGCCATCCTTCGGGGTGGCTTTTTCGTATTTTGAACACAACGCAGTAATTATTCCCGCTTATTATCGTCACTAGCCAACCTATCTGAACTGAAAACAACACTTTCCGGCAATTAATCGACAAATGCGTGCTAACAGATTGCATTTTAAGCTCATTTCTGTAATTCACAGATCAAAAATTGCTGTTTCAACCAAGATTTCTTGTGATCGACTCCACATTATTGTCGTATTTTTGAAAAAACAGTTTTCCCATTAAAGATAAATGCAGTATTATTCTCGGCGTAGGGTACAGAGGTTAAGATGTTCTATCTTTCAGACCTTTATTTCACTTTTAGTGATCAGCCAAATTCTGGCGCCCCAGCAATCATTTGCTGGGGCTTTTTTTCGTCTACAGTATTTTTTAGAGCAATTACTTTAAACCTGATTCGATTCGCGCTATGCTACCGTCATTGAGAGCCATCGAAGTCCAAGTTTGATGGTACTTGAGTCTTGTTGAAATTTTAGCTTCTCCCCAAAAGAGCTAAGTTAACCGGTGACTGAGTCACCGGTTTTTTTTGTCCTGATTCTCCCAGCACAAACAACAAATACAAAAACGGCAGCCTCCATGGCTGCCGTATAGTGGTTTGGGTCCATCATCCTTGTTCGTTGTCTTCTTGTTCCAACCAGGCTGGATGGCACCACTCATCCAGAATTGCCAAAACCTTAGGTTTCCCGGTGCCCTTCAATGAAGAAAAAGGCTCGACTCTGACCCAATCACCAAAGTCAGCCAGCGCTTTACGTACCTCATTGACCGTTTTCATCTTGGCACTCTGTGGCAACTTATCTGCCTTGGTCAGCAGCGCCAACACCGGGATTTCACTGGCAACAGCCCATTCAATCATCTGCAAATCCAAGTCTTTCAACGGATGGCGAATATCCATCAGCACCACCACACCACTCAAGCAAGCCCGCTTTTGTAAATATTCACCCAAAGATTCCTGCCATTTGAGCTTCATGGCCAGTGGTACCTGAGCAAAACCATAGCCGGGTAAATCCACCAAACGGCGCTGCTCATCGAGCTCAAACACATTGATCAGTTGGGTACGGCCAGGAGTTTTACTGGTTCTGGCAAGGTTTTTCTGCTCGGTCAAAGCATTCAAAGCACTTGATTTACCGGCATTTGAGCGACCAGCAAAGGCGATTTCCACGCCGGTATCGCCAGGTAAGTGCTTGTCCAAATGGGCAATATCAGGCGCGCTGATAAGGAATTTTGTCTTGCGAAAATCGATACGAGTTGCTGTCACTTCTGACTCCGGAATTTTGCTGGGTGATAGCATAAATATTGAAGACTTGCTTACTTTTCCACGTTTTCGTGTAAAATATTAGCCCGATCACATTATTTGTATTTTACCACGCTTGCGGGTCACCCTAGTAAGCTCAGGACAATAATTTAACGAAAGAAGTTGGAACGCCATGAAAAAGTTAGCCCTTGCGCTGTCTGTAGTCGCCGCCATATCTTCACCTGCGATTGCTGAAGGTAATGCTGAAGCGGGAAAAACCAAAGCCATTGTCTGTTCTGCCTGCCACGGTCTTGATGGCAACAGCATGATCGACATGTATCCCAAATTGGCCGGTCAGCATACAACCTATCTGCAAAAACAGCTGCGGGAGTTTCGTAGTGCAGCTCAAACCGGTGGCAAGGATGGCCGTATGGATCCTATCATGGGTGGGATGGCGGTAGCCTTGAGCGATCAGGATATTGCCGATGTTGCAGCTTATTTTGCCAGTCAAACATTACAAGTTGCTGAAGTAAAAGATGTTCCTGATGCCGGCGAAAAGCTGTTCAAGGGTGGTGATATGTCTCGTGGCATAGCCGCTTGTTCTGCTTGTCACGGTCCTGAAGGTAAAGGCAGCGAACTGGCCGGTTTCCCGGCTGTTGCTGGGCAGCACGCCAACTACATCAAGATCCAGTTGAATAAGTTCCGTGACCAGAGCCGTCATAATGACCTAAACGGCATGATGCAGGACACAGCGAAAAAGCTGAATGATGCAGATATTGATGCACTGGCCAAGTACATCTCCAGCCTGAAGTAATTTTTGCTGTAACTTGGAAAAGGGTGAAGTTTCACCCTTTTCTTAAGCCACAATGTTTATGTTTACGTTTACGTAAACTGAAAACATTAATGCTTGACACAGATCACAGATTTAGGTTTAATGTGCCCGTACCGAGATAAACCCATCTGTTTGTATAAAAACTTTACCAACAACATTCAGGTTTCGGTATAATTTACATTCAAGATATAAGAATAAAGCAAGCCAATAACAATAAGACTACTAAGACCACTCGCAAATAATAATAATGAGTCGAGATTTCAGTTTGAAATCCAGGTCAATAAAAGTAAGGAACCGGCGATTTTGCCAAACCGCTTTTTAGCATTGTCCTTACGAATTAACAGGGGAACTTGCTCCAACAGGAAGATGTTTGCAGGACTCAAACATTGGCACGGGAAGCAACGCGCTTTGGATGCACTGGCTGGAAGCTTGTTATCACTGGAAGGTACTTGGTAGACAAGGATGGTCTGTTAGGCGTCACAGAAGACGACTGAATAATGATGAGTCAATTGGCCATCGCTATTTGCAGGAAACCCAAGAAAGTGTCTGGAAGACCGATAACGAGAAAAACTGCAGGGAAAGCTGTCAAAAAAAGAAGGATATCGACCGGGAAAGTCGCATAGCAAGTAAGGAAACTTGAAATCAGAATAGGGTGTTAGTTAGCACCATCATAAGGCGGCAGCCATACTGCCGCCTTTTTTTATGGCATAATTTATTAACCACCATTGAGCAGATCTGAATTAGTCCATGCGTCGCTGCCCCCTGTGTCATAACGATCAGGCTGAACTCAGCTTTCAAGATAAGAAACGAGGTTTTTATCTCTGCCCTGAATGTCGGCTGTTGTTTGCAGACTCCAGCAGTTACCTGTTACCCGATGCCGAAAAGCAGCGTTACGGCCGAGCCCGCCAAACAGGAAAGCAAAAGCAGTTGGCTCGCTTTATCCACCCCTTGTTGGATCAGCTGCAATCTTTGCAGCCAACGCCTTTATTTGGTCTCAACTTTGGCCGAGTGCTAAGCGAGGATGGCCTGAAACAGATCCGCGACGCCGGTCACCATTTACAACAGTTCGATCCCTTTTTTGCAGCAGACCACCAGTTACTACATCACCAATATGACTTTATCTGTTGTTTTCGGGTATTCGAACACTTCAGGACCCCGGCCAAAGAGTGGAGCTTAATAGAAACCCTTTTGAAACCAGGTGGTTGGCTGGCCATATCCACCCCACTACTGACCTCTTTAGCCGCGTTCCCCAAATGGCATTACAAAAACAATCCAACCCATGTCAGCTTTTATCAGCAGCAGACATTTGCTTACTTGGCATCTCAGGGCAAATTTAGGCTAATATTTGCAGCGCAGGACTTCATCTTGATGCAAAAAACATCAGGATCTGCTATAACACGCGACCTTGATGCAGAACCGCCGCTTGTAGACTGAACCCGGCACGGTTCGGACGCAACCAACTACTTTTTATCGAGAGAATTATGTCCCGTAGTAAAAAGACCCGCAAAGTCGGCGAGAACAACCCCAAACTGGCCCCCAGAAGCAAGAAATCTGAGCGCGCTCCGGCCCGTAAGAAGCAGGACTCTGGCAATAAGGCGGGCAGCCGCCAGAACCCAGCTGCTCCGAAGGGGCAAAAACGTGCTGGCACTGACAAACAAGATATCCGCCTTGGCAGCAAAAAACCTGTCGCTCTGGATATAGTCAAAGAAAAGGTTGCACAGCCCAAACAACCCAAACTGACCGATGAACAGTTGCTGCTGCAACTGGAGGAAGATCCGCGCCTGAATAAGCTGCTGGATCAACTGGAAGAAGGACGGGAACTGGCCGCCGATGACCAGCAATGGCTGGAGCGGCAATTGGCCAAGATTGAGAAGCTAATGGAAAAACTCGGCATTACCGATTTGGATCAGAGCGATGAAGCCCCAGGCAAGGGTCATAGCGATGACGAGTTGCTGGAAAAATTCGAATCCGGTGCTGAACTTCTGAAACAATACCAAGACAACTAACGGAGGCCGGGATGCAGTTTATCCTCATCATCTTAGCCATGTTGATCATCATAGGACTGAGCGCCTATGCCACAGTGTTGCTGCTGCGTCTGAGGAAACAAACCCAGGCCAGAGAGCTGGCTATGGCTGAACAAAAGGCCGTTATGGAAGCGAAACAGGCATCCCTGCTTGCAGATATCCGCTATATTGCTGCCGCCATGACGGAAGAACGTTGTGAGTTGTCCGAAGGGGTAGTTAGAATCGTCAAACTGTTCGATCTGCTATCGCTGACAGAGAGAGTCAGTGGTGACTACCCGGATGTATTTACCCATTTTGAGCGTATCAAGGATCATCCCATTCTGGAGGCTAGGGCTCAGTTACCCAAGCAAGAACGGATGCGGCTCGACCTGGCCAGGATGAAGTCTGAAGCCGAGCTGGAGCAAGGCATATTGGCCGACGCCAAAAAACTCTCCGAGTTTCAGCTCAAACCAGCTCATTAGGCACCAACTGCCGGCTTGCTCTCAGCAGTCGGCAGCACTTTATTCACCCCCCTAACTCTTCGCCCCCAAAAATCAGCCCCAAACATCGGAGGCCTGTGTTTTGCTTACGCCTGAGTTCGCAGCCTTGTTTTGCCGTCTCAGCCAAACAATAATCAAACCTGCTGAATCTTTTCTCTGGCGTGAGTCGGTGCACAAAACCTCAATAAGGAAACAGACATTGAAAGCATTTTCAGGGATATTTCTTAACGTTTGCTTGTGTACATATAATTTTTACAACCTGGATCAAGGTTATTTGAGCAATAACCCTGCATACTTCGCTCATTGCTAATTTACTGTCGGAGGACACGCCTTGAAGCAGCCCACTCATATCAGCTGGGATCAATCAATGATCGAGAAATATAACTACAGCGGTCCCCGTTATACTTCCTATCCAACGGCGCTGGAGTTTGACGACTCATTCACAGAAGGCGATCTATTGTCGGCCATAGCCGGCAGCAAAAGTGACAAGCTATCTCTGTATATTCATATCCCCTTCTGCGCCAAACTTTGCTATTACTGCGGCTGCAACAAGGTGATCACCCGGCATCAGCACAAAGCTGATCAGTACATAGAGTACCTGGCAGCCGAAATCGTCAAGCGGGCACCTCTGTTCAAACACTACACTGTGACTCAGATGCACTGGGGCGGTGGTACGCCGACTTTCCTTAACCCAGAGCAAATCATCAAGTTATCGTCACTGTTGAAAAGTCACTTCAACTTTGCCGAACAGGGTGAATACTCTATCGAAGTCGACCCTAGAGAAATCGAACTGTCTATGCTGGATGCCCTTAAAGAGGCCGGCTTCAACCGTATCTCCATCGGAGTGCAGGACTTCAATAAAGAGGTTCAGGTAGCAGTTAACCGTGAACAGGATGAAGACTTTATCTTTGCGCTGATCAAAAAGGCCAAAGAGATGGGCTTTGTCTCTACCAACGTCGATTTGATTTACGGCTTGCCTCATCAAACACCGGAAACCTTTGCCGAAACCATTCAGCGAATTCTGGATCTGTCACCCGACCGTCTGTCTGTATTCAACTATGCTCACCTGCCGGCCCGCTTCGCGGCGCAGCGGAAAATTAAAGATGAGCACCTGCCCAGCCCACAACAGAAGCTGGACATGCTGCATCAGACTATTGAGACCCTGACCGGCGCCGGCTATCAATACATAGGCATGGATCACTTCGCCAAACCCGATGATGAGCTGGCCAAGCTGCAAAGAGAAGGCCGATTGCACCGTAACTTCCAGGGTTATACCACCCAAGAAGAGTGCGACCTCCTTGGACTAGGGGTGTCATCCATCAGTCAGATTGGTGACTGTTATGCGCAGAACCAAAAAGATATTCGCCCTTACTATGAAGCCATAGATGAGCAGGGTCACGCTCTGTGGAAAGGCTGTAAACTCAATCGTGATGATGAAATCCGTCGCGCGGTGATCAAGCAGCTTATCTGTCACTTTGAGCTTGATATGGCCAAGATGGAGCAACAATTGGGGATCCAGTTTGAAGACTACTTCGCCGAAGATCTCAAGCTGCTGCAAACCTTTATCGACGATAAACTGGTTAACATTGAAAACCGTCAGATCAGCATCAGCCCAACCGGGCGTCTGTTGATCCGTAATATCTGTATCTGTTTCGATGTCTACTTCCGAGAAAAGGCACGTCAGCAACAGTTCTCCCGGGTAATTTAACCCTGAGTAGAATAAAAAAGCCGATGAATGATTCATCGGCTTTTTTGTGTCTTAACCAAACTTTTATGCTTTAGCGGCGTAAAGTTCCCGGCGCTCGCTGTCTGAGAGGAAGGCCATCTCCACGCCATTACGCTGCAGCTTGGCCAACTCAGCGTCGGTGAAGCCCATCTCCTGCTTAACCACACGATATTCATGCTTGATATCTATGGCACTGACGCCTGGATCATCGGTATTCAAGCCAATCAGCACACCGGCTTCCATAAAGGTGCGCAGTGGATGCTCCTGATAGCTGCTCACAGTGGAAGTATGTAGATTACTGGTGGGACAGGACTCGATACCTATCTTATGTTCCACCAGATACTCCATCAATTTGGGATCATGAATGGCATTGACCCCATGGCCTATGCGAGTCGCCCCCAACTCCTTGATGGCTTGCCACATGCTTTGGGCACCGGCGGCTTCTCCGGCGTGAGCCGTTATCTGAAGTCCGGCATCACGCACCCGCTTGAAATGCTCGTTAAACAACTCACCGGGGAAACCCAATTCATCACCGGCCAAATCAACCGCGACCAGAGACTCCCTGTGCGCGAGCAAGCCATCCAACTCCTGAGTACAAGCCTGCTGGCCAAATGAGCGAGACAGAATACCTATCAGTTTTATCTTAACCTGATAGTCCTTGAGCCCGGCTTTTACACCATCAACAACGGCTTCCACCACGCCTTCTATCGGCAGCTTGTGATTCATTGCCATGTAGTAAGGGCTGAACCTTAATTCGGCATAGTCCAACCCGGACAATGCCGCATCGGCGACATTTTCATAGGCCACCCGCTTTACCGCATCCAAATCGGCCAGCACGGCAACCATCCAGTCCAGCTTTTTCAGGAAAGCCACTAAGCTGGATTCTTTGCCCTGGATCTGTACATAAGGTGCCAAATCCTCAAGCGAGGCCGCCGGCAAGGCAATGCCATGTTGGTGACCCAGTTCCCATATGGTCTCAACCCTGACATTACCGTCCAGATGGCGATGTAAATCAACCAACGGAATTGAAGTATCAATCATAAAAATAACCCCTGTATGAACTACCCCGCCAATGTAATTATTTTTTGGTCTGGGGACGCTTAAGTGTAACACGCCTTTTGTTAGCACCTCTTAGTCTACTGACAGGCTTTGTTACCAAAAGGTGACGTTAAATCTCTGGGGGTCCATCCGGGCTTGAGGCATAATCCGTCATCAAGGATAAAAAAGGAACAAAATCAAATGAAAAAACTCCTGCTCCCCCTATTGCTCACCGGACTCTTGGGCGCCTGCCAAACCCCTACTCATGAAACCAACACGCCAGAAATAGGCAAGCAGCAATCCCAAGCCGATAGCCAGCTCCAGCAGTTAATAACCGATGCCTGGCAGCAACGGCTGGCAGAAAGCCCACAGATGGCCTTCCAGTTTGGCGATGACTCGGCCGCGGGTAAATTAGCAGACTTGTCAGCTGAGGCTCTGGCGGCCGATGCTGCGGCCAATTCAGCACTATTGCAACGGCTAAAGGCGATACCCAGGGAACAGCTGAGCAAAGAAGCCGCCATCAATGCCAGTATTCTCGAATACCAATTGCAGGAGAATGTGGATAGCTTCAGGTTCAAGGCCCATTACCTGCCGATTACCTCAGAGAGTGGCTTTCACGCTTACATTGCTTCTATGGCCTCAGGGCCATTCAAGACAGAAGCCGATTACCGTCGCTACCTGCAGAAGCTGCAATCTCTGCCGCGCTACTTCCAGCAACAGATACACTGGATGCGCCAAGGGCTTGCCGAGGGTATCACTCAGCCGCAATCTGTGCTGAAAGGGTTTGAACAGAGTATTCAGGCCTATATAGTACCAGTGCAACAAAGCAGCTATTTCAAGCCGTTTGAGACGTTTCCAGAGCACTTTTCTGCCAATCTTAAACAGGAGCTGAGCCATGCCGGGTACGTCAGTGTCGAGCAGCATGTGTTACCAAGCTATCAAGCCTTCTGCGACTTTATGACCAAGGAATATATCCCTGGCGCCCGCCAGAGCATTGCCGCATCAGAGCTGCCCAATGGCCGGGCCTTTTATGAAAACAGGGTCAAGTACTACACCACTCTGAATATGACGCCTGAGCAAGTCCATCAACTGGGGCTGAGTGAAGTAAAACGGATCCGCGCCGAGATGGAAAAGATCATCAAACAAACCGGTTTTAAAGGTAGCTTTGCCGAGTTTCTGCATTTTATGCGCACCGACAAACGCTTTTATGTAGACTCGCCGGAGCAACTGCTCAAAGAGGCCTCCTATATTGCCAAAAAAGCCGACGCCATGCTGCCACGCTATTTTGGCAAGCTGCCACGCAAACCCTATGGCGTAGCCCCTGTACCGGCAGAAATTGCCCCCAAATATACAACCGGACGCTATTCCGGCTCCAACTCGGAGACTGTGGCGGGTTTTTATTGGGTAAACACTTATGCCTTGGATAAGCGCCCTCTCTATGAGTTGGAAGCACTCACCCTGCATGAGGCTGTTCCGGGTCACCACCTACAGATTTCTCTCAATCAGGAGTTGGAGCAACTGCCCGATTTTCGCCGCTATAGCTATATCTCAGCCTTTGGCGAGGGATGGGGACTATACAGTGAATATTTGGGGCTGGAAGGGGGATTTTATCAGGATCCCTACAGCAACTTTGGACGCCTGACTTACGAGATGTGGCGCGCCGCCCGCCTGGTAGTCGATACAGGTATGCACACCCAAGGCTGGAGCCGTCAGCAAGCAATAGACTTTATGGCCGGCAATACGGCTCTGTCGCTGCACAATGTCACCACAGAGATAGACAGATATATCTCCTGGCCTGGGCAGGCGCTGGCCTACAAGATTGGCGAGCTGACTATCAAACGTCTGCGAAAGCAAGCAGAAGACGCCCTGGGGGAAAAGTTCGATATCCGCCAATTCCACGATGCAGTTTTGGCACAGGGCTCAGTGCCCATGTCTGTGCTGGAACAGCAGATAGCCGACTTTATTGCCTCACAGCAATGAAGCCCTGTTTCTGATACACTCGGCCAGTGCCTTTGAGCACTGGCTTTTTAGATCAGGAAATATTGGATGGTAACGACCCAGGCCCGCAACGCAGAACCCGCTTCAACACAGTCTCAGTTGGAGACTTTCTGGCAAGGCGTCACCCATGCCAAGCTGGCGGTGGGATTCGGTAAAGAGCTGGCCTATGGTTATATTTGCCATCCAAAGGCGAAACAAGCCGTCGTCATCAGTAATGGCCGGGTCGAGAGTTATCTCAAGTATCGGGAACTGATCCATGACTTCTATCAGCAAGGTTATAGTGTCTACGCCTTGGATCATATGGGGCAAGGACTATCCAGCAGACTCACCGCCAATCCTCACCAGGGGCACATAGATAAGTTTCAGGACTATGTGGATCACTTGCATAGTTTTGTTGAGCAAGTAGTGGTTTCAAACCAATATGAACAGTATTTTCTAGTAGGCCACTCCATGGGCGGTGCCATAGGAACTCTGTATTTGCAGCAATATCCCCAGAGATTTACTGCCGCAGCCTTCTCTGCACCCATGTATGGGATCCGTTTGCCAATGCCGCGCAACTTCGTGCGTTGGTTGGCGGGAAAACTCAATAGCTATGGCCCGCATACCGAGCCCAACTATGTGTTATCCGGCCATGATTATCGTCCGCTCGCCTTTAAAGATAATCAACTGACCCACAGCAAAAGCCGATATCAAGCCTTACTGGATTTATGTCAGCAACATCCTGAGATCCAACTGGGCTCACCCACCAATCAGTGGTTGATAGAAGCTTTGGATGCTTGCGAGCAGACTATAACCGCAGCCAGAGAGTCAAGAGTGCCAATCCTCATTATTCAGGCTGAGCAAGACACTATCGTCGATAACCAGGCACAAATCGCCGCCCTTGGCCCCAAGGTGACATTAGAAAAGATCATGGGAGCCAGGCATGAACTCTTTATTGAAATCGACACATTACGTGAGCAGGTGCTGAATATTATTTTCAACTTCCTGGCGCAGCATACGGTAACTTACGCCTCGGAGGCCGCAGCAGAGCTGCAAACTCAACCTCAGGCAGAGGCTGACTGAACAGATACCCTTGGAAGTTGTCACAGCCGAGCTGATTCAAAAAGGCTCTTTGTTGAGCGGTTTCAACCCCTTCGGCAACCACTTTCAATTCCAGACTGTGGGCCATTTCGATTATGGCTTTAACTATGGCATCGGCACTGCGCCCAGAGCCAATCTTCTGCACAAAAGAGGCATCTATCTTCAGTCTGGATAGAGGCAGGTTCTGTAGATAACTCAACGAACTGTAGCCTGTGCCAAAGTCATCTATCGCCACGGATATCCCCGCCTTCCTCAACAGATCGATTCGGGTATTCATGATACACAGATTGGTCAACAAGGCGTATTCGGTCAACTCCAACTCCAGCGCATCTGTAGCAATCCCCTGAGCCTTCAGCAAGGCGATAAGACGCTCCACAAACTCGGGCTGATTGAACTGCCTGGCACTGAGGTTGATGGCAATTTTAGGCACCCCAATTCCCCTGGCCTGCTGCTCGCGAATGAAGCGGCAAACTTCAAGAATGACCCAATGGCCAATCTCACTGATAAGGCCGCTACCTTCAGCCACAGGAATAAAATCCGCCGGCGAAATATTCCCCTGCTGCGGATGCTGCCAACGCAATAACGCCTCAGCCCCAGTCAATTTCCCCTGGGCATCAACTATTGGCTGATAAACCAAAGAGAGTTGTTGCCGCTCAATTGCATAGCGTAGCTCATTCTGGATCAGCAGATTTTGGTGAGCCTTCACCTCCATCTCAGAGTTGTAGATCATGCAGTTATCTCTACCACCTTCCTTGGCCTGAAACATGGCCATATCGGCTCGCTTCAAAAGCTCCTCGGCATCAATATCATCCTGATCATCAAACAGGCAAACACCAATGCTGGCAGACACATGCAGCTGTTTGTCACTGATATTGAAAGGCCTGGCAACCAACTGTCTGATCTCACTGGCCAACGCCAAGGCTCGTCTTGCCGCCGTAGCTCTGTCTTGGGTTAGATCCTTCGCCAGAATAACGAACTCATCCCCCCCCAACCGGGCAACCAGGGTATTGGCGCTAAAATAGCCCGAAAACCTAGCAGCCAGTTGGATCAATAACCGATCGCCCAAATGATGCCCGAGCGTGTCATTGATGGTTTTGAAATTATCCAAGTCGATCAGGAACAGCGCTGCACACTGCTGGCTGTTGCGACAATGCTTTTGCTGCTCATACAAGGCATCCATCAAAGAGCGGCGATTGGCTAAATTAGTCAGGGCATCATGGTTGGCTAAATGGGCCAGGGCTTGCTGATTGCGCACATCATCCGACACATCGGCATGAGTACCTATAATCCGGCAAGGGCGGCCCTGTTCATCCCATTCAACCAGCATTCCTCTATCCAGCACCCAGATATAGTGCCCCTCTTTATGGCGCAAACGGTGAACACTCTCAAACGCCTCAGTTTCACCATTGAGATAAGCCTGCAAAGACGACAACACGGCTCCTTTGTCGTCCGGATGCAGTCGGCTTTCCCAAGTAGAATAAAGCCCTTCGAGTTCGTGTGGGCCATAACCTATCATCTCTTTCCAGCGGTCCGACAGAAAAACTTCGCCGCTGGCTATGTTCCAGTCCCAGATCCCATTGCGAGTCCCTTCCACCGCAAACAACCAGCGTTGTTCATTGTCCCTCAATTGCTTCTGGGTTCGCTGCAACTTCTGTTGGCTCCGGTGCAAATAATCCTTTAGCACCCGTATTTCACTGAAAACCCAAGTGTTATCCATATGAAAAGGGATGTTCTCGCCCCCTCTGGCCTGCCAAGCCAGAGCCCTTAAAGGGCGGATTAACATAAAGTGCAACACCAGCATAAAGCCCAAAACAAATAAGGCTCCCAAGCCCCAAACCCGCATAAAACGCAGATTGAGGTCATCAGTTACCTTGGCCATTGCAGGCGATAGATCATACTCGAGATAAAGCAGTTCGGCCTTGCCCCCAAAACTAACGGGAGCCTCGGTGATGACGGGATAATATGCCTGTATTGATAGCCTATCCATATTGGCAAATATCCGTGGCTTTCCAGAATCAACCACTTGCCGGTGTAACGCCATTGAATAGCCATCGATCACTTGCGAAGCCCGACTGTCGCGCCAAACAACATGATTGGCGTAGCGGATAAGACTGGTGTCATCTAGCAGTATGTACACCATGATGTTGAAGTCTGTCGCCGCCAGAGATATCTCCTCGGCCACACTGTCTAAATTTTGATTGTGAATCGCCCTCTCAACAAGATGTTGCATCCTGAAAAGTTCTTTCTCAAGCTGCTTTATCTGGGCCGTAGACGCCTCGGATTCCAAAGACTGGCGTTCATAAAAATACTCTCCGGCAACCAGGCAGAGATAAATAAAAAAAACACAAAAAGGAACAACATAGGCCATGGCAGGCCTTGGCATCTTCACAAATGAAATCCTTGATGTTCATGACAAAAAGGCACACACAATGCTTAATGCTAACGGTAAATTAACCTACAGGCAAAGAGTCTGCCGCTAAAATTGTTTTCATGTTTTGAGTACACATGTTTTGAGTACATAGAGAAGATGCGTTACAGAGAAAACATTTGTATGCAACTTCTTCTCTTGATCAAAGTGACAGGATAACTTGAACCACAAGAAACCAGACTAAAAGCCAATGTGGCCAGGTAAGGGGCAAGCATTCCCCTTACCTGAGCATCAATTACTTTTTAGCAGCCACTCTGGCGCGGGCGGCGTGCAGCTTCTTGTAGCTTTCGATCAGTCGCAGGTGTTTTTCCAGGCCTTCGAGCTGCATATTGGTTGGGGTCAGGCCGTAGAAGCGCACTGTGCCATTGACCGAACCTATGGCGGCATCCAGGGTTTCCTGGCCGAACATGCGTCCTAAGTTGTACCGGTAGTCGTCCAGCTCGAGTTCATCGTCCAGGCTGATCTCCAACACCGCCTGCAGGCATTGATAGAAGAGGCCGCGAGCGACGGTATTGTTGTTATACTGCAGGAAGGTTTCGGTCAGCTCCAGCGCTTCTTCCAGCTCACCTATGGCCAGGCAGATCAGCAGTCTGAGCTCGAGTATCGTCAGTTGGCCCCAGACGGTGTTTTCATCAAACTCTATACCTATCAGGGTGATGATATCCGTGTAGATATCCAATTGGCTGTCTTCGAGGCGCTCGGACAGGCTTTGCAGTTGGCTGTCGCTGAGGCGATGCAGGTTAAGAATATCTTCTCGGTAGTCCAGCGCTTTATTGGTGTTGTCCCAAATCAGATCCGATACCGGATACACCTCGGAGAAGTCTGGCACCAGGATCCGACAGGCGTTGCCTATCTCGGTAAACTCGGCGATGTAGACCTCTTTGCCCATCTCTTCAAGAATCCCGAACAGGCTCTGGCTCTCTTCGGCGTTGCTGCCGGAGAAGTCCCATTCGACAAACTCATAGTCCGGCTTGCTACTGAAGAAGCGCCAGGAGATCACTCCGCTGGAGTCGATAAAGTGTTCAACAAAGTTCTCCGGCTCCTGCACCGCCATGCTGTTGAAAGTAGGCTTTTGCACATCGTTTAGGCCCTCGAAACTGCGGCCCTGCAGCAGTTCGGTGAGGCTGCGCTCCAGCGCCACCTCAAAACTGGGGTGGGCGCCGAAGGAGGCAAATATACCGCCGGTGCGGGGGTTCATCAGGGTCACACACATGACGGGGAACTGGCCACCGAGGGAGGCATCCTTGATCACCAGCGGAAAGCCCTGCGCCTCCAGCGCCTCTATGCCGGCCACTATCGAAGGATACTTGGCCAGCACGGCTTTCGGCACCTCAGGCAGAACCAGCTCCTCTTCTATGATGCGGCGCTTCACCGCCCGCTCGAAAATCTCGGACAGACACTGCACCTTGGCCTCATCCAGATTGTTACCTGCACTCATGCCGTTGCTGAGATACAGGTTTTCAATCAGGTTGGAGGGGAAATACACAGTCTCGCCATCGGACTGACGCACATAAGGAATGGCGCAGATGCCGCGCTCGACATTGCCCGAGTTGGTGTCGATAAGGTTGGAGCCGCAGAGCTCGCCATCCGGGTTGTAGATTTCCAGGCAATAGTCATCAAGGATCCCGGCTGGCAGCTCATCGTTGGGGCCGGGCTGGAACCACTTCTCATTGGGATAGTGAACAAATTCGGCGTTGGCGATCTCGGGGCCGAAATACTGGTCGTTGTAGAAGAAGTTGCAGCTGAGACGCTCGATAAACTCGCCCAGAGCCGAGCAGAGCGCGCTCTCTTTGGTTGCGCCCTTGCCGTTGGTAAAACACTTGGGCGAAGCGGCGTCACGGATATGCAGCGACCAAACGTTGGGCACCAGGTTACGCCAGGAGGAGATCTCTATCTTCATCCCCAGTCCGGCCAAGGTGTTGGTCATGTTGGCTATGGTCTGCTCCAGCGGCAGATCCTTACCCAGAATAAAGGTGCTGTGGCTGTCATCCGGCTTAAGCATCAGCATCGCCTGGGCGTCCTGATCCAGGTTATCCACGGTTTCCAACTGGAACTCGGGGCCGGTCTGAACCACTTTCTTCACAGTGCAGCGGTCGATGGAACGCAGTATGCCTTCACGGTCTTTGTCAGAGATGGTGTCCGGCAGTTCCACCTGAATCTTGAAGATCTGGTTATAACGGTTTTCCGGGTCGACTATGTTGTTTTGCGACAGGCGTATGCCTTCGGTAGGAATATCGCGGGCGACACAGTACACCTTCACAAAATAGGCGGCACACAGCGCTGATGAAGCCAGAAAGTAGTCGAACGGGCTCGGCGCCGAGCCATCACCCTTGTAGCGGATTGGCTGGTCGGCAATGACACTGAAGTCATCAAACTTGGCTTCGAGTCTAAGGTTGTCGAGAAAATTTACTTTGATTTCCATTGGATAGTTCCGAGTTCCGGCGGGGTTTCCCGCTCGCCCTATGACACTCGCCGCAGCGGTAAAACCAGCGACCGGCTGTGATCTGGGTCAAATTGAGCAAAATTGGGGGAATTATCCGCTTTTTAGCGGCAAAAGTCATTGTTGGCCACTGACGGCGACTTGGCACCGGCACCAGAGAAGCGAACAAGCCAGAATCAGGATCCGGATACGATAAAACATAGACATGCCTCACCCACAAGAGTGTTTTTGCAAACCATACTGAATACCTGACAGATCTAGTCAGATTTTTTATTGATCTAAATCAAATACATGTTTATTTTATCGCGGAACATATAACTTAAATAAATCTTTGAGGTTGTCGTTATGTTGGATCAACACACTATCCAAGTGGTCAAGAGTACTATTCCCCTGCTGGTTGCCGCCGGCCCAGAGCTGACCAAACACTTCTATCAGCGCATGTTCCACCACAATCCCGAACTGAAAGATGTGTTCAACCTGGCTCATCAGCATAAGGGCGATCAGCCGGTAGCCTTGTTCAATGCCGTCGCCGCCTATGCCCAACATATCGACAATCTGGCTGTTCTCGGTGAAGCCGTGGAAAGAATTGCCCAGAAACACACAGGCTTTCTGATCAAACCCGAGCAATACGCCATAGTCGGCAAGCATCTGCTTGCCACCCTGGAAGAACTCGGCGGCGATGCCGTCACGCCAGAGGTACTGGGCGCCTGGGAGAAGGCTTATGGGGTGTTGGCCAATATCTTTATTGGTCGCGAAGCGCAGATTTATGCCGATGCAGCAGGCAAACAAGGGGGGTGGAGCGGCACCCGCACCTTTGTTGTCAGCAACAAACGCCGCGAGTCTGCCGCCATTACCTCTTTCGAACTCACGCCCAAGGATGGCGGCCCTGTGGCCGATTTTAAGCCGGGGCAATACCTGAACATCAAACTCAGCCATCCGGCGCTGGCCCATACCGAGATACGCCAATACTCACTGGCGGATGCCCCCAACGGCCGCAGCTATCGCATCGGCGTTAAACGTGAAAACGAAGGATTGGTTTCCAACCTGCTGCACAATGAATTCGATATCGGCAGCGAGCTTGAGCTAATCCCGCCGGCGGGGGATTTTTTCATGAATACTGAGCCTGAAACCCAGGTTGTGCTGCTATCTGCCGGAGTTGGCCTGACGCCTATGCTGAGCATGTTAAACAGTCGCCTGCAGCAAGACTGCGCCGAGACACTATGGCTGCATGCCTGTGAAAATGGCGCCCAGCATGCTTGTGCCGAAGAGATACGCCGCAAGCAGGCCGAGCAGACAAATCTCAAAGCGCTGACCTGGTATCGCCAGCCGCTTGAGACTGATATTCAGGGACAGGATTATGACCTGAAGGGCACCATGGTGCTGGAGCCGATAGCGGCCATGCTGCCGTCCGAGGGCCAATTCTACTGCTGTGGCCCCATAGGCTTTATGCAGAGCATCAAGGCGCAGTTGCTGGCCCTGGGTATTGAGGAAGCGCAGATCCACTACGAAGTGTTCGGTCCCCATCAAGGGCTCTGATGCAGCCACGCGGGCGCCGCTTCAGGCGCCCTGTTGCAGTAAGCCTTCTTCTTCGGGCTGCTCTTCCAGCGGCTCCACATGGATAAACACCGCCGCATGGGGGATGGCGGCCATCAAGGCCTGCTCGATACGGTCACAGATGGCATGGGAATGGCCAACGCTCATCTCCTTGGGCAAGGTCAGGTGGAAGTCGATATGACGCCGTCTGCCCGCCTGACGGCCACGCAAGTCGTGAAAACCGCCTTCATTGGGACAGTGGTGCGCGATTATCTCGGCGGCCCGGTTAAGCTCCTCTTCGCTGATGCTGTGATCCAGCAGCGGCTTGAAGGCCTGATCCAACATGCTTATCGCTTCTTTGAGAATAAACAGCGCCACCCCTATGGCCACTATGGGATCCAGCAGCGCCAGATTATGGCCAAAATAGCCACCCACCCAGATCAGCAGCAGCCCCACGGCTACCCCGAGGGAGGTGAGCACATCGGCCTTAAGGTGCAGGGCATCGGCCTCAAGCGCCACCGATTGTTCTTCCCTGGCCACCCGGTAGAGATAGGCACTGACGCCAGTGTTAACCAACGCCGACAACAGCATCACCAATACCCCCCAACCCAGGCCTTCCACCTCTGAGGGGCTGAGCAACTTGCCGACGGCCTCGAAAATAATCCAACCAGCCGCCGCCAAAATCAACAGCGCCTCAATAACCCCGGAAACATTCTCTATCTTGTCGTGACCGTAGGGATGATCCCAGTCCGGCGGCACATCGGCGCGGCGCACAGCAAACAGAGCGATCAAGGCCGCCACCAAATCCATGGCGGAGTGAATCGCTTCCGAAATGATACTGACCGAGCCACTGACAATACCCGCCGCCACCTTCATAATGATCAGCGAAATATTGGAGCAGACCGAAACCATGGCGGCTCTGGCTTTTCTGGACATCTATTATTCTCCCTCAATACGGCTTGAGACTTGGGGACTGTCGTCAGTTAAAGGTGATTACCTGGGCTCGTGCGCCCTCGCCCCGGTCAATCAACAGCAAAATCAGGCCAAACAACACTTGTGTCGGCAATAACAACACTAGCCAACTGCTCCACAGCAGGCTGTCGTCGACCCGAATAACAAACTTAAGTTGCAACGCCAGCAAAGCAAGCAACCAGAGCGCAAAACAACGAAAACGGCAAAAGAAGCTGCCAAGGCCCATGAGCCACAGCAACCACATAGGATCCGACCATCCACCGGCCCCCTCTGGAGTCAATTGCCCGGGCAGTCCGGCGCCGCTGATATAGAGTTTTCCGACCACTGCCGTGCCGCCTATCTCGGCGGCCAGGGTAAAACTCGTGGCCAACCAAGCCATTAGCAGCAACAAACGTGCAGATGAAAAACGCATGCGGGCCCAACCAACAAACCAAAGGGCCCGATAGTGTATGACAATAGAAAAAGTTCAACAATAGCTTATAGTTAGAACAAAAACGGAACCATTTTCGTCCTCATTTACATAGTTAATCTCCGCCTTATGCTGTAAACAAAAGGGGCCAAAACTGTGTCCATTCGCGAGTGAGAGAATGACAAGCAATATTTTCAATACTTCTCTGTCATCAACTTAAACTTAACCTCGCCCATCGCATTAACTTTCCATTAGAAGTTTACTCACTCCCCCAGACAATCCCTAAATAACGGTTCCTATTTGTGCTACACCTTGTAGAACCCTTGTAGCGCAAGGGTTACCGAACATGTGCTCTTGAAGCCCAGCTCACCAAGCTTGATGTTATAACTGCGTCAAGTTACTACTCAGAAACGATATAGGTGCAATGATCTACTCATCTAGGCAAAAAAGATGCTTACCCTGATCCGTGGCGATAGGAGTTGCAAGCATTCATCATCGATTGGCCGTAACCCATGTATAAACCATGTTCCATAGCACTAAGGCCGTTGGCTCCGGACTCTAGTTATCACCGGCACACGATGACAACCGCTAGCGTGTTTTGATGGTGATATTATGTATCTGTCTTGCCTTGTCATAACACCTCAAAGCGGAAGTTTTTCACATTTAAAGTACGTCATATTGATTGGGCAATTTCTTGCCCGCCGGGCAATTTTTTGCTCAAGTTCGGGCAATTTTTTGCCCAGCCAGTTGGGCTATTTTTTAAACAGTAACGAAATCAATTGATTAAATTTTGGCGCGAAGGTTGCTTTAGCTAGGAAGGTTAATCCAAACCTCAGTGAATTTTAAAAAGGAATTTATCATGCCAACACCATGTTATATCTCTATCGAAGGCCAAACTCAGGGCAACCTCACTGCCGGCGCCTTTACTGCGGAATCCGTCGGTGACATCTTTGTGGAAGGCCATGAAGACGAGATGCTGGTTCAGGAGTTCAACCACATTGTGACTGTGCCAACCGACCCTCAGTCCGGCATGCCTTCCGGTCAGCGTGTGCACAAGCCGTTCAAGTTCACCGTCGCGCTGAACA
>NZ_NIJM01000050.1 GCF_002836945.1 Shewanella chilikensis
TACTACGACATGCTGGGTCAACGATTCACTGTGGGGGTAAACTACAAGTTCTAATGCTATTGCTACTGAAAAAGCCACCTGTATCACAACAGGTGGCTTTCAAGAGTGACATACCACTGACGCTTGGCGATTAAGCGAGTATATGGTCCAAGCAGTTCTTCTCTTGCGCTGCCGCTCCGTGGTTTAATAACTGCCGTCATCTCGAGCCCGGGTCCAAACATGTAGCCCCAGCCACACAGATGGCAAACTCAACATACTTTTTGAATTAACAAGGAATTCCCGTGTCCGTACGTTTTCGGGTCGAACCCCGCCATTGGTTAATCCTCGCCGCTTTGGCCATTGCGGCTTATGCCTGTTATCTATTGGTCGCTCCCTATCTGGGCGCTATTCTGCTGGGATTTATCGTTTCCTTACTGTTTTTACCCGTGCACAAGCGCATCGAAGCGAAACTCCCCAATCACCCCAATCTGAGCGCGCTGCTTTCCTGTGTTTTGTTGACGGTAATCATACTTATCCCGCTACTGTTTATGCTGATTTCCGTGATTGAGCAGGGGATCAGCTCCGCCACCCAGGCTTATCAATGGCTGACCCATGGTGGCGCCAAAGAGTTGCTTGAGCATCCCTGGGTACAATCGTCGCTGGAGCTGACCAATAAATGGTTGCCGTTCGATAGCATAGATCCGCAGGAAATATTGCAAAAAGCCACCGCAACCCTGACAGAGCTCAGTACTCGTCTGGTCGGCCTGAGCACGGCATTACTTGGCAATATCACCGGCTTCTTTGTCAATTTCTCCCTGATGCTGTTCGTGCTGTTTTTCTTCCTCAGAGATAACGAACAGATAATTACCAGCCTCAGACATGTGATCCCCTTGTCCCGCAGCCAGGAGGATAAAATTCTCGATGAAGTGGAAAAAGTGGCTAAATCGGCAGTACTCGGCTCCTTCCTCACCGCCCTGGCCCAAGGCCTTGCCGGTGGTATTGCCATGGCCATAGTCGGCCTGCCCGGATTATTCCTCGGCTGCATGATGGCGTTCGCCTCTTTTATCCCTGTGGTGGGTACTGCACTTATCTGGGTACCGGCCGCGCTTTATCTGGCCTTGACCGGCGATTGGGGCTGGGGCCTGTTCCTCTGTGCCTGGGGGATATTGGTGGTTGGTTCTATCGATAACTTCCTGAGGCCGATTCTGATGCAAGGCTCCGCCGGCATGAGTACCTTACTGATCTTCTTCTCTTTGCTGGGAGGACTGCAGCTCTTCGGGCTTATCGGCCTGATCTACGGCCCTATCATCTTTGCCGTTACCCTAGTGCTGTTTCATCTCTATGAAGAAGAGTTTCACGACTTTCTGCAGCAGCAGGACAAGGCCTGAGCTCTTCACATAAGTTTTTGGCCCAACCCCTTGGCGTAAATTTGCTACCGCGCCATTGACAACGCCCCGCAATCCGGGGCGTTCTTCACTCGACTCTTTCAAATCCAAACTTCAAGTCAATCAACTGAATGCCAGGAAGGGCGAGATACACAGTAAGATCCCAGTGGCGATAATCACGTACAGGCCAACGCCCTTGTATTTGTGCAGCGCCGGCACCCGATAAACCAGATAGGCCGGGATCAAACAGCCGACCAAGCCGAATATTGGGCTACAGATAGAGGTGAAACTCAGCACTGGGGCGTTCAACACAATGGCACTCCAGGATAGCAATATGGTAAATACCATAATGCCGTAACCCACCAGCTTGGTGTTGATCTTCTCCTTGGGCATAACGCGCTGCAATAGGTTCATGATGATCCCCTGACACGCTTCCCGAAACCCCAAATAGACCCCAAAATAGGCCGTCATCACCGCAAAGATATTAAGTGTCAGGCTCAAGAGCTTCAGCGTTTGACCTGGCATGCCTTGCGCCACTATCGCCAGGGCGGAAATATTTTCCTGCTCGGCTTTTACCGCCTGCTCAT
Source organism: Shewanella chilikensis (assembly GCF_002836945.1). Lineage (GTDB taxonomy): Bacteria > Pseudomonadota > Gammaproteobacteria > Enterobacterales > Shewanellaceae > Shewanella > Shewanella chilikensis. The sequence goes on from NZ_NIJM01000050.1 coordinate 1,952, forward strand.
GCCCCAGCGCCAGCGTAAAGGACACAGCATAAAAGAACACTGTAACAAACAGGATCCCGAAAGCTATGTTCATCGCCCGCATCGCTTTAAAGCGCGCCACCTCGATGGATTTCTCTCTGGCACGGTATGAGATCACCATGGGACTGAGGCTTTGAATAAACAGGATCGAAGTCAAGGTAAAGGGCAGCATCACCACCGCATCGCGGAGCCAATCGGTGCTATTGGGCACTGCGCCGATATTATTGATATCCCACTTGTCGACCATCATCAGCCCAAGCAGTGCGACCACCCCAAGCTTGGTGAGCACCATGAGGGTCGAAATCTTGAACAGCAGGCTTTCGCCGCGGGAAGCCAGTGCAACCAGAAGACAAATAAGCCCCAGACCATAGAAGGGGTTTTCAGACAACAGGCTCTTGGTGGCTCCAAAGCTTTGCAGGAAAGAGGCGCTGTCATTGGTGATCGCCGTCGAGTAGACAAACACCCAAATCACCAACATGACAAAATAGAGGGCACCAAGAAATATGCCCCAGTTTTTCCCCAGATAATCACCAATCACGCTGGGGTAATCCCGACACTCACGGGACTCGGCCAAGGTATTGATAAACAACCTTTGAAACATATACATGGCCGGATAACCGACAAGGGCAGACAAGAGAAACACCCACAGCCCCATTAAACCCACCTGCACAGGTAAGAAGACGATACCTGCACCTATGGCCATGCCGATGGACATGATGATCCAACCCCAATCAGTACTGTCAAACCGGGTCGCCTCCTTCCATGCCTGCGTATCATTACGAGTAATGACCGCGCCCCACTCTGGTGCCAAAGTGTCAGTTTTCATATAACGACCCTAAATATTATTGGATACTGCTTGTTATTTTTTGCAAAAAAAGTTGCACCACCTTAACTGGCTAGCCATTCTTTTTTGCAATTTTGTTGATATCAAAGGATTAAATGAAAAATGCCGTCAATTACAAGATGTGGGTCACACTAGCAACAATTACCGTCTCTTTAACGGCAAAATAAATTTGCACAACAGCCTTGGTATGCAAATAATTGCATCGTTAAGCCGAAACGCATTCAAAAATAGTTGCAAGTTGTCTCAAGGGATTATGGGCAATATTGGTACAGTGACCGCAAGCCAAGCCCTTGCCTATCCCCCACTCAGACGCGCCGGAACCCAGTAATGAAACCACAGTGGCAACAATATATAGCTATCCTCAATCAAGTTGTGCGCCCTGCACTGGGCTGCACCGAGCCGATTGCCGCAGCCTATGCCGCCGCTGTTGCCACTGAAACGCTGGGCGCCAAGCCTTTAAACCTGGAGGTTCAGGTTTCGGATAACCTCTACAAAAACGCCATGGGCGTATTTGTCCCCGGTACAGGCAAGATAGGCCTGGCCATTGCCGCAGCAGCAGGAGCCCTTGGCGGTGATGCCGGTGCCGGTCTTGAAGTGCTGGCGAATATCAACCCGGCGCAAGTGGCCGAGGCCCAGGCGCTTATTGATGCCGGCATGGTCAAGATATCCCGTATTCAAGCAGACGAGTTCATTTATTGCGCGGTAACCGCTGCCAACGACAAACACCAGGTTAAAATCGTTATCAGTGGCAGCCATACCCGGATTACCGAGAAATGGTTCGATGGCCAGTTGCTGTATCAGGCCGAAGCCTCAGCCCAAGGCAGCACTGCTTCGGTATGTAACGGCGTCGATATCAACATCGCCGCAATCTATGAGTTTGCCACCGGGGTAGATGTTAACCGAATAAGATTTATTCTGGCGGCGTCCGATCTTAACTCCCGCCTGTCCGACGAAGGCATGAATTCGGCCTATGGTCTGGAAGTGGGCCGAACGCTGAAGAAAAATATCGATAGCGGCTTGCTGAGTGACGATCTACTCAACTCGATAGTCATGTACACGGCGGCCGCCTCGGATGCGCGCATGGGTGGCGCTACCCTACCGGCCATGAGCAATTTTGGCAGTGGCAATCAGGGCATAGCCGCGACTGTACCTGTAGTGGTCACCGCCAAGAAGTTCAGCTGCAGTGAAGAGCAACTGGCCCGGGCACTTATCATGAGCCACCTGGGCGCCATTTATATCAAGTCCCACTACCCGCCACTATCGGCTTTTTGCGGCAACACAGTGACCAGTGCCGCCGCTGCCATGGCCATGGTGTATCTTGCCGGGGGCAGTTTTGAACAAAGCTGTTACGCCATTCAGAATGTCATCAGTGACAGCACTGGCATGGTCTGTGACGGCGCCAAAGCTTCCTGCGCTATGAAGGTCAGCACCTCGTCCAGCGCGGCTGTACGGGCATTTTTGATGGCGCTCAACCAACATTCCGTATCGACGCAGGGCATAGTCGCCGCCGATGTCGAACAAACAATCAAGAATCTGGGACAGATGATCTGTGATGGCATGGTGTCGACCGACAATACCATTATCAGTATCATGTCTGCCTAAGCTCCAGTGCCCGCCAATAACCGGGCTTTCACACAAGGATAGCGGTGAAACTTCACAAGTTAACTCCCAAAGATATGGAGATACTCAACGCCATCAAAAATGTGGTCGACGGTATAGCCACCATGTATGGGTCACACACAGAAGTGGTTTTACACAGCCTGGATAGAGAGAACCCCTCGGTCATCAAAATAGCCAACGGCCATATTACCGGCCGCAGTGTCGGCGCACCTATTACCAACCTGGCATTGGAAAAACTCAAGCGCGGCCAGGATATCTCCGAGACTTATCTGAGCCAAAGCGGTAATGGCAAGACTCTGAAATCCATCACTACGGTTATTCGCAACGAAAAGCAGATGGCCATAGGCCTTTTGTGTATCAACACAGATATGGATGCGCCTTTGATGTCTGTGTTGCACTCCATGCTGCCGCAACAATCCCCGCTCACAGAACACAGCGGTACGTCAGAAGTATTCGCCGTCAATATTGAGGAAACGCTGCACAGCACCATAGACAAGGTCAATCAAGCAGTACGCCACTGTGAACAGATCCCGCCATCGAAAAAAAACCGTGAAATCGTGACTCGTCTGTTCGATGCCGGCATTTTTGAACTCAAGGATAGCGCCCAGGTGGCCGCCAAGCGCCTGGATATTTCGGTGCACACCATTTACCGCTACTTGAGGGAGTTAAAAGCCCCGCAGGAGTGACATTGACAACTAGCGGGATCATCGGCGTTAGATAACAATGCCAATAAGTGATACCAAGGAGCCGCAATGCCCAATCACAGACTCAAACCCTTCGGTGATAACATATGGATAGTGACAGGCAAGACAGTGCCTTTCTTTGGTCTGCCATACACTACCCGGATGACAGTGGTCAGGCTTGATGATGGCACGCTTTGGTTGCACTCCCCCATAGCACTCAGCCGCGAGCTGCTCGAGGAGGTCAAGGCCCTCGGTGAAGTCAGGTATCTGCTGGCGCCCAACTCATTGCACCATCTGTTTGTCAAAGACTGGCAGCAAGCCTTTCCCAATGCCCTAAGCTACGCGACCGAAGAACTGGCAAAAAAACGCAGCGATCTGCATTTCGACCAACTGCTGCTCAGCGAATTGGCAGACTCGCAACACAATGCCAAAGCCCCTTGGCTTGACGAGCTGGACTTTTGCCTGTTTCAGGGCAGCCCTGTGATGCAGGAGGCAGTATTCTTTCATCGCCACAGCCGCACGCTGATCCTGACCGATTTGATTGAAAACTTTCAGCCCGAGTGCTTCAAAGCCTGGCAAAGACCGCTGGCACGCATCAGTGGCATACTGGCCCCCAACGGCAAGACACCGCTGGATTGGCGCCTGAGCTTCTGCTTTGGCAAGCCTCAGGCCCGAAAGGCCCTGGCCACTATACTTGGCTGGCAAGCGGAGAAACTCATCATAGCCCACGGCGAATGTCAGTCCCGGGATGCCGACCGCTTTATCCGCCATTCATTCTCCTGGCTTGGGACTCTTGACCACTAACAGGCACAGCAACATAAACAGCAAGACTACTGACTTCGCGGCTTACCAAACATAGATAAAAAGACTGATACAAAAAAGACAGGCACAAAAAAGCCCAATCAACAGATTGGGCTTTTTTGTTTTTAATGTGGTCGGTATGAGAGGATTCGAACCTCCGACCCCTGACACCCCATGACAGTGCGCTACCAGGCTGCGCTACATACCGATATTTGTCTTGAGCGGCTGGCGCAGTGTGCCGTCTCAACGAGGCAGAACTTTACCAACAGTCGTGAAGCTGTGCAAGCTCCATCTGTGGTTTTTTAGTTTAACTGCCTAGTTTGTGGTCTGTTTTTCCTTTGTCGTTCAGTCTTTAATCCGCGGCGCTTAATGGTTGTACAAACGCCGCCCTTCGCGCATCACTTCGATAAGCTCCGGGGCACTCATCTTTTTATCCAAATGCTTCTGATAAGCCTTGTCATAGATACGATATTGGCCATGACGGTCAATCACAGTGATCTCCGATTGCTGATAGATAGCAAACACCCGAGCATCACCGACATACACCCAGGTGAGGCTGTCGGGCTGCAGCAGGTGGCGGCCGGCACTGTAATCTGTGGCCGGATTGCTGCAACCCAACACCTGGCTCATCAAGGTGGGCACCAAACCATAGTGGCTGGTGCGGTATTTGGCCTGGGCGTGGCCGCCGACGGGCCAATGGATCACCAAAGGCACGCTCACATTGGCCGGTGACAAATCTCGTCTGGCCTCATCGGCGTTACTGGTGAACACCTTGCCATTGACGCCGGTAATGATCACCAGGGTGTTTTCCGGCATAGCAGACAAGAGTTGCTCCAGCTGTTTGTCGATAAAGTTCAGCGATTGCCGATATTGATTGAACAACACCTTCTGCGCCGGTTTGAGAGCGCTGTCGGGTTTGACCGTCTGCACGCCGAGGAAACCCACTGGCGTATCATAGTCTTCCGGCGATTTGAGGTTCAAAAGCGCAAACCAAGGGGCTTGTTGCTGGGCCCGCCACTGCTGGAAACTATCGATATTCTGAATATCGGCCATGGCACTGCCACCTTCATCTTCGGCAATATGAGCGTCAAAATCACGGAATATCGCCTGGGGACGCGCATCGGAATAATTGCTTCTGCTGATAAATAAACCAAGATTGTAGCCCTGCTGCTTGAGGCTCTGCCCCAGCAAGGGACTGGTGTAATTCAGCTCCACCGCATCTGTATAGCTGCCCTGAAGGCCGTAAAGCAGGGAAAACATGCCGCTGCGGTAGGTATTGCCACCGCTTAAGTGATTCATAAACGCATGGTTTTGTTTGCTGTAGCGGCTGAAAAACGGCATGGTCTGTTCATCGGTCATATCGGCCCTGAGGCTATCGATGGCAATAAGCAGTACATTGGGATGTTCTTCGGCGCTGCAGGTCAGCGGTACTCTTGGGTATTTAAAACTGGTTTCGGTATCCACCTGCAAGCTGCTGGAGCCGTCGATACCATGATTTTCCATGAAAGTGCGCGCCGTCGCCGGATAGGATAACGGATAGGCATCATCAAAACGGGTAATTTCGGTAACATCGGCAGCATCGGCCCAGATATGAATGAGATGGCTACTGACAAAGCATACCCCAATAAAGGCCACCACCTTATTGCCGTAATTACGCTTTTGAATTTTCTCGATCCGCTTCCAGATAAAGTTGGCGGCGGTCAACTCCAGCGCCAAGATCCCAAGGGGAGTGACAATATAAGAGGTGCCATGCAGCAAACTGTTGAGGTCGGCCCAGGCCAGATCAACAGCGAATGGACTCAAATGCATACCATAGTCGTCATAGACTATGGTGTCATACAGCATGATACACAGGCCAAGGGTGGCCACCACAGCCGCGTATCCCCGAAGGATACGCGAGTAAGGCAACAGCAGAGTGACGGGAAACAGCAACACCAGATAGACAATAAACGCCAGAAAGCTGAAATGACCTATGGTACTGACACCAAGGTAACCCCAACCAATCCAGGTTTCCGGGTAGCCGACACTTTCCAGATATCGACTGCCGATTATCATGGCCAAAAAGCCATTGAAGAAGGCAAACCAATGCCCCCAATTGATAAGGCGTGAAACCCTGTCCTTGCCCAACTGCTTTGTTCGCTCGACCATATGGATCCGCTTTTTTGTAAGTTGCCTGTGTATCTTACATTGTTTGCTATTATCTGCTTTTTGACTTACAACGCCACTATGTTAGCGCATTTCAATCGTTACAAGTCAACGCAGTGATTGTGTCAATGCCTTGGCAAATTGCTCCGCCACTTGCTGACGAGCTTCCTTGGGCACCTTGGTCGATAGCAGATGCGAAGCCGCATTTCCCAACGCCATCAGGCCAAGATCGGTTGGAGCCTGGTGTTTTTCCAGCACAGCCAGCAATTCGGCGATCAGGGATTCAACTTGAGCATTGGTATATTTTGATTGGATAGCCATAAATAAAAAATGATTCACTCAGATAAGGATTAGCGGCATATAATAGCGGATTTACAACAGAGTATCACTATCGGGGCTTATGAGTATTCACGTCGAACAAGCGATTATTCACGCAATCACCCAAAATGGCGAAGGCCAGCTCAGCTGCCGTCTGCGCCCTCAACCACTGCTGAACAGCCAAGCCGTAGAGACCATGCTTGATGAGCTGCACCAGAGCTATTCCAGTAAAGCGGGAAAAGGCTTTGGCTATTTTGGTGTCCCCGGTGATGATGGCGAAGCCAACCCCGCCTTCAAGGAGGCGCTCAAGTCCTATCGCGACGGGCAACAAGGCTTTGTAGAGTTCTCAGCTACCGCGGGCAAACTGCTGCAGGAAGAACTCTCCAAGTATGACTTCAGCCAGGGCGGCTTTTTGTTGCTTGCCTGCTACACCTTTATGGCCAGCGACTATCTGTTTGTGGCACTGCTGAACGCCAAGTCGTCAATGACAGTGTTGGATGATATGGAGCTGTCGCAAAACGACCATCTGGATCTGAATAACATCCAACTGGCGGCCCGAATCGATCTCACCGAGTGGCAAGCCGACAGTGAGTCACGCAAATATATCTCCTTTATCCGCGGCAGAGCGGGACGCAAGGTGGCCGACTTCTTCCTCGACTTTATGGGCTGCGTCGAAGGGGTTAACCCCAAGCAGCAGAGCAAGACCTTGATGCAGGCGGTGGAAGACTTTGTCGGTGGCGGTGAACTGACCAAAGAAGAGCGTCAAACCTGCCGCGACCGGGTGTTTGAATACTGTACGTCCCAGGTCGACAGCGGCAGTGAAGTCATGCTCAAGGACTTGGCCGATGAACTGGCCGAATCCGGCATGGATTCCTTCTATGACTTTGCCGTTGGCGGTGATTACGGTTTGGAAGAGGAGTTTCCGGCCGATAAATCTACCCTGAGGCAGTTGAAGAAATTCTCCGGCACCGGCGGCGGCCTGACCCTGAGCTTTGACAGCTCACATCTGGGCGAGCGGGTCATTTACGATCCGGTATCGGATACCATTTTGATCAAAGGCGTGCCCGCCAACTTAAAAGATCAACTGGACCGACGCCTCAAGGGCGAATAAGGCTGACAACCACATCAAGGCGCTTTCATTGATATCAGGGGCGCCTTGATGCTTTTTCCTTTATCTCACCAGACTCTTTCCTAACTATTTGCCCGGGTTAACCACTAAGCCCCCGTTTTTGTGCAAAAGCACCACTGCCTTCAACCATGACGGGTATGAATTCGAAACAGGCATTGGATGCCACTCAAGACAAATATTCAAAAATTATTGTTAAATAAACCATTTAGCTCTAGCATTTATCATTAACTATTCATTAACTCCAGACAGGAGTTGGAACTGATTTGACCCACTTGCCCTGGTATCGACAACCACTGTTGCTGAGTCTAATGGCCGGCCTGATAGGCTTTGCCTGCAACAGTTTCCCCATCCCTTTGTTTGCCAATGTGCAGCTGGTGTTGGGTAATACCTTCTATGTGCTCGTCGCCATCTTACTGGGGCCTTGGTATGCGCTGCTCGCAGCTGCCACCAGCGTAACCTCGCTGATGCTGCAATGGGACAGTCCCCATGTTTATCTCCTCTTCTGCCTCGAGGCGCTGGCGCTGGGATTTGCCAGACAAAGACGCTGGCCGGCATTTTACGCCGGGGTCTGCTTCTGGTTGTTGCTGGGCATGCCACTTATTTATGTGTACCTCTTATTTTTCAGTGACTTACCTTCAGAATATATTCCCTTTGTCGTCATCAAGCAGTCAGTCAATGCCATGGTCTATATCACCCTGGCCTGCTTGATTGTGTTGGTAACCCCTGCGCTCAAACGCCTGACCGGTCGTCAGCTACCTGCCAAGCGTAGCGGCTTTGGCGAGCAGCTCTTTTACAGCTTTTTGCTGCTGCTCAACTTGAGCCTGATGCTCTCTACCCTGGTATTTAATTATTACTGGGTCAACAAGCAGCAACAGATCCTGGGTAAACACTTACATGAAACCGGCAAAAATATCGGCCTTGCGGTAGAGCATTACCTGGCGCGGCATCAGTCGGTTATTGCGACCGCCGCCGAACTTATTAAGCATAGCGCCCCCAGTCCTGATGAGTTGCAGCGAATGCTGTCGCGGCTGCACAAACTCAACCCCGGTTTTTTAACCATGCTGATTGCCAACGGCGAAGGCAACATAGTGCAGGCAAGCCCTGTCAGTGGGCTAAAAGCGCTTAAAGGGGGCGATAAGAGGATCAATGACAGAGACTATTTTCAGCAGGCATTTTTCAATGAACGCCTGTTTATTTCCCCTGTATTTCTCGGCCGGGGCTTCGGCTCAGATGCCATAGTCGCCATCAGCAGCCCGCTGTATCTCGCCACAGGCCCACAAGTTATCGGCGTATTGGAAGGCTCACTCAACCTCAATCGTTTCAGCGAATTGGATAATGACTTTCTGGAACAAACCAATCAGTCGATGTTTATTGTCGATGAAAATATGCGTCTTATTTACGCTTCCAAGACGTTGGCCTTACCCAAACTCGAGCGGCTCAACTATCGCCAAAGTGGCAAGCACTATAGCTCTTTATTGCCCATGCTTAATCTAAAAGCATTGGATAACGACAGTCCGGAATATGTTTACAGCCAGTATCGCCTGCCAAACAACTGGCAAATTTTTGTGCTCGATCCCTACGCCCCATTGCTGCATGAAGTGGAGCGCCAGTTTATTTTCACCTTCGCATTATTGTTGCTGTTCCTGTTACTGTCGCTATTGGTTGCAAGGGTTGTTGGGCAGCGCCTGACCAAACCGCTGGAGTTGATTTCAGAGCAACTCAATAAGGGCATGCGCCTCACTGAGGATAAGCGGCTAGATGGCCATAACGTGCCTGTGGAAGTCACTCACCTCTACAGTGAGCTCAAGGACAGCCAACGCCAACTGATGGCCCACCAGCTGGATCTGGAAGAAAAAGTCATCATTCGAACTCTGGAGCTCGAGCAAGCCAACCGCAAACTCAAACAGTTGGCCCAGACAGATCCCCTCACTGGACTTGCCAACAGGCGCCATGCCGAAGCGAGTTTCACCACTTTGCAGGGCCTTTGTCAGCGCAATCACGAGGCCATGGCTGTGGTATTAATGGATCTGGACTTCTTCAAGCGGATCAATGATGAATTTGGTCATCTGGGCGGTGATGAAACCTTGAAACGAGTCGCCGATTTGCTTAAGACAAAGTTCAAGCGCGACGCGGATCTTATCAGCCGCTACGGCGGTGAAGAGCTATTGTTACTGCTGCCCATGTGCAACCCGTTCAAGATAGAGCCGTATCTGAATGAAATACGTCAGGCCATTGCCGAACTTGAGATCATCAACCCCGAAGATCAACGTCGGATCAGTGTCACTGCGAGTATCGGCGCCCTAATTGCCAATGCCTCCTACAGTCCGTCTCTGGAGGTTTGGTTGAAAAAAGCCGATGCTAACCTGTACCAAGCCAAAAGCGAGGGACGCAACCGGGTCATCTGTACTCTGTCGGCTCAGGATCTAGGTTGAAAAAGGCCTCGATCCGCTGCATCTGATAATCAAAGAAAGGGTTCCAGCGCTGGCGCAGCATATCGGCAGCGGGAATGCTGATGACACCGCGCTCCCCTCGGGACGCTGCGGCGCCAATTTGAATGCGATCCATGCTGGTCGGCATCTGATTGCCATACAGACTATCGTTGGCAGAAAACGGCAAGGCTACATGAGACAGGGAATAAACTGACACGGGCCATTTGAAGTCGAGTTTCTCCACCCCGGAATGAGTACCAAACTCCCGAGCCTGCACCAGATGACTGAAGCCCACCTGGTTTTCAATCAAAGTTCCCCGGAAAGCCAGATTGGTTCGTGCCAGTATGCGGCTGATCTCCGCCAAAGGATCCACAGGTGTCATACTGAGATTCACCTGATTACGGTTGATATCATAAATCACCAGCTCGTTGTATCCTTTGGGCAGTCGCAAGAACAGGTTCTCCAGTACAGCCTTAGTTGATACCGAATCATCCACCAGTGACTGGAACGCCAAAATCGGCGGCAGCAGATGTTTCTTTTCTTCAGGCAAAGCCAACAAACGCTGACTATTGTGCTGCGCCAGACGATATACCACATCACCGGCATTAACGGCAAAAGAGCTGTATTTAAAGGGATCATACTCGGGTGAGATAGTATTCCAGCTGAGTTTCTCCAGCCCCAAAATATAACCCAGCTGCGACTGCCACTGCGCGCCGACCGCCATGGGGGCCAAACCTATGGCCGGCGACAGCATCACCACCTTCTCATAGTCAGCAGGCCGGCCCTGGTGAAGGTTTTCCAACTCATGGTTGAGCGCCAGACTGGCGCCAGTGGAATAACCTATCACATAGAGAGGTTTACCATTGAGCACCTGGGTCAGATGGCGACTAGCCAGCTTAACGGCCGCGGCAAGATCCTGCCATTCCAAGCGCACCAGGCCGGATGGCAAAGTGCCGTGTCCCGGTAGCCTCAGCGCCAACACATGAGCGCGCCCCTTGAACTGCTGGGCAAATTGATGCATGGCGTAGGGTGAATCTGACATACCATGAAGCAGCAAGAGCCCGAACTGCGCATCGGCATTGGCCCACTCGAAACTTTGATTCCAGGGAAAATCCCAGCGCTTGGGATCTGCTATGCTGCCGCTGTGATAACGATTGATAGGTGAACTTATGGCGGGAGAAAATTTACCAAGCTCCTGATCAAGCTCGGCAAACAGTTGCTGCTCCAACTTGAGATAATCGTTGAAGTCGTCCACTCCCTTGTGACGATCAAACTCATGACTCAGAAAGTGAGTATGCCAGGGACTCAAATCAACACGATCATTGAGTAACCAGATCCCGGTTACAGTCAGCGCCAGCCCTATACCGAAACAAGCATAAAAAAGCGCAATAGTAAGCTGTTTCCCCGAGCTGATAAGCAGAGTTTTCATTGACCTTTACCTCGAACTGCCCCAAAGTGGCGGCGCTGAAACGGCATTTCACTGACATCTATTGGCATAAAAGTCTAACAGAGAGAAACTGTGCACGCACACTCAACACCTTCATTTCCTTTGCGTATTGGTAACGATCTGGCCAAAGCGCGGGTTTACTTACCCAACCCGCCAACACTGCCGCTTGACTGGCACTGGCAACAGAGCGGCGCCGCCGCAGCCTTGATAGCCGCCAACTCAAACCACTGGCGCAAAATCCTGGTGATCTGCGCCAAGATATTTACCCCCGATGATGACTGGCGTAGCTTTCTGCAGCGCGGGCTCTTTTCCCAGGTTGCACTTGAGATAGGCGCGACCGAGCTAGTAACCGATAGCGGCATAGCACTTATCGCCGGCAATGAAGCCGCCGGCAAACTCAATATCGCCAGTGATGCCGGGCAGAGACTTAACGGTGCGCCCGGTATACAGCGGCTGGATCAGTGGCGCTGGAAAGTCCCTTACCTGGATTACCGCCAGTTTCCCAACGCCAGTATTTTGCTGCTACGTCAGGCGCTACGCTACAACCCATAAAGAAAACGCCGCGATTAACGCGACGTTTTACGATTCAATTTGAGCAGTTAATCGTAAATGGTCGGTATTGGCCTGCGCTTATGCTGCGTCGCCTTGTAAATGGCTATGATCCTGCTTTCCACCTCGGCGGAAACCGGCTTGCCCTCAAGGAAGTCGTCAATCTGATCGTAACTCAACCCCAAGGCAGCCTCGTCTTCAAGACCCGGGTTGTCACACTCAAGATCCGCCGTTGGCGCTTTGTATACCAAGGTTTCCGAGGCGCCGAGGAAGGCGGCCAATTGCCGTACCTGACGCTTATTCAAGCCGAAAAGTGGCGCCAAGTCGCAGGCTCCATCGCCCCACTTGGTATAGAAACCTGTGACATTTTCGGCGCTGTGATCTGTTCCAACCACCAGGCCACCGAGTAAACCCGCCACTTCGTATTGGGCCGCCATCCGCATTCTGGCCTTGACATTGCCTTTCACAAAATCAACCTTTTTGGCATCCGGTAGCGCCAGTTCGGCACGGTCAAAGCCACTGAGTACATGCTGATGAATGCCACTCACCCCCTCATGAATATTCACAGTCACCAGTTTGCTGGGGCGGATAAATGCCAGCGCCTGCTGCGCCTCGTGTTCATCACGCTGCTCAAGATAAGGTAGACGCATGGCCACAAAACGGTACTCAGCCTCGGCTTTACCTTGATTGAGTGAATCTACCGCCAACTGACATAAGCGCCCGGCCAGGGAGGAATCGACCCCGCCACTGATCCCCAGTACCAGAGTCTTGCTGCGAGCCTCCTGCAATTTGGCCTTAAGAAATGCGACCCGCCTTTCCACCTCATATTCAGGTTCAATAGCACTCAGCACTTTCATTTCTCTTAAGATCTGTCCTTTCACAGTGGGCTCCAATCTGTTATCGGTGTTTATAAGTCTGACTTTGATACCGGCCGTGCAATAATTTACTAGGCGGCCTGGATCACCGACCGCTAAGATAACATAAATTCTTACCCAGGATAGCAAGATGCACGAGGAGAAAATCCATTACTGGCGCGCCCCATCCCATCCCGAACTGGAGATCAGTCGGGCCAGTTTTCAACATTTTCACTTCGAGCCCCATGTTCATCTGGACTTTCATATCGGTGTGGTCAGTCACGGCGGCCAGGACTTTCATTACCGTGGCCAAACCTGGCACCTGAGACCCCATTGGCTGTCGACCCTGGATCCCGACAGCAGCCATGATGGCCAGAGCAGCGAACAACAGGGCTATTGTGCCCTGGTAATGTCCCTGCCCCATGACTGGTTGCAACAACTGGCGCGGGATCTCGGCCTGGGATATTTCAGTTTTGCCGCGCCTATGTTGCACCATCCGGCGCTGTATCGGGAATTTTGCCAGCTGCACCATTTGCTGACCCAACCCATAGCGGCCAATGATCTCCTGGTTCCTGAAGCCGCGGTTATCGCCTTTTTGGAAAAGTTGCTGCGCCTGCATGGCCGCCAGCTCAATACCGAGAGACAGCCCCACACCTTGAGTCAGAGTCAGCTCGATAGGTTAAGAGAAGCCTTTCATGCCGATCCTGGTGCGCCATTTAGATTGCCGCAGCTTGCCAAGGAGCTGGATCTCAGCCAATACCAACTGCTTAGGCAGTTTCGCCAGAGAACCGGCATGACGCCACATGCCTATTTAAAGCGGATCCGCCTGGAATATGCCAAGAAAGCCCTGCTCAGGGGAGACAGTGTGATTTCGGTGGCGCAGCAAGTCGGCTTCTTCGATCAGAGCCATCTGAACAAGGCTTTCAAACGTGCCTTCCTGCTTTCTCCGCAGGCGTTTCAGCGGCGCATGCTGTGAACGCCACACGCCCCCTCTGGTGGCTGAGCATCTTTCCCCCTATACCCAAACACTTTCAGCCTCGGCTCAATGAGGCACTACAGGATAGAGTTGACTATGACAGATCTGCATCTTTTGCTGACCCTGGGCACCATTCACCTGCTGGCATTGGCAAGCCCGGGGCCGGATTTTGCATTGATCCTGAAAATCGCCAGCCGCGAGCAACGCAGCACCGCATTGGCGGCCGCTATCGGCATCTCTCTGGCGATATTGGTGCACACTGTCCTGAGCCTCACGGGTGTCAGCCTGGCCATTCAAAGCTCGCATACCCTTTTTGTGCTGGTGCAGCTCTTTGGCGCCCTTTATCTGGGCTGGATGGGACTGGGAGCTTTTGGTGTTCAGGCCTGGCTTCAACGCGCCTTGGCGACAAGGTCACTCGTTGAAGCTCAAGCCAATGAATTGCCAACCAGCCAGTCAGCAATCAATGATACAAATGCTAAGAGGTACGAGGAGTTAAACAACAGGCTAGACAATGACCTTGGTAAAAGTGTGAGCGATAACACAATGTCGGCTACTGCCGGGTTGCTGCTTGGATTATCGACCAACCTGTTCAACCCCAAGGCGTTGGTGTTTTTTTTAACGCTGTTTTCCAGCCTCATCACTCCGGCTGTCAGCAATCAAACCAAGCTGTTGGCCGCCATATTACTGCCGCTGCTCTCGGTTATCTGGTTTGCCATGTTGGCCATGCTGCTGTCTCATGCCCGAGTGCAACAACGTCTACTAAGATTTGGCCGCTATATAGATTACCTTTGCGGCGCTATTTTCCTGACTGTCTCGGTTGCCATACTGCTGCGACTATTAACGGCTTAACCCCAGGAAATTAAACAATAAGCGGCATATCAAACCTTAAGCCAGACGGGCTAAAACCTTTTAAGCACTGGGACAAATTGTGAAGCAGTAAATAGAATACACCTTCAATTCAGACTAGAATAACCCAAATTCAATCGATTCAAGGTGTCTCTATGTGGTGGCGTGTTGTTTTACTCTGTCTTGCTTATTGGCTGCTGGGCGCCCACTTTCTCAGATACTCACACACAGTCGCCGCCGCTATCTGCCTGCTGGCACCGGCATTGCTGTTTGTTAAAAGCGCCGTTGGCGTTCGGGTTCTGCAAATCGGTCTATTGGTCGGCGCCGTGCTGGTATGGGCCAAGAGTGGCTTTGAATATGTCGCCATGCGCCAGGCCATGGATGCCCCTTGGCTAAGGCTGGCATTTATAATGGGCGGCGTCACCCTGTTTACTCTGCTGAGCGCCTGGAGCGGTAATAAACTGGCGAGCAATCGTAACCGAGGCTCATAGTCGTCACACTCGCCAACATTTCCATCTTGGGCCAATGACTCGACAATCCACATCAAAGGTCAGCATAGGTTAAGTAATAGGGCTATACACTCGAGCCAGTATGTAGCCCTATTTTTTAACGAGTTGGGTCTTAGGTTTAGATCTCTGGTCTAGCGTATGACTGATACCCTTGCTTTAGCCTCGGCTTGAGCTGCTCCTGGGAACTGCGTACACTGTTCTGATTTCAGTTAAAGGCGTAAAGAATATGAGAATTTTGGTTGTTGAAGATGATCCCTTACTCTCCCATCACCTCAAGGTACAACTGGGAGAACTGGGGAATCAGGTTCAGGTGGCGGGAACCGCCAAAGAGGGTTTTTTTCAGGCAACCAACTACCCCATTGACGTCGCCATTGTGGACTTGGGCTTGCCGGATCAAGACGGTATTGCACTTATCCAACAGTTACGGGATGAAGACGTCAAAGCCCCGATTCTGATCCTGACCGCCCGAGTTAACTGGCAAGATAAAGTTGAAGGGCTCAACGCCGGTGCCGACGACTACCTGGTCAAACCTTTTCAAAAAGAGGAACTTGTGGCCCGCCTCGATGCCTTGGTACGCCGCAGTGCCGGCTTCGTCAAGCCGGTGATCAACAGCGGCGACCTGTCGTTGGATCTCGCCGCCAAGCAGGTCACCATGAATGGTGAACCGATGGAAATCACCGCCTTCGAATATCAAATTCTCGAATACCTGATGCGCCACAATCATGAAGTGGTCGCCAAGCAACGCCTGCTGGACGTTATTTATGGCGACAAGGAAGGCGATCCCAACACCATTGAGGTGATGGTGAGCCGACTGCGAAAGAAGTTGACCCGTGACGGCATCGAAAATCCAATAGTGACCATCAGAGGCCAAGGGTACAAATTCAACCTGCCATGCAATTGAAAATAAAACCCAAGAAACGCCTACTGACGCGGATGTTTCTCACTTCGTTGTCTATCATAGCCGTGGTCGGTTTTGGCTTGGCCTGGATGGTCAACATATTGCATGCGCAAAACAGCTATAACGAAGAGACGGCGCAGCTAATCGCCGAAATCCCTCAGGTGGCAGCCGAGCTCAGGGAGCATGACCTGATCCCGGACACCAGCTCCTGGCTTGAGGAGAACAACAAACAGGAGCGCTATGTTATCGCCTCCTGTGACGAGAAATTCAAGCAGGTGTGGACCTCGTCGCTGGCAGTGGACAGAGGTCTGTTTGATACCTGTGAACGTTTCAATGAAATCCGCAACGAAGCGCCCCCCTACTACCTGAACATGGCCGACAATCGTGCCTATTTTGCCTATCTGCTGTCGGTCGATATCGCCGGTATTCACTACAACCTGTTGGTACTCAAGGATGCGGCCAAACTGGAGCAGGAATACAGCCAATTTGCCAAACGCACCTATATTCGCCTGGCGCTGGTGTTGGCACTGGCACTGGTACTGCTGATCAGCGCCGCTTATTGGGGCATGCGGCCATTGGTACAGATGCGAAATGAGTTGAGATCCATCATCAACGGCAAATCCAAGTCGCTCTCCGGCGGTTATCCGGTGGAGCTGGAAGGTGTCACCCAGGCGCTCAACCAATTGCTGCAGCAATCCAGCGCCCAGCAACAGCGCTATCAAAATGCCATGAATGATCTGGCCCACAGCCTTAAGACCCGTCTTGCCGCCGTACATGCCATCACGGATGATGCCAGCCTGGACAAACAGGCCAGCAGCGAAAAAATCATGGAACAGGTGAGCCAGATGGACCAGTTGGTGAAATATCAGCTCAAGCGCGCCATGCTGGGACGCAAGGGCCTCAAGCAGGAACAAACTCCGATTGCTCCTCTGGTGGATCAATTGGCACAGATGCTGTTTAAGGTATACCGTGACAAACAAGTGAAGTTCAGCGCCGAAATAGAGGAAGAGCTGCAGTTTCCCGGCAATCAGGGCGACTTGATGGAGCTGTTCGGCAACCTGATGGAAAATGCGTTCCGCCTGTGTATCTCAACCGTTCGCGTCACGGCCGGTTATCAGGGCAACATACTGCAGATACTGGTGGAAGATGACGGCCCAGGTGTTGATGAAAGCCTTAAACAGAAGATTATCCAGCGCGGTGTGCGCGCCGATACCCAGTCACCAGGACAGGGAATTGGTCTGGCGGTATGTAATGAAATCGTCAGCAGTTACGGCGGCACCCTCAGCATTGAGGATTCAGCTCTGGAAGGCGCCTGCTTCCGCATTCAAATTCCCATGCAGTGAGCCTCAGCGCCGGGTTGGCCCATAAAGCTGCTCGGCGCGATTAAACATGATCCAAGAAGTGGCTATATACTTGTCACCACTCTTGGGACGATTGCCCCTGTGACTATGGGTAAATCCCGCGGGCGCTATCACCATGGTGCCCTTCTTCGGCGCAATTTTACGCTGCTGATAGAAGAATTCCGTCTCCCCGCCTTCGGCCACATCATTGAGATAGAACATATAAAGCACCACTCTGTGCAAGGCGTCGTTGTGACCGGCCTGGGGAAACTGCTCTGAATGCCAATGGGGATATCCCCCTATATCGCGCTGATACCTTTGCAGATTGATGGTACCACTACGATAAAGGTATTGTACCAGCGCCTCCGCTCTGGGCGCTCCCAAACGAGCATAGTTATCCGGTGTCAGGGTTACTGCATGGCCGGACTCATCTGCCACTTGCACGGCAACGGCTCCCATCAACGCCATTGCGTACTTATCAAAGTATCGTCCGGCATGCTTTAGTGTATGGCCGAGCAGCTCATTCCGCAGTGGCTGTAACTCTGGGTACTGATCCAAGGTAAGATCGCGGCTAATTTTCTTTTCCTTGTCGACACCATGGCCTGTACGGCCCTCGGTAACACCAGGATGAGCTTCAAAGGCGGCAATCAGACGATCGCATAACTCATCAGGGATGGCATTGGGATATACTTCGATAAAGTCCATAAAAATCTCGATTTACTTATATTTTTATCCGAACATGCTTACATGTGAGCTAACTAATTGTAAAGCGTACTCTTTGCGATAAAATGATTCGATTGCTTAAAAAAGATGATTTGAATGAACAAGAGCTGTAGAGTCAGTGTCCAACAACTGCAAGTGGGTAACTTCGTCCGTCTTCCTCTGGCATGGAAAGATCATCCTTTTCTTTTCAGTAGCTTCCGTATCAAACAACAGGCGCAAATTGAGCTAATCCGTAAGCTGGGCATTGACAGTGTGTTTGTCGTGCCGGACCGCAGTGACACTCCGCCGCTACCTGCCGATCAACAACCTGACCCGGTAGAAAATCCACAGGAAGTCGACTCTCTGCAACAACAGATGGAAAGCGACAAACAACAACGGATCGAAATTCTCAAGAAAATGCGCCGCGAGCTGCATAAGACAGAGGAGCATTTCGACCGTTCACTGGCAAGGATGCGCAACCTGGTCAACAAACTACGCAGCCGCCCTCTCAATGCTGTTACCGAAGCGCAGGACTTGGTCCGTGACATAGCCGAGCAACTGTTGTCCTCCGACAACCTTATTCTGCATCTGATGGCCGATTCGGATAAAGACGAAGGCATCTATTTTCACTCGCTCAACGTAGCCATTCTTGCCATGTTGGTAGCCAAAGAGCTGCAATGGCCCAGAGAAGATATTGAGGCCGTGGGCCTGGGTTCGCTATTCCACGACATAGGTAAACTCAAACTGCCAAGCCAGATACTGCGCAAGCAGGCTCCCTTGACTAAACCCGAGCAAAACCTGCTGAACCAACACCCGTTAATGGGCGCTGAGTTCATCAAGCTGGCCGCCGACTTTCCGGAAAATGCCAGGGATGTTATCACCCATCACCATGAACTGCTCGATGGCAGTGGTTTCCCCAAAGGCTTGAAAGCCGATGAACTGAGTCAAGCTTCCCAGTTGGTGGCTGTGGTGAACCAATATGACTCTCTTTGCCACCCTGGAGTGCAATCCAAGGCCAAGACGCCTTATGCTGCTCTGGGCTATCTATATAAATACTCCAAGGGAAAGCTGAATCAGGAATATGTCGGCAAAATGATTAAAATGCTCGGGGTCTATCCTCCCGGCAGCGTGGTTGAGCTTTCTTCCGGCCAATATGGGCTGGTAATGTCGGTCAACCTGGATAAGCTGCTGCTGCCGCGAATTCTGGTATATGACGCTCTGGTGCCCAAAGATCAAGCGCCGATTATCGATCTGGAAGCCGAAGGACTTTCTATCGTGCGCTGCCTGCCACCGGCGGCTCTGCCGGAGAAAATCTTCAAGTACCTCAACCCCAGAGAACGGGTCAGCTACTACTTTGGCAGCGAAAGCAAAGGCTGAACCCTTTAGCCTACCCCTTTGGCCTATATAACCAAAGTCATTATCGCCATCATAGTTAGACTGAACTAATCTTGTTGTTGCAACCTGGATTTGGGTAGCCTGAAACCAGGCTCACCCCTCACAGGCGGAGGCCGGCAATGACAGAACTACCGGATTTTGACACCTTGATGTGGCTGGCTCAAAACCAGCCGGAAGAATTGGACAAGCTACAGGAGCGTTTGAGTGACGAGTTAATCAACAGTTCCGATTCCAACCAGGACCAGCTCAGAACCATTAAACACCACCTGCAGCAGAGTCTGGCACGCTGCAATAACCCCTATCACAGATGCCTGGTCAGCATCCGCATTATGCGCCACAAGTTCGCCGCGTTAGCGAGCGTGTTGGAAGCCCCGGACCAGTACAGAGATCACAAGGCTCAGGTGATACCATTAAGGCGCAAGCCCCTGTAACCAAGGTGCTAAAGCCCTTAACCGGATTTACAGCCAACCTTTGCGGCGGAAAAACAGGTAAGTGCCTGCCGCACTGGCTAACATCATCACCACCGCCATAGGGTAGCCGAAGTACCACTCAAGCTCAGGCATCTCTCTGAAGTTCATCCCGTAACTACTGGCGATCAGGGTTGGCGGCAGAAAGACCACGGCCGCAACCGAGAAAATCTTAATGATCTTGTTTTGCTGCAAGCCACTGAAACCCATGGCCGCATCCAGCAAGAAGTTGAGTTTATCGAAGATAAACTGACTGTGAGGCATCAGGGATTCAATGTCCGACAACATCTCGCGAATTTCCTTGAGCTCATCTTCGGCCAATTCTTTACGGTAATACTTCTGTATGTAACGCAGAGACCTCTGGGTATCGAGCAGACTCAAACGTATCTTACCGTTGGAATCTTCCTGCAAGGTGATCAGCTTAAACACATCATCGAGTTCATTACTCTCAAACACCTGCTCACCAACGTTTTCCAGCACAGTGTAAACATCTTCAATCAAGTCAGAGAGGTACTCTACCTTGAGGTTAAAGAGCTCGATAAACAGTGCCTGAGGCGTGGCCACCATGATGCGCCCAAGACGCAAATAGTTGCGCAGCAAACGAATAAGGCCAACATCCTCTTCACGTATGGTGACCAAAAACCGGCTACGCAGGTTGAATGAAACGTTAACCCCACGAACATCCTGACCAACCCGCTGCGGAAACAGAGAGTTGATATGCAGGCCGTCTTTGTTTTGATAGAAACGTGCCGAAGCCTCAATCTCATTGATATCTTCTTCGTCGGGTACCTCTTCCACCGAATAATGGCTCAACCAATCCCGCTCATCGTCATCCGGCTTGTAGAGATCCAGCCACAGAGTTTGTTCCGGAAGACTGTCTTCTATGGTCAGCTCAATAATTTTAAGCTGCTGATCCTGATAGGTGTATGCAGTAATCATGGGTCCTCCTGAAGATAACAATGCCGTAGAAAGAAATGCCCGGCAAAAAAATGTGCCTAGTTTACCTGATAAGCCATCAATGAAAAGCGCTCAGTGGCGTCAGGGGACACTTTTCTCGGCTATCATCAAACGCTCCTCGGTGGAGAGACGGATCCTGAGTCCATCCACGGTAACCAGTTCATTGGCCGAGATATCTTTCTTACGCACCTGATAGACTTCCCGTCGTTCTTCCTTGGGTGAAACCAAGGTCACGGAAACCACCTGATAACCGTCAAACCATTGCCAGGCAAAAAAGCCACAGGCCAGTATCAAGGTAACGCCCACGGCTCCAGGAACCAAAAAGCGTTTGAATAAAGGCAAAGGTTCGGCGACCTCTTGCTTTCTTACCTCAGGACTTGACCTTCGTTTGAGCATGGCCCATGCCAGTGCCAACACCAGGGCTGTCAGCAGGATTTTGGTCAGCAAGCTCAACTCCTCATTCTTAACCAAGAATCTATCAAAGCATCAAATTGTTAATTATAAAGGAAAAGCACATCCTTGACAGTTAGCTGTATCATAAAGCTGCCTGCCAAACCCTAAAGTATTTGAATTAATACTTTATGACGTACCTTACATATCGTCTCGACGCCATTCACCATCAGCTTCAGCTGCCTTTACAGTACTAATACCTGACGCCAGCGCATGCAAAGCAATGCTGGGTATATTGTAAACGGCTCTTGGTAACTCGAGGAAAGGCACACTTTTGATAGGTTCGAGAGCAATCTCTGTTCAAAAACGGGGCTAAGATGTACTAGCTAAGACGGCAAGAAGACGCTCCCGCCGACCGCCCTTTCTGTAGCTGTGCCCCATTGATGACCTGAATCAGTAATCAACGGCTTTTTAGGCAAGCACTACAGATACAACTGCCGTTACGATCTCTCGGTATCTGTCTTATGCATCGACATTAAATAACATCAAATAATGCTAAAGGTTGAAAACGCATATCAGTCGTTTTCTTTGAGGCTGACATCTACCAGGTAGTGACCTTGCAGCCAGTTTCGACCAATCAACAGTTTGTGGGTCATCTTGCTTCTGTCTTTAAGGTTAACCTTGACCGGATACTCCCTTCCCGGCTCACCAATATTGAGTTCCACCATATACCGGATTTCACTGCCCTGAGCATTACGAATCAACGAGGTATTAGTGATCATCGCGTGCAGCCGCTGTTTTTCACCCTTTTCATTTTCCGTCGTAAAACTCAGCTGCTTGCCGATATTATTTTCCATATCCTCGTCACCATTCTCCACTTTCAGATCCGTGGCATGCAACGAGTTTTCTACCGCGCCGGTATCAATACGGGTTTGGAAAATCAGCCCGGATTCCCGCACACTGATAGCAGCGACTGGCCCTATGATACGTTTCTCTGCCACATCGACCAGAAAGTCATCAGCCAGCCAGTTACGGCCGATAAGCAGTTTATAATCCATATGGCTGCGGTCTCTGAGATTGACCTTGACTTTACGCTTGTGTTTGCCAAACGCGACATTCAACTCCACCATGTAGCGCGTCTCCCGCCCTTGAGAGTTGCTGACGGTAGATGTCTTGACAATTTTTGCCTTGAGCTGTTTTTTCTCGCCACGTTCGTTCTCTGTGGTAAAACTGAGCATTTTACCCACATTATCCTGCATCTTTTTGGCACTGCCGCCTATGACCTTGAGATCGACCGCATGCATAGAAGTATTGGCAGCCCCGGTATCGATTCGGGCCTCAAAACTGAGGCCGGCTTCGGCGACCGTCATAATTTCAGTCTGACCTATAACCATTTTTTCCTGGGCAAACACGGATGTCGAAAGCAACATAAAACAAAGACCAAGTTTTTTAAGCATGGGACTATTCCATTCATTTCAACTAACAAGATGAAAATCCGGCAGAAATACCGGAACTTACAGATAAGACAGATGTTAACGCTTCAGGTTCCCGAGAGCCAGGCTCGAGCCTGGGGCAATTCCGCCTTGGAAAACACCACTACCGGGCAAGGGATCATCAACGCCAAGGTCTGCGCCATCCCTTCGATAACAGAGCTGTCAGTAATAACAGCTATACGGGAAAAGTCTTGCAAATGAAACAGCCCAAAACAGGCATCATCCCACACGGCCTGCAAAGAGATACCCTCGAAGTCAGCGCCGTATTCATACCAGAGTTTAATGAGCACATGTTCTCTGAGTTTGGACTCTAGCGCCGGCAGCAAGACAGCATCATAATCTTCACTGCTGACAACACCACTGGCACGAACCGCTACTGTATTGCCTTCAAACCCGGAAAGCAGTGTCAGCATCCTAAGCCTCCAGTTTGTGCATTATTGAGACTGGAGTTTGGCAATTTCCTGATCGAACAGATTCTTGATCAAACCGGCAAACTCACTAATAAATAAGGTTTGTTTTGCCGTAGCCTTATGGTTGGCCACCTTGGCCAAGATCTCTTCCAGATCATACACTATGGCATCGATTTCACGAATAACTGTGTTGCGTTGGACGAAAGACAGTTGTGGGTTTTGGCCACAGACCATAATAATCTGTGCCGACAGCTGCTCTTCGAACTCCTCCATAACGCTGCTGTCGCTCAAAGATCCCCCTTCTGGGGTCTCAAACAATCCAAGGTGTTCAGTCAGGAATTGAATGAGGTGCATATAGCCGTCTTTGTCTGTAACCATCTTTCTTCCCGCGTGCAACGTCTCAGGCCAACCCATATAAGGGGCACACTCTCCGGTCTAATTGCCTATCAAGCCGCGACCGGAAAGTCACATTATGAAACAAATTCCACCTTGAGTCTTGCCTCAAATCAAGCTGTCGTTCGTTACTTGTTTAATCTTAGAACAAAAGAAACAGGAACAGCCTTACTGATGCTGGATAGACCGGCAATTTCACGTAATTTTTCAACCCCATCGGTCAAACCAAACTCTTCGGCGTTCACTATGACGGCTTTCTGTGAAGTGACCAAAAGGCTCGACGGCCCAAGCCTGGCCACAACCACATCAAAACGTTTGTTCTGGGTCTTACCATGCAGTGACAATACGCCATCTATCTCAGTACTCAACAACTCACCCGGCTTGAGCTTTTCCACCAACTCAGCGGGTACTTGAGCAGTCAGCGTAAGGGTCGGGAAATTAGCCACTTCAAACAACATGGTTTGCATCCGTTTATCCCGTATTTCTATGCCGGTATTAACCCCGTTTAACGGAATTTCCAGCTTGAATTCGCCATTATCGGCAAGCATGCCACTTAGCTGGTTAAACTCATGTACCTCGGCAATGTCACCTTTTTTAACCGATATAAAACTAACCTTGGAGTCGGCATTATCCAACTGCCAGTCAGCCGCCAGTGCCAGGTTACTGAAGGCGCCAAGCGCCAATAAAGGGATCCATTTCTGCATATTCTTTTCCTTGTAGGGCATAAAGTGAACTGAGCCTGGATTTAAGATGGTTAAAAACAGACACTTCGCCAGAGAAAGGGCAATTAAGCCCATCTGTGATCTGCATCGGCTTACCGGCCTGAATGCAAGGCGTGGCTTGCAGCAGATGGCCTTACTCCTTTGCAAGAACAACACAGCAGATAGACAGGTAAGCCACGCCCTTCGGGGCTTTCACAGCAATAGTGCCACGAGAACTTACTCGCACCTTCCCTAGATTAATCATTACTAAAGCATATTGTTCAATTCAATAAAACAGGTTCGCTATTTTTTAACCCAAATGACTGTCGTTTTATCCTGAAGTAGCCTGTACGTTCATTCACCCAGGCGCACTTCTGCAAGCCATTCGAGCCCCAAATATCGATATATGGCCCCCGTTTACCCTATCCTTCAAATAAAGTTGCTGCGCTCCTGTCGGCACTTGCGGAAAACTGCGAAATTCACCCGAATAAATTGATTGTTTCAATGCAAGCCAGGCCTCAAAGCGCTATGATCTCCGACAATGCAAACCCAGGCCGTTTAACCGGCCCTCAATTGAAGCTAAAAACCTCGATGACAACGAACCTCCTTTGCCCCTGCGGCTCCAAGCTCCCTTATAGTGAATGTTGTCAGCTGCTTCACACCAAGCAGCACAGCGCCGCCACACCAGAGCAATTGATGCGCTCCCGCTATGCCGCCTTTGTTAAAGCAGAGTTTGATTATCTTATCGACACCCATCACCGGGATTATCGCCAGGGACTGAGCGCACAAACCCTGGCCCAGATGCCAAAGACCCAATGGTTGGGCCTACAAATTGTCGAGCGGGAACCTTTGACACCTGGGCAAAACCAGGCCAGAGTCACTTTCAAGGCCTGGTATCTGGCGGATGGCCAGTTAGACGCCATATTTGAACAATCTGAGTTTATATTTGAGGACGGCTGCTGGTTTTACACCGAGGGTAAGCAGTTTGCGGTCAGCTATCCCAAACGCAATGACCCTTGCATTTGCAATAGCGGCAACAAGTTCAAACACTGCTGCCTGAAACGGATTTAACTTAGGCCGGATTTAACTTGGGCCGAAATCAAGTGTGGAACCAAGAGAGCTTAAACTGGTTAATCAATGCAGCAATGCAGGTTGACTCTGTTGCAAAAAAGCACTGAATTCGGCCTCTCTGAGCGCCGGGCTGTACAGGAATCCCTGGGCCTGATGACACATGCATGAAGTAAGGAAGCGTTCCTGCTCGGCGGTTTCAACCCCTTCTGCTGTCAGGGAGATATTCAGCGCCTTGGCCATGGCAATAATTGCGCTGACGATTTCGCGGCTCTCGCGGCTAATACTGAGATCCGAGATAAAAGACCTGTCTATCTTGAGCTTGCTGATGGGAAACTGTTTCAAATAGCGCATTGAACTGTAACCCGTACCGAAATCATCAATAGCAAGCCCTACCCCCAAGTCAGCCAGTTCCTGGCATAAATTGGTGGCATAGCGTATATCTTCCATCAACTCGGTTTCGGTGATCTCCAAAATAAGCGTGCCGGGTTTCAAGCGGTAACGATTGAGCAACTGCCAAACCTGTTCATAAAGATTACTGCCGAAAAACTGCCGCGCCGACACGTTCACATGCATAGCGATATTGATATTGTGATGCTGCCACAAATTCAGCTGGCGACAGGCGGCCTCCAGTACCCAGGTACCTATGGCATTGATAAGCCCAGACTGTTCGGCAATATCGATAAAGGCGCCTGGATACAGCACTCCCCGCTTGGGATGGTGCCAGCGGATCAGCGCTTCTGCACCTATGTAACTGCAGCTTTGCAAATCTTTAAGCGGCTGATAATAAAGTTCAAACTGTCTGCCCCGAATGGCGGCATGCAGATCTCTTTCTATCTGGGCATCATCCTTGAACGCCTTGAGCAACGCGCTGTTGAAAAACTGGATTGCCGTACCCTGCTTCTTCTTGGCGTATTGCAGCGCAATATCGGCGCAAGTCAGCGGCGCTACCAACTCGGCGACTTCGGCAATGTCCACCGCCGCCAGTGCCGGCTTGGGATCCACTTGCTCACGGCCAATATTGATAGGGTTACGCAGTTGTTGATAGAGGCGATGACAACAAACATCGATATCGCCGCTATCATCAAGCAACAATGCAAATTCATCGCTGCCCACCCTGGCAATACTGCAGTCGGCATAAAGAGAAGCAAAATGTTTCAGACGGCGGGCAACTTCAATCAGCAGGGCATCACCCTGTTCATGTCCATAGGTATCATTGAAGCGTTTAAAACCAATCAAATCGACCAGCAGCAACTGCCCGCTATAGGTTCTATCGAGCAAACGATTGAAATGGGTACGGTTGTATAGTCCGGTCAGGCTGCAACGCCAGGCCAAGCGTTCAAGTTCGGCCTGATAATTATGCTGCTCGGTACAATCTTCGCTGGAGACCAAGACATAATGGTTACCGCGCTGGGTAATAAATTGACTGGCATGGTATCTGAGCCAATATTCCTGGCCAGACTCCCGATTGAGCATCACTTCACCCGTCGCTGCTTCGCCACGCAACACCTTGGCCAGGGTCATTTCAGCCTGTTTGGGTTGCTGTTTAAAAAAAGACAACTGCTTTAGACTGGCGCCCAGCATTTTCTCTTTTGGGATACCTGTGATCTGTTCATGGGCGCTGTTGATATATTCAATCGCTTCTGTGTGCAGATTGATCAGCATACTGACTTGGGCCGATTGTTCTGCGGCCGACTGAAACAGAGTCAGCAACTCGTCTTTGCGGTAGGCGTCGTGGGTCGCCAAAGTCAGCGCAAGTTGGTCAGCCACTTGCGAGGCCAAATGGATCTCCAAATCACTCCAGTGATGCCCGGCAGAGGTTCGCTCCAAGCTCAAAACACCTTCAATATGGCCATTGATCCTGATAGCGATATCCAGGGCACTGGCAATACCGTTGACGCTAAAATAAACCTCGGCAAGCTCGCTCATACGCCAATCAGCCACCGCATCATTGGCGTCAATATGGCGTTTTTGCTTGAGTTGGTCGATATAAGATGGAATTTGATTGAGGTGTAGTGGACGCGGCGTTTTAAGAGGCTTTCCCGAGCCAAAGCGGGCAACTTCAAACTGCACATGCTGATCCCTGGACCAGGACCAGACACTGGCGTGTTGCACATCGAGATATTGACACAGAAGTTCTGTAGCCAGTTCAGCCGTCTTGGCGAAATCGCCCTGCTGCTTGGCAACCGAGTTGGTCAACAACTCCAGCAATCGCTGATACCTACGTCGCTTCACACATATCCTCAGGTTCCCTTTCGGGCTCAAAGAAACCCGCGCCGAATGCGCGGGCCTGCCATCATATCTCTGCGCGAGATTACACTTTTACATAATACCCAGCAAGATAACTCATACTTTCTTACATTTACCTTGTTGTGTCTTGCTTTGCAGCTTTGGTTTAACAACCAGAACTCTACTGACCATTTGGCTAAAAGTGCAGCTTATGCCAAAGCGTTTTCCAACTGAAAAATCATTTTCTCGGCACTGCAGGAAAAAGTCAGCGCCAAGGTCACTGTCTGCTCTGAACTACTGAGTTCTGCCTTGACATCAGCGAAGCGGCCTTGGGCCAATTGCTTGAGCGCCTCGGCATCAACCATTGCCGACTCACCTTGAAAAGTCAACGAAAGCAAGGTGTCTCCTTCTTCGACGACTGTCCCTATATCCACATAGCTGCCACATTCGGCACAAGTATCCTGCACATTGGCGGCCTGAGCCTGTTCAATACTCTTCATCTCTTGTCTCCGATACTGAGAGTCACCCATCAGTATAAGCCATGGACGACACCTGGACTGAGGCAAGACTCACGCCGTTTGATATAAACCGGCCAGTTTGCGTTGTTCCGACAGTTGATCAACAAACTCCATCAATACCGCCTTGGGTTGGTTTAAGGTGCCATCAGTACGTAGTCTTGTGTGCCAATCACAATTATTCAGTGCTTCCTGCATCCCGCTGTCTCTCTTCCCCCGAATAACCAAAGGTTCGGGCACCAGGGCCTGGGCCAACTGAAAGCTACGTTCACCGTCACTGAGAAAATGATAACTGTTGTCTACCGGGGAAGGTTCCTGACTCAAGTCCCCAAGCAAAGGTTGAGGCTCAGGCAAGTCAAATTGCTGCCGCAGGACAGCATCCTGTGCAATATCGTCGTGCAGGTGAAACTGAGGCCAATCGCGCACATCCTGAGACAGCAACGCCAAAAGCAGGGCAAACTCACCCCGGCGATGGGACTCAACAGCCAGATTAAGCCGTTCGCCCAATTGCAGTTCATTGATTAAGGAAACATCAGTACGCATAAAAAAACATCAACAAAACAACTCGTTGTTAGTTAATCGACCAAATGATCAGGAACTTTAGCCCTTTTTTTAAAATCGGGCTTTACATGAAAAAGGTTTCTGACTACTATGGCGGCCGCAATTGAGGAGGGGTTCCCGAGTGGCCAAAGGGATCAGACTGTAAATCTGACGGCTCCGCCTTCGAAGGTTCGAATCCTTCTCCCTCCACCATTTGCCTACAATTTAAAAAGACACGAAAGTGAAATCGTGGAGGGGTTCCCGAGTGGCCAAAGGGATCAGACTGTAAATCTGACGGCTCCGCC
>NZ_NIJM01000051.1 GCF_002836945.1 Shewanella chilikensis
AGGCGTGGTTCGCAGCAAATGGCCTTAGTCCTTTGCAAGAAGCACAACACAGCAGGCAGGTCTGTAAGCCACGCCCTTCGGGGCTTTCACAGCAACCGGCTCTCTGCGTTATCCGACTTCGACAGGCCCCGGCATGCCTTCAGTCAGATGCCTTGAACGCCAATTGCTGTGCAAGCCAGAGTGCCACGAGGACTTATTTGCACCTTCCCTAAAGGTTTGGAAATTTCCCCGAGTGTGACAGCAAACATTGGAGAATGAGATGGAAAACACAGTAGCCAAGAACAGACAGCAGCTGGCCGCCAGCGGCAAGAGCCTATGGGCCAGAGTCATGCAACAGGCCTTGAATGCCTTGGAGGGCGGTTGTCTTAAACTGCAACTGGGCAGTGAGCAGTGGACCTTCGGCCCGCTCGACACAGACCTGGTCGCCATAATTCGTATTCACGATGAGCGCTTTTTTCGCCAGGTGATTCTGGGCGGCTCTATCGGCGCCGGTGAAGCCTATATTCAGGGGCACTGGTCCAGTCCGGATGTTACCGCAGTGGTGCGGCTGTTTGCCCGTAATCTGCCGCTGCTGGATAAGATAGAGCAGCGGTTTTCCTGGTTTTCCAACACAGTTAGCCGGGTGAAACATCTGCTGCGCCGAAACTCAAAGGCCGGTTCAAAGCGCAATATTCTGGCGCACTATGATCTGGGCAACCCCTTGTATCAGGCATTTCTCGACCCTGAGCTGCTCTATTCAAGCGCCGTCTATCCCCATGAACAGGCGCAGTTGGATGAGGCGCAGCAGTATAAGCTGCAACTGATTTGCGAGCGGCTGGATCTGCAGCCCGGGATGAGTCTTTTGGAAATAGGTACCGGTTGGGGCGCCCTGGCTATCTATGCCGCCAAACACTATGACGTCAAGGTAACCACTACCACGATTTCCGATGCCCAGTACCAATATGCCAGTGAACGGGTTGCCGCCGAAGGACTGAGTGAGCGCATTACCCTGTTGCGGCAGGATTATCGCCAGCTCAGCGGCCAGTATGACCGTTTGGTCTCGATAGAGATGATAGAGGCAGTGGGCCACGATTATCTGCCGGGATTTTTTGCCGGCCTGGATGCCCTGCTCAAGCCGAGCGGCAAGCTGTTACTGCAGGCGATCACCATTAAAGATCAGCGCTATGACAGCTACCGCAAAGGGGTGGATTTTATTCAGCGCTATATTTTCCCCGGCGGCTGCCTGCCATCTGTCACCGAGATGACGCGCCACTTGCAGCGGCAAACCTCCATGACCCTCTGGTCGTTGGATGATATTGGTCTCGACTATGCCCGCACCCTGAATGACTGGCATGCCAACTTCGATGACGCCAGGGAGCGGGTGCGTGAACTCGGTTATGGTGAGGACTTTGTGCGTATGTGGAAGTTTTACCTGAGTTACTGCGAAGGTGGTTTTCTTGAGCGCACCATAAGCACAGTGCAACTGACTGCGGTCAAGGACGGCTATCGTCCGCTGAGCTCAAGGCAAATCGCAGGTTAGGCCATGAAACTTTCATCGCCTTGGTTTTTTCTGCTGCTCAACGCCATCGTTTTCCAGTTGGGCTGGTGGTTTTTGATCCTGTTTGCCAATCAGGCGCTGGTGTTTGCTCTCTTGTTGCTTTGTGCCCAGTTGCTGCTTGTCAATCCGGGCTACCGCTCCGCCCTCATGGCCGAGAATGCCCAGGATCAGCACTGCCAACTGGCAGCGCAAAGCGTAAAGCGTACCGGATGCAGTATGAAAGCATTCAACGCCGTACTGATGCCTGCTGTCATTGGCATAGTTTTGGACGCCATGCTGCACCTTGGCGGAGTATTTGAGTTTGACAGCCCCTCGCGACTTTTACCCTTGTGGCTCTGCTGTCTTTGGGGGCATTTTGCCGCGACCTTGGGGGTGAGTCTGGCCTGGCTCAGGGACTTGCCTAAATGGCAGCAGGCACTCTTTGGTGCTGTGGGGGGCGCAGGCAGTTACCTGGCGGCATTCAGGTTGGAGGCCGTGGCTTGGCCCCTGGGGCAATCGGTTACTTTTAGCTTGTTGATAATCATCTGGTCGCTGCTGCTGCCACTGTTAAGTTATTGCAACCTTAAGCTTGAATAGGGTAAAAATCCCCCAACTACAGGATTTCTCTGACGGAGACCGGCAATGAAACGATTCATCAAGGGTGTAAACAAGGGAGCAAAGCAAGTCGGTAAGCTGCATAAAGCAGGCTTTGCCGGGCTGATGATACTGCTTGGCCTGCCCTCTCAGGCCTGGGCCGACAATTTACAGATTCAAGCACAGACTCAAGCACAGCAGGCTCAAGCGCTGAGCCAAGAGCAGACTCCTGAGCCCAAAGCTGCCCAGGTCGAGCCATCCAAGGCGGAGCTTGCCAGCTTTCGGGAAGTGGGCCGCGGTGAAATGGACTGGTGGTTTATAACCCTTTATCGGGCCAGGTTGCTGACGCCGGATGGTAGTTACCAGCCCAATAGCTTCCCGCAACAGCTGGAAATTCAGTATTACCGGGATATACCCGCTTCGCGACTCCTTGAGGCCACCAAACACCAGTGGTTGCACCTGGGATACGACAGAGAGCAGATATCTGCCTGGTTGGCGCTGCTTGAAGAGATCTGGCCGGATGTGGAGCAAGGGGATAGATTGAGCTTTGTGGCAAGCGGGCCGCAGCGAGGGCATTTTCTGTTCAACGACAAGCCGTTAGCCGCGATTGTTATAGATGAGAGCGCTTCGAGCGAGCATAAGCGTTTTGCTGATGCCTTTTTGGCGATTTGGTTGTCAGAGCGCAGCAGTCGGCCGCAACTGAGAGCCCAGTTGATAGGAGAGCAGGCATGCAAATGTTAATCAGCAGGTTTATCAGTTTCACCAAGGTTTGGATGTTACTTCTGATGCTTGGACTGAGCGGTTGCGGCAGTGTCGATATTCATGACTATAGCGCCAGCGAACCTAAGTTGGATCTGCAGCAGTTCTTTAACGGGGAGTTGCAGGCTTCCGGTATGGTGCAAGATTACAGCGGCCAGGTGGTGCGCCGTTTCAATGTGCGGATGACGGGCAGTTGGCAGGGGAATCAAGGTGTGTTGCAGGAATGGTTTGAGTATGACGATGGTGAGCTTGCCGAGCGAACCTGGCAGATTACCAAGCTTGCCGATGGCCGCTACCAGGGCAGAGCCGCGGATATTCTGGGGGTGGCAGAAGGGCAAGCAGAGGGTTTTGCCCTGCGCTGGCGCTACGACATGCTGCTAAAGCTTGATAGCAACGAGTATCAGGTACATTTTGACGACTGGATGTATCAAACGGCGCCGGACACCATAATCAACCGCAGCGAGATCCGCAAATGGGGCCTGACAGTGGGGGAGGTGACTCTGGTGATCCGTAGGTTGGAAGACAAGTAACAGAGCTGGTCATTAATGGTACGCCATGACTAACGCTGAGCCTCAGCCTAAGTTAAGCTTAGCTCTGTTTTAATAACAACCGTCTCTCAACACAGGTTTCAATATTGATGAACAACAAGTCTTTGCTACTGCCTTGGGTTTCGATGGGCTTACTGGCACTGGTATCGCTCGGCGGCTGCTCGAATGGTATCGATTTCAGTTTTGAAGCGCCCGAGGAGGAGCGGGTGAATCCCAATCTCCCCGCCGAAGATCCCATGGCACAGGATAACCAGAGGATCATAGATGATGCGCGCCGGGAAGGGAAAATCGACCCTCAAGTGTTCCCCGGGCAGCGCTGATCAGCCCAGTTGTTTACTGTTGTCGCTCTGCTTACGGTCATAGTATTCGAAGGGAAACAGGTTGCGCAGACGCTGAATATTGGCATCTCCGGCGTTGGCGCTGATATGCAGCCGCACTTCACCGCTGCGCTCGGCGCGCACTGTGCAGGTGAGTTTCTCTTTCTTGACCAGGGCGCGGCATTCACGTTCAAACTTCTCCGGGATTTTGCCCTTGTGCGAGGTCATACGACCGTCCTTGAAATGCATTTCAAATATTGTCATTCCTTTCTTGTTACTGAAAACCAGTTTGTAGATAAGCACTAACGCCAGGGCGATAAAGAGTATTTTTAACATAGTAGCCATAGTGAGACTCCTTGTTTCAGCAAGAGTAAATATTGCTATCCAGATGTGATCTTATATCTTCAGTTATACCTGCAAGCAGCGGCGTTTGACAGTGCACCCAGGGTGGATTTTTGTGATAAGGCTAGAAGGACTGGCAAATTGGCAAACCTTGGTTATTATTTGTTCAGTAACACCTGTTTTACCACAAACCAAGATCAAGGATGAAGCCATGTACCTTTCCAATGCCGAGCGCTGGGCGCAAATCTGTGACAGACAAGTGGAACTGATGGCAAAGCTCAGCGAGCAGTTTCCCGAGCGGCGAGAGCAACTGCAACACCTCACCCATAGCTGGCAAGACGTCAAACATCAGGTGCGCCGGGGCGATACCCCCCACGTACCGCCACTGCGTTGAGAACTGAATCAATTTATAAAAAAGAGCCGCTCAGGGAGCGGCTCTGTTACTTTTGGTTGGTGGGAGGAAGATGGGGGGCTTGCCCGTGCAGGTCTGTCCTATGGCTTGCCTGGGCACAGCAATTTTGCTGCTTAGAAAGCGTAGCTGACACTCGCCAGCACAGTGCCGTCATTCTGGAAGGTGCCACTGCTTATCTCGGCATCCGAATCTATATCTGTGTCCAACCAGGCCAGAGACAAACCAAAACCGGCAATCTCAGTCGAGACACCTATGGAGTAATCCAGATATTTACCCATATCGTCATCGGGCGCATCGCCGAAGTTGTAACCCAGGTGCAGATCCAGGCTCCAGTTTTCGGCAAACTCATAACTATAGTTCAGCTCGGCATAGTGGTAGTCCAGATCTGAGCCCGAATAGTCATTGGTGTACCAGTAGGCAGCCCTAAAATCGCTGAACTCGAGACCGAAAGAGATTTCGTTGTAGTCCTGGGAGACATTGTCGCCCGGGTACATATAGCGCAGCAGGGTAATGTCATAGGCCAGGTTGTCGTTGATTTCACCGGCGTAACCCAGGTAGACATCCAGTTCGAAATCGGCACCCACCTGATCCTCTTTGGGAGTACCATCTTCATCGAATTCCACATTACTGGCCCAGGCCCCGACGAAGAAACCCGAGTCGTGACTCCAGTCCAGACTAGCTTGCACGGCAAAGTCACCGGCAGTTTGTGACACGCCTCTAAAGCGGTAGTCATTGGTCACGGCTATCTCGCCGCTGATTTCGGCCATGGCAGAGGTTGAGGTTATGGCGCCGCCAAGCAGCAGTGCCCATAGCAGAGGGTTGGTTCTTCTTATCACTGGGTTCACAAGCATTTCTCCCTTCTTTGGTTTGCCGGCCCCGTCCGGAAATATTCCGGCGCGGCCTGGTTTATGCCAAACAACAGCAGCTATGCTGAGACCTCATGGCGGTTTTGTTTTTATCTGTTGGATTCAAACACCACATAGAGCTTGCGGCAGGGAACCGTTACCTGCCAACTGCCGCGAAACCCGGCCGGGATAACAAACCTGTCGCCCGGACCAACTTCGAGACGATTTCCCTGTTCATCGCTGATGACACTGTTACCCTCGAGGATTTCGCAATACTCGTGCTCAGTGTAGTTAACTTTCCAAGTGCCTGTTTCGCTTTGCCAAATTCCGGTATGAAACTGCTCACAGGGGCTGGAGTAATGGTTCTCCAGTCGTTGGCGCGGCGCGCCCTGCAGACGCTTTTCCTCGGTGATGGAGTATTCACTTACCTCGGGAGTATTGCGCGCCAGTACTCTGATATTGTTGATGTGCATCAGGCTCTCCCTCTCTCCCTATTTCATGGTCGGCATGATGAAATCGGCACTCAGCTGTTTGGGCCAGCGGGCGGTAACGGCTTTGCGCCGGGTGTAGAAGCGAACTCCATCCGGGCCGTGCATATGCAGTGGGCCAAACAGCGAGCGTTTCCAACCGCCGAAACTGTGAAATGCCATGGGCACAGGGATAGGCACATTGACCCCCACCATGCCGACTTGCACCGAGTGGCAAAAGTCGCGCGCCAGCTCGCCACTCTGGGTAAAGATGGCGGTGCCGTTGCCGAACTCATGTTGATTGATAAGAGCCAGCGCCGAGTCATAGTCGGCCACCCTGACTATGCAAAGCACTGGGCCGAAGATCTCTTCCCGGTAAATCTGCATCTCAGGGGTGACGCCATCGAACAGGGTCGCACCGAGAAAGAAACCTTCGCTGTCTGCCAAGGTATTGCGGCCATCGACCAGGCAAACGGCGCCCTGCTGTATACCGCTGTCTATATAGCTGCAGACCTTGTCCAGATGCGCGCGGGAGATAAGCGGCCCCATTTCCATACCCGGCTCCAGGCCGTTACCTACCTTGAGCGCGGCTATCTTGGGTTGCAGTTTTTCTATCAGGGCATCGGCCACATCAGCAACCGCCAGTACCACGGAAATAGCCATACAGCGCTCACCGGCAGAGCCATAGGCCGCGCCCATCAAGGCGTTGCTGGCCAGTTCCAGATCGGCATCCGGCATCAGCAGCATGTGGTTCTTGGCGCCGCCGAGTGCCTGCACCCGCTTGCCGTGGGCCGATGCCTTACTGTAGATGTACTCGGCCACAGGCGTAGAACCGACAAAGGAGATGGCCTGAACATCCTGATGGCAGAGCAGGGTATCTACCGCCAGCTTGTCGCCGTTGATAACATTGAAAACCCCATCCGGCAGCCCGGCCTGGGTCAGCAGCTCGGCAATTCTGAGTACCGGCGCCGGATTCTTTTCCGATGGCTTCATCACAAAGGTATTGCCGCAGGCGATGGCAATCGGGAACATCCACATGGGAACCATCACAGGGAAATTGAACGGCGAAATGCCGGCAACCACCCCGAGCGGTTGATTGATGCTCCAGGCATCGACGCCAGTGCCAACCTGCTCGGTGTGTTCTCCCTTGAGAAGATGGGGAATGCCGCAGGCAAACTCCACCACTTCCAGTCCTCGAACCAACTCGCCCCTTGCATCCTCAAGCACTTTGCCGTGTTGCAGGCAGATAAGCTCGGCCAGCTCATCCATGTGGGCTTCTACCAGGGCTTTGAAGCGAAACAGCACCCGCGCCCGGTTAAGGGGCGATACCTTTGACCAAGCATCAAAAGCCTGTTTGGCCGAGTCTATTGCCCGCTCTGTATCTGCCTGGGAGGCGAGGGCGACTCTGGCTTGCTCTTTGCCGTTGGCCGGGTTGAAAATCGGCAGTGAAGCCTGTGCCCGGCTGCCATCTGTTTCATGTCCATCTATATAGTGGCTGTAAATACGCATAACTATCCTGTGTGCTTCAGTCGACGGTTTGGATGGCGTCGGCCAGGGTGGAAATCAGTTGATCTATTTGGAACTCTTCCACTATCAGCGGCGGAGAGAGGGCTATGATGTCGGCGGTGGCCCGTACCAGCGCACCTTGCCAGAAACAGCGCTCGAAAATCTGATAGCCGCGTTTGCCGACACCTTGCGGGCTGGGGGCCAGCTGAATGCCACCCACCAGGCCGGTATTGCGAATATCGATGACATTGGGCAGCCCCTTGAGACTGTGCAGCGCCTGCTCAAAATAGGGCGCCAGCGCTGTAGTGCGTTCAAACAGCTTTTCGTCACGGTAGATATCCAGGGTGGCCAGTGCCGCCGCGGCCGCAACCGGATGCCCCGAATAGGTATAGCCGTGAAAGAACTCGATCATCGCCTCGGGGCCCTGCATACAGGCATCGTGAATCGCTTGCTGCACAAACACCGCGCCCATGGGGATGGCGCCATTGTTGAGCGCCTTGGCCGTGGTCATTATGTCCGGAGTCACATCCCAGTGGTTGCTGGCAAAAGCGCCGCCCACCCGGCCAAAACCTGTGATTACCTCATCGAATATCAGCAAGATGCCGTATTTTTGAGTGATCTCCCGAAGGCGCTTGAGATAGCCCTTGGGTGGCAATATTACCCCGGCCGAGCCTGACATGGGCTCGACGATAACGGCGGCGATATTCTCTGCGCCATGCAGGGCAATCAGCCCCTCGAGCGCCTCGGCCTTGTCGGCGCCATGCTCGGGCAAGCCGCGGCTGAAGGCGTTGGCTTTCATATCCAGAGTGTGGGGCAGGTGATCGATGCCGCCGAGGAGTTGCGGGCTGAAACCTTTACGGTTATTGCCAATTCCGCCCACTGAAATACCGCCAAACCCCACACCGTGATAGCCCAGCTCACGGCCGATAAAACGGCTGCGGCTCGGCTCGCCATTGGCTCTGTGGTAACACAGCGCCAGCTTGAGTGCGGTGTCGACCGACTCTGAGCCCGAGTTGGTAAAGAAGATACGGTTCATGCCGGGCGGGGCGATTTCACTGAGGCGCTCGGCCAACTCGAATGCCAACGGATGACCCATCTGAAAGCTGGGGGCATAGTCCATTTCGCGGATCTGACGGCTGACCGCCTCGCTGATCTCCGCCCGGCCATGGCCGGCATTACAGCACCAAAGACCTGCGGTGCCGTCCAGCACCTGACGGCCATCGACATCCCGGTAATACATGCCTTCGGCCGAAGCCAGTAGCCTGGGAGTCTGCTTGAATTGACGGTTGGCACTGAAAGGCATCCAGTAATGCTCGAGATTGCCCTGTGTTTTCGCCTGTTGTTTTAGCTCTGCCATAAGCATTAACCTTAGTGTTGCGGGCTTGTTAATGGTGATTGATATTTCGCTATGCTATGTCAGAAATAATGAACATGGAAGGCCTGTGTGCAATTATTTATGCCAAAAAATCTATTTTTGTAAAATATATTGAATTTATGCCGTGCTCGAGGCTAATCTGGAGCGACCCGAATAACTGGCGATGGCTGCACGAGTTGGCCGCGATAGGCCTACTGAGGTAGTGGAATGCCCGCTTGCAAGCAGATGAGAGGATTTATGAGTACACCGCAAACCCGTCAGCAATGGCAGCAGTTGGCCGCGCAATTGCAGATCTGTGGCCAGGCCTTTATCCATGGAGAGTATTGTGCAGCCGTATCCGGCGAGACCTTCGATTGCATCAGCCCTGTGGATGGCAACAAGCTTGCCGCCGTAGCCAGTTGCGATCTGGCCGATGCCGAGGCGGCGGTGGCCAGTGCCAGAGCCAGTTTTGAATCCGGAGTCTGGTCGCGAATGGCGCCGGTAGAGCGCAAAAAGGTGATGATACGCTTTGCCGATTTGCTGGAGGCGCATAGCAATGAGCTGGCCTTGCTGGAAACCCTGGATATGGGCAAGCCTATCCGTTTTTCCAAGTCGGTGGATGTGACCAATGCCGCCAGGGCCTTGCGTTGGTCCGGCGAAGCGGTTGACAAGATTTACGACGAAATAGCACCCACCGCTGACAATGAAATCGGCATGATCACCCGTGAGCCTGTCGGGGTAGTGGCCGCGATTGTGCCATGGAACTTCCCCCTGTTGATGGCCTGCTGGAAACTGGGGCCGGCGCTGGCCAGCGGTAACTCTGTTATCCTCAAACCCTCGGAAAAATCCCCTCTGACGGCGATTCGTATGGCTGCCATTGCCTTGGAAGCCGGGATCCCGCCCGGAGTGCTCAATGTATTGCCCGGTTTTGGCCATACCGTTGGCAAGGCGCTGGCGCTGCATATGGATGTCGATACCCTGGTGTTTACCGGCTCCACCAAGATAGCTAAGCAACTGATGGTCTACGCCGGTCAGTCCAATATGAAACGTGTGTGGTTGGAGGCCGGTGGCAAGAGCCCGCACATAGTCTTTAACGATTGCCCGGATCTCAAGGCGGCGGCGCAGGCGGCAGCTTCGGCCATCGCCTTCAACCAGGGCGAAGTTTGCACCGCAGGTTCGCGCCTGCTGGTGGAATCCGGGGTCAAGGAGCAACTGATAGCGCTCATTATCGACGAACTCAAATCCTGGCAGCCGGGGCATCCGCTGGATCCGGATACCGTCAGTGGCGCGGTGGTGGATCAGCAGCAACTGCAGACTATTCTCGGTTATATCGAGGCGGGTAAGCAGCAAGGTGCTGTGCTGGCCTGTGGCGGCGAGCAACTCATGGCTGAAACCGGTGGCGTTTATGTGGCGCCGACTCTGTTTCGTGAAGTGAATAACCAGATGAGTATCGCCCGCGAGGAGATCTTCGGTCCTGTACTGAGTGTGATTGAATTTGAGGGAATGGAGCAGGCGATAGCCATAGGCAACGATAGCATCTATGGCCTGGCGGCCGGTGTGTGGACTTCTGATCTCAGCAAGGCCCACAGAACCGCCAAGGCGCTGAGAAGCGGTATGGTGTGGATCAATCATTATGACGGCGGCGATATGACGGCGCCCTTCGGTGGTTATAAGCAGTCGGGTAACGGCCGCGATAAGTCACTACATGCTTTTGATAAATACACAGAGATTAAGGCGACCTGGATAGCCATTTAATCGGTTTGCTGTAATAGACAATCCCCCTGCATTACGGGGGGAAAGAGGCTAAGTTCAGGGCTTGAGATGTTCACGCACAGGTTCAAACAGCGCATCGAGCAGCACTTGAGTGCGGTTATCTTCGACTCGCAGCTCCAGCCAGCCGTCACTGCCGAGAATTTCAAGCTGCCTGCACACGAGTTTCGGCGGTGAGGCTTGCAGTTCCCCCTTGAGGCGAAAAATCCCCTGTGGCGTATGAATGCGGCTGATATCGAAGCGAGTATTCACGACTGCCACAACGCCTTTGCTGTACTTATTTTCAAAATGGCTCCCTACTCAACATACACTGGTCTTCAAAACAGGCCTTGTTCAGAATAGATCCTTGAATCTATGGTACAGCATGCCCGCCGCCAGAATGGGCGAGCGCAGCACCGGGCCACCCGGGAAGGTCATATGCTCTATTGAGGCAAAGATATCGAAGCGCTCAGCCTGCTGACTGATAGCTTCTGCCAGCAGACGCCCCGCCATATGGGTGGCATTGACGCCATGCCCGGCATAGGCCTGGGCGAAATAGATGTTGGGGCTATCCGGCAACCTGCCTATCTGCGGCATACGATTGGCGCCTATCCCTATCATGCCACCCCACTGATAATCTATTTTCACGCCCTTGAGCGCCGGGAAGACTCTTTCCATATTGGGCCTGAGCGCGGCGCAAATGTCCTTGGGATCTCTGCCCGAGTAGTTGCACAGTCCGCCAAATAACAGACGGTTGTCGGCCGACAGATGAAAATAGTCCAGTGCTATGCTCATATCGGCGAAGGCCATATTCTGCGGAATAATGTCAGCGCAGAGTGCTTGCGACAGGGGCTCGGTCGCCAGCAGATAACTGCCGGCCGGTAGCACTTTGCCGCCGATGTGAGGTTCGAGTTTGGCACCTATATAGGCGTTGCCGGCCAAAATCAGATAGCGACAACGGACTTCGCCGCCCTCAGTCCTGACCCGTATCAGCTCGCCCTTGATGATTTCGGTGGCGGCGCTGTCTTCATAGATGTTAACCCCCAGGCTTCGGGCTGCACGGGCCTCGCCGAGGGCCAGATTCAAAGGGTGCAG
The DNA here is from genome assembly GCF_002836945.1 of Shewanella chilikensis. GTDB lineage: Bacteria > Pseudomonadota > Gammaproteobacteria > Enterobacterales > Shewanellaceae > Shewanella > Shewanella chilikensis. Next base: position 11,505 of record NZ_NIJM01000051.1, read on the forward strand.
ATGGCCGCTGCCCATGTCGCTGAGCGCGCCGAGATAACGCTCAGAGCCTATGACTTCCGGCAACTGCTCCTTGGACAACAGCTTGAGCTTATGTGGGTAGTTAAGTTGCTCAAGCTCGGTAAGCTCCAGCTCAAGCTCCTGCATATGTCTTGGTTTCAGCGCCAGATCGCAGTAGCCCCAGCGCAGATCGCAATCGATTTGGTATTGCGCGATCCGTTGCCGGACAATATCGACGGCTTCAAAACCCATCTGCTTGATAGCCAGCACACCTTCTTTACCTATACTCGGCTCAAACTGTTCAATATTATGGCCAATACCGCGGATCAACTCCCCGCCATTACGCCCTGAGGCGCCCCAGCCCACTTTTTTGGCTTCCAGTATGGTGACCCCAAAGCCTCGTTCAGCCAGTTCTATGGCACTGTTGAGGCCGCTGAAACCGGCGCCTATTACGCAGACATCTGTCTCCAATGACTCTTCCAGCCTGGGATGCTGAAACAATTCTTTGGCGGTCGCATGGTAAAAAGAGGCGGGATAGTTGTCACTGTGAATGGGGGACTGGATTGGCATCATGGCTCCGTTCTTGTTATAAGTTTGGACTCGGCTGGTTACACCTGACGGTCGTCGCACTCTTGCCTTCAAAGTGTTCGTTTTATTTAACATGCTTTTGTCATATAATACAAAACAATTTCACCGGGACCCTGGTTGCCCTTGTGCAGAAGCCGCTGCCGACCGTGTCCTGTAACCGCCTGATAAGAGATTTTTGGGGGATTTGCGATTTGGATATAGGTGCCAGCCTCAAGGCTGTTAGAAAGATGAAAGGCCTGTCCCAGCGTGAGCTGGCTAAACGCGCCGGGGTGACCAACAGCACCATCTCTATGATAGAGAAAAACAGTGTCAGCCCTTCAGTCAGTTCACTCAAGAAAGTGCTTTCGGGGATCCCCATGTCGCTGGTGGAGTTTTTCTCCATAGGTGAAAACGGCACTACCGAGCAAAAAGTGGTGTATCGCTCCAATGAGCTTTTGGACATAGGCACTGGGCCGCTGGAGTTCAAGCTTATTGGTCGGGATTACCCCAACCGTGCCATGTCTGTGATGTCAGAGACTTATCCCCCGGGCGCCGATACGGGTGAAGAGATGCTGCGCCACGAAGGGGAAGAAGCGGCGCTGGTGATCACCGGTCGCTTTGAACTGACGGTCGGTGAAGAGGTGTTTATTCTGGAGGCCGGTGACAGTTACTATTTCAATAGCGAACAACCACACAGGTTTCGCAACCCTTTTGATGAACCCTGTCATCTGGTCAGTGCCACCACTCCTGCCAACTTTTGATCTTCCATTTCCTCAGCTGATTGCGATTTGCTGCCCGTAAATTCACTTCGGGCAGCATATTTGCCTGAAAGTGTAAATAATATCGACCGTATAACCCCGTGTGCACCGAATTGGTGCCCGCTGAACCAGTGTGATGCAAAGCCAACTTTTTGCTTTGTTCAAGCTTATTTACACCTATCTCAAACACAAGGTGTTTTTAAATATTCATTTAAAAATAGAGGCTTAAATGATTTCAGCTTGGCGCTGCGTTTAACAGGATATTAACCTCTTGCCTGTGCGAAAAAATCCGTGTAGTGTGTGAAAAAATGAACATTTGCTTTAGTGAATGTTCAAAACTGAGACCTGGATTTGAGTGTTTTGGGGTGAGATATGGCACAGGCAGCAATGGCGTTGGTGGGTGTAACCGCATGCAATGAGCAGTTGGGGCTGCATCCTTTCAATATTGTTGGCGAGAAATACCTCTTGGGCGTGGTCGAAGGTGCCGGAGCCTGGCCCCTGGTGATCCCGGCATTGGGGGCCGATATCCCGATAGCACAACTGCTCGAACGTCTGGACGGCATATTGTTTACCGGCTCCCCCTCCAATGTTGAACCTCATCATTACCAAGGCCCGGCCAGCGAGCCGGGCACCCACTATGATCCCAAGCGGGATGACACTACCTTGCCTTTAATTCGCGCTGCCATAGAGGCCGGAGTGCCGGTACTCGGGATCTGCCGCGGCTTTCAGGAAATGAATGTGGCTTACGGCGGCAGTTTGCACCAGAAGCTCTATGAAGTGGGTGGTTTTATTGAACACAGAGAAGACAAGAGCGCGCCGCTGGAGGTGCAGTATGGCTTGTCCCACGAGGTCAGCATAGAACCTGGAGGGATGCTTTTCGACGCCTGGGGCCGTAGCCATGCGATGGTTAATTCCGTCCATACTCAGGGCGTGGAGCGCCTGGGTCAGGGGTTGCGGCCTGAAGCGCATGCTCCAGATGGTCTGATTGAAGCCTTCTCTGTCACCGACGCCAAGGCATTCGCCTTGGGAGTGCAGTGGCATCCGGAATGGCAGGTCAGAAATAACCCCTTCTACAGCGCAATTTTTAAGGCCTTTGGGGAGGCTTGCAGTCTTAGGGCGCAACAGCGGAATAAATAATATGAATAAGCTTGAAGCCTTCTTAAAAGAACAAAAAATAACCGAAGTTGAATGTGTTATCTGCGATATGACAGGTATCGCCCGCGGTAAAATTGCCCCGGTAGACAAGTTTATCGATGAAAAGGGCATGCGGCTGCCCGAGAGTGTGCTGCTGCAAACCGTGACCGGCGATTATGTCGATGATGAGGCCTACTATGGCCTGCTCAACAGCGCCGATATCGACTTTGTCTGCGTGCCCGATGAAAACGCGGTCTTTATGTTGCCCTGGACCTTGGAGGCCACTGCTCAGGTGATCCACGATACCTATGACAAGATGGGCAATCCGCTGGAGCTGTCGCCGCGCAACGTATTGAAAAAAGTGCTCAAGCTCTATGAAGACAAGGGCTGGGAGCCGGTGATTGCCCCCGAGATGGAGTTTTATCTCACCAGTCGCAGTGACGATCCCGATCTGCCACTCAAGCCCCCGGTTGGTCGTTCCGGCCGCGCCGAATCCGGACGTCAGTCCTTCTCCATTGATGCCGCCAATGAGTATGACCCCCTGTTTGAGGATATGTACGACTGGTGTGAGGCGCAGGAGCTGGATATCGATACCCTGATCCACGAGGAAGGCACGGCGCAGATGGAGATCAACTTTAGCCACGGTAATCCACTGGCGCTGGCGGATCAGGTGTTTGTGTTCAAACGCACCCTGAGAGAGGCCGCCCTCAAGCACGGCGTCTGCGCCACCTTTATGGCCAAGCCTGTGACCAATGAGCCAGGCAGCGCCATGCACCTGCATCAGAGCGTTATCGACAAGGAAACCGGCAAGAATATCTTCACCCGCGAAGATGGCACCATGAGCCAGAACTTCCTCAGTTATATCGGCGGGCTGCAGCGCTTTATGCCGGAATTTCTGCCGTTGATGGCGCCCAACGTCAATTCATTCCGCCGCTTCCTGCCGGGCACCTCGGCGCCGGTCAATCTGGAGTGGGGCGAGGAGAATCGCACCTGTGGCCTGAGGATCCCCGAGTCTTCACCGCAAAATCGCCGCATTGAAAACCGTATCCCGGGGGCCGATGCCAACGCCTATCTGGCCATTGCCGCCAGCTTGTTGTGCGGCTATTTGGGAATCGTTGAAGATGTGAAACCTTCGACGCCGGTGCAGGGCCGGGCCAACGAAGACCGCTCGGGGATCTCTTTGCCGCAGACGCTGGAAGAGGCGATGGCCATGATGGAAGAGAGCCAATATTGCCGTAAATATCTGGGGGAAGACTTCACCACAGGTTTTGTTGCGGTCAAGCGCGCCGAGCTTGAGAATTTTCGCCGGGTGGTGAGTTCCTGGGAGCGGGAATTCCTGCTGCTGACTGTCTAAGGAGGGAGAGATGAAATCACAACAGACCCAAGGCTGGCAGGCCAAGGACCATGCCCACCACTTGCATCCCTTTACCGATCCCAAGGCGTTGAAACAGGCCGGCGGGCGGGTGATTACCCGCGCCGATGGCGTCTATATCTGGGATTCACAGGGCAATCAAATTCTCGATGGCATGGCCGGACTCTGGTGCGTCAACATGGGCTATGGCCTGCGTTCCATCGCCGATGTGGCGGCGCATCAGTTGCTGGAACTGCCTTACTACAACAGCTTCTTTCAGTGCAGCCACCCGCCGGCGATTGAACTGGCCGCCGAGATAGCCGCGCTGGCACCACCTCATATGAACAAGGTGTTTTTTACCGGCTCTGGTTCAGAGGCCAATGACACCAACTTGCGCCTGGTGCGTCATTACTGGGACATCCAGGGCAAGCCGGAGAAGAAAACCATTATCTCGCGCCACAATGCCTATCACGGTTCCACAGTTGCCGGTGCCAGTCTTGGTGGCATGAGCGGTATGCATGCCCAGGGCGATCTGCCCATTCCAGGCATAGTCCACATCGCCCAACCTTACTGGTATGGCGAAGGCCAGGGACTGTCTGCCGAAGAGTTTGGCATTCGCTGTGCCCGCGAGCTTGAAAGCAAGATCCTCGAGCTGGGTGAAGACAAGGTGGCGGCCTTTATTGCCGAGCCTATTCAGGGCGCCGGCGGCGTGATAGTCCCGCCGGACAGCTATTGGCCGGAGATCAAAAAGATCCTCGCCAAGTACGACATATTGTTCATCCTCGATGAAGTGATCACCGGCTTTGGCCGCACCGGCTGTTACTTTGCCGCCGAGTATTACGATCTTGAGCCGGATCTGATCACCATAGCCAAGGGGATGACTTCGGGCTACGCCCCCATGGGCGGGGTGATAGTGTCGGATAAAGTCGCCGATGCGCTGGATAAGGGCGGTGAATTTGCCCACGGCTACACTTATTCGGGCCATCCACTCAGTGCCGCGGTGGCACTGGAAAACTTACGCCTGATGAAGCAGCAAAACATAGTCGCCAAAGTGGCCGAGGAAACCGCGCCTTATCTGCAGCAGCGGCTGCGGCAAGTCTTGGCCCAGCATCCGCTGGTGGGCGAGGTGCGCGGCGTTGGCATGGTGGCCGCGCTGGAACTGGTCGCCGATAAGGCAAGTCATCAGCGCTTTGCTGCCGAGCTTGGGGTAGGCACTCAGTGCCGGGAGCATTCCATCGCCAGTGGCTTGGTGATGCGGGCGGTGGGAGACACTATGATCATCGCGCCACCCCTGGTGATAACCCAGGATCAAATCGATGAGTTGGTAACAAAGGCGAAACAAGCGCTCGATATGACCTACGCAGATGTACAAAAGTCGAACGACTAAGATTGCCTGCCATTGGCGGTAAGGGCATGATATACCTTGCTGCCAAGGCGCCGATGCGGGTTTTAGGGAGTAGCATTGGTGACACTAATAACAATGACAATAAGTTAACAATTGAAGGCGGGTTACAACCGCTGCTACCCGTAAAAGGAGAGAGCATGAAGCTATTGACCAAAGTAACGTCTGTGGCACTGTTGGGAGGCCTTGCGGCCGCTGCCACGGCCCAGGCCGAAGAAGTCGTCCGGGTGTATAACTGGAGTGACTATATCGCCGAAGATACCCTGGCAAACTTCCAGAAGGAAACCGGGATCCGGGTGATCTATGACGTATTTGACAGCAACGAAGTGGTTGAAGCCAAACTGCTTTCCGGCCGCTCCGGTTATGACATTGTCGTGCCTTCGAACAACTTTCTTGCCAAGCAGATCAAGGCCGGGGCCTTTAAGCCTCTGGATAAAAGCAAGCTGAGCAACTATCAGAATCTGGATCCCCAGTTGATGAAACAGCTGGAGAAGGCCGATCCGGGCAATCAGTATGCCGTGCCTTACCTCTGGGGCACCAACGGCATAGGCTATAACGTCGCCAAGGTAAAAGAGCTGCTGGGAGACGATGCTCCCACAGATTCGCTCGAACTGATGTTCAACCCCAAGTATGCCCAGAAGCTGTCATCCTGCGGCATGTCCATGCTGGACTCGGCCGATGATATGGTGCCGCAGGCGCTGATCTATCTGGGATTGGATCCCAACAGTACCAAGGCGGCCGACTTTGACAAGGCCGGTGAAGTGCTGGCCAAGATACGGCCTTATATCACCTATTTCCACTCATCACGCTATATCTCGGATCTGGCCAATGGTGATATCTGTGTCGCCTTCGGTTTCTCCGGCGATATCCTCCAGGCGGCTACCCGCGCCGATGAGGCCGGTAACGGCAACAAGATCGCCTATGCCATTCCCAAGGAAGGCGCCAACCTCTGGTTCGATATGTTGGCCATCCCTGCCGACGCCGGCAATGTCGACAATGCGCTGACCTTTATCAACTATCTGCTCAGGCCGGAAGTGATAGCCCCCATCTCCAACTATGTTTCCTACGCCAACCCCAATGTGCCGGCGCAGAAACTGGTGGATGAGTCTATCCGCAACGATCCCGGCATCTATCCACCACAGGCAACTCTGGACAACCTGTATGTGGGGGAAATTCGTCCACTCAAGGCCCAGCGGGCCCTGACCCGGGTTTGGACCAAGGTTAAATCCGGCCAATAACAATAACTCAGGGGCCAGATTCCCCTTCATTGCCTGATTGCGTAGTACAGGCAAACTTTACTCGTTCCACCAGCGGCGGCCGCTGAGCCGCCCATTTGGTATTTTGCGGAGAAGTATTATGGCAATCACCTCGGGCATTCCTGTCAAACCCAATAATAAAACCCAGGATGAAGTGCTGCTCAAAATCGAGCGGGTCAGCAAGCTCTTTGACGATGTTCGCGCCGTGGATGATGTGTCGCTGACCATCAATAAGGGCGAGATCTTTGCCTTGCTCGGCGGCTCAGGTTCAGGCAAGTCGACTCTTTTGAGAATGTTGGCCGGTTTTGAAAAGCCTACCGAAGGACGCATTTTTCTCGATGGTCAGGACATTACCCACCTGCCGCCCTATGAACGCCCCATCAATATGATGTTCCAATCCTACGCCCTGTTTCCTCATATGACGGTGGCGCAGAATATCGCCTTCGGTCTCAAGCAGGACAAGTTACCCAAGGCTGAAATCGAGCAGCGGGTGCAGGAGATGCTCAAGCTGGTGCATATGGAAAAATATGCCCGCCGCAAGCCGCATCAACTCTCCGGCGGTCAGCGCCAGCGGGTGGCGTTGGCCCGTTCTTTGGCCAAGCGGCCGAAACTCCTGTTGCTTGACGAGCCCATGGGAGCGCTGGATAAAAAACTGCGGACCCAGATGCAGCTGGAGGTGGTGGAAATTCTCGAGCGGGTAGGGGTGACCTGCGTCATGGTTACCCATGATCAGGAAGAAGCCATGACCATGGCCGAGCGGATTGCCATCATGAGCGATGGCTGGATAGCCCAGACCGGCTCGCCTATGGATATCTATGAAAGCCCCAACAGCCGGATGATTGCCGAGTTTATCGGCACAGTGAATCTGTTTGAAGGGGAGATCACCGCCGATGAGGTGGACCATGTGATCATTCAGTCCGAGAGCCTGAACCAGGCGTTTTACGTGGGTTATGGGGTGTCTACCAGTGTCGAGGACAAGCATGTCTGGTTGGCGGTCAGGCCGGAAAAAACCCTGATAAGCCGCGAGCAGCCCGAAGAGCAATACAACTGGGCCAAGGGCATAGTCCACGATATCGCCTATCTCGGTGGTTTCTCCGTGTATTACATTCGCCTTGGCAATGGTCAGATAGTCCAGTGCAGCATGACCAACCGTGAACGCCGCGCCGATCACCCCACCTGGGATGATGAAGTCTATATCAGCTGGGAGGACACCAGTGGCGTGGTGTTAAGATCATGAAGAAGCTCAAGTTACGATTCAAAGGCCGCCACCTGACCATAGGCTTTCCCTATCTGTGGTTGCTGCTGTTTTTCGCGCTGCCGTTCGCCATAGTACTGAAGATAAGCTTTTCCACCGCGGCGATTGCCATTCCGCCCTATGAGCCAAGTTTTCAGTATGCCGACGAAGTGTTGCAGGTATTTATCAACCTGAGCAACTATCTGTTGCTGCTCAGCGACTCCATGTACTACTCGGCCTATCTCAACTCGCTCAAGATGGCGCTGGTTTCCACCCTGGGTTGTCTGCTGCTGGGGTATCCCATGGCCTATGCCATTGCCCGGGCGCCGGCCAGGTTGCAGACAGTGCTGCTATTGTTGGTGATGTTGCCGTCCTGGACCTCATTTCTTATTCGGGTCTACGCCTGGATGGGGATTTTGAGTAACACAGGGCTTATCAATAACCTGCTGCTGGGGCTTGGGATTGTTGATGAGCCGCTGCAGATGCTCAATACCAATTTGGCGGTGTATATCGGCATCATCTATGCGTATCTGCCCTTTATGATATTGCCGCTGTACGCCACCTTGGTGAAGCTGGATGTCAGCCTGCTGGAAGCCGCGGCGGATCTCGGCTCCCGCAGTCTCAATACCTTCTGGAAAGTGACGCTGCCCCTGTCCAAGAGCGGCGTCATTGCCGGCTCCATGCTGGTGTTTATTCCGGCCGTGGGGGAGTTTGTGATCCCCGAGCTGCTCGGCGGGCCGGACTCGCTGATGATAGGTAAGGTGCTGTGGCAGGAGTTCTTCAACAACCGTGACTGGCCGGTGGCTTCGTCGCTGGCGATAGTGATGCTGGTGCTGCTGATTGTGCCCATCACCCTGTTCCATCGCTATCAGAGCCGCAGTCTGGAGAAAGAGATATGAAGAAGCTGAGTTTCTCGACCCTGATGTTATGGATTGGGCTGGTGTTTCTGTATGCCCCCATGTTTATTCTGATTTTCTACTCTTTCAACGCCTCCAAACTGGTAACTGTCTGGGGTGGCTTTTCCGCCAAGTGGTACGCCGAGCTGTTTGCCGATCAGCAGATACTGGATGCGGTCTGGACCAGTTTGCAAATCGCCTTCTACAGCTCGACCATGGCGGTGATCATAGGCACTATGGCGGCCTTTGTGATGACACGCTTTCATCGCTCCTGGGCCAAGCTGACGCTGTCGAACATGATTACGGCGCCCTTGGTTATGCCCGAGGTGATCACGGGTCTGTCGCTGATGCTGCTGTTTGTGCATATGTCGGATCTGCTCGGCTGGCCGGCTGAGCGGGGCAGGATGACAGTCTGGATTGCCCATTCCACCTTCTGCGCCGCCTATGTGGCCGTGGTGGTGTCATCGCGCCTCAGGGAGCTGGATCTCTCTATTGAAGAGGCGGCAATGGATCTGGGGGCGACACCGCTGAAGACCTTCTTTCTGATAACTGTGCCCATGATAGCCCCGGCGCTGATGGCGGGTTGGCTGTTGTCGTTCAGCCTGTCGCTGGACGATCTGGTGATTGCCAGCTTCGCCTCGGGACCTGGCGCCACTACACTGCCTATGGTGGTGTTTTCCTCGGTGCGGCTCGGGGTGTCCCCCAAGATCAACGCACTGGCGACCCTGATCATTCTGGTGGTATCCCTGATCGCTTTCCTGTCTTGGTATCTGGCGCGCCGCGCCGAACGCCGCAGCAGACAAACAGAGGAATAACAATTAGGTAGGCGGTTGGCTGTGACAGCCACCGCCGCTATTTTTCTTATGTGTTTTAAATTTTGAACAATTTGTGTTTTATAATGCGTTTTCTACTGGTTTTAGTCGATTTAACTGTGTAGGATGATGCAAGTGTTAAAAATAACAAACATAAAAGGCTGGATTAACCATGACTGCCACTGCCCACACCTCCTCTTATTATGCCGATTCGGCCAATGACACCCGTGAACGCAACAGCTTAAGCGAGGTGCTGGAAACCGATGTCTGTGTGATTGGGGCCGGTTATACCGGGCTTAGCTCGGCGCTGCACCTGTTGGAGGCCGGTTTCAAGGTGGTGGTATTGGAAGCGGCCAGAGTGGGCTGGGGCGCCTCGGGCCGCAACGGTGGCCAGATAGTCAACAGCTACAGCCGCGATCTCGATGTGATAGAGAGCACTGTCGGTAAGGCGCAGGCCAAGCTCTTTGGCGAAATGGCCTTCGAGGGCGGCCGCATCATCCGCGAACGCATCGAAAAATACCAGATAGATTGTGACCTCAAAAACGGTGGGGTATTTGCTGCCATCAACCGCAAACAGATGGGGCATCTGCAGCAGCAAAAAGCCCTCTGGGAGCGATATGGCCACACAGAACAGCTGCAGTTGTTGGATGATGCCGGCATTCGCCAGGTGGTCAATACAGACCGTTATATCGGCGGCTTGCTGGACAAGAGTGGTGGCCATATCCATCCGCTGAACCTGGCGCTGGGTGAGGCGAGGGCGGTGGAATCTCTCGGTGGAAAAATTTTTGAGGATTCGGCCGTAGTACGTATCGACGAAGGGGAGTACCCTATAGTACATACCGCCAATGGCCAGGTTAAGGCCAGGTTTGTGGTGGTGGCAGGAAATGCCTATCTTGGCAAACTGCTGCCCCAGCTTGCTGCCAAATCCATGCCTTGCGGTACCCAGGTAATCACGACAGAACCCTTGGGTGAAGAGTTGGCCCACAGTCTGTTGCCGCAGGACTACTGCGTCGAGGACTGTAACTATCTGCTGGATTATTTCCGCCTGTCGGCCGACAAACGCCTGATCTATGGTGGCGGTGTAGTGTACGGCGCCCGAGATCCGGAGAATATCAAAGCGATTATCCTGCCCAAACTGCTCAAGACCTTCCCCCAATTGAAAGGGGTCCGTATCGACTACACCTGGACAGGCAACTTTCTGCTGACACTCTCCCGTTTGCCTCAGGTCGGCAGGATTGGCAGCAACATCTATTACTCCCAGGGCTGCAGTGGTCATGGGGTGACTTATACCCACCTGGCGGGCAAGTTGATTGCCGAGGTGCTGACCGGACAGGCGGAGCGTTTCGATGCCTTTGCCAGCCTGCCCCATTATCCATTTCCCGGCGGACATGCCCTGCGAGTCCCCTTTTCTGCGCTCGGCGCCTGGTATTACAGCCTGAGGGACAAACTGGGTATTTGATGCCTATCCGTACAAGGGCGCTTGGCGCCCATTTAAAGGAGTCGCAATGAAACTTAATCAGAGTGAGCTGCTGCGTGAACAAGCCTATATCGAAGGCCAGTGGCTGGACGCAGACTCAGGCAAGAAGGTCAATATTTTCAACCCGGCCACCGGCGAGCGTATCGGCAGTGTGCCCGAGATGGGCGCATTTGAAACCCACAGAGCCATAGATGCCGCCGAGCGGGCTCTTCCGGCCTGGCGGGCGTTGACCGCCAAAGAGCGCAGCAGCATTCTCAAACGTTGGTTCGAGCTTATCAATCAACACGCCGATGACTTGGCGCTGCTGATGACCACAGAGCAGGGTAAGCCTCTGGCAGAAGCCCGCGGTGAGGTCGCTTACGCCGCCTCCTTTATCGAGTGGTTTGCCGAAGAGGGCAAGCGGGTTTACGGCGATACGATCCCAGGCCATCAACAGGACAAGCGCCTGCTGGTGATCAAGCAACCCGTGGGCGTGACTGCGGCCATTACGCCCTGGAACTTCCCGGCGGCGATGATAACCCGTAAGGCGGGACCGGCACTGGCGGCCGGTTGCACCATGATAGTCAAACCGGCGCCGCAGACCCCTTTTACCGCTCTGGCGCTGGCCTACCTGGCGATTGAAGCAGGCATTCCTCCCGGCGTCTTCAGCGTAATCACCGGTGATGCCAAGGCGATAGGCAATACCCTTTGCGAAAGCGCCGTGGTGCGTAAGTTATCTTTCACCGGCTCGACCGGCGTGGGCATTCATCTAATGCAGCAATGCGCCGCCACCCTGAAGAAACTGTCACTGGAGCTCGGCGGCAACGCGCCCTTTATCGTGTTTGACGATGCCGATCTGGATGCTGCGGTGGAAGGGGCGATGATCTCCAAATACCGCAATGCCGGTCAGACCTGCGTCTGCGCCAACCGCATCTATGTACAGTCGTCCGTTTACGATGCCTTTAGCGAAAAGCTGGCCGCCAAAGTGGCCGAGCTCAAGGTGGGTGTCGGCACAGAGTCCGGCATTACCACAGGGCCACTTATCGACAAGAATGCGGTGAAAAAGGTGCAGGCTCATCTCGAGGATGCCGTCTCCAAAGGCGCCAGGGTCAAGACCGGCGGCCGGGCGCTGGGCGGTAACTTCTTCGAGCCCACTATTTTGACCGAGGTGAATGGCAGCATGCGGGTCGCCAAAGAGGAAACCTTTGGCCCGCTGGCGCCGCTGTTCCGCTTCGACAGTGTCGATGAAGTGATCGCCATGGCCAACGATACTGAGTTTGGCTTGGCGGCCTATTTCTACGCCAGGGATATCTCCAGAGTCTGGAAAGTCGCCGAGGCGCTGGAATACGGCATGGTGGGGATCAATACCGGGCTTATCTCCAACGAAGTGGCGCCTTTTGGTGGCATCAAGGCCTCGGGGCTGGGACGGGAAGGCTCTAAATACGGCATAGAGGAATATCTGGAGATCAAGTATCTCTGCCTCTCGGTCTGATTAACCCATGTCCCGGCGATGCCGGGACAACAACAGAGGATAGCAGGATGATAAGCAATGACTCTCTGATGGTGCGGCGCCAGGCCGCAGTGGCACCGGGTGTGGGACAGATACACCCTGTGTTTGTGGAACGGGCGGAAAATGCCCGGGTATGGGACGTCGAGGGCCGCGAATATCTGGACTTTGCCGGTGGCATAGCCGTGCTCAATACCGGGCACCTGCATCCCAGAGTCAAGCAGGCGGTTGCCCGCCAGTTGGAAGATTTCTCCCATACCTGTTTTATGGTGCTGGGCTATGAGAGTTATGTGGCCGTCTGCGAAAAACTCAACGCCCTGGTTCCCGGGGATTTCGCCAAGAAGTCGGCACTGTTTACCAGTGGCTCGGAGGCGGTGGAAAATGCCCTTAAGGTCGCCAGGGCCTACACCAAACGCAGCGGCGTCATCGCCTTTACCTCAGGCTATCATGGCCGCACCATGGCAACGCTGGCGCTCACCGGCAAAGTGGCGCCCTACAGTAAGGGCATGGGGCTGATGCAGGCCAACGTGTTTCGCGCCCAGTATCCCTGCGCGCTGCATGGGGTGAGTGACGACGATGCGATGAAGTCCATTGAGCAGATTTTCAAGAATGATGCCGAGCCGGCGGATATTGCCGCTATTATTCTTGAGCCGGTGCAGGGCGAGGGCGGCTTCTATGCCGCATCCCCCGAGTTTATGGCGCGGCTGCGCAAGCTGTGTGACAAGGAAGGGATAGTGCTGATTGCCGATGAGGTGCAGACGGGCGCCGGCCGCACCGGCACCTTCTTTGCCATGGAACAGATGGGTGTTGCCGCCGATATCACGACTTTTGCCAAGTCCATTGCCGGCGGTTTCCCACTCTCCGGTATTACCGGTCGGGCCGAGATGATGGATGCCATAGGTCCCGGCGGTTTGGGAGGCACCTATGGCGGCAATCCGCTTGCCTGCGCTGCCGCCCTGGCGGTGATAGAAACCTTCGAGAAGGAACAGCTGCTGGCGCGGGCCAACCAGGTGGGCACTGTCATTAAAGAAGCGCTTGGCAAGCTGCAGCAGGAGTACGACTTTATTGCCGATGTTCGCGGCCTGGGCGCCATGGTGGCCATGGAGTTGGTTGAAGACGGTGTGCCGAAGCCCGAGTACTGCGCGCGAGTCCTCACCTTGGCGAGGGAGCGCGGTCTTATCCTGCTTTCCTGTGGCACTTATGGCAATGTACTGCGTCTCTTGGTGCCTTTGACCGTCAGTGACAGGGATCTGCAGCAGGGGCTTGAGATTATTGCCGAGTGTTTCCGGCAACTGCGTAGTTGAGCCAGAAGGATGATAGGGAAGCCCAGCGCTTCCCTTTTTTTATGTCTGTAGTAAAAAAGAGGCTTATTCATTTGAGTTGCTTGAGGCTTGGCCTGTCCAAGCTGCAATTTTGTCGCTGTTAACTTTTTTGTCTGCACGCGCATTGTGCCCGACGCTGGCGCAGTTGCGACATAGTCAAAACGATCAGATGGATAAACTCAAGATCTGACGAAAGCCCCCGGCCTTGGCTGGGGGGGGGCTTTTTAGCGGGGCGGGAGAAGCCTTCGGATCAATGTCCCTGATGTTCATCGGACAGGGACGCGACTGTATCAACCACATTGCGGGCACCATCGAGAATCGCGCTCATTAGGTCCGCGACATCCTGAAGTTGGATTTTACCTTGGTTGGCCGCTTCGGCCACCGCCGCCATTTCCCGGGTGGCCTTGTCTGTAAGCTGACCATTTTGACTGACAACAGAGCCTATCTCCTTGGTGGACTCACTGGTGCGGGCCGCCAGTTGCCTGACTTCATCGGCGACAACGGCAAAGCCTCGGCCCTGTTCACCGGCGCGGGCAGCTTCAATTGCGGCATTGAGCGCCAACAGATTGGTCTGCTCGGCAATGGCGCTGATGGTCGAGACTATCGCCTGGATATGGCGTGATTGCTCATTGAGCTGAGCTATCGCCTCTGAGGCCTGCTGTACCTGATAGGTTATGTTGTTTGAGGTAGCAGTTACCCTGTCGAGACTGTCTATGGCTTGCTCGACTGTGGCACCTGTATTCAGCGCCGTGCTGTGGGCTATTTCGGTCGCTTCTTTAATCGCCTGGGACTTTTCTATCCTGGCGGTGATATCACTGGCAAACTTAATCACCTTGATTACTTTACCGGCGGCATTGTGTATCGGGTTATAGCTGGCCTCAAGCCAGACGGTTTGCCCCAGTTTATTGAAGCGTTTAAACAGCCCGGACTTGAACTGGCCCTTATTGAGCTCTTCCCAAAAATGGGGGTGTTCCCGGTAGAAGGCCTCTTCACAAAACAGCTTGTGGTGTTGTCCTTTCAGTTCGGCCCTGGTATAGCCCATGACGTCGAGAAAATTGGCATTGGCCTCAATGATATTGCCCTTGGGGTCAAACTCGATAATCGCCTGGGAGTTATCCAGGGCGTTGGCCACTGCTTTTTGAGTGTCGGTTTCCATTTGGCTGTTGGTGACATCGGCGGCAATTTTCATGACGCGGGTGACTTTACCCTGCTCAAACACAGGGAAGTAGGTGGCCTGCAAATAGATGCAGCTGCCATCTGCATGGCGACGTTCAAACACCCCGGCAGCGGCTTTCCCCTGCCTGAGCTGCTCCCAAAAACTGCGGTATTGGGTTGAGGCGGCATAATCGGCCTGACACAAGCTTTTGTGAGGCATGCCTTTGAACTTTTCCTGTTCCAGGCCAAACAACTCGGCAAACAGGCTATTGGCTTCTATCACAGTGCCGTCGGGCGTGAACACCACACAGGCAAGCGACTGCTCTATGGCTTGTACTGTTGCCAGTTGCCTGGATAGCTGCAATTGACATTGTTCCAGCGCATGTCTGGACGATTTATTGAAGAACATAAAACAGATCCCCACTTGTTAGGTTTAGTCGGCAGCTTGCTGTCGGCTCGTATTCTGAGGCGAGGATCCATTTCGCAGTCGTTATTCCTGATAGGCTGCATATTTTTACTTATTATAGCGTCGCTGAAAGGTAGCATAAGTGTGGCAGAGTGAAAGCGGTAAATGATATTAAGCTGCAACTGTCACATCTTGGAGCCTATAGCTGTGTGGCATGAAAGGTTCCGGTGCACAGACTAGCAGGTTTTTGTTAACTTAAGATTTCGGCACCTTTGCCAATCAAGGGAATCCCCTTAATATTTGGCCTTCAGTTTCTGTCGCAGACTCTCATCTCTGGCGGCTTTGGTGACTTCGAGAGCGATATTGCGCCTGAGGCGAATTAACCAACTGTCGATTTTGGCTTGGTCTATTTTGCAATCGCAACGGCTGGAGAGCAGGCTAAGCTGCAGTGCCTGTGCCTGTCGTGCGACTTCTACTTCGACCGTGTATCCCTTGTAGTTATTGAGCCGGGCGAGCCAGGTGCCATCTGCGGCAGTTTCCAGTTCCCAGCTATCCCGGGTAACGGCCCGCTGCAACATGGCGGGAATATCCTGCACATAACCACCCGTGGATACTGGGTTTTGCCAGCGTTGCAATTGATATTCAGTCTCGGCGGAAGCCGGGTTCAGCCATAACAGATTCAGCAGCAGCGGCAGTAGTATTCGTTTCATGATTTTTTCAGCTCCTGAGCGATGGAGAGACGCAGATTCTTGATGTAGTTGTAATAGCCGCGGCCATTCTTGTAGCAGATATCATCAATCAGCTTCTTGCAGACAAAATCCCCCAGGGCGGCGTGGTATTTAAGCTGAATATAGCTGGCGTCGTATTCAATGCGCATCACATTAGTGTCGCCACGATAGTCGAAACGGGCCAGGATATAGCCCTCACCTTCGCCCTCGTATACCCAGGCAAAGCCCTTGGTGCTGAGCATTCCTTCGAGAATGGCATAGCGAACCTGGGCCTCACTGGCTCCCGCTACCGGGATCTCTTTATGAACGGCTTCGATATAACGGTTTGAGGATTTGGGTTTGGCATTTTTGTTGATGACCAGCTCGCCGGGGGCGGCTTGTAACGACAGGGAGAAACCGAGGGCGAATAACGCCCCCAGAATGGATTGGACTTGCATATCAGAATCCTTCTGAAAAAGGCTGCGAAAGTCCGAGTCTAGCGAAAAGCCAAGGCACTTGAAAGAGTGCTTGAAACAGTTCTTGAAACAGCTCTTGAAAGAGAAATTAGAGCAAACCTTCCAAACGCTGGCGTTGCATCTCTTTGGCAACTTGTTGCATCTGCATTGGTGTGCCCAAGGTCAAGCGATTCCAGCCTTCAAGCCCTGGGAAGGTGCGGCCCACCAGAATGCCGGCCTGCTGCATCCGCTTGCGATAGTCTTCATTATTGCCCTTGATGCGGTGGAAAATAAAACTGGCGTTGAGTGGCAGATAGTCGAGCCCCAACTGTTTGAGCGTGGCAATGATAATGGCACCGGCCTCCAAATTGTTGCTGCGGGCCTGCGCCAGCCAGGCGCTGTCATCCAACACTGCCGCTGCCCCATAGAGGGCAAACAGGTTGGCGTTGTCAAAACTCGCCTGGGCCTGCATGGCGGCTATCATTTCCGGAGCGGCAATGGCATAACCGGCCCTTAGTCCCGCCATTCCCCATGCTTTGGAGAACGTCTTGGTTAGCACTGTGTGTTTCTGGCCATTTTGGATGAACGGCAGCGCGGATTGGAAATCGCTACCGGCATACTCGCCGTAGGCCTCATCAATAATAAACTGCAGCTCGGGACTGGCCTTGGCCAGCCACTGCGCAACCGGCGCCTTGGGTAGCAAGAGGCCGGTTGGGTTGTTGGGGTTACACAGATAGACAATGGAAGGGCCAGAGTGCGCGGCCACGGCGGCTTGCATGGCGGCGATATCGGTTTGCAGCTCGGCGGTCAGTGGCACTTCAGTTACCTTGAGTCCTCTGGCCTTGGCATAGTCGGCCACTATGTCAAAGGTGGGCTTGGGCATTACCAACTGGCAGTGAGCGCTGGCCATGGCATCTATGGCGAACTTGAGTACTTCGGAAGAGCCATTGCCATAAATGAGCTGCTCTTGGCTGACACAGTGGTAGCTTGCCAGGCGCTTGAGCAAAGCCTGACGGGCACTGTCGGGATACAGGTGCGCTTCGCCCATATGCTGCATAATGGCTTCTCTGGCACTGCTTGGCATCCCCAGCGGGTTTTCATTGAAGTTCAGCGCCAGGGGCCCCTTGGAGACTGTAGCTTGGGCCTGCTCTTGGGAAGATAGAGAGAAATTACTGCAGCCACTGAGCCCCAGTGCAGTACCAGCTAAACCGGCCTGAATAAAATGCCTACGACTTAATTGCATGTTTATTATGATGTTCTGGATAAGAGGGCGCTCAGTCTACCCAGAGGAGGAGAGAAAATAAATGAATTTTTATTCATTATTTGAAGCTTGTTATTCTTTTGGCTTTTGATTGTCAGAGATCTTTTCTGAGCCGATCGCGAACTTCCATGAGTGCAAACCCTAACAGATTTAAGCCTTTCCATCTCCTGGGAATTTCAGATTCAGGATGATCTTGAGCGAGCCCTATCCCCCATACTTTATCTACAGGACTAGCCTCGACTAAGATACGGTTTCCAGTATTAAGCAGAAACGATTTTAGTTCAGTATGCTGAGCAAACTTAGCTAAGTTTGCATTAAGTACTATTTCAAAGCGTCTCTCATCCCAGACTTCTTGGTTGAACCCGACTACTTCCCGACCAATAGCTTTGGCTGCGCCAGGGTTGGTGGCAAGGAGGATTCTTTCACATGCAATGTCATCACCAAATAGCTTTGCCTTGTTATACATCATGTAATGCTCCGCAGAAAAAATATGGACACCCAGCGTTAATGGCGCAGTAGTTAGTCTCCGACTATCCTTTGTTTAAGCATTTAACAGAAGGAGGTAAAAAATATGGACACCCAGCGTTAATGGCGCAGTAGTTAGCCTCCGACTATCCTTTGTTTAAGCATTTAACAAGGAGGTTATTATGCCGCGCCCTCGGCGAACTCAA
>NZ_NIJM01000052.1 GCF_002836945.1 Shewanella chilikensis
GTCTGCGAGGAGACTTGTCCATCCTTTTTATAGACAAACGCCCTAAGCCAAATCGGCCTAGGGCGGTAAAAATATCAAAGACCCGATATCCTGTTAATCACAAGGCAGCTCCACTTAAGTGAACTACGTTGCGCCAAGTTGCGGGGATTTTTTTAGCTAGCGCAGGGGGATTGAGAGTTGCAGAGCCTGAAGGCGCGCCCGATTCAACAGCTCACATACCCCTGTGGCCGGGCGTTCAAGGTTGGCGGGCAAACATTGCAGTACCCCGTGGGCTTTGGCCAATGATGACTAGAGGAGGTTTATGTTTTACGGTAGGGAAGTGCTTCTTTGGGCCCTTATCAGGGCCCAAAGCGCGTAGATTTAGCCTTTGATACTGAAGCTGCCTTGCATTACGGCCCAGTGGCCGGGGAAGGAGCAGAAGAAGTTATAGCTTTCTTCCTGTGTCATGCCTTCGGTGCTGAAGCTGATGCTGACTGATTCGCCGCCACCAACCAGAGGAGTATGGGCAATGACCCGCTCATCACCGGCTTTAACATAGGCGGCATCGGCGCCCGCTGCCATACCATCAGTGGCAATGCCCTGCATATCGGCGCTCTTGCTCAGAACCCAGTTGTGGCCCATGGCTGTCACAGGTAGGGTGCCGGAATGAGTCAATGTCAGTTCTACCGTCTTGCAACTGGCGGGAACGCTGAGTTCTTTGGTATCAAATTGCATCGCATCGTTGGCTGTGATGGTCAGGCTGCATTCGTCGGCGCTGGCAGTACTGCTGATAACGGCGCCGGCTCCCAACAGGGTAATACCCGCGAGTCTCTTGGTTAACTTATTCATTTTCAATTCCTTTTCTGGTTTTAGGGTCGATATTTCTCTCGACAGTACGAGAGCCCCGCAGGCTCCCGCCTGGGTTAATCATAACGGTATCTAGCTTAAATGAGAATTAATCTCAGAATTTTAACTGTCAGCCGTGGCAGGAGCAGCTGACAGTTGCTTGGGCTGTGATAGACTGACAGCCGAATCAATACTTGCCACGGAGGCACTCATGAAAGGTCCTGGTTTTTGGTCATCTCTTGTTCTGGGCGGCATATTGCTCACAAGCCCTTTGGCGTTGGCCGACGACAGCGCTCGTCGGGCCCAGGTGGAGCAACTGCTGCTGGAAATGCAGATGGACTCCATGATGGACACGGCATACACCCAGATGGAACAGATGATTTTGGGCATGCAACAACAGTTCAATATCAAGGAGAGTGAAAAGCCTTTATTTGAAGAGTTTGCCCGTAAGAGCACGCAGATCTTCAAACAGGAACTGGGCTGGGACAAACTGAAGCAGCCACTGACAGATATTTATGTCAAGCATTACAGTGACAAGGAAATTGCCGATATGCTGGCGTTTTATTCCAGTGATACAGGGCGTTCCATGGTCGCCAAGATGCCGGCTGTGATGCAGGAGTCCATGATGATGACCCAATCGCTGAGCCAGGGGCTGCTGCCCAAAATGGAGCAACTGCAGCAGGAGTTTGCCAATAAGCTCAAGGCTCATAGAGAAGCCCATTCAGGCGAATAATTTGACTGGCAGTCAGTATAAAAAACGGGAGTCTATGACTCCCGTTTTTGTGGTGTTAATGGCTTGATTATAGCTCGCGGCGGTAGGGTATACCGCGCTGGGCACCATGGCGGGTCACGGCTATGGAGGCGGCCTTATTGGCAAAATCCACAGCTTGCTCTATGGTCAGTCCTTCACTTAAGGCCACCATCAGGGCACCATTGAAAGTGTCTCCTGCGGCCACAGTATCAATCACCTTGACCGGATAACTAGGCACCAGGCCCTCAAACTCGGGATGACGCACATAGGCGCCGCGACTGCCGAGGGTGATCACCACTGTGCCCACCCCTTTGGCTTGCAGCGCTGCAGCGGCTCTGGCGGCGCCGGCTTCATCTTCTACCTTGATACCGCTAAGGGCTTCTGCCTCGGTCTCGTTGGGAGTGATGATATCCACCAAGGCCAGCATATCGTCAGCCAAGGGGCCGGCGGGTGCCGGGTTTAGGATAGTCACTGTGCCCTGTTGCTTGGCCAGTTGCAGCGCAGCTTTGACTGATTCCAACGGCGTTTCCAGCTGTGCCAACAGATGGCTGGCGCCTTTGAACAGGTCTTGATGACAATGGACATCTTCAGGCTCCAGGCTGGCGTTGGCACCTGCGGCCACTCCGATACAGTTTTCACCGCTATCACCAATGAAAATCATCGCACTGCCGGTCGCCATTGCCGGCATTTTCTTCAACCCCTGTGGGTGAATGCCATCGTCCAACCAACTCTTAATCATGGTATCGGCAATGGCGTCGTCCCCAAGATGGCAGATAAAGTCCACTCGGGTGCCAGGCTGTGCCAGTCTGGCGGTGGCGACCGCTTGATTGGCGCCCTTGCCGCCATGTTCCAACCGGTAGCTGCGGCTCATCAGTGTTTGCCCTGGCTCGGGCAGGTGACTGAATTCCATCACATGATCGGCGTTGGCACTGCCGATTATCACTAGTCTGCTCATATTTTAATCCTGATAGGCGTAGAGGCTATTAACCAGCAGATCCACAAAGCCTTCACGATCCAGATGCATCAGCACCTTGGCGTTGGCGGGTTTACCGGTCAGGTGGTAACGGTCGACTACAGTCATCCCTACAGTCAGCTCGCTCTGGGTTTCGATGGCCACATGGCAGTCCAGGCCGATGAACAACTCAGGCTTGAGCAGCCAGGCTATGGTGCAGGGGTCATGCAGTGGTGCGCCATCAAAGCCCCACTTGGGATCCTTGTGGTAGATAACAAAGAATTCCAGCAGATCGGCAACACACTTGGCAACCTTGTTGGGAATCGCGCGGAACCGGGCCACATCCTCTTCCATGATCTGCGCCTCATGGGTCACGTCCAGACCGGCCATGACGATAGGGATCCCTGACTTGAACACCATGTCGGCCGCTTCCGGGTCAACAAAAATGTTGAATTCGGCGGCAGGGGTCCAGTTGCCGATACCGGCGGCGCCGCCCATCAGCACTATCTGTTCGATACGGGATTTGAGTTCGGGATAGGCACTCAGGAAAATCGCGATATTGGTCAAGGGGCCCGTGGGCACCAGAGTCACCGGCTGGCTGCTTTGGCGGATTTTTTCGGCCATCAGTTCCCAAGCCATCACTGGCTGAGGTTCAAAGGCGGGATCCGGCAGTTCAGGGCCATCGAGCCCGGATTCACCGTGAACATTGTCGGCAATGATCAGCTCCCTTGCCAAAGGCTTGGGGGCGCCGCTGGCTACAGGTATATCGGTTCTGCCCAGTAGAGTAAGTACTCGCATGGCATTGTTGAGTGTTTTTTCCTGGGTTTGGTTACCTGCGCTGGTGGTCACGGCCAGCAGATCCAGCTCAGGGTTGGCCAGGGCCAGGATCAAGGCGATGGCATCATCATGGCCAGGATCGCAGTCGAGAATGATAGGGCGTTTCATGCTGTTACTCCTTTCGCAATTTGCCCGAGCATAGCATGACTCTGTGGCGTGCGCAGAACCCAATGGCAAACTGTGAAGTGTTCCTCAACAGATTGTTGAAATCTGCTACAATCCGCGCCTTTAAAGGATTGATTCAAAGGGGACCCGGTGGGAAAGATACGGGCAATCTGGAAAGACCTGGCCTTTATCGGCTTGTTTGCGCTGACCGGTGGGCTGTTCTCGGCTCTTGGACTCTATTTTGTCAAAGAGAGTGTCCAATCCTGGCAGGAAGTGAATATCCTGCTCGAGAGAGGCGCTGAAACCCAAGGTTATATTGCCCGGCGTGCTCAACAATACGTTCCACCGGGGCGCTGGGGCATCGGCCGTTATGAATGGGATTGCTTGCTGCATTATCAGTTGCCGAACGGCAGTGAGCATCAGATCTGGGATCCCCCTGGCCTGCTTTGTGACTCAAAAAGTGTCGGTGAGTTTGTGAGCCTTTGGTATTTGCCGGAGGAACCTGGCATAGCGCGCACCGATATCCAGTACTATCGAGAACAACAAAATACCTGGCTCGAGCTGTGGGGGATTCTAATCGCGCTATTGCCGCTGGCCATTGGCGGAAAGTTTGTGGGTAAAACCGTCCAGAGTTTGCGCTTTCTTCGGGCTCGGGAGCGGTTGTCGCCAATAGTTGAGCAGTTACTGGAGGCCGATAACCCCGCCGAGTTACTGGCATTACTTGAAGCCAACCGGGCCAGCCCGGCCAGTAGCTATTTGGGGCGGCAGGCCCTTGGCTATATCGCCGCCAGACCTGAATGGCAGGTGCGTTTTCTTGCTTGGTTTGTTCCCGTTTGTCTCAAGTGGGAGCAGCCAAGTAAAGGCGAGGGTGTTTCTGGTCTTGGGCTTTCATTGCAATTGGCGCTCGGTCGCCGCTACCCTGAGTTTACCCTGGCACTGCTCGATGGCATTCGCAGCCTGTTTGCTGAGCATGAGCTGGCGAAGATGGTCTTCTCCCAGCACCTTGCCGAGCTGCAACGCAAACCCTGGAGTGCTGAAATTCAAAAGCAATTCAACGCCTTGTTATTGGGGCGGCAAATGCCTTTGGGGGACAAAGGATTTATCCACACCGAAGTGAGCCGATTGGTTTGCCTGGAATGGCTTTTTAATAACCTGGAATCGCTGCCCGGTGTTTGGCCCAGCGCTGCGAGCGCCTTGCTCAAGGCACTCGTAGCACAGCCGCCACTGAATCCTTTGAGCCGTAAACAGCGTAAAAAACAAGCGCTGCATTGGCGCTATATTCTTGGCAGCCTGGCATCCAAGTCTAACTCAGGAGCAATTGGTCGAAAGCGCCAGGCACAGCTGGATCAAATTGAAGCCGATATCCAGGCTCTGGCCGCCAGCCGTGGTTTTACGCTGAGCAGATAAGATGAAAAAGCGTCGATACGCTATCTATTGGTGATATCTGTAAAACAATGACGACTGATGGGGTGAGATATCTCTGATTCTGTGGCCAATGGAAGGTAAATCTCTTTTCTGTCACTTTGCAGTTCATTCAGGTATGTTAAAATTGTTCGCTGTTTCAGGGAGTCAGAAACTCTGATGAAACTTTGGTCGCCTTAAGCCATTCAATAATTGGTGCGGCGTTTTCGGATCTTGGATCTGTTATTGGGAGAAAACATGGAACATTTCATCGGAGCCATCAAAAAATACGCCGACTTTACCGGTCGAGCTCGTCGGACAGAATACTGGATGTTTGTTCTGTTCTATATCATTTTCAGTATGGTTGTCAGTGCTATCGACTATGCACTGGGTACCACAGTGCTGGGGCTGATTTATTCTTTGGGTCTGCTATTGCCCTCTATTGCTATTGCGGCACGTCGTCTGCATGACACTGACCGCAGTGGTTGGTGGCAGCTGTTGGGACTAATCCCTGTTATAGGTTGGATCGTGCTGCTGGTTTTCTACTGCCAGGACAGCGAAGTAGGTGACAACCGCTTTGGCAGTAACCCCAAAGAGCTGGGTTAACAGCTAAGATAATGGAAAGGGAGCATCTGCTCCCTTTTTGTTTTTTTAGGGTAAATCTGCAGCGGTCAGTCAGCGTCAAAATTAGACATTTATCCATATAGACGTCTATAATGCCCGCTCTCGGCCAGAGCCGAGAATGACAGCACAGTATTTCAGTCAACCTCTCGTGGTGCCCCGGAATTAAAGACCGGGGATAATCGGGAAGCCGGTGAGAATCCGGCACTGCCCCCGCAACGGTAAATGGTGAGAGACAGGCGCGCCCAAGCGGCGTCATAAAAGCCGGTTCTTGCGCGGTCAACCGCATAGCCAAAGTCCGGAGACCGGCCCTGGAGGTATTTCGATGATTTCGGTGGGCAGATCTCGAAATGCGGCAGCCAAGGGGCTCTCCCTGCCGTGGCACTCTTGCCC
Source organism: Shewanella chilikensis (assembly GCF_002836945.1). Classification (GTDB taxonomy): domain Bacteria; phylum Pseudomonadota; class Gammaproteobacteria; order Enterobacterales; family Shewanellaceae; genus Shewanella; species Shewanella chilikensis. The sequence goes on from NZ_NIJM01000052.1 coordinate 5,886, forward strand.
CGTTTCCCTTTCAGGAGTCAAAGGAAAATGGGTTTCAAACTAAATCATCTCGCGCTGCTTTGCGGTGCATTTACCTCTGTTCCCGTCATGGCGAGCGTGACACCCAAGGCTGTGGATGAACAGCTGGTGGTCATTGGCCGTCAGGATGACACGCCGCTCAATATTGCTGCCAATGTGGTGGTCATAGATGCCGCCGATATTCAGCAAAGTGGTGCCAGTAATCTGAGCGAGTTACTGCGTGGCCGCAGTGGCATTCAAATATCCGACAATAACTCAGGGCCTGTGCTGGCGATGCGCGGTTTTTCTGCCAGTCAGGCGGTGAATAACACCCTGATACTGATTGATGGTCGCCGACTCAACAATATCGATATTGCCGCTCCCAGTCTGAGTGCCATTGCAGTCAATCAGATTGAAAGGGTGGAGATCCTATCCGGCAGTGCCGGGGTGCTTTATGGCGATCAGGCCGTCGGTGGGGTGATCAATATTATCACCAAGGCACCCAATGCCAGCGGTGGCAACCTGACCCTCTCAGGTGGCAGCTTCGATACCTACGAAGGCCGTGGCGATCTGTCCGGTGCCATCAATGACAACTGGCGTTACTATTTGGCTGCTGCTTATAACGAGAGTGACAACTACCGTAAAAACAATGCCAACGAAACCGGTTCTGTGCTGGGGCGTCTGCAATATGATTCAGAGTTGACCAACTTCTTTGTCGAAGGCAGTTACTACGATAATAAGCGTCAGACCCCTGGTGCGTTGACCAAGGCACAGTTTGAGGTCGATCCTCGCCAGGCGACATCGACGCCGGGGGATTACAACCATGAGATGACTTCCGCCTGGCGTGCTCATATTCAGCGCCAGGTGCACGCCAACTGGGCTTTGGTTGCGGACCTTAACTACAGTGACACGCTAGTGTCCAGCGTCAGCTATGGCAGCCCAGGTCGGAATGAGCGCTCGTTGTTGGAATTCAACCCCAAGGCGCTTGGGCGTTATCAGACCCGCAATGGTGAGCTGAGCATAGTCATAGGCGCAGATATTCAACGGGGTGAAACCGAGTTCGATCTCAGTTATATGCAGCGCAGCAATACCCAAACCATGACCAGCACCTATCTACAGGCCAATGTGCCACTGACCAGCAGCCTGAGCTATGTGGTGGGTGGGCGCTATGCCAAGGTCAAGGATGAACTCAAGGATGGTAAAGTTTATCCCAATGGCATAGATCTGGATGAAGACGCTCACGCGCTCGAGTTGGGACTCAACTATCGGCCGCTGGAAGGCCACAGATTTTATCTTCGCGCTGATGAGAGCTTCCGTTTCGCCAAGGTCGATGAGCAAGCTTATACGCCGCCAACGGTCGTCGGCCTCAAGCCGCAGACCGGCCGTTCCATTGAAGCCGGCTGGGATTGGACCTTGAGCAACCAGAGCCTGCGTCTGAACCTGTACCGGCTGTCGCTGGAAGATGAAATTGTTTTTGATCCCAGTGCCGATATGCCTATCGGCGGCGCTTTCCCCGGTGCCAACGTCAATGCCGATGCCTCCCGCCGTTATGGCGCCAGCCTCGACTGGGACTGGCAGCTCAATGAGATGCTGCAGTTGGGACTTGAGTACAACTATATCGATGCCGAATTTACTGAAGGCGCCAACAAAGGCAAATCTCTCTCCTGGGTGGCCGAGCATTCCGGGCGTGTCTACACCAGTGTGGACTTTGGCAAGCATTGGCAGCTGTTTGTCGAGGGCCAGTATCTGGGCGACAGATATATGGAAGGTGACAATGGCAACCAGCACGATAAACTGGACAGCTACTGGCTGGGGAATATCGCCCTCAACTACAGCCGTGATGCCTGGCTTGCCAGCCTGAGGGTCGATAACCTGTTTGACAAGCAATACGCCAGCTCGGGTTATTTCAGTACCTGGGGCGATGGTTATTACTCGGGCAGCGGCCGCGCGCTGAGGTTCAGCGTCAGCTATCGCTTCTGATTCAGGAAGGTGCGGATAAGTCCTTGTGGCGCTTTTCATAGAAAGCCGGGTTCCCCCGGCTTTTTGCTGCCCGTATCTCGATCTGTTTTAGTTGAGGGCTTGGGCTTTTTTCAGCAGGAAAGCTCCCACTGATAAGGAGGCAAGAGCCGAAATATGAACCTTGATTTCAGATATGGTTTGAGGGGCGTGGTCATAGCTCTGTTGTCGCTGTTTTTGCTGGCTTGTTCCGAGCCCAAGTTGGCTTATATCGGCAGCAATGGCAAACTGCTGGCCTTTGGTGACAGCCTGACCCAAGGCGTGGGAGCCAAGACCGGGCAGGATTATCCCAGTCATCTGGCTGAGTTGTGCCGCTGTGAGGTGATCAACGCCGGGGTTTCCGGTGAGCAATCGGCTGCCGGGCTTGAGCGTTTGCCGGCGCTGCTGGATGAAACCAAGCCGGATCTGCTTATTTTGCTCGAAGGCGGTAATGATATTCTCCGCGGCCGCAACCAGGCGCAATTGGCGCAAAACATTGAGGCCATGTTATTTGAGGCCAAGGCCCGGCAAATTCCGGTAGTGCTGCTGGCTGTGCCGCAAAAGAATCTATTGCTGTCGCCCCTGCCTTTGTATGCCGAACTGGCCGACAAGCACGGCGCCATCTTGTTGGAGGAGACTCTGTCTGAGCTTTTGCGTTCAAACGAGCTCAAGTCTGATACTGTGCATCTCAATCAACAGGGCTATGCGCGTTTGGCGCAAGTCATCTTCTCCAAGCTGCAGGAGGCGGGCGCTTTTTGATGCTACTTTTTGATTCTATTTGGCAAAAACTGGGCTAATTATCGATTGAACTTGACCCTGGTGGGCATTTTGTGGGTAAATTCTCTGCCATAATAAATGGCAATAGTGCCTTCATAATAAATAACAGCAGGTTTAAAGAATCACATGACAGATCTTGAGCAGCAGGTTTTTACTCAAGTGCGTGCCATCATAGCCAACGAAGAGCAGGTGATAGGTCGCCGCGGCATCCTGATCCCGCTTAAGAAGGCCATTATTGCTGATGGCGATATCCGCAATGTGATTGATATTGTCGCGACCGATCCCGCGCTGGCAGCCCATCTGTTGTGGCGCAGTAATAACGCGCTCTCACCTTCCGTTCAGCCAAACCGCAGCCTCAAGGATGCCTTGGTGCGCCTTGGACAGGTCAATATCTACCGTTATGCCTTTAGTTTCTATCTTAAGGAGCGGCTCGATGAATTGCCGCAGCCATATCGCAAGCTGGTACAAGGCTATTGGCGTTTGACCGAGTCAGTGGCGATCGAATCTGTGGATAGTTTGCATCAGATGCAAGGGGTACAGATAGACGCGGACGAAGTGCAGACTCTGGCACTATTCAGTGTATTCGGTCAGATAATAGCCCTGACAGCGTTTGCCTATCTCAACGCCGAAGCCGAGCAGTGCTTTCCGCTGGGCATTATCAAGACATTAATAGATACTCAGCAGCAAACACTGACGGTGGAAGCCTTTGAATCTCTGGGGTTGGATGATGAGCTGCAAAATGAGTTTATGGTCGCCCATAACTTGAGACAGACCCGGGATCCCCATTCACCCGGACTGGTACTGAGAAGGGTATTGTCGCAGCGCGGCTTGCTGCTAAATCCACTCTAAATCTTTTTGTGACTGTCGCCGACTATCAGTGACTGTGGCTGCCGCTCAGTCAGTGCCTGTCCTGGCGCTGTAATCCCTCTTTGGCTATTAATTCCAGCAGCCTTTGCAATTGCACTCTATTGCTGCTGTCGCGGCGGTAGGCTCCGAACAGTGGCCGTTTCAGGCCTTCCTGCCCCAGTTTTACAGAGGTCAGGCTTAAGCCCTGGGCCTCGGTCAGTGACCAACTGGGTAAAGCGGCTACTCCTTCCTTACAGGCGATGCGTTGCAGCAATACATTGGTAAGATCGCAGCGTTTTTGTGGGCCGGGCACCACCCCGGCCGGCTCGAGGAAGTGACGGAAAATATCCAGCCTTTCCAGCGGCACCGGATAACTGATGATAGCTTCCCCTGCCAGTTGTTGCGGCAAAATATAGCTGTTGCTGGCTAAAGGATGATCTTTGGCCATCACCAGTCTCACTTCAAAATCAAATAGATGCTGGTAGGCAAGGGCATGGCCGGGCACAGGATCTGAGGTTAGCACTATATCCAGCTCACCGGTTTCCAGCGCATTGAGTGAGTCGAACAGGTGGCGGCTTGAGAGATCCAGGTTGGCATCAGGATAAGACTGATGAAAGGCTTCCATTACAGGCATCAGCCAGCGAAAACAACTGTGGCATTCAATACCTACCTTTAATGGGCCGCTGCTTCCAGATAGACCGCGTTTGAGCACAAATTCGGTTTCCTGTACCCGAGGCAGTATCTCTTCTGCCAGGCTCAGCAGGCGACTGCCCTCAAGCGTGAAGGTTAGAGGTTTGCTTTTGCGGACAAATACCTGGGAGTTAATCCGGGTCTCCAACTCTTTAATCTGGTGCGACAGTGCCGACTGAGTGACAAAGCGTTTCTTCGCCGCGCCGGCCAGGCTGCCACTTTCTTTCAGTGCTATCAGAGTACGAAGGTGTCTCAGTTCTATCATTTCCTCTCCACATGAATGCCGCTCATGTTGCCCTTGAATTCAATTCGGTTGCCTGTGCTGAGACTAACACAATAAACTTCTAGACGTCCAGACGCCCAGTTTGATTTGTTGTATTACGGCGTCGCCAGTCACTTGCAGCACAATTTACAGAGGATGGTATACATTATGCGATTAAACAGTCTTGGTTTTCCCCGTATCGGGCGTCGACGTGAACTCAAGTTTGCTTTGGAGAAGTATTGGCGTGGTGAGTCCAGCCAAGCCGAACTACAGAGTGTTGCCAAGGAGCTTAGGCGCATCCATTGGCAGTGGCAGGCTGATGCCGGGGTAGAGCTGTTACCGGTCGGCGATTTTGCTTACTATGATCAGGTGCTGACCTTGAGTGCGACTCTGGGGGTAATCCCCGAGCGTCACAGTGACGGCGGCGCTGTCAATCTCGATACCCTGTTCCGGGTTGCCCGTGGCCGAGCACCCAGCGGTAAGCATGCGCCGGCGTCTGAAATGACCAAGTACTTCAACACCAACTACCATTATCTGGTGCCTGAGCTCAGCGAAGATCAGCGCTTCGATATTGCCTGGGAGCAGTTGTTTGAAGAGGTGACCGAGGCTCAGGCGCTGGGCCACACTGCCAAGCCGGTACTCTTGGGGCCGGTCACTTTCCTGTATCTGTCCAAGACAGTGGGCGCAGAGTTTGACCGTTTGACATTGCTGCCGGCGCTGCTGCAATGCTATCAAGCCATTCTGGCCCGATTTGCCGCCCAGGGTGTTGAATGGGTGCAATTGGATGAACCTGCGCTGGCACTTGAGCTGGATGACAACTGGCAACAGGCCTTCAATCAGGCCTACGGCGTGCTCGAGTCGGCGCCGCTCAGGCTGTTGCTGGCAACCTATTACGGCACTGTAGCCCATCATCAAAGTCTGTTGTCGGCACTGCCGGTGGCGGGTATTCACCTGGATCTGGTCACCGCGCCCGAGCAGTTGCAGGCCTTTGTCGGGGCATTGGCGCCCGAACAGGTGTTATCGGTTGGGGTAATCAACGGCCGTAACGTCTGGGCCGCCGATCTGGATCTTGTGGCCGAGCAGTTGGCGCCACTGGCGCGTGATTTGGGAGACAGGCTCTGGCTCGCCACTTCCTGCTCCCTGTTGCATACCCCGGTGGATCTCGAGGTGGAGACCGTGCTGGCGCCCGAACTTAAAAGTCTGCTGGCATTCGCCAGGCAAAAACTCACCGAGTTGCAGGAGCTCAAGGCGCTTTTGGCGGCGCCTGAGACGGAAAGCGCCAAAGCTGTGGTCGCCCGTTGCCGAAGTCGGCGCGCGGCCAGGGCGCAGGGGCGCAATCAGCAGCTCAGTGCCAGAATCGATGCGCTGAGCGCGGCCGATTACGACCGAAACCATGAGTTTGAGGTGCGCAGACAAGCCCAGCAGGCCAGGTTCAAGTTGCCTTTGTTGCCGACGACTACCATAGGTTCATTCCCGCAAACGGCAGCCATTCGTAACCTTCGCAGCCGCTGGCGCAAGGGTGAGTTGGACGATGCTGTGTACACAGAGCAACTGCAACAGGTGACCCGAGATACCATAGAACGTCAGCTCAAGCTGGGAATAGATGTGCTGGTACACGGTGAAGCCGAGCGCAACGACATGGTGGAATACTTTGGTGAACAGCTCGATGGCGTTGGTTTTACCAAACATGGCTGGGTGCAGAGCTATGGTTCCCGCTGCGTCAAGCCGCCGCTGATCTACGCCGATGTGACCCGTCCCAAGGCGATGACAGTTGACTGGGCCGAATATGCCCAGAGTCTTACCGACAAGCCGGTGAAAGGCATGCTGACCGGTCCCGTGACTATATTGCATTGGTCCTTTGCCCGCGAGGATATCAGCCGCGAACAGATAGCGACTCAGTTGGCCCTGGCGATACGCGATGAAGTGGTGGCATTGGAGCAGGCGGGCATAGGCATTATCCAGATTGATGAACCGGCTTTTAGGGAAGGCTTGCCGCTTAAACGCAGCGATTGGGCCCATTATCTCGATTGGGCCGTGGCCGCTTTCAAGCTCAGCGCCGCCGGTGTCAGAGACGAGACCCAAATTCACACCCATATGTGCTACAGCGAATTCAACGACACTATTGCGGCAATTGCCGCCATGGATGCCGATGTGATCACCATAGAAACATCGCGCTCACGGATGGAGTTGTTGAATGCCTTCGAAGACTTTGACTATCCCAATGAAATCGGCCCTGGGGTTTATGATATTCACTCCCCCAATATTCCAACAGTGGAGGCCATGGTAAGCCTGATTGAAAAGGCGGCGCAGAAAATTCCTCTGCGTCAGCTCTGGGTCAACCCGGATTGCGGCTTGAAGACCCGTAACTGGGAAGAAGTCGAACCGGCTTTGAAGAACATGGTTGATGCCACCAGGGAGTTGCGACGTCGACTCGGGTGATAAAACTCTGTGGTTAATAATAGTCAGGGGCGCAATGCGCCCCTGATGTTGATTGACTTCAACGCGGTAAAGATTCAACTCATGCTTATTCCCAGTATCATCAGGCCCACAGTGCCCAGGATGATCAAGCTTGAAAAGATTGTGCCCAGAATGGCGAAGATTTTCTGGCGCTCTTTTTGTACCAGGCCACCAATACCCAACCCCAAAGACACCAGACAGACCAACATCATAAAGATGATCATTAACCCCACAAGAACCGCTTCCATGGAGTTTTCATCCATGCCGCCCGGTGTTGTTGTTTCCAGGGTTCCGGCAACAATAAAAGTAATAAACAGGGCTATTCCACTCAATATGCTGGTGACAAATGAGGCTATCCCTGGACCTGAATGTTTTAATTGCATGGCAATCCCTTGATTTTTTCTGATGGTTATCCAACTGAGAAATATACAGAAACCAAGGGAAATATGCCATTGACCATTTCTGTCTATACTCAGGTCACCAACCGGACTCAGATAACTATCAGGAGAAGCCCCATGAGCCATGTATACAAGATAATAGAACTGACAGGTTCATCCCCCATCAGCTCGGACGAAGCGGTCAAGAATGCCATCGCTGCGGCCAGTCAGTCGCTGCACAATCTGCGCTGGTTTGAAGTGATAGATACCCGTGGCCACCTGGAAGCCGGTGTTATCGCTCATTGGCAGGTCACCATCAAGGTGGGTTTTACCCTGGATTAGGCTTGAATTCAGGCGTCTCTTGGCAAACCCTTTTCCACTATCCGGATCAGGCGATCCGTCTTACGGACGGGAATGGGCGCTGTGTTCTTGCCGCTGAGTTTTTCTGCCTGCTGCGCCAGTGCCCACGTTATGTGTTCTGCGATCAGTTCAGAGGCATCTGTCAGTCGCTCCTGCAAGGCGGCAACTATGGTTTCACTGCCGGGCGCATTGCCCAGTGCCACCGCAATATTGCGCAGCCAGCGTTGATGGCCTATGCGGCGGATGGCGCTGCCTTCGGTATTCTTCAAAAACTCGACCTCACTCCAGGCAAACAGCTCCAGCAGCTTGGGCTGTTTCAGTTGTGGCCTTAAATGAAAGTCTGTCTCTGCGGTCAAGGGGGCGGCACGGTTGATGGGGCATACCAGCTGGCAGTCATCGCAGCCGTAGATGCGATTGCCTAGCAGTGGCCGAAACTCCAGTGGGATGCTGCCGGCCAGTTCTATGGTGAGGTAAGAGATGCAGCGACGTCCATCGACTACATAGGGCTCGACTATAGCGCCAGTTGGGCAACTTGTAATGCAGGCGACGCAGGTATTGCAGCCTTCGGCTATGGCGACATCCACGGGCAGCGGCAGGTTCACCAGCAGTTCGCCGAGGAAAAACCAACTGCCGGCTTCATGGTTGAGGATCAATGAGTGTTTACCTGTCCAACCGATCCCGGCCTTTTCTGCCAGAGGCCGTTCCAGAATGGGCGCCGAGTCGACGAAGGGCCGAAAGCCACAGCCTTCAAGTTGCAGGGCTTTGAGCGCTTCATCTATACGTTCGCCCAGCTTTTTCAAGCGATTACGCATCAGCTTGTGATAGTCACGGCCGCCGGCATAGCGGGAGATATAGCCGAGGTTAGGGTCTTTGAGGTTGAGAGCAAATCCGGCTTGGGGCGGCAGATAGTCCATCCGTACCGAGATGACTCTTAAAGTGCCGGGATGCAGTTCGGCCGGGCGGGCCCGCATCATGCCGTGGCTGGCCATATAGCCCATTTCACCGTGATAGCCCTTATCGAGCCAGGTCTGTAGCCTGGGCTCTTCGCGGCGAAGATCTGTATCCGTGATCCCAACTTGAGCAAAACCCAGCTCTTTGCCCCAAGCCTTTATGTCGCGGGCAAGCTTACCAAGCATACAGGGATCAAATTGTGGTGGTTGAGGAACAGACATTAACAGAGGCTGACCGGGAAAAAACCTGATTATATCAGTAAAGCTGAATCGCTCACAGTTGCCGCAAACGGCGATTTTGGTTTTTGTCGATGCTATGCTGGAACCGAGGGGGAATAAACATATGTCGACAATTAAGCCTCTGTTTTGGGCCTGCTTGATTGTGTGTGGCTGCATTCTTGCTGGTTTCGTCCAGGCCGGGAATGAGCCTCCCGAGTCCAGACTTGCGCCTCTGAGGCTTTTGACAGAAGCTTGGCCCCCCATGAGTTATGAATACCAAGGACGAACTGATGGTTATGCCGTTGCCCTGGTTATGCCGTTGCCCTGGTTAAGGCGTTGAATTACAAAGTCACCGCCGCCGATGACGAGCCAGTCATAGAGATCTTGCCTTGGGCCCGCGCCATTAATATGGCAACTCATCATGCCAATATCCTGTTATTTGCCACTTCTATTGATGAACAGCGACGGCAGCAATTTGATTTTGTTGGACCGATTGCCGAAACCCGTATCCAGCTCTATGCCCGCATGGATGATGATTTCACTCCGGCAGATCTGTCACAGGCGGCTGCGGCGGGTAATATTGCTATTTATCGTCACTCTCCGGCGCAAAGATTGTTGAGGGATATTGCGGATGAGAGGCTGCTAATCTCAGGTTTTCCTCAGTATTCGGCCAGACAGTTGTTGCATAAGCGGGTGCGTTATTGGTGTCAGGCGGAGATCGCGGTTAAGGGCGTCTTGCGGCAATTGGATCAACCGTTGACTGCAGTGCGGCCTGTGCTGGAATTGGCACACTTGCGGTTGTATCTGGCGTTCTCCAGTGGCACAGATCCTGCGCGAGTTAAAGCCTGGCACAAGGCGCTGGTGGCATTACAGCTAAGTGGCGAATTTGATGCACTGTATTTTGAATGGTTTGGAGCAAAGCCCTCACTGCCTGAGGCTGAAGTGTTATGGCATAGCCACTGAATTACTGATTGGTGAGGGCGGTTCAGGCGCTTTCTACCCTATTACGCCCCTTATTTTTGGCGCGGTATAGAGCGTTATCAGCCTGTTTAAGCAGCTCTGAAAACTGTAACTCGGTATTGAGAGTCGCAACCCCGGCACTGATAGTGACTCTGGACTCGCCGGCAAGCGCCTCTGGGCTTGATTCTGCCAAGGTTTGACGTAAACGCTCAGCAATTTTCAGGCATTCTTCTCGACTGGTTTCCGGCAACAGCAGCAGAAACTCTTCACCACCGATCCGCCCCAGTAGATCTTGCTCACGAATAAGCGTTTGGCTTACGCTCGCCAGGTGCTGCAGTACCTTATCTCCGCCATCATGACCAAACTGGTCGTTGATATCCTTGAAGTTATCGGCGTCAAACAGAATAACAGACATAGGTATGCCTGAATGTTTGGCCTGATTGAATAACGCTTCTCCCCTCTGATAGGTATAGCGTCGGTTGGCCAACTGAGTGAGATGATCCGTTTGGGCTATCTTCTGAAATTGACGTGACTTTCCGGTTTGTTTATAGGCCAGAATCGCCATAATGAAAATAATGATGCTGGCAAGGATCAGCACCGCCAGCTGCAACAGGCGGTTTTGCTGAAGTATCTGCACCTCCTGTTCTTTGAGGCGCTCGCTTTCCAGCAGACGTTGATTTTCTTTTGCCATGCGGTCGGCATTGAAGCGGGTACGCATCTCTGTGGTGCGGTATGACTGAAGCTTATTATCCAGTTCAGAATGCAGGGAGATATATGATTTGAGCACGTTTGTTGATTCTTGCCAAAGCCCCTGTGCGGCAAATATTTCGCTTTTGAGCAGGTAGAGTTCGGCCAATCCCCTGTCATTACTGATATCCCGAAAACTTTGTTCTGCCTTGGCCAAGGGGACCATAGCTTGTTCCGCCTGACCTTGGCGCAGCAACACATCGGCGCTGTAGAGTTGCATAAAACTGTAGAAGCCACCCTGTTGCTCGGTCACAAATGGTTTGGCACGCTCCAGCGCCTGTTTGGCATCTTCTATTCTGTCGAGTTTCAACAGTGAACCTGCCATATTGACCGAAACTCCTGCAGCTTCGATAGTCATTCCTTGTCGTTTGAGATAGTTGTAAGACTGCTGGAATTTGGTCACAGCCGCTTCAAAGTCCCCCAATTCCTCGAGCGCTATGGCCATCTCACCATTGACAATATAGGCCTGCTCTTCATGGCCACCTTGGCGATAAGCCTGTTCCAATTGGCGGTAATAGTTGAGTGCGCTCTGCGGATCGCCGAAACGACGGAAGCTGGTAGCAAGATCAACCAAGTTGTAGCGGCTCCAATAATCCAGTTTGAGTTGTTCATAGAGCTGTTGGGCGGTGAGAAGATCTTCCAATGCCAGTGCAAAATTGCCCTGAAAAGAATACATGGCGCCACGCATACTGCGGGCATCCGCGATTAACCGACGGTCTTCGAGTTGGTAGGCTTGTTGTAAGGCTTGGTCATAGTCGGCTTTGGCCTGCTCCATATTGCCTTTGAGTTGAGAGTACCAACCATGGCATAGGCGAAAGTCGGTCAGGGCTTCCGGATAAGCTTGATTTTCAGCCATCTGTACTTGGGTATTGGCGTAATCTATTGCCGCATCAACCTTGGCATTATTATTGGTGTCATAGCTCCAACAGCGGGCGCGCCTGAGCCTTACTTGGCGATCCAGATCTTTATCGGCCAACAATTGGGCTATTTGCTCCAGAGTTTGTTCCACCTTGGCAACATTATTGACCTGCCCATTTTCAAGCAGTTTGAATAACTTATCTGCCTCGGGGTTATCCAATGCCAGAGCGAGCGGAACCATGCCGGACAAAAGTAGCAGAGCGAAGGCTGATTTCAAAAAGTATGACTTCACGCTTACCGATAGAGATATGTTTACATTATGTTACTAAGCATACGCACCAGGGCATAGGCTGACCAGCAATAAATCGTTAAATTTGCTTAGCAAGCCGGGTTTCATCCTATGCCTGTTTCCCGGTTTTGAGCGCGGTTGGCCCCGTTCTTTGGCTGACTTTTTGTATTTCCAGGGTGCCAATTGGAGATGGATTGCTGTTTAATGCCGGTGCTATACTCGCCGCCAATCGCTTTTAGACGGAAGAAACAATGACTCAAGTTGATGCTCAGTACCGGCAGCAGGCGCGAAGCGCCGCCATCAATATCTGCTCTCAGGTATTACCTATGGATAAGTTGCCGACGGCGCTGAAAGAAGCCTATGACAATCTGTTTGAACAACTGCTGGACGATAAGGAGTCTGAGTTCAAACAGGCTTGGGACAAGTTGCCGCCAAGTGCTGCCAAGTTGCTACCCAGAGCCGATTTTCACGGCTTTTTTATCGCATCAGCCTGGTTGCAACTGAGTTTGATGGCCCAGGATATCGCCCAGTTGGCGGATACCGACGAGGCCATTGCCGAGCAGGAATATAGCGGCATATATGATCGTATTTCACAATCGGCGCTCAAAGAGAGTGTACGTAAGTTGAAAAAGGCCCGTACCGATAGGCGTTTACTCAACAGTATTCGAGATGTGATAGCCAATGGCTGAATAAAAAACCGGCATTATTTTTAATGCCGGTTTTTTTATGGGCGGACGCTCTTAGAAGGAAGTACGCTTGTAGCGGCGATACTCAGGCTGCCAGAAATTACTCTCGATAGCCTGTTGTAACATTTCATCGGAAGTCGGCAATGCGTGGCCTTGCTCGATGGCGACCTTGCCGACGGCAAAGGCGATGTGCTTGCTGACCTTCTGGATCTCTTCCAGTTTAGGCAACAGGGAACCACTGCCGTTGAGTGCCAGCGGCGAGCATTCTGCCAGAGCGCGGCTGGAGGCCATCAGCATCTCATCAGAGACCCGCTTGGCACCACTGGCCAATACTCCAAGGCCTATGCCGGGGAAGATATAGCTGTTGTTGCACTGGGCGATTTCATAGGTTTGGTTGTCTATGACCACAGGCTCAAAGGGGCTGCCGGTGGCAACCAGCGCCTGGCCATTGGTCCAATGCAGAATATCCTTGGGCGTAGCTTCAACTCGGCTGGTGGGGTTGGACAGCGGGAACACTATCGGTCTTGGGCAGTGGCTGTGCATGGCGCGGATGATCTCCTCGCTGAACAGTCCAGGGGCGCCGGAAACCCCGATAAGCACAGTCGGCTTGCCGTTGTTGACCACATCCAGCAGCGAGATGTTGTCACCGAAGTTGCTCCACAGCTGCAGCTCTTCGCGCCTTTGCGCCAGTTTTTGCTGGAATGGCAACAGGTTGGGCATATTGTCCTGCAACAGTCCCCAACGATCGACCATAAATACCTGACGTCTGGCCTGCTCATCACTGATCCCTTCGGAAACCATCTGCGCAATAATCGCTTCGGCGATGCCGCAGCCTGCGCTACCGGCGCCGAGGAAGGCAACCCTTTGCTGGCTCAAGTGAGTGCCTGCGGCCTTACAGGCAGCGAGCAGTGAGCCAACTGTGATGGCGGCGGTTCCCTGAATGTCATCATTGAAACAGCAGTATTTATCTTTGTAACGCTCCAGCAGCGGCATGGCGTTTTTCTGGGCGAAGTCTTCGAACTGGATCAAGGCCTCGGGCCAACGGCGATGAACCGCCTGCATAAAGGCTTCAATAAATTCCAGATATTCTTCGCCGCCTATGCGCTGGTGGCGCCAACCCATATACATGGGATCTTCCAGCAGATGCGGGTTATCTGTTCCCACATCCAGGGTAATGGGCAGAGTGTAAGCCGGGCTGATGCCGCCGCAGCTGGTGTAGAGCGACAGCTTTCCAATCGGGATCCCCATGCCGCCGATCCCCTGATCGCCCAGCCCCAAAATACGCTCACCGTCGGTAACCACTATTACCTTCACCTTGTGACGGGTGGAGTTGTTGAGGATGTCGTCGATGCGATCCTTATTCGGATAGGAAATAAACAGGCCGCGGTTACGGCGGTAGTCTTTGGAGAAGCGTTCACAGGCCAATCCGACGGTTGGGGTGTAGATGATAGGCATCATCTCTGTGATGTGATTCTGAACCAGACGATAGAAGAGGGTCTCGTTGGTGTCCTGGATATTGCGCAGATAGATATGCTTGTCCAGATCATTGCTGAAGTTCTTGAACTGATCGTAGGCACGTGAGGCCTGCTCTTCGATCGTTTCAATCACGTAGGGCACCAGGCCTTCGAGGTTGAAGAAAATACGCTCTTCCTCGGTAAATGCACTACCTTTGTTGATCAACGGCGCTTCGAGAATAGCCGGACCGGCAAAAGGCAGATATAAGGGGCGTTTATTATCGTCCATGGCTAACCTTTTATGTTCTTTGTTGGTGGATGACGGGCTGTGATCTAAATCCGCATAGATTACCACGAAATGTGATCTTTGTTGCCTGTGGGCGAGGGCTTGAGCAAAAATTTTGTTTAAAACGCGGCAAACCGGGTTGGTCTGAGCCTAAGGGGGGGAATGACACAAAACAAAGAACCAGGCGGATGCCTGGTTCCAAAGGAGATAGCTGCTGTTGCTTGTTGGCTTATTTGCCGCGGTATTTAAGTGACAAGCCCTTGATAAAGTTACGCATCAACTGATCACCACAGTAGCGGTAATGCTTGTGCTCAGGATTGCGGAACAGGGCGCTCAGCTCAGCCTTGCCGATACGGAAGTTGGCCAGTTCAAGAATGGCAATAATATCTTCTTCTTTCAGTTCCAAGGCGATTCTGAGTTTCTTGAAGATGATGTTGTTGTTCAGGCTGGGCAGCGGCTGCGGAATGCCACTGCCGGGACGCAGGCCGCGTTTGTCGATGATCACGGCATCGAGAAACTGGCACAGGGTACGATCGTCACAGGGACGGAACCCTTCTTCATCTTCTTTCTTGAGCAGGCCGGCCAGCTCAGCTTCACTCATTTCACGCTTCATTTTGGCGTAGAGACGCAATACCTTGGAGTCGTTGAAATTAAAGACAAAGCGCAAGCGGCGCAGAATATCGTTGTTGGTCATGAATGTCCCTGGGCCGGTTTGACTCCCGGCTTAGTTTTAACACTGTCTGGCGATTGACTTAGGTGCGTTAGGCGCGGAGGCTCCGCAATATTGCGGCATTATACCTAAAAGCCGGGCAGATTTGCCGCTTTTTCCAGTGGACAGTTCGCGGCCGTTTCGCGCACCGCCTGTCGCAGCTTGTCGTGAAGGGCGAACACCCGGCCTATATCTTTGAGTGACCAAGAGGTGTTTTCCAGTACCACCAGATTGAAGCCCGAGTCCGGATAATAAATCGCAGTGCTGATATAACCCGCTATGTAACCACTGTGGCTGAACTCCAGGGGCAACTCAGGGCTCAGTTGTATTCCGGCGGCATAATTCAGCTCTCCCCAACGATGGGGGCGTTTGCCTCTCGGCGCCAGCAACTGCAAATAGCCGCCACGGCTAAGCAGTTGCCCCTGATGCAGGGCCTGCTGAAAGTCGGCAAAGGCAGAGGTGGAGCCAATAAGGGCGCCGCTGGCCAACAGCTTATCTGTGAGGGTCAACTGCTCGGCCACGCTCTCAAAGCCGCTGTCTGTCTCGGTTCTTCCTATCGCCAGATGGGGTAACTGTTCCTGGATACTTTCAATACTGCCGGTGCGGGCCTTGAGCTCAAGCCCCTCGGCATCAAAGAAGCGCTGCAGCAATTGAGTACCGCTGCTGCCTTTTCGCTTGAGGATCTCGGCCAGCAGCCAATAATTGTCATTGCTGTATTTAAAATCGCTGCCCGGGGTGAACAGCAAGGCTTGTCCTTGGATGCCTATGCCGGATGTGTGGCTCAGCAACATGGCAACTGTGATGGCCGGATCCAGTTCGGCCTCTTTGCCGAGCAGGGTGGCGGCGCTGTCATTGAGATTGAAATCGCCTCTTTCTATCGCCCGCATCACCAAGACGGCAAACACTTGCTTTGACAGTGAACCCAGCACAAATTGGCTATCAGAGGTGATGGGTTTGCCCTGGCTTTCTCCGGCCGCATGGCTCAGCAGTGTCTTTTTACCTTGCCTCAACTCGATTACGCCGCTGAAGGGCAGGGGGTTTTGCTTGATTATCAGCTGCAGTTGTCGTGTCAGCTCTTCGCTGTGGCAGACAGATGGCGCCGAACCCTTACCTGGTGCCGGCTCTTGTTCGGGCCCTGGCGCCGCGCTCAGGCTTAAAGTGAATCCCAGCAGGCAGGCCATGGTGATGCCTTTGACTGTCGATGAGAGGTTTGGCCCTAAAAAGCGCGGCTGCGCCAGCGGTGAGGAGTTCATGCAACTTCCTTATTTGATGTAGCAATACCAATAGATAAACAGCAGCGCAAAGCCAAACAGGTAACCGAGTCCCAGCCAGCCCCAGAGTTGCATGCCCCTGCCGTAACGGGCCTCAGTCGGCAGGGTTTTGGAACTCATCAGCCGTAGATTCAACCAGGCAAAAATACAGGTAGTCATAAAGGCCTGGATCATCACCAATTCCAACAGTGATAGCAAGGCACCCTTAAAGAACAGGATCAGCAGCAAGGCCAGCAGCGACATAACCAGCATGATCCCAGCCAGGCGTTTACCGCTGGGGCGGCGCTCAAGCAGCAGGCGCCAACCGGCATCCAGGGTGCGGCTGTAACCATCGAGCACAGTGACAGTGGTGGAGAAAATACACAGCAGCGCCACCAAGGCGATAAGCATACGGCTCCACTCCCCGAGCACGCTGGCGTAGAGGGAGATCAACTGCCCGGCAAACTGGGCTCCCGAGTCGGCAAAGGAGGCTCCCGAGCCATGCATGACACCGGCACCCAGGCTGAGAAACACCAGTGCCAGCAAGGCGGTGAGCCAATAGCCGATATCGAAATCCAACCTGGCCTGGGCAGCGCTCAGAGCGGCTTGCTGTTGATTGATGCGCTGTTTCTCCAGCAGCCACAGTGAGTTCCAGGCGCTGACTTCAATCGGTGCCGGCATCCAGCCCATCATGGCGATCAAAAAACCAAGATAAGCCCATTGCCAGGGAGAGGGGGAGACGAAGTCTTTATCCAGCACAGACTCCACCCCCAGCATCATGGCCGCGGCTGTCAGAGTGCCCAGGGTCAACAGCGCCATCACAACTTTGGTCATGCGATCAAGCAGGCTGTAGCGCCCAAGCAATAACAGCAGCAAACTGGCGCAGAGCACGATAAAAGACAGAATATCTATGCCGAGCGGCACAAACTGAGTCAGCATGGCGGCACTCAGCATGCTGACCCCGGCGGTGCTGGCAATGGCAGCAACAAGATTGAGCAGACTGAACAGCCACAGATAGCCCTTTCCTTGCCTGAGATAGCCCTCAAGCAGACTCTCGCCGGTCGCCGCCGTGTATCTGGCTCCGGCGGCAAAGAAGGGATATTTGAGCAGATTGACCAGCACCACCAGCCAGGCCAACTGCCAGCCAAATTCGGCGCCGGCACGGGTTGAAGCCACCAGATGCGAGGCGCCTATGGCCGCTGCGGCCACCAGTACGCCCGGGCCCATGGCGGCCATTAGGTGCCTAAGGTGAGTGAAAGAAAAACCTTTGTTATTCAATGTAGTGTCATTCATGGCGCGCTCTTTTCCCGGGCCAGTAAGGATTCGATATTGACCAGCGAGGAGCGGATCTCCCTGAGTAACATCAGCTGCTCATGGTTGCTGTCATGTCCATTTGAGTTGGGCTCCTTGTGATCCAAATGCTCTTTTTGTGCCAGCACAGCGGCGCGAAATCCGTCGGCATCGACTATGCCAACCAGGCTTATCAGGGCGTTATTGCTGGATTGTCCGGCGGTTTCCACCTTGAGTTTCTTCAGACCGAACAGGCGCATCAGTGGCCCCTGAATAAGCGCCATGTCGGTGATTTTATCCAAGGGCACAGTATTTTCGGTGCGGGTCAGCAGGCCGCGGCGCACTACTAGCTTACGCTTGGTCAGCTTGGCGCTCATATTGGCGAGATTATCGGCAAAGCGGGCCTGAAGCAGTGGCGCGGCGGCTGTGGACATGACGACTTCCTATATCAGTAAAATCAAATTTACCCCAGTTAGAGGCATTGACTTTAGATATTAAAGAGTTAAGTTGAATTGGTAAATGTTAAAAATATATGACAACACGGAAGTTTGTAGTCGTGGTTGTTTTCCATAAAAACAACTGAAGAAATTAGGGATGATTATGAATAGACCTCACCTCACCCTGAGTGCCTGCGCCGCGGCGCTTGCCTTGACCTCTGCCGGTGAATCCTTCGCGGCCGAGGAGTCTGTGGAGCGCATCGAAGTCACAGGCTCGCGGATCAAACGTACCGATATGGAAGGCCCATCGCCCATTCAATCCATAGGCAAAGAAGATATTGCCAACATGGGCTACGACAACCTGCAGCAGTTGCTGGAAAGGATGCCGGCGGCCGGGGCCGGCACTTTCTCCACCCGCGGCAACAGCCAGGACTCTACCGCCAACGGTGCCGCCGCCATCAGCCTGCGTGGCATGGGGCCGGATGCGACCCTGGTGCTGATCAATGGTCGCCGGGTTTCCATCAGTGCCTTTGCCGAAGGGGTCAGCAATTCTTTTGTCGATATCAACAGCATTCCCGTATCGGCCATTGAGCGGATAGATATACTCAAGGACGGCGCCTCGGCCATCTATGGCTCGGATGCCATTGCCGGGGTGGTCAACATAGTGCTGAGGAAAAACATCGAAGGCATTGAAGTCAATCTCGGCTATGGCGCCACAGATGGCCCCAATTACAACGAAAAGACCGCCAGTCTGGTGTGGGGCACCATGAGTGACAAGGGCAGCGCGTCTGTGATCCTGGATTATTTCAGCAACTCGACCCTGAGCGCCGATGAGATGGGGCAGTTTGGTACCGCCAATCAGTCGCCCTGGGGCGGGGAGGATTTCCGTTCTTCCCGGGGTTTTCCGGGGTATTTCTATGTCAATGGTGTCAAGACCATAGATCCGGCTTGTCCGGCCGATTCCGCCACATCGAGCGGCAGCTGCCTGTTCGATTATGGCCCCTATAACTTGGTGATCCCCGAGGCCGAGCGCATAGGCGCCATAGGTCAGTTTGAGTATCACCTGAGTGATTCCCTGACCGCCTTTTTGGAGCTGGCGGCTCAGCACAATACCTCCAAGGCCGGTGGTGCCGCCACACCGCTGGATGAAACCGCAGGTTTGACGGTTCCCGGTTCACATCCCAACAATCCTTTTGGTCAGGACATTGACATAGGCCGCTTCCGCACAGTAGATGCCGGTCCCCGCCGCTGGGATATCGAGTCCGACAGCTTGAGATTGGTGGCCGGTCTGCGCGGCAGCTTCAAGGAGTGGGACTGGGAAGTCTCGGCCCAAAAGGGGCGCAGTGAGTCGACCCAGACAGGGGATCGCAGCCAGGGCTGGGTACGGGTGGACTATCTGCAGGAGCAAATCAATCTCGGCAACTACAACCCCTTTGGCGGCACCATCAACTCACCCGAGGTGATAGATGCCATTACCACCAGTCTGGTGCGTCAGGGCAAGTCACATATTACCGCCTATGATGCCAGCATTTCGGGGCATGCCTTTACCCTGGCTGACAGGGATATCATGTTGGCCGCCGGGATGGAATATCGTGAAGAGGATGTCAGCGATGTGCCCGATGAGCAGTTCCAGCGCGGGCTTATCTTCGGGACTGAAGCGGTTTCCGCCGCGGCCGAACGCGATCAGTATGCCGCCTACCTGGAGTTTTCCATTCCGGTGACCGACAGCTTCGAGCTGCAACTGGCGGGGCGCTACGATCATTACAGCGACTTTGGCTCCACCACCAATCCCAAGGTGGCGTTCCATTGGGGCATGACAGAAGACTTGAGCATGCGCGCCTCCTGGGCCCAGGGGTTCCGGGCGCCATCGCTGGCCCAGATAGGCCTGGGCCCTTCGGAAAAGAGTAACTTCTTCAAAGATACCTATGCCTGCGCCGCTCAGGGTATCTCAGAGGCCGACTGTGAGGTGCTGGATTACAACACGGTATTTGCCGGTAACCCGGATCTGGATGCCGAGGAGTCGGAAACCTGGAACATAGGCATGATCTGGGCGCCGAGCCAGAAGTTCGATATCGGCTTCGATATCTGGAACATCACCCAGGACAACAAGATAGACGAGCAGCCTCTGGGCGACATCTATGCCGCCAACTGTAATGATCAAAACAGCGCTATCTGTGTGCGCCTGCCCCCCGCCGGTGGCGAGCCGCTCGGGGTGCTTGATGTGATTCACTCAAGCTTTGTTAACTTAAGCTCCCAGGAGGCACAGGGCCTGGATATCTCGGCTCACTACGGCCTGGAACTGGACAGCTATGGCGATCTTAAGTTTGGCCTTGAGTGGAGCTATCTGGACAAGTTTGAAAAGGACGGCCTGGATTATACCGGCGAATATGAGTATCCCCAGTACCGCTGGCTGGCCAGCACTAACTGGACCATGGGCGACTTTGCCGCCAACCTCAATGTCAGCTACATAGGCGAATTTGAAGATACGCCGGACATCAACTTCGACGGCGCCCTCGACTTTACCGAGAACAAGTCACGTATGGTGGATGCCCAGTTCCTGGTGGACTTGCAGGCTTCCTACCGTTTCAACGAGATGTTCAAGTGGACGCTCGGGGTCAACAACCTGTTGGATGAAGAGCCGCCGTTTGCCATAGGCGATGGCGATGCGGATCTCTATGGCTATGTGATGTCTGTGCATAACCCCAGAGGCCGTTTCATCTACACCAAGGTCAGTCTTAACTTCTGAGGCAGGCACCCGGCCCTTGATGGCAAACTGGCAAGGGCCGGATGCTGGAGAGTTGAGATAAGAGGTGAGAGATAAGAGCCGAGAAACAGGGACAGAGTGACAAGCTTGAGGCAGTGGGAGTATCTTGTTGTTGTTGACCTTATCATCATGGCGCCTGCGGGCGCCTTTTCTGCCACCATACCTGCGTTAGCCATTGCTTATGGCGACAGGGCAATTTAAGGAAAGTAATATGATTCGACTCTATGGCACGCCGCGAAGCCGGGCGCTGCGGGTTTCCTGGTTGTTGGAAGAGCTGGAACTGCCCTGGGAGTTTCACTTTGTTGATATGGCCAAGCAGCAGAACCGCACTCCTGAGTTCCTGGCGCTTAATCCCTGCGGCAAAATCCCCGTGCTCGAGGATGACGGTCTGGTATTGACCGAATCGGCGGCCATTATGCTCTATCTGGCCGAGCGTTACGGTGAGGGGCGTCTGTTGCCCAAGCCAGGCACGGCAGCCTCCGGGCATCATCATCAATGGTTGAGCTTTGTGATAACCGAGTTGGAGCAGCCGTTGTGGACCATGGGCAAGCACAGGTTTGCCTTGCCGGAGCAGCAGCGGGTGGCGGCGATTCAAGCCACGGCCGTATGGGAGTTCAACAAGGCCGCGGCCATTGCCGAGCAGTGGCTGCCTGATAGCCCATTTTTGCTCGGTGATGAATTGACTGTGGCCGATATACTGCTGGCTCATACCCTGAACTGGGCCACCATTTTTGAGCAGCAGATCCCGCCCAAACTGGCGGTTTACCGAGACAGGCTTAACCTGCGTCCGGCAATGAAAAAGGCGCTGGACAAAGCCAGCGCTAATTTAACTGATTAATTCAAACTCTGGTTTCAAAGCCGCGGTATTTCAGGGCCGTGATATTTCAGAGCTGCGCGGCCGCCCACTTGGCGCGGCTTTCGCGGCTCTCACCCAGCCCGCCTTGCTGCTCTCTGAAGGCCTTGTAGGATTCCACATTCAGTGGCACCAGGCTGATATCCACTTCCAGCACCAGTTTGCACTCTTTCTTGATCCGCCAGGCGGCGGTGTTGTACAGCTCAGTGAGTGGCAGCGAGCTTAAAAACTCAGGGTTGTACTGGGTGTAAATCGCCTGGGTGGGATAAACCACAAAGGCCAAACGGCGCTTGGGTTCTTTCTTGAACATGGCCTCGATACCATCACAGGTGTTCAGCACCTGCATCTCGATAATATCGTCGATTTCCAGCAGTTTTTTCTGGGCTAGTTCGCTTACCTGCGCCTCGCCCGTTTCCCAGGAGAGCAACTCGGCTTCATCGACTTTCAGTAACTCGGCGGCCTGGGCGGTACCCAAGCCAAGAGATTGGCGCAGGCACTGAAACTCGATGGCGTTGAGCGGATATTGTTTGGACATAATGCTTCCTGTTTTTTCTATGTGTCTGATGGCGTGGCGCCCAGGGCGTGCCTGCTTGTGTCAGCTTTGCAGCCAGACGTCTTCGACCCATTGCCAGAGTGACTCCCAGCAATCTTCTTCATCCAGGCCGTCCTGGTTCCAGAAGTAGACCACACCTTCCTGATCTATGCAGTAAAAGTCATCACCGGTTTGGCAGATGGCAATCAGATCTCTGGGCATTCCCAGCGACCAGGCATAGGAGGTCACTTCCGGCAGATAGGTGTGGGAGTGGGGATCGGCAGCGGTCACCGGCTCCAGGCTGCCATAGATAACATCACTGGCATGCAGTAGATATTCTTTCAGCTCCGAGGGCAGAGGGATGAGTATCTGCTCTTCGATATCCACCAGATCGTCAAAGCCGGGCAGATCCAGCGGTACAGGAACCTGCTCTGACAGTTCCTGCAGTTGCTCTATGATTTCATGCATGATTTTACGCTTTGGCCGAGGGTCAATGCGCTGGAGTATAGCGGCTTGTTGGCCGCTGACAAGCTTTGTCAGGCGACTATGGTATTTTCTATGCCAAGAGTCTGGGTTTGTTGGCGTTTATAACCCAACCAGGCCTTGTGGTACAGCTTGTGTGATTCCTGGCGCAGCTTCTGGATCCTTGCCAGTTCCAGCTCGCTCAAAGGCCTTTGCTCGCGGGCAGCCTTATGTTCCATCGCCTGCACTGCTTCATAGACTTGGTGCTCGGCGCCGTTTTTGATGGCGGCAATCTTCCTTAAGTGCAACTGAACTTCGGCAATCAGGCCACTTTTCGGCAGCTGCAGCAGCAGGTTGATATCCCGATAGCCGGAGGCCTTGGGCTGGGCAAACCTGTCTTTGACCTGCAGCACATTGGCCTGTTGATTCAGGGTGTCAAAGGCCAGCTGCAGATCATCAAGGCTGTCGGCTATCAGGGTGGCTCGCACCAGATCTGTCAGGGCGGCAGGGTCGTTATTCAGCTTGTGCGCCACCTTGGCTTCGGCCCGTTGACGCTCTTTCACCTTGGCCAGTAGCAGCTCGGTCTCGCTTTGATTGGCTATCTGTGACAGGAGACAGTGCAGTTCATTTTGTGCCATAGGTGCCTGCTGATAGAGGGCATTGAGGCTGGAAACGGGCTGCCTTGGGGCGCTAAAGCTTTGTTTCTTGAGGGCATTGAATGGGAGGGCCGAGTTTTGGCGCTGGCTGTAGCCGCTGTCGTCTCTTGGTTCAGCTTCATATTCTGAAGGCTGAGCGTAGGCGGTGCGCGCCGAAAGCAATAACAGGAAAACCAGGAAAGTGCGGAATAATCGGGTCATGGGGCCTCGCATCCAGAATGACTTCTAAGTGGCTTTGACTCCAATGTAGCACTTGGCTCTGAACCCTTGCTGAACCTCAAATGAAACTTTATTCATCTAAAAAGAAAGGCGCCTTGAGGTAATGCCGTTCACTTAGTGTGAACGGCATTTTTCTTAGGCTTAATGGGATACTTGTTTTTACTCATTTTTAACGCACGTGGATAGGCTCTATCCCGTTTCCCATCA
>NZ_NIJM01000053.1 GCF_002836945.1 Shewanella chilikensis
ACCCGCGACCCCCGGCGTGACAGGCCGGTATTCTAACCAACTGAACTACCGCTCCACTCAAGTTGCCGGGAATAATACGTAGAGCCTATGCCAGCGTCAACAACTTTTTCTTTAATCGGCTCTCAACCAGCCAAAAAATCAGCAAACCACTAATAATCAAAGTGTTCTGTTTGATTTTTGCTCATCCTCATCCGGCAGCGTCAAATCGATTTCCTGTAACGTATTAACCTCGGGCGTGGGCTGTTGCTGAACCAGCATTTGGGCCTCAGCCGCAGCCAAGGCCTGTTTCAAACTTTGGCGCTTGCGCCAAAATAGAATGGCGCCGATCCCAAACAGCAGTAGCAAAACGTTACCGCCTATGATCAGGTAAAGGGCATTTTCTTTGGCTGCCGCCTCTTCTTTGGCTGCTATTACTGCAGCCCTGGCGGCCATCTCTTCGGCGCTCGGTGGCGGCTTGGGAGGCTCAACGAAATTGAAGAAACGTTCCGGCAAACTCAATACCAGTTCCCTTCCCTGTTTATCTGTACTGAAGACAGTACCCTTGATGCGGTAACTGCCAAAATCACTCACCTGGGGCAACACAAGCTGTGTGGTACCTTCCTTGGGCTGACGCACGGTAAAAGGCAATTGCAACCCAGCCGGTCCCAAGAGTTCTAGATCAAAATAGGTTTCCTCAAGGCGCAGAATATCAGGGTTGGCACTCAGCGACAGGCCCCATGGCTGAGTCAAAGGGTCGTCCGGCTCCAGCACCTTGATGTCCACGGGAGTAGGCTCCAATCTAAATACCTGTTTAAACTCACGTTCAAACACATCGTTTTGCACATTGACCTGCAGGGTGTAATCCCCCCAGGGCTGGTTGAGGTTAATGTTTGCAGTGAAAGTGCCGTCATCTGGCCTTTCATCCAGCGCTTCACCGTTATCCTGATAACTGCCGACAATCAGGGTGCCGGCAGCAAAGTTTTCATCACCTGGTTGATGGGATGAGGCAAAACGCGCGGTCCATCTCAATAAATATTCAAGCCCAGGCAGCCGCATTCTCAGCGAGTCACCGGTGAGATGGGCTGTCAATTTAAGCCGTTCGCCTTGATAAAGAGGCTGAGGTAGTTCATCCACCTCAATCCCCAGCTCGGAAACCCGGGTAATTTGCGAGCCGGGCACCACTTTACCGATAAGCTGCCAAGGGCCGGGCACAGGGTTTTCCACCGAAATCATGTCGCCTGTAACCCCATCGGTCCACTTGACATTCTCCGGGTGGCGCGAGGCATACCATTTACTGCCATCGGGCAAGACCACCACTACAGGGGCGGAGCCATATTCCCGCTGCACCAGCAGTACGATTCTGTCGACCATATGGTCGACCCGAAAACGGTTTTTAAGCTCAGAGGCCTGTTCCTTGGGGACTATCTCGGCAGCTGTCGCCCCCCCAAGGCCAAGCAGCAGGCACACTATGAGGCCCAGCACTGATCTCAATCCCATTATTTGCTTCAATCCATAGGTTGTGGCTCGTCACGCCAGAGGCACTTGCCTGATTTTGCGACTAAATCGAGCCTTTGCTCATGCATATTCAGTTCATCGGCCGATGCGGCGATCACTTTAAGTTTTGCGCGATTGGTATCGAGACGCATGATGCCACCGGCTTCCTGACCGGCTTGATCGCTGGAGAGGTTGAACTTGGTCTGGCCACCTGTCATCGCCAGATATACGTCGGCGAGGATCTCGGCATCGAGCAAAGCGCCGTGATATTCACGGCGGGAGTTGTCTATATGGTAGCGCTTACACAGGGCGTCCAGATTGTTCTTTTGCCCTGGGTGCAAAAACTTGGCGATGGCCAAGGAGTCGAGGATCTGGCAAATATCCGCCGTCACCGGTCCCCTGGGGTTGGTCATGGAAAACTCATGATCCATAAAGCTCACGTCAAACGAGGCGTTGTGAGCCACAATCTCAGCCCCTTGAATAAAAGCGATAAAGTCGGCGGCAATTTCATGGAATCTGGGTTCGTTGGCCACTCTCTCATTGGTAATACCGTGAACCGCGATCGCTTCTTCATCAATGGGTTGCCCCGGATTAATGTATTGATGGAAAGTGCGGCCGGTCAGGCGCCGGTTAATCACTTCCACACAGCCGATTTCAATGATCCTGTGGCCTTGATAGACGGGGCCTGCGCCCTGGTTCATACCTGTGGTTTCGGTATCCAGAATGATCTGCCGACTGGCATTCGATATGATATTCATCTATTTTTTGCAGCTTCCTGAGTGAATTTACGGGTATACTCGCCCGCATTTGCCGGATATGGTAACAACTTGATGAGCGAACTGAAACAGATCCAGATATACACCGATGGCTCTTGCCTGGGCAACCCCGGCCCCGGCGGCTATGGTGTCGTCATGCGCTATAAACAACATACCAAAGAACTCTCCGGTGGCTTTGCCCTGACAACCAACAACCGCATGGAGCTGCTGGCCCCCATTATCGCGCTGGAAAGCCTGAAAGAACCTTGCAAAATCGTGCTGACCAGCGATAGCCAATATATGCGTCAGGGGATCACCCAATGGATCCACGGCTGGAAGAAAAAAGGCTGGGTCACTTCCAACAAGACGCCGGTGAAAAATGTCGATCTCTGGCAGCGGCTGGATAAGGCCACGCAACAACACCAGATAGACTGGCGCTGGGTCAAGGGCCACGCCGGACACCCGGAGAACGAGCGTTGCGACGCCCTGGCAAGAGAAGCCGCCGAGGCCAACCCTGCCACAGTCGATCAGGGTTATCAGGCCAGTCTTTAATGGCTATAGTCTTTAGAGGCTTGGTCTCTAATGACCACCTTTATCCGCGACTGCCTTGAGTTTCAAAAATTTGCCGCAAAAATCGATAAAGGCCTGCGCCAATGGCGTCAGGCTGTGGCTCTTGTGGCGAATAAGGTAAAACGGCCGTTCGAGCGCCAGCCCCTCCACCTCCACCAATGCCAGCTCTCTACGGGCCAGCTCTTTATCCAATGTCAGTTCGGACAAAACCCCAAGCCCGGCGCCCTGCTTCACCGCCTGTTTGATGGCATCAGGAGTTGGGAAGCAGAAACGGGCTTCTGGCTGCAAGTCCAAGCGGTTGGCGGCATCGACAAAGTACTCCCGGGTACCCGAGCCCTCTTCTCTCAATACCCAGGAGAGCCCCTTGAGCTCACTTGGCGTGACCTTACGTCCCGCCAACGGGTGCGCCGGATGGCAGAACACCTTGAGGCAGTCCTGATGCCAGGGCAGCACGACGATTCGACTATCGAGACAATAACCTTCAATGAAGCCTAACTCGGCGCGAAACTCGGCCACATCACGGATAACCTTACGGGTATTGTCTATCGCCAGATCCACCTGGGTCTGAACGTGCTGCTGGCTGAATGCAACCGCTGCTTTGGCCAGCAGAAAATTGCCTATGGTGGAACTGGCACTGACATTCAACATACCGGCCAGCTCGTGGTTGCTCGGAGTAAAAGCCTGCTCTATACGCTCGATGCGCTGCAGCACATCGCTGGCCAGCGGTAACAGCAAGCTGCCTTGGGAGTTAAGCTGCAAACGGTTGCCAATACGCTCAAATAAACGGGCATCGAGTTGCTTTTCAAGCTCTGACAGTGCCATCGAGGTAGCCGGCGCGGAAAGATTAATCCGCTCTGCCGCTTTGGCCACCTGGCCTGTACGGGCTACGGCTTCAAAAATCATCAGCTGTTTCAGGGTGATACGCATTAAAATTATTGCTCTTCTTTAGTGTGGCGCTCCAATTGCCTGCCGGAGAATCCCGGCGTTGGCGTGGGTTGCCAACCAGGGATCCGCTGGCGGCGCTTATCCCCCAAAGGGGTTAAAGGCGAATCCAGCTTGCGGGCCACCAACAGATACAGCGAACCGGTACCCGGTAGCCATTTTTGCTGCCAATGATGCCATATCCTCAAGGGCGCCGCCTCGCTGAGCAGCGAGTGATACAAGAGCCGCTCATCGTGCACCAACTGATACCCTAAAAGCCCCAGCCAGTCCTTGACCCTGGCCGGCATAAAGAACTGACCACTCCAGGGTAAGGCCTGCTGAAACCTGGGCAGCAGCTTGCCGAAAAAGGCGCAACTGAATGGATTAATTCCTACTATAAAAAGATAACCGCCGCTGACCAGCACCCGGTCGGCTTCACGCAAAATCCGATAAGGATCCGCCTCAAACTCCAGCACCAGGTTCATCACTACTGCATCTATGCTGGCCGGGGCCAGCGGCAGCTCGGCAAAATCGGCAACTATCGAAGCACCTTTATCTGGATAAAGGGAAAATTGATGCCCGACCGGGCAATTTTTGATCTCGAGTTCGCGGCTTAAGGCACCCAGGCGCAACAAATGATAACCAAACACCCTGGGCCACCAATAGGTCAGTTTGCTTTCCAGCTCACGTTTGATAGTCTCACCGGCAGGCAAACTGTCCCAGGAACTGGGTCTGGACTCAGACGAGAGAGGCATAGATACTCCGGTTAAGCCATTCTAGGCTCAGCTTAATAACGAATCCCCTATACAAGCAAGTATGAGGCTCAGTAAAATTGAAACTGATCCCGCCGACTTAAAGGAGCTTTGAGCTTATGTCCAACGTCCATGTCACCCGTGCCCGGCCTCAGATAACGCCGATAGCTGCCTTCGATGACAACTATATCTGGGCCATAGTCGCCCCCAAAGGTGATAGTTGTTGGGTGGTAGACCCGGGTGATGCCGCGCCCGTATTGGCATTTTTGGCACAAAATGACCTGACTTTGGCCGGAGTACTGATAACTCACCACCACAGCGACCATACCGGCGGCATCCTGGCCTTGAAGGAAGCTTTCGACTCGCTCCCGGTTTACGGGCCAGCCAATCCGGCCATCAAAGGCATTACCCAGCCACTAACAGAGGAAGGCGGATATCGGCTTGAGCCAGGAAATGGCCAGTTTGCTCTTGAGTGCCGAGTGTTTAAGGTTCCCGGGCACACGCTGGATCATATCGCTTATTTGATTGACGATGCACTCTTTTGCGGCGATACCCTGTTCTGCGCCGGCTGCGGCCGCCTGTTTGAAGGCAGCGCCGAACAGATGTACCACTCTTTGGGTCAGTTTGCCGCCCTCGATGACAGCACCAAGGTGTATTGCACCCATGAGTACACTTTGGCCAATCTGCGTTTTGCCAAAGCTATTGAGCCGGACAACCAAGCGCTTGCAGATTACATGCTTACCGCAGAAGCGCTGCGTGAGCAGCAACAACCCACACTCCCCTCTACTATTGGCCGTGAAAAGGCCATCAACCCCTTTATGCGCTGCCAAAAGAACACATTGCAGAGCAGGCTCGAATCCCACAGCGGTCAGCCCTGCAATGATCCCGTGAGCCGCTTTGCAGTTCTCAGGCAATGGAAAGACAATTTCTGAAAACCGGGTTACAATAAGCCGCTTTTTTGTGTCGTTATTATGACAACGTTCAGCCAAGATATATTTATCTAATTGTTTTAAATGACAATATTGGCTTTCAGTGACGACGCTTCTTTTTCACCACGGAAACCAAACCAGGGTAAAAATACCACCCAAGGTACTATCCCGGGCCAAGGGACCAGGCCTATCCCGGGTTTCCGTTTGATGTGCGTTTGCCTGTCTGTTCAGGCCATCATTCGAGGATTGCTGTTTTTGAAGCAAATCAGATTTTTTATATTGGCGGGGAGCCTATCCCTGCTTGGCGGCTGTCAGCTGCTATCTCAAGCGCCGGAGTCTACTGCCGAAGCGCCGGTTAAGGCCACCCCAGCTCCGATCATTACTCAGGCTCCACAAGTCATCAGCGAGCCGGAAATTGTTGTCACTGACGTGTGGCAGCGGATCCGCAACCAACTCAATATGTCGGTTCCCGATGAAAAGCTGGTGCGCCAATACCGTCAATGGTACATAGATAATCCAAGACACCTGGAGCAGATCTCCGAGCGAGCCGCTCCCTT
The DNA here is from genome assembly GCF_002836945.1 of Shewanella chilikensis. GTDB lineage: Bacteria > Pseudomonadota > Gammaproteobacteria > Enterobacterales > Shewanellaceae > Shewanella > Shewanella chilikensis. The sequence goes on from NZ_NIJM01000053.1 coordinate 5,958, forward strand.
CATGTATCTGATTGTCGAGCAGATAGAAGAGCGCAAACTGCCGATGGAGCTGGCACTGCTGCCGATAGTGGAAAGTGCCTTCGATCCTTTCGCCTACTCCCATGGTGCCGCCTCAGGATTATGGCAGTTTACCTCGCCAATGGCGTTGCATTTTGGCCTGGAGATCAACTGGTGGTATGACGGACGCCGCGACGTTCCCGCAGCTACCACTGCCGCTCTGAATATGATGGAATACCTTTACGAAAAAACGGGCGAGAACTGGCTCTATGCCATTGCCGCATATAACACTGGCGAAGGTCGGGTGTTGAACGCGGTCAAGCGTAACCGTCAAAAGGGACAACCTACAGACTTCTGGTCCCTGTCGCTGCCCAAGGAAACCGAGCGTTATGTGCCGCAACTGCTGGCACTGGCCGATGTGATCAAAAACGCCGACAAATACGGCATTAACCTGACACCAATTGCCAACGAGCAGAAACTGGAAGTTGTCGATGTCGGCAGCCAGATAGATCTGGCCCTGGCGGCGCGTCTTGCCGGCATGGAGGTCAATGAGTTGCAACAGTTCAACCCAGGTTTTAATCGCTGGGCCACTGCACCGGAAGGGCCACACAAGCTGGTACTGCCGCTGGACAAAGCGAAAGAGTTTGAAATTGCCCTGGCCAGTACGGAACCAAGCGAGCGCCTCAACTGGCTCAGATACAAGATCCGCAAGGGTGACTCTCTTGGCATGATAGCCAAGAAGCATCATACCAGTATCGATGTTATTCGTTCTGTCAATGGCATCAGTGGCAACAATATTGTCGCCGGTAAGCACCTGTTGATCCCGGTCGCCCTCAAGGATGCATCGGCCTACCCGCTCTCCAAGGAGCAACGTCTGGGTCAGAATAAGTCCGGCAAGAGCAAACGCAGCTACCAGGTCAAGTCCGGTGACTCCCTGTGGCAGATAGCCAAGGATAACGGCGTCAGTGTCAATGAACTGGTGAAATGGAACGGGATCTCCGCCAAGACGCCGCTGCGTCCCGGCAAACAGCTGACCATCTGGACTAAAGCCTCTGGGCAATCCCAGAGTGCCAATGCCGTAATGCGCACAGTGAAATACAAGGTTCGCTCCGGTGATTCGCTGGCTCGAATCGCCAGCAAGTTCAATGTCAGTGTGGATGATCTGCTGGAATGGAACCAGCTCAAGGCCAGTAAGTACCTGCAACCCGGACAGATGTTGACCCTGTTCGTGGATGTGACCCGCGTCAAGACCTGATAAAAACTCCTACTCAAGCGGCACCCAAGGTGCCGCTTATGATCCCGTTCAAACTTTTGCAAGTTATTATATTACAATCATAATCCATTCGTGCGCTGTCACAAATTTGACACTCCTCTTTGTTGATAATCGTCCGCTGAATTAATCCAGCCTAAACAAAATCACGATGAACAGAGATTTGCCCATTACCGACATTGAAACACCTGTGACGGAAAATGCCCGCATTCTATCCACCACAGATCTCAAAGGGCGCATCACCCATATCAATCAGGAGTTTATTGATCTTTGCGGCTTTTCTCGTGAGGAACTCTTGGGGCATGGTCACAACATAGTGCGCCATCCTCATATGCCCAAGGAGGCGTTTGCCGATCTCTGGCATCAGGTCAAGAGTGGCAACAGCTGGATGGGCTTGGTTAAAAACCGCCGCAAGGACGGCGGTCACTACTGGGTCAACGCCTACGTCACCCCGATTCGCCGCAAGGGTAAAATAGTTGAATATCAATCTGTACGTACCAAGGCTAGCCCTGAGCTGATTGCCAGAGCCGAGACCTGCTATCAGGCTATCAATCAAGGGAAATCGATACTGCCACGCTTTCGAATAGGGCTAACGGCAAAGCTGGCGCTCTGTTGGGGTGCATCACTGCTATCCTTGGTGCCCCTGCCCTGGCTAAGCGGTCTCTGGCAACTTGCACCGGTCAGCGCAGCGGCAACTTTGATGGGCTGGAGTCTTTTCAGGCTCAAACAAAGGTTAAATAAAGTCAGTCAATTCAGCCGCGGAGTACAGAATAACCCACTAATGCAGGCTATTTACTGCAACAGCACAGATGAACTCGCCGAACTGGAATTGAGTTTGAGAATGCAGCAGGCCGAGATATTCGCCATCACAGGACGAATAAAAGACAGTGGTGAGATCCTCGATAACAGTTTGAGTGCCCATCAGGCTGCCGTCGATGCCAACTACCGCGAACTGGCACAGCAAACCGGCGCCCTGAAACAGCAAGGTGATGCCATCAACGAACTCAGAGGAGCCGTGACCGAGATTGCTGATACATCAGCCGAAACGGCCAACGAAGTGACTGAGCTTGAGCAAAGCAACCGGCACACTCTAGAAGCTCTGGTCGCCAGCCGCGCCGCCAACAGCGAAGTCACCGCTCTGCTTGCGAAGGTTGAAGCACAGTTGCTGGCATTGGACAAACGCTGCAGTAGTATAAACACTGTGTTGGAAGTGATTGAGCAACTTTCCGATCAAACCAATCTGCTGGCGCTCAATGCGGCTATCGAAGCGGCCCGAGCCGGTGAAGCCGGCCGCGGATTTGCCGTAGTGGCAGATGAGGTGCGAAACCTAGCCAAACGCTCCTCTGAATCCGCCGGTGAAATACATCAAATTATTGCCGAGCTCAGTCTGCAAAGTCGCCAGACAGTGACCGAGATGGAGCGCAGCCAGCAACTGACCAAAGAAAGTCTGCAACTGGAGCAAAAGTTGGCGCAACGGTTGGACGAAGCCACCAGTGCACTGGGCCGAATTGCCGCCCATAGCCAGCAAATAGCCGTTGCCACCGAGCAGCAAGCCTGTGTGGTAGAACAGTTACACCGCCATTCAGAACAGTTGCAACAGGGCGTTGGCTGTTTAACCGATAACAGTGAAGCCGCAAGCCATCACGGAAAGGAGCTCACCAGGCAAAGCGAACGTCAAAAAGAGCTCATCGCCCAGTTCTGACAACAAAGCAACGGCGATATTTTTCCAGGTAGGCGCCATTTGTCAAAGCGTGTAAAAACACCTGTGTTCACCTATGGCATTCCCCATGGAAACCGCGTTAGAACACAACGCGGCTCCCTGAAGGGAATGCCAAAAATTTACCAGTCAAATGTCTCCAAGTTCCAAAGTCATATAAGTCAAACCTGGATCAGAGTGGCAATTTTGCCAATTTATCAGCCACAAGTTGACCGCGCCATCCCTGCAACACCAAGGGCGAGGCCCCTTGTTTGCCATCCCATACCCATTCAAGGTATTCGTGAATATGACGCTTGGAGCCAAGCAACTCCATGGGCACACTTTCGGATTCTGCAACCTCACTCAAGCACTGCTTAATGGTTTTGAAAGCGCTCTTGTATCCGGGCTTGAGCGCCAGCACATCCAAGGGCTCAGGCAGATTGCTCATATCCGCCTTGGCCATAACCTTGAGCACATCTTTGGCGTAAAGACGCTTTTCATGATCTGTCAGCTCTTTCATGGCAAGCACATCATTGATCCCTCTTGGCTGACGCTTAGCCAAGCCGATAAGGGCATGATCTTTCATGACAAAACCCAACGCCATATCCTTTGCTAACGCTTTACGCAAACGCCAGGCCGCCAGCACCTTAAGCACAGCCAATTGTGGTGTACTCAACTGAAAGGCGTTTTTGACTCTAAGATAGGCCGTGTCTTCATCCGGCGGATCCAGACGCCCTTCTGTCATGCGCCGACTTTCTTCCAATGCCCACTCAATCCGGCCCTGTTGCTGTAGTTTCTGCTGCAGCTGAGGATAGAGTTGGTAGAGATAATAGACATCATTGGCGGCATAACTGAGCTGCGCCTCTGATAACGGCCTTTTCAACCAGTCGGTACGGGACTCGCCCTTGTCGAGCTCCACTCCCAGACACTCATGCACCAACTTGGCATAACCCAGGCCATGCCCCATGCCGGCAATGGCCGCTGCCAGTTGACTGTCGAACAAAGGCTTTGGTTGACACTGACCCTGGCGGGCAAACACTTCCAAGTCTTCACTGCAGGAGTGCAACAACTTGGTGATCTTCTCATCGGTCAACAAGGCCCAAAAGCCCGACAGATCCGAGATGGCCAAGGGATCTATCAGAGCCAAGGTCTTGCCGTCATAGGCCTGAATAAGCCCTAAACAAGCATAATAAGTACGGGTGCGTACAAATTCGGTATCTAGCACCAGCAGTTCGGCATCACGGTATTGAGCCACCAGCTGTGCCAGGGTGGCGTCATCTTTTACATACAGGTAATCTTGCAACTTCAACTCCCATCCTGCGCGAGTTTCCAGGTCTCGGAAACACAAGAGCCGGCTGGCGCCGGCTCTCTATATTATGCAGATTTGGCCTCATCTCTGAGTTCTCTGCGCAGGATCTTTCCTACATTGGTTTTCGGCAATTCGTCCCTGAATTCTATCAGCTTCGGCACCTTATATCCTGTTAAATGATGTCGACAGTGTTTGATAAGCTCTTTCTCGGTCAAAGATTTGTCTTTTGCCACCACAAAAATCTTCACCAGTTCGCCACTGACCTCGTGGGGCACCCCTACTGCAGCCACTTCAACCACCTTGGGATGCAAGGCCACCACCTCTTCCACTTCATTGGGGAAGACGTTGAAGCCGGAAACCAGGATCATGTCCTTCTTGCGATCAACAATATAGAAAAAACCTTTTTCATCCATATAGCCGATATCACCTGTGGCCAACCAACCATCTTTGTCGATAACTTTGGTGGTTTCTTCCGGACGTTGCCAGTAGCCCAACATCACCTGAGGCCCCTTGGCAAAAAGTTCACCCGTCTCCCCCTGAGGCAACACCTGACCATCATCGCCACGCACTTGAATTTGCGTCGAAGGCGCAGGTAAGCCGATAGAGCCGTTGTAACCAGCCAGATCGTAAGGGCAACAAGCCACCAGAGGTGAAGCTTCGGTCAGGCCATATCCTTCAAGCAAACGAGTCTTGGTGATGTTCTGCCACTTGTCGGCCACGGCGCGCTGCACCGCCATTCCACCACCAATAGAAAGTTTGAGGCGGGAGAAGTCCAGAGCGGCAAACTCTTCGCTGTTGACCAGAGCATTAAACAGGGTATTCACCCCAGTGAGAGCAGTGAAAGGTGTTTTCTTCAGTTCCGCCACAAATCCCGGGATATCCCTTGGATTGGTGATCAATAAGTTATTGGCGCCTTTATGCAGGAACAGCAAACAATTCACCGTTAAGGCGAAAATATGGTAAAGCGGCAAGGCGGTTACCACAAACTCCTTGCCATCGTTGAGCAAAGGGGCGTAAGCACCGTTGGCCTGCAATACGTTGGCAACTATGTTGCCATGGCTGAGCATGGCGCCCTTGGAAACGCCAGTGGTACCGCCGGTATACTGCAAAAAGGCGATATCATCACTCTTGACCACAGGCTTGACGTACTGTGCCTTTTTACCGGCCCGAAGCGCCCGGCGCATAGAGATGGCGTGTGGCAAAGAGTATTTGGGCACCAGGCGCTTGATATACTTCACCACAAAATTAACCAAGGTACGCTTGGGCGCACTCAAGAGATCGCCAAGCCCAGTAATAATCACATTCTTGACCGGAGTTTGATCGACCACTTGCTCCAGTGTGCTGGCAAAGTTGGACACTACCACTATCGCCTTGGCGCCGGAGTCGACCAACTGGTGCTTTAGCTCTCTCGGGGTATAAAGCGGATTGACGTTGACCACAACCATACCGGCCCGCAACACACCAAACAGGGCGATGGGGTATTGCAGTAGGTTCGGCATCATGATCGCCACCCGATCGCCCTTTTGCAATTTGAGATCATTTTGCAAATAGGCGGCAAAGGCCCGGCTGCGCTCTTCCAGTTTTCGGTACGTCAGGGTTGCACCCATATTGACGAATGCGGGTTGATCGGCGTAGGTATTGACCGCTGATTCCAACATCTCCAGCAAGGAAGCATAGCGGCTGGTATCAATTTCGGCAGGCACGTCGGCAGGCAAACTGTTAATCCAGGGCTGGTCCACAAATCTCTCCTAAAATTCCGTCTTCAGCGGAAACGACTCTCTATGTCGTTAAAGCCCGCAGCATCTGCGGGCAAAGCACTGAGTATTTTTTATAAAGTTCTTATTAAGGCCTTTGGCCTCGACTCTTGGTAGTTAACTTTCGCGCCGCAAAAAATCATACGAGCGTTTAAAATTTTGATCATCATCACATAAAAGCTTTTATTTGCCTAGTCCCCCGGATTGGATTTTCTACCTTGGAGAAATCCGGCCAGAGTTTGCGCTACCCCATCGGCGTTCGCCATATGCAGATGGTGATCCCCTGGTAGTTGTACTATTTGCAACTCGCTGTACCAGGCACGTGCCTGGGGTAAACTCTGCACCAATCCGGGAAATCCCTGCTCACCCGTGATAAGTAAGCTGGGGATGGCGATCCCCTGCATCAGGGATGCTACCTGCTCAAAACAAAGTCGCATCGGCGAGTCAAGCCGCAGCCTTGGGTCACTGCGCCATCTGGCACCCTGTGCATCAATTTGCATATTGCGTGTCACCAATAATCTGGACCAGGGCTCTGCCAAGCCGGTCAACTGCACTCTGGCTTTGATGGCCGGTTCGATACTGTCATAAACCACTTGGCTACGTTTGCTGGCGAGCATACGCTTGTGGGCAGCAAAGCTCTTTCTCAGCCTGGGTTTGGCCTGCTCCACCGCCTCATAAAGAGGTGCAAAGGCTTCAATCAACAGCAACTTGGCAACTCGCTCGGGAAATGCGGCAGCATAAGCACTGGCAACGATTCCCCCAAGCGAGTGCCCCAACAGAGTGACTGGTGCATCGCCGGCCAAGTGGTCCAGCAGCTGCTCAAGATCATACAGATAGTCAATCCAGTGCAGCGGATAACTCCCTGGCCTGTGTTCCGATAAACCATGCCCCGGCCAATCAATGGCAAGAATACGATAATCATTCATCAACTTCTCGGCCAAAGGAGCAAAGCTGTTACTGTTATCCAGCCATCCATGCAATGCCAGTAACAGCGGCTTATCTTCCGCTCCCCAGCATTGGGCAGCCAGCGTGAGGTGCGGCAGCGGGATCTTCAGTGCTTTTACGGGGGCGGAAGGTTGCCACATAATGCCTCTGTTGTCAGTGTATCAGTTCGCTTTTTTGATAAATTTGAGTGTCATACGGTCACTTTCTCCTATCTTGAGATAAGTGTCCCTGTCCTGCTCACCCAGTCGCAATGTCGGCGGCAAGGTCCAGACGCCTTTGGGGTAATCCTTACTGTCCTTGGCATTGGCGTTGATCTCACTGCTGGCTTCCAAGGTGAAGCCGACCTTTTCTGCCAGTGCTATCATCTCATCCTGCATCATGTAGCCGCTGTCAGGGCCGTTACCGGCTTTGCCCCTGTGCTCAACCACACCAAAGACGCCGCCATCTTTAAGCACATTAAAAGCAGCCTGAAACACGGTTTGCAGTTGCCCCTGACTGGCCCAGTTATGCAGGTTTCTGAAAGTGAGTACAGCATCGGCGCTGGCATCTTCTCCCAGTTTAACCTGTGCGGGAGGATCCAAAACCACCTGTTCGATTTTGCCAAGCTCTTTGGGGTGGGCTTGCAGCCATTCTAGATAACGCTTGCCCGCTTTGGCCCGATAACGGCTGCCCGGGGTGTCTTCCTGCGGCGCTGTGTTAAAACCGGCGGCAATATACTGCCCCTTGTCCGCCAACATAGGCGCTAGGATTTCTGTGTACCAGCCGCCGCCGGGCCAGAGCTCAATCACGGTTTGCTCCGCACTGATCCCGAAAAAAGCCAGTGTCTGCTCTGGATGACGATATTGGTCGCGCTCGACATTGGCTTCCCGGCGAAAGTCACTGTTAACCGCCTCCTGCAACGCCTGTTCGCCGGCCTGCAGCGCACCGCTGCCAAGCAGCATGCCTGCAAACAGCAACGCCTTGCCAAGCGGCGTTGCCAGCTTGCGATTAAATTGCTTGTATTCCATTTCCCTTCTCCTTTGAATGTGGATTTATGCTGCGGCAACAAACCCGCCGAAACGACTTTTTGGCACGCACTGGTGCCAAATAAGATTGGAGTTCAAGCTAACAGTGAGCGGCAGACTTGCCAAGGATCAGTTTGATTTTCCATCTATGCGGCGCCAGCAAAGCAGTAACGCCAATAAGCCGGAAGCGAACCACAGCAATACCCAGACGAACGCAGGCACCCAGCTGTGCTCAGCCAGCAATACCGCATCTCCCCTGTTGTCCAGCCCCAGCAATACTGCTGGGCTGGCGAGCGCGTTGAGCATCACCATCAAGGCCACTAGGCGCAAGCTGCCGCTGAGCAGTCGATTGCCGCCAAATTTCAGCGGCAGCAAAAACAATACACTCAGACTAATGAGGATACTCAGAGTCAGTAAGTCCCGTCCCCACAGCAGTATGGTGAGCAGCACCAAGGCGCCGATAAAGGCGAAACTGACACGGATCCCCCGCGGCCAAGTGGCCAGGTGGTAAAGCAGGCAGCCCCAAAAGGCCGCGCCCAAATAACCACTGAAGCCGATAAGGAGCGGCCAACCGCCCTGACTGAAGCAGAAACCGGCGCCACTCGGAAAGAGTTGGATATGGCTGACAATCCCGCCGCTTAACAGCGTGGCTAGCGCATGAGACAATTCATGGAAATAGCTTTCCAACCATTTAAAAGGTACAGAGACATAGGGCAGATGAGTCAACATCAAGGCCAGCAAGAGTTCCAGCAGAAACTGGCCTCTTCCCGGCAACGCCAGAGAATGGGACGGTTTTACAAACGCGTTATCGGCGGCGGGATTGTCAGGCGTAGACATCTATGCCCACCATGGCTGAGATAGCGTCCCGCTGCGCGGCGTGTTGGGTATGAAGATAGAGGGCGATAGCATCAGAATGACCTGCGGTTTCCCGCTTAAGTTGCTCTCTTTGTTGGTATTTGTCGTTAAGGGCTTGGCTGTCAAACTCGAGCAACTGTCTGGATGGGCTGACAAGGATTTCATCTTGAGTTTCAATGGTTTGCTGGGCACTCTCAGGTGGCCTGTTGCCGGCTACCGCCTGCGACAGACTTTGAACTGCCCCCGGATGTCCCGTCTGCTTGATCATCATGATACTGGTTTGATCCCCGTTTGCCCCAAGCCCTTGAGGCAGTTAACCCGCCTGAAGCCCTATTCCCTTCCCGGCAGTTTCTTCCAGGCAACTGTATCTCGCAAATACACAGGCGCCAGCTCATCGACCGAGGTGGCCTGTCCTTGTTGCCAGCCAAGGCTTGCCAAAGCAAGCATAGCACTGGCTTGAGGATATTTCACCGCATCCAGCAAGGTCAAGTTCTCGGCATGTTGTAACAGTGCCGGGTAGGCGTCAAACCCTGTACCGCAGCAATACACCTTGTCCGCATTGGCAAAGGGCGAGGTCATTGTCTCAGGGGCGCTCACTTGCTCTATGCCCACCAGTTTGGCCAGGCCGGATTCCTGTTCAAACGCCGCCCAATAGATTTCGCCCATGCGGGCATCTATGGCACAAATCACCTGCTGCGCACCATGTTCGGTTATCGCTTGCTGCGCCATGGCAGCCAAGGTAGAGATACCGATTACAGGTACATCCAGCCCCAGCGCCAACCCTTGAGTCATAGAAGTGCAGATGCGGATGCCGGTGAAACTGCCTGGCCCTCGGCCATAGGCGATAAGGCCGATATCCTGCATCTTGAGCCCGGATTGGCTCAGCAAGTTCTCTATCATGGGCAGCAATCTTTGGCTATGTTCACGGGGAGCATCGACAGATTCGGCAATACTGCCACCTTGCCATGCCAGCGCCGCTGAGCAGAGTTCGGTACAGGTATCCAGAGCCAGAATAACAGGAGAATTGGCAAGTGTAGTCGATGTCATGGTTTAAACCTTGATAAGCGAAGGTATAGCCTTCGGCGAGTTAATAGCGGCGGGATCATACCATCAAATACGCCGAAACCAAGCCCGGATCTGCCCTTGTGATCCTTATCATGGACAATGAGAACAGTTCTCAACTAATATAGAGTCCCCTTTTCGGTTAGCGTCTGTTATGTCCAGCCTCTCTCAGTCTTCCAATGAAACCGCAGTTTCGCGGTTGAAACGTGCCTTTGTCGCCGGTATTTGGGCCACGCTCATCAGCATAGCAATCGGGTTTTCCTTTAAAGTCTGGCTCGCAAGCTGGGTTCCCAAGGCGGATCTGGCTATCTACCACACAGTTATCGATATCATCTCGCTGTCACTTATCCTGATGACAGGCTTTCGCTCGTCTATGGTGGTGTCATACAGCCAGACCCGCAACGACAGGGATATCATCAATATTTTCCGCTATGTGCTGATACTTGTAGTGCTGCTGACCTGGGGCATTATACTGCCCTATATCAAGCACAAACTCGCCATAGATGTGGAGTACCTGCAACTGGTGGGCATCATAGTCAGCATGGGGCTCAAGGTGTACTTTACCAACCTGGTTGCCATGTATCGTCTCTATGAAATCAGCAACAAGGTAACCTGGATGGAGCCGCTGTCTTTGGTGCTGGCCTTTGCCCTGTGTTACTACGGGCTGAGCATGGCGCCGCTGGGAGCACTCTTTTACGCCACGACGCTGTCGTCTCTGATTATCGCGGTCTTTATGTATCTGAGAAGGCGGCGCCAAATCGCCACCGCGCCGCTCGCCAAGGTCAATCTTGAGCCGGCGCTGAAGAGCTTTATGAAGCGCAGTGTCACCGCCTCGCTCGAGGCCGGTTCAAGCATTCTGATGATCTATATTACCGTACTACTGACCATACGTTATTTCAGTGTCGAAGAGCTGGGGGATTTCCAAGTGGTGGTCAGACCGGTATTCACCTACATGACCTTGCTGTTTGTATTCCCTATCTACCGCTTCGTATTGCCGGAATTGGCGGTCTGTGTTCGCGCCCGGGACAATGAACAGATCCGCGCCATCAAACACTGGCTCTACAAGCTGGCGCTAATTGTCAGCACCAGTTTCTTTGTTGTCATGCTGCTGGGCGGCGATAGTCTGTTCAGAATGCTGTTTCCGCCCCAGTATCACGGCGCCGTCCCGGTACTGCTGCACTATGCCATTTTCTTCATCTTTTTGATGCTCAACGGTTATCAACTGGCCTATATCAAGGCCGAAGGCTACTTTAATGCCAGTTTGCTGATCCGCCTGGCCGGCATCATTACTCTGGTGGGCGCCTTCTTCCTGCTCAGGCAATTGACGGCCAATGTGGTGGCGGTAATCCTCGCCCTCGGCTGCGGTTACCTGATGATGTACCTGATAGGTGCTCTGGTCGAGCGCCATATCCGCCGCAGTAGAGCCCAAGCTTCACCAGCCGTATCCTAACTAAGGAAGGCGGCATGGTGGTTTCCGGGTATCAACCAAGGGAAGCGGCCAGTCTGATTTACTCTTGAGTGAATTGCGCTTGATAGTAGCTTCGGGCTATGGCCGTTGTCACCTTAAGCGGCTAAGGTTAACCCCAAGGAACCGCACGCAATAGCAAAGGATTGGAGGCCAGGGAATGCCAGGCGCCTATGCACACCTCACCATGGTCAACAGCCTCAGACAGCCACTTGAGCTGGAGGCGGTTACCCATATGCCCAAGGACGCTATTCGCGCCTTACTGAAGCACTTCAAATACTGCGAGCTCGGGGCTGTCAGCCCGGATTATCCCTATCTTGCCCTCAATGATCGCCAACAGGCCAAAAGCTGGGCCGACAAGATGCATTACCAGCATAGCGGCGAAATGCTCAAAGCCGGCGTTCGTCATCTGGCCTGCAGTGAAGGGGAAGAACGCGACAAGGGCCTGGCCTGGTTGCTGGGCTATTGTGCCCATGTGATCACAGATATCACTGTCCATCCGGTTATTGAGATGAAAGTAGGCCCCTACAAAGACAACGCCGATGCCCACAGGCATTGTGAAATGCATCAGGATGCCTACATCTATCCCAAGCTCAATCTCGGGGCAATAGGTCTATCCGAACACCTGGATTCCGGCATTGCCGCCTGCTGCGATGCCACAGGCCAGAAACTGGATCCTGTCATAGAGAGATTGTGGGACAACTGCTTCAAAGATGTTTATATCGATGAGTGGGCCAATAATCCGCCGGCCATCAATGACTGGCATAAAGGCTTTATCACTGTGGTGGACAAGATTGCCGAGGAAGGCAACAGACTGCTGCCGTTTGCCCGCCACCTGGGCGTCAAGTTCGCCGTTCTCTACCCAGAGCAGGAGCTGATTGAAAAAGCATATTTAACCCTGACCACCCCTGAGGGCGATATGCACTATGACGCGATTTTTCTGCGCGCCAGAGAAAACGTCAAACACTTTTGGCAACTTATCGCCAGCGGTGTGCTGGAGCAAGATAGCGCCTATCTGGAGAGTATCAAAGATTGGAATTTGGACACGGGCCGGGATGCCGCAGGTAAACTGGCCTTTTGGCAGGAACAGGCCTAACAGGAACTAGCGCTGACCTACTATTTGTAGATAAGGATTCAAGGATGAAATCAATTTTCCATCAAGGCCCAATCGTCTGCCTGTTGCTGGCGCTGCTACCGACACTTGGTGGCTGCGGTCTGGGTGACAGGCATGAACAAGACTACCAACAACTGGCACCGGCACTGACCAAGGTGACCAGCGCCGCCGAGGCCACCATACGTTATGAAAATCATCCGGCCAATCTCGACGGCCAAACTTTACTGGCGTTGGCCACAGCCCATGACGCCTCCCTGCTCGAGCCATTCAGCCAATACCAACTGCACCTGTTTCGCATCGAGGATCATGCCCTCTTGTTGCTGTGCAGCGCAGACGGTGAGCGGGCCCTGATGGAAGACAGTGGTTGCACCGCCAAGCTCGACAAGCAGCAATGGCAACAGGGAACAAGTCCCTGTGAGACCAGTATTGCACCTGCCAACATCTGCCTGGGTGAACTGTGACCCTCGTCATAGTATCGCGTTTCCTGCAAAGGGTATCCTAGGCGCACTTGGGCGCTTGCGCCCCTTTAACCTCAATAGCTTAGTGCTCATTACCGAGTCTTGAGACAATATTCGGCAAACAGGCACCCGCCATAGCAGTAAAGGAAATCTCATGTCAGACAGTCATTGCCGTCACGGCAGCTTCACTAAACCTCTTCGTCGTCTTCGCCGTCTTCGCAGTTCAGAAGCCATGCGGGATCTGGTTCGCGAGCAGCAAGTTTCCCTGACAGATCTGGTACACCCACTGTTCATCGAAGAAGGCATTACTGAGCCTGTGGCCATCAGCACCCTTCCCGGGATCAGCAGATTGCCCGAGAGCATGCTGGCAGCTGAGATCCGTGAGCTGAAGGCCCTCGGAGTCCGCTATGTAATGCCCTTTGGTATTTCACACCATAAAGATGCCATCGGCAGCGATACCTGGAACGATGACGGCCTGCTGGCACGGATGATCCGCACCATCAAGCAGGAAGCGCCCGAGATGCTGGTGATCCCGGATATCTGTTTCTGCGAGTACACAGATCACGGCCACTGCGGTGTGGTCGAGCACAATGAAGTTTGTAATGACGCGACTGTGGAAAACCTGGTCAAGCAGTCTGTCTGCGCTGCCCGCGCCGGTGCCGACATGCTCGCCCCTTCGGCCATGATGGATGGCCAAATTCGGGCGATACGCGAAGGCCTGGATGCAGCCGGTTTTGAAAATGTCGCCATTTTGGCCCACTCGGCCAAGTTTGCCTCCTCTTTCTACGGCCCATTCCGGGCGGCGGTAGATTGTGAACTCAGCGGCAATCGTAAAGGTTATCAACTGGATAGCGCCAATGGCCGGCAAGCACTGTTGGAGGCCCTGCTCGATGAAGAGGAAGGCGCCGATATTCTGATGGTGAAACCAGGTACGCCTTATCTGGATGTGTTGTCACAATTGAGAGAGCGTACCGAGTTGCCTTTGGCGGCTTATCATGTGGGCGGTGAATATGCCGGGATCAAGTTCGCGGCTCTGGCCGGCGCTCTGGACGAAAGGGCCGTGGTTACCGAAAGCTTTGTCGGCTTCAAACGCGCCGGTGCCAGCTTGATTGTCAGTTACTACACCAAGCAATTTGCTTCCTGGCTGGCCGCAGATCGCGGCTAATAGCTAGTACAGAGACAGAGGGCAAAAGGCGCCTAGTTTTAGGCGCCTTTTTACTATCAATTTATTTGTTCCAAAAATTGAATTAACACTCTCAAATACAGTATCCAACTGTTTTTAATCAATCTATTCTTTCAAGAAAAGACAAGGCAGATTGCAAATTGCGGGTCCTGTACATGGGCGGCAAGGAGTTGAGAAATGCCTGACCATAACTGCGATTAACGATGCGATTATCACAGAGAATTAGCACACCGCGGTCGCTCTCGTCACGAATTAGCCGTCCAACACCCTGTTTGAGTGCTATCACAGCCTGGGGCAAGGCCAACTCCACAAAGGGGTCACCCTGTCGCTTACTGATCTCTGCGGCTCTGGCGCGATAGAGATTATCGTCCGGAGACACAAAGGGCAGTTTGTCGATTATCACGCAAGAGAGTAACTTGCCGCGCACATCCACGCCTTCCCAAAAACTGCCGGTGCCCAGCAGCACGGCATTACCCAGCTGACGAAACTTTTTCAGCAGTGTCTGCTTGCCGGCGCTGCCTTGCACCAAGAGTGGATAGCGGCTGCGACCATGAAGCGCCTGCGCCACCCGTTGGAGCATCCTGTGACTGGTAAACAAAATAAAGGTTCGGCCCTTGGCCGCATTAATCGCCTGCTCGCACACCTCAAGCAGGCGCCGAAACTGATAATCCCCTTCAGATCGCACATCCCCAAGCTCCCTGGGGACACACAAAATTGCCTGGCGTCGGTAGTTAAAAGGGCTGTCCAGAATAAGCTCCCTGGCCCCCTTAAGCCCCAATGTCCGGCAAAAATGGTTCAGGCTGCGATTCACCTGTAGCGTTGCCGAGGTAAATAGCCAACGGGTTTGCACCTCAAACAGCGCCTGACACGCCTTGGCAACATCAATAGGCGCCATTCTCAGCGTCGGCAACCGACTGCCCTGCTCTATGCTGTAAGCCGCACTTTGGTCTTCACAGTTGAAAAACTGCTCCAGCTGCACACAGTAATCTAGCCATTTTTCCAGGCAATCATCCAGTTCATCACTGCGACCGATATTGGCCAGCATCACCCGCTCCAGCGCCCGAAACTCTTCGAGCAGCTGCCAGCATTGCCTCGCAAGTTCTTTATCGGCCAACAGGGGCCGCCAGTCGCTTTGCCCGGAAGCCTGGGTCATCTGCGCCCAATCCGCCAGGCGGGAGCCGCAGCGCCTGGCGAGATCGCTCAGTTGTGAAGTATCCCTGAGTTCCTGTTGATATACCGCTTCCACCCGCTCCAGCACTCGCTGCATGGCCGCGAGCGACAATTGGCGACCAAAGTAGGTTACGGCAATATCGGCAAGCAGGTGAGCCTCATCGAAAATCACCGCATCGGCATCGGGCAACAACTCGGCAAAGCCGGTATCCTTGAGGATCCTGTCGGCAAAAAACAGATGATGGTTAACCACGATAATCCTGGCTTCCAGGCTCTTCTGTCTGGCCTTGCGGGTAAAGCAGCTGTCATAGAAGGCGCAGCGCTTGCCGGTGCAGCGCTCTTTCGAAGAAGCCACCAGCGCCAGTGCCGGCGACTGTTCGGAAACCGTGGCCAGAGTACCGAGATCGCCATCTGTGCTGGCCGCGGCCCATTGATTTATCCTGAGCAGATCATCGAGCACTTCCGGGCTGCGGCTCTGGGCGCCATCCAACTGCTGCTCCAGCAACAACTGACACAGATAATTGTTGCGCCCTTTGAGCAGCGCCACCCGAACTTGCAGATCCAGCATCTGCAGCAAGGCCGGCAGATCTTTATAAAACAGCTGTTCTTGCAGGTTCTTTGAGCCGGTGGAGACAATCACCTGCTTGCCTGAAAGCAGCGCCGGGATCAGATAACCGAAGGTCTTGCCAACCCCGGTGCCGGCTTCGAGCACCAAAGGCACTGCAGCGCCGCTTGAGCCATGGAGTAACTGGGCCACTTCGCGGGCCATCTCCAGTTGTTGCTCTCTAGGCTTGAAGCCCCTGATATTGGAGGCCAAAGGGCCGCCCGGGGCGAAGGCCAGTGCCGTTTCGCTAACGAGTCGATTACGCATTGTGCTCCATTTTGCCCTGGGGTATGGCGTGCATTATCGCTATTTGAGTGACGGATACAAGGGACAAACCTTATCGCCAAGCCGCTCTACCCAACAGAGTTGGCATTGATATAGTTAACATAACCACTTAAACCAAACTCTTCAGGCTAACGATTCGCAAACTTATGCCCAAGCGGGCCGCTTGATGAATCCTTTTCAAGCAGCAGACATTTTTTGATTTTGGGTGTTGCAAATTCCAGCCAAAGGGATTAGCTTAAAAACACGCCAGCCGAATTGGCTCAGAATTGAATGTTTATGCGCTGCCAAATTACAGCGTGAAATCACAGGATTTATTACATGACACAGCTTCGCAACGCTATCCATCATCACCACCACGAGCGGTAGCCTTCGGAGCTGACTGCCGAAGGTTCATTCCTTCTGGCGGTTGATTCATAAGATCTGAAAACCCCTGGAAGGAATTCCGGGGGTTTTTCGTTTCCGGATTTGAGTTTTTTAACCAAGATTGAATTGACCAACAGGAATGACCACTATGACTTCAAATCGACTGCGCATCGCTATCCAGAAATCGGGCCGGCTTTCGAAAGAATCACAACAACTGCTGAAAAACTGCGGCGTAAAATTCACCGTCAACGAACAACGTCTGATAGCCCACGCCGACAATATGCCGCTGGATCTGCTGCGGGTGCGTGATGACGACATTCCCGGCCTGGTCATGGATGGCGTGGTCGATTTGGGGATCATTGGCGAGAATGTGCTGGAAGAGGAGCAGATAGAACGGCAGACACTGGGCAAACCTTCGGCCTGCAACAAACTCAGACAACTGGACTTCGGCGCCTGCCGTTTATCGCTGGCGGTACCCAGTGAGTTCCCTTATCAGGACGCCGCCTCACTGGAAGGCTTGCGAATTGCCACCTCCTACCCCAACCTGTTGCGCCGTTTTATGCAAAATAAGGGCATAAGTTATCGCGATTGTATGCTCAAGGGCTCGGTAGAAGTGGCCCCCCGTGCCGGACTCGCCGACGGGATCTGCGATCTGGTTTCCACCGGCGCCACTTTGGAAGCCAATGGCTTGTACGAGACCGAAGTTATCTTCCGCTCTATGGCCTGTGTCATCCAATCACAGCAAACCCAAACCCCGGCCAAACAGGCCTTGATCGACAAGCTGATGAGCCGGGTCAACGGCGTCATCCGTGCCCGGGAAAGCAAATATATCCTGCTGCACGCTCCCACTGAAACCCTGGAGCAGATTGTTGCCCTGCTGCCCGGCGCCGAGAACCCCACAGTGTTGCCGCTCAACGATGACAGCAACCGGGTCGCCATCCACGCGGTCAGCACAGAAGATCTGTTTTGGGACACAATGGAAGAGCTGACCAAGCTCGGTGCCAGCTCGATTCTGGTAATGCCAATTGAAAAGATGATGGGGTGAAGCATGCAGTATCTGGTATGGGACAAACTGAGCGAAAGCGAGCAGGCCGCCGCGCTCCAGCGCTCCTCCCTGGTAAGCAGCAAAGCGCTCGAGCAGAGCGTCGGCGAGATCATTGAGGCCGTCGCCGCCAAGGGAGACCAAGCCCTCAGGGAGTACAGCGAGCGCTTTGATAATATCCCCCTTGAGAATATCGCCCTCAGTCAGGCGCAGATAAAGGCCGCTGCCCAGGACGTTAGCCCTGAGCTCAAAGACGCCATCAAGACCGCCATGGCCAACATAGATGTGTTCCACAGCGCGCAACAGCCTCAGGCTTTGGATATCAATACCCAGGCCGGAGTGCGCTGTGAGCTCAGAAGCGAAGCCATAGACAGCGTCGGCCTCTACATACCGGGCGGCAGCGCGCCGCTGATCTCCACTGTGTTGATGCTGGCGCTGCCGGCCCGAATCGCCGGTTGTCGCCGCCGGGTCTTGATAAGCCCGGCTCCGATAGACAGCGCCATCATCTACGCCGCCAGCGAATGCGGCATCGAAGATATTTACCAATCCGGTGGCGCCCAGGCCATTGCCGCGCTGGCATTGGGCACGGAGACCATAGCCCCGGTGGACAAGATATTTGGCCCGGGCAACCGTTATGTCACCGAAGCCAAGCGCCAGTTGTCCCAGGATCCCAGGGCGCGAGTCAGTATCGACATGCCGGCAGGGCCATCCGAAGTGCTGGTCATCGCCGATGAGACTGCCAATCCAGCCTTTGTGGCGGCTGACCTCCTGTCACAGGCCGAGCACGGTCCCGACTCTCAGGTGATATTGCTCTCTAACTGTGAATCGCTGGCAAAAGCCGTCATCCAAGAGCTGGACAAGCAGCTTGCGGCTCTGCCCCGCGCCGATATTGCCCGCCAGGCATTGGCCGAAAGCCGTATTTTACTGCTCGATTCACTGGATAAGGCTGCAGCCGTTTCCAACCGCTATGGCCCCGAGCACCTGATCATCCAGACCCGCAGCCCAAGAGCAGTGCTGGCACAAATTCGCGCTGCCGGCTCTGTGTTTCTCGGCCCCTACACCCCGGAATCTGTGGGTGATTACGCCAGCGGCACCAACCATGTGCTGCCCACTTACGGCTACAGCCGCTCGGTATCCAGCCTGTCACTGGCAGATTTCTGCCGCCGCTTTACCGTGCAGGAGCTGAGCGCCGAAGGTCTGTGCGCCTTGGGGCCCTCGGTAATGACCCTGGCCCAGGCAGAGCAGCTTGACGCTCACAGCAATGCCGTTGCCCTGCGTCTGGCCTCTCTTGGGGTATCCGGCTCCGAAGGTTCAACCGAGAGTGTTTCATCATCGCGCGCGCCGTCCGCGAGAATGGAGGAATAAACACCATGCCTGCAGCCATTAATACCGCCACTGCGGATGCCAAGAAAGGAACAATAGCCGTTACCCACCAAAGCCGCGAGCTTGCCGCTACTCTGGCCCGCCCCGAGCTTTTGGCACTCGAGCCCTATCAAAGCGCCAGGCGCCTTGGCGGCCAGGGGGAAGTCTGGATCAACGCCAACGAATCCCCCTTCAACCACACGGATATCGACCGGGTCAACCGCTACCCCGAGTGCCAGCCACCAGAGGTGATAGCCGCCTATGCCGCCTATGCCGGAGTCTCAGATTTGCAGCTCATCTGCAGCCGCGGCGCCGATGAAGCGATAGAGTTGCTTATCCGCACCTTTTGCACCCCGGGGGCAGACAGCATCGCCCTCTTTGGCCCCACCTACGGCATGTACGCCATCAGCGCCGCGACCTTCAATGTCGAGGTCAAGGCGCTGTCGTTGGATGACAATTTTCAGTTGCCCAAAGCGTTAACCCAGGCCCAAGGCGCCAAACTGCTGTTTATCTGCAACCCCAACAACCCCACAGGCACCTGGGTAAGCCAGGGTGAAATTCTGCGGATACTCGAGGCCATGCCAGACACGCTAGTGGTAGTGGATGAAGCCTATATTGAATTCAGCCCCGAGCTGAGCGCCGCCTCTTTGCTCAAGGAGTATCCCAACCTGGTCGTGCTGCGCACCCTCTCCAAGGCGTTTGCCCTGGCCGGAGCCCGCTGCGGCTTTATGTTGGCCAATGAAGGCATTATCGAGATGGTAAAACAGGTGCTGGCCCCCTACCCGGTACCTGTCCCTGTGGCATGCTTGGCGGCTGCGGCATTAAGCCCTGAGGGCATAGCCAGAATGCAGGCCGATGTGGCGCTACTCAAGACCCAGGGACAAAGAGTGGCCGCGGCGCTGGAAAGACTCGGTGCCCGGGTACTACCAAGTGGCGGCAACTATCTGCTGGCGTATTTCGCCGATGCCCCCAAGGTGCGTGAGCAGTTGCAGCGCTTTGGCATAGTCGCCCGCAGCTACCGGGATCCGCGTCTTGTCGACGCCATACGTTTCAGTTTCAGCGATGACTCAGATACCGAGCGGCTGCTAGCCGCCCTGAGCCAGGTGCAATAACGATAATAATCAGCCCGGCAGCGGCCGGCACAAGGAAACATCAATGAGCCAGAAAATACTCTTTATCGACCGCGACGGCACCCTTATTGAAGAGCCGCAAACCGACAAACAGGTGGACAGACTGGATAAGCTGGTGTTTGAACCCGGCGTTATTCCGGCGCTGCTCAAACTGCAAAGCGCCGGTTACCGCTTGGTGATGGTCTCCAATCAGGATGGCCTGGGCACGCCCTCCTTCCCGAAAGAAGACTTCGATGCGCCCCACAATCTGATGATGCAGATTTTTTCAAGCCAGGGGGTCAACTTCAGCGAGGTGTTGATTTGCCCTCACTTCAACGATGAAAACTGCAGTTGCCGCAAACCCAAACTCGGGTTGGTAAAAGAGTTTCTGACCCAGGGCCTGGTGGATTTCACCCGCTCGGCAGTTATTGGTGATCGGCAAACCGATATTGCCCTGGCCGAGGCCATGGGCTTGACCGGCTATCGCTATGACAGGGAAAAGCTCAACTGGGGCGATATCTGTGATGCCCTCTTGAGCCGGGGTCGCCAGGCAACTGTGGTGCGCACCACCAAAGAGACCGACATTCGGGTCGAGGTGGATCTCGACCGCGCCGGCAACAGCGACATCAATACCGGCATAGGCTTTTTCGATCACATGCTGGATCAGATTGCCACCCACGGCAACTTCAAACTGGCGGTCAAGGTTGACGGCGATCTTGAGATAGACGATCACCACAGTGTGGAAGATACCGCGCTGGCGCTGGGCGATGCTTTGCGTCAGGCGCTGGGCGATAAACGCGGCATTGCCCGCTTCGGTTTTTCCCTGCCAATGGATGAAGCCCGCGGCGACTGCCTGCTGGATCTCTCCGGCCGTCCCTTCCTCAAGTTCAACGCCGTATTTGAGCGGGAAAAGGTCGGTGAGCTGGCCACAGAGATGGTAGCGCACTTCTTTCGCTCCTTTGCCGACGGCCTGCGCTGCACCCTGCACCTTGGCTGCGAGGGCGACAACGACCACCACAAGGTAGAGGCGCTGTTCAAGGTGCTGGGGCGCACTCTGCGCCAGGCCATCAAGGTTGAAGGTGATGCCTTGCCTTCCAGTAAGGGAGTGTTGTAATGACCCAAGCCATTGCCAAGACAGTGATTATAGATACCGGCTGCGCCAACTTGAGCT
The DNA here is from genome assembly GCF_002836945.1 of Shewanella chilikensis. Classification (GTDB taxonomy): domain Bacteria; phylum Pseudomonadota; class Gammaproteobacteria; order Enterobacterales; family Shewanellaceae; genus Shewanella; species Shewanella chilikensis. The sequence goes on from NZ_NIJM01000053.1 coordinate 27,176, forward strand.
CGGTAAAATACGCCTTTGAGCGCCTCGGCGCCGAAGTCTGTATCAGTGATGATGCCGAGGTTATCCGCAGCGCCGAAAGAGTGGTGCTTCCCGGTGTGGGCACAGCCAGAGCCGCCATGGCGGCGCTCACTGAAAAGCAGTTAATTCCTGTTATCAAGGCGCTGAAACAGCCGGTGCTGGGAGTGTGTCTCGGTATGCAGCTCATGTGTGACAGCTCGCAGGAAAGTGGCGAGAATGCCGATGAATGCCAGTGTCTTGGGCTGATCCCGGGCACTATACGCCAGCTCGACTGCAAGGGGTTGCCCAGTCCACATATGGGCTGGGATCAACTGAGCCCCGTACTTGATGCCAACGGCCAGGCACACCCGCTGTTTGCCGGTATCGATAAAGGCAGCTACTGCTATTTCGTCCATTCCTTTTGCGCCGCGCCTTCCGCGGCCACCATAGCCGAATGCTGTTACGGCGAGCGTTTCAGCGCCGCCATTGCCAAAGACAACTTTATGGGAGTGCAGTTTCACCCGGAAAAGAGCGCCGTTATCGGTAGCCTTATCCTGGCTAACTTTCTCACTCTGACCCAGGATGATTTTAACGGAGCTGCAGCATGATTATACCGGCAATCGATCTTATAGAAGGTCAGGTAGTGCGCCTGTTTCAGGGCGATTACCAACAGGAGACCCGCTTCAATCTGCAACCTGAGGCTCAACTGCTCGCTTATCAGGCCCAGGGGGCTTCACTCTTGCATCTGGTGGACTTGACCGGCGCCAAGGACCCTGAGCGCTGCCAGAGCAGCCTGATAGCGTCGCTCGCAGCCGCCCTGGATACACCACTGCAAGTGGGCGGCGGCGTGCGCAGTCAGTGTCAGCTCGATGAACTGTTCAAGGCCGGGGTTTCCCGGGTAGTGATAGGTTCATTGGCGGTGCGTGAGCCCAAACTGGTTGGCGCCTGGCTCGAACAATACGGCCCGGATGCCATCTGTCTGGCGCTGGATGTCAATATCAATGCCGCGGGCGAGAAAATAGTGGCGGTTCACGGCTGGCAGAGTGGCGGTGGCAAAACCCTGGAATCTCTGGTGGCCCAGTTTGCCCCTTTGGGCCTTAAACATGCCCTGGTCACCGACATCAGTCGTGATGGCACCATGACGGGCGCCAACACAGCCCTGTACCGCGAGTTGGCGCAGACCTTTCCCGATATCGCCTGGCAGGCCTCCGGCGGTATCGCCAGTCTGGATGATGTGGCCGCAGTCAGGGATTCCGGCGCCAGCGGCCTGATTATCGGCAAGGCCTTGCTAACCGGCGAATTCAGCGTAGAGGAGGCGATCGCATGCTGGCAAAACGTATAGTCCCTTGTCTCGATGTACGGGACGGTAAGGTGGTCAAAGGCGTGCAGTTTCGTAACCACGAAACCATAGGCGATATCGTGCCGCTGGCGGCCAGATATGCCGCCGAAGGCGCCGATGAGCTGGTGTTCTATGATATCACCGCCAGCGCCCACTCGCGGGTGGTGGATAAGTCCTGGGTCAGCCGGGTGGCGCAGCAGATAGACATACCCTTCTGCGTGGCCGGTGGCATCAAGACGCTGGCCCAGGCACGCGAGCTGCTGGCATTCGGTGCCGACAAGATCTCCATCAATTCACCGGCACTGTCGGATCCCAGCCTTATTCGCAGGCTGCAGGATGAATTCGGCCGCCAGTGCATAGTGGTGGGTATAGACTCTTTCTTCGATGCCAATGATAACAGCTATAAGGTGAAACAGTTTACCGGCGATGAAGCGGCGACCCGCGACACCCAATGGCACACCTTGGATTGGGTCGAAGAGGTGCAACGTCAGGGCTGCGGCGAAATCGTCCTCAATGTGATGAACCAGGATGGGGTGCGCCAGGGTTATGATATCGAGCAGCTTGCCAAAGTGAGAGCCGTCTGCGATGTGCCGCTTATCGCCTCCGGCGGCGCCGGCACCATGGCGCACTTTCTCGAGGTCTTCGCCAAGGCCAAGGTCGATGCCGCCCTGGCCGCCAGCGTATTTCACAAGGGGATCATAGAGATCCAGGCGCTGAAAGCCTTTCTCAAGCAAAGCGGCGTCGCCATTCGCAGCTAAGGAAGGTGCGAATAAGTCCTCGTGGCACTCTGGCTTGCACAGCAATTGGCG